>DASXSB010000030.1:0-136782 GCA_036506275.1 Candidatus Methylomirabilota bacterium | reverse complement strand
GAGATGGTGATGCCCGGGGACAACGTGACGATGGCGATCGAGCTGATCGTGCCGGTGGCGATGGAGAAGGAGCTGCGGTTCGCGATCCGGGAAGGGGGCCGGACGGTGGGCGCGGGCGTGGTCACGGAGGTCGTGGAGTAGCCCATGGCGACCCTCGCCGCCGATCAGAAGATCCGGATCCGCCTCAAAGCGTACGACCACCATCTGCTCGATCGCTCCGTCAAGGAGATCGTCGAGACCGTGCGTCGCACCGGGGCCCGCATCTCGGGGCCCGTCCTGCTGCCCACGATCATCAACCGGTGGACGGTGCTGCGCTCGCCCCACGTCGACAAGACGGCGCGCGAGCAATTCGAGATGCGCACGCACAAGCGGCTGCTCGACATCGTGGATCCCACGCCGCAGACGGTGGATGCGCTCATGAAGCTCGATCTGCCCGCCGGCGTCGACGTCGAGATCAAGTTGTGAGCAGGCGCATGAACATGATGCGCTTGGCACCTACTACGCTGGCGTCTTTCATCGGCCTCCGAAGCCGATTCAGCGAGATCACGCTCAAATCGGACGCGCGTCCGGCGCACGAGGCCCGATAGCGTATGGCAAGGAAAGAAGGGTTGATCGGGCGGAAGGTGGGGATGACGCAGGTGTTCGGCGATGACGGGAGCCATGTGCCGGTGACCGTGATCGAGGCGGGGCCGTGCACGGTGGTCGGGATCCGCAGCCAGGCCACGCACGGGTACGACGCCCTCCAGCTCGGCTTCGGGGCCAAGAAGAAGAACGTGTCGAAGCCGGCGGCCGGACATTTCAAGAAGGCGAACGTGAGTCCCATGCGCGTGCTGCGCGAGATCCGCCTCGAGAAGACGGAGAAGCTCGAGGGCTTCGAGGTCGGGCAGACGCTCACCGTCGCCATGTTCAGCCCCGGAGAGCTCGTGGACGTGGTCGGTGTCACCAAGGGCAAGGGCTTCCAGGGCGGCGTGAAGCGCCACGGCTGGCTCGGCGGGGAAGCCACGCACGGCTCCATGTTTCACCGTGCGCCGGGCTCCATCGGCGCGTCGTCCGACCCGTCGCGCGTGTGGCCGGGGCACCGTTTGCCGGGTCGCATGGGCGGGCAGCAGCGCACCGTGCTGAACGTGAGCGTGGCCCGGGTGATGCCGGAGCAGAACCTCGTGCTCGTGCGCGGCGCGGTGCCGGGTGCGAATGGGACGCTCGTGATGATCCGGAAGAGCGTGAAGACGACCAAGGCGCAGCAGCAGAAAGTCGCGGACAAGAAGTAGGTCAGCATGCCGAGCGTGAACGTGCTGGATGCGAAGGGGAAGCAGGCGGGGACAGTCGAGCTGCGACCGGACGTCTTCGGCGTCGAGGTCCGCGTGCCGCTGCTTCATCAGGCGATCACGCGCGAGCTCGCCGACCGTCGGGCGGGGACCCACGACACCAAGGGCCGCAGCGAAGTGTCCGGAGGCGGCAAGAAGCCGTGGAAGCAGAAGGGCACCGGGCGCGCGCGCCAGGGCTCCATCCGGGCCACCCAGTGGAAGGGCGGCGGTAAGCCGTTCGGCCCCACGCCGCGCAGCTACGAGCAGGACATGCCGCGCTCGATGCGTCGCGAAGCGCTGCGGGCGGCGATGGCGGCCAAGGTGGCGGCGGGCGACGTGGCGGTGGTGGAGACCATGGACGTCGACGGCAAGACGAAGGCGCTCGTGGAGCGTCTGGCCCTGCTGGGAGGCGAGTCGACGCCGATGCTCGTGGTGGTCTCCGCGCTCGTGCCCGCGCTGTCACGCGCGGCGCGCAACGTGTCGTGGATCACGGTGGAGACGCCGTCGCACGTGTCGGTCTATCAGCTCCTGAGGGCGCGCCGCGTGGTGGTCGAGCGGGCGGCGTTGCTCGCCTGGCAGGAGGCGCTGGCGGAATGAGCCGAAACGCGCGCGCGATCATCATCCGGCCGCTCATGACCGAGAAGAGCATGCGGCAGAAGGAAGAGCAGAACACGGTGGCGTTCCAGGTGCGTCCCGACGCCAACAAGGTCGAGATCCGGTCGGCGGTGGAGAGCGTCTTCAACGTGAAGGTCATGTCCGTGCGGACGGCGTCGTTCGAGGGAAAGCTGAAGCGGATGGGACGGCATCAGGGCCGGCGGCCGAGCTGGAAGAAGGCGATCGTCACCCTCGCGGCCGGACACAAGATCGAGCTCGTGGAGGGCGCGTAAGTCATGGGTATCCGCATCCTGAAGCCCACCTCGCCCGCGCGCCGCTACCTCACGTACGTCACCAGTGAGGACATCACGAAGAAGGAGCCGGAGAAGAGCCTTCTCCTGCCCAAGCGCCGCACGAACGGGCGGAACGCGTACGGCCGCATCACCGTGCGGCACCGGGGCGGTGGCGCCAAGCGCATGCTGCGCCAGGTCGATTTCCGGCGCGACAAGCACGGGATCCCGGCGCGGGTGGCCGCCATCGAGTACGATCCGAACCGCTCCGGGCGGCTCGCGTTGCTCTTCTACCGCGACGGCGAGAAGCGCTACATCATCGCGCCGCACGGGCTCAAGGTGGGTGACACTGTGATGTCGGGGCCGCAGGCCGACATCCTGCCCGGCAACGCGCTCCCGTTGCGCAACATTCCGCTTGGCACCCTCGTCCACAATCTCGAGCTCCAGCCCGGGCGCGGAGCGCAGATCTGCCGGAGCGCGGGCGCGCAGGCGCAGCTCCTCGCCAAGGAAGGCGATCTCGCGACGCTGAAGCTGCCCTCCGGCGAGGTGCGGACGATCCAGCTCGAGTGCATGGCGACGGTGGGCCAGGTCGGCAATCTCGACCACGAGAACGTGTCGGTGGGCAAGGCGGGGCGCGTGCGCTGGAAGGGCTTCCGGCCCACCGTGCGCGGCACCGTCATGAACCCCGTCGACCACCCGATGGGCGGCGGCGAGGGCAAGGGCAAGGGCAACCATCCGATGACGCCGTGGGGCAAGCCCACCAAGGGCTACAAGACGCGCCGGGGTGCGCGGCCGTCGGACCGTAGCATCGTCACGCGCCGGACGAGGTAGGAGCAGGCCATGGGTCGTTCGCTGAAGAAGGGACCGTTCATCGACGAGCGGTTGCTGGAGCGCGTGGACGAGCTGAACCGGACCCGCCAGAAGAAAGTCCTCAAGACGTGGTCGCGGCGCTCCACCATCGCCCCCGAGTTCGTCGGCCACACACTCGCCGTTCACAACGGAAAGAAGTTCATCCCGGTCTACGTCACCGAGAACATGGTCGGCCACCGGCTCGGTGAGTTCGCGCTCACGCGCACCTTCAAGGCCCACGGCACCGCCGAGAAGGCGTCGGCGTCGCCCACCGGGAAGGCGTAGCGCATGCGGACGATAGCGCGCGCGCGGTTCGTGCGGGTGTCGGCGCGCAAGGCGCGCGTCGTGCTCGATCAGATCCGCGGCAAGCCGGTGGGGGAGGCGCTCGCCACCCTCCAGTACACCCCGCGGGCGGCGGCACGTCTCATCGAGAAGGTGGTGCGGTCGGCGGTGGCCAACGCGGAGCACAATCATCAGGTTCGCAACCTCGACGATCTCCGCATCGTGCACGCCGTCGCCGACGGGGGCCCCTCGATGAAGCGCGTGCAGCCGCGCGCGATGGGCCGGGCCTTCTTCATCCGCCACAAGACGAGCCACCTCACCATCGGGGTCAGCGACGAGACGAACGGCGCGCGGACGGCGGCGGTGCCGGTGGCGCCTCCGGCGCGGCGCCCGGCCGCTCCCGCACGCGCCACGACGCCGGCGAAGGCGGAGACCCGTCCGAAACGAGCGCGGGCGGCCGCCGGCAAGGGCGCGAAGAAACCCGCCGCCAAGAAGCCGAAGGAGAAAAAGTAGCGATGGGCCAGAAGACACATCCGATCGGCTTCCGCCTCGGCTCCACCCGGACGTGGAGCTCGCGGTGGTTCGCCACCAAGAACTACGCGAGCCTACTCCACGAGGACGTGAAGATCCGGCGCTACATCAAGGATCAGCTCTACCATGCCGGGATCGCGCGCATCGACGTCGAGCGCTCCGCGAATCGCGCCCGCATCACGATCGCCACCGCCCGCCCCGGCATCATCATTGGCCGCAAGGGCTCGGAGGTGGAGAAGCTGAAGAACGAGCTGCAGGCGCGGACGGGGAAGGAGATCTACCTCAACATCGAGGAGGTCATCCATCCCGAGCTCGACGCCCAGCTCGTGGCCGAGAACGTCGCCCTCCAGCTCCAGAAGCGGGTGGCCTTCCGTCGCGCCATGAAGAAGGCGGTGACCTCGGCCCTGCGTCTGGGCGCGGATGGCATCCGGATCGCGTGCGCGGGACGGCTGGGCGGCGGTGAGATCGCCCGTCGCGAGTGGTATCGCGACGGGCGCGTGCCCCTCCACACCATCCGCGCCGACATCGACTACGGCCTCGCCACCGCCCACACCACGTACGGGACCATCGGCGTGAAGGTGTGGATCTTCAAGGGCGAGGTCCTGCGCGCGGCGCCCGGCGAGGCCTGAGGCGACTCCGTCATGCTGATGCCGAAGCGCGTGAAGTACCGGAAGGCCCAGCGCGGGCGCATGAAGGGCAAGGCCCAGCGCGGCTCCACCCTGTCGTTCGGCGAGTATGGTCTGAAGGCGCTGGAGCCGGGGTGGGTGACCAATCGCCAGATCGAGGCGGCGCGGGTGGCCCTCACGCGCAGCCTGAAGCGCGGCGGCAAGGTGTGGATCCGCATCTTTCCCGACAAGCCGGTGACGAAGAAGCCGGCGGAAACGCGCATGGGCAAGGGCAAGGGCAACCCCGAGGAGTGGGTGGCGGTGGTGAAGCCGGGGCGCATCCTCTACGAGATGCAGGGCGTCCCCGAGAACGACGCCCGCGAGGCGTTCCGCACGGCCGCGCAGAAGATCGGGATCGCGACCAAGTTCGTGATGCGCGAGCGCGCGCTCTAGGACGGGAGAGGGGCGCATGAAAGCGGCCAAGTGGCGTGACCTCTCCGACGACGAGATCCGACAGAAGGTGTCGGAGCTGGCGGAAGAGGTCTTCAATCTGCGGTTTCAGCTGTCGATGGGCGTGGCCAAGAACCCGGCGCGGGTGAGCCAGGCCCGCAAGGATCTGGCGCGGGCGCAGACGGTGCTGCGCGAGCGCACGAAGAAGGGATGACATGAGCCCCATCGGCGACCGCAAGACTCGGGAAGGCGTGGTGGTCAGCGACGCCATGGCGAAGACCCGCGTGGTGAAGATCGATCGCGTCTTCCGCCATCCGCAGTACCAGCGCGTGGTGACGCAGTCCAAGAAGCTCAAGGCCCACGACGAGCGCAACGAGAGCCGCGTAGGCGACCGCGTCCTCATCGAGGAGACGCGACCGATCTCGAAGGAGAAGCGGTGGCGGATCCGGTCGATCCTGAACCGCGTGTCCTAGGCGATGATCCAGCCGCGCTCCATGCTCGACGTGGCCGACAACTCCGGCGCCAAGAAGGTGCAGTGCATCCGGGTCATGGGCGGCGCCAACAAGCGCTATGCCTCTCTCGGAGACACCGTCATCGTGGCCATCAAGGAGGCGGCTCCCGACGGCACCGTCAAGAAGGGCGAGGTGGCGCGGGCGGTGGTGGTGCGTACGGTGAAGGAAGTGCGGCGCAAGGACGGCTCGTACATCCGCTTCGACCGCAACGCGGTCGTCCTCATCAAACCGGACGAGAATCCGGTGGGAACGCGCATCTTTGGGCCCGTGGCGCGCGAGCTCCGGGAGCGGCAGTTCACCAAGATCATCTCACTCGCGCCCGAGGTCATCTGATGGCAGAGGCACACGTTCGCCGGGGGGACACGGTGGGAGTGATCGCGGGCCGCGAGCGCGGCAAGCGCGGCAAGGTGCTGCGCGTGATACCGGAGGCGGGCCGTGTCCTCGTCGAACACGTCAACATGATCAAGAAGCACCAGCGCCCGACCCAGAAGCTGCGGCAAGGCGGCATCATCGAGCGCGAGGGCGCCTTCGCGCTCTCCAACGTCCTCCTCGTCTGCTCGCGCTGCAACAAGCCGTCGCGCACCGGGATCAAGATTCTCGCGAACGGGCGCAAGCTCCGCACGTGCAAGCGGTGTGGCGAGCCCGTGGACAAGGGATAAGCCATGGCCAAGGCCGACGCCGCTCCCGCCGCCAAGGCGGCCAAACCGAAGACGCCGCCGCCGACAGGGAAGGGCGCCCCCCGCAAGGGCGACAAGGGGACGCCCGCCGCCCCCACCGCCAAGGGACGACCGAAGGGCACGGGCGCGGTCGCGCCGCGCCTGCGGGATCGGTACCGGCAGACGGTGGTGGCCGCTCTCATGAAGGAGCGTGGCTACAGCAATCCCTGGCAGGTGCCGCGGCTCGAGAAGATCGTGATCAACATGGGCGTGGGCGAGGGGCGCGACAACGCGAAGGTGCTCGATTTCGCCACCACCGATTTGCAGGCCATCGCGGGCCAGAAGCCGATCGTGACGCGCGCCAAGAAGTCGATCGCGAACTTCAAGCTGCGGGAGGGGGTCCCTATCGGGGCCAAGGTCACGCTGCGGGCGGCGCGGATGTACGAGTTCCTCGATCGCCTCGTCAACATCGCCCTCCCCCGCGTGCGCGACTTCAAGGGCGTGCCTCCCAAGGGCTTCGACGGCCGCGGCAACTACGCGCTCGGCCTCCGGGAGCAGTTGATTTTCCCGGAGATCGTCTACGACAAGATCGACAAGATCCGGGGCATGGACATCGTCATCGTGACCACCGCGCGGACGGACGAGGAAGCGCGCGCGCTCCTCGGCCATCTCGGCATGCCGTTCAGGGAGTAGGGACCGTCATGGCGAAGACATCGCTCATCGTGAAATCGCAGCGGACGCCCAAGTTCAAGACGCGCGCGTATCGCCGCTGCAAGCTGTGCGGCCGGCCGCGCGGCTACCTCCGCAAGTTCGAGCTCTGCCGCCTCTGCTTCCGGGAGCTCGCCCTCAAGGGCGAGGTGCCGGGCATCGTGAAGGCGAGCTGGTAAGCGCCATGCGAAGCGATCCCGTCGCCGACTTGCTTACGCGCATCCGGAACGCGAGCCGGGCCGAGCACGAGAAGGTGGACATCCCGGCCTCGCGGCTGAAGGTCCGCATCGCCGAGCTCCTCAAGGAGGAGGGGTTCATCAAGAACTACCGCGTCCTCGACGACAACAAGCAGGGGACGCTGCGCGTGTATTTGAAATACGGGGCCGGCAACGAGAAGGTCATCTCCGGCCTCGTCCGCGTCTCCACCCCGGGGCGGCGCGTGTACGTGGCGCACGATCGTATCCCGTCCATCCTGGGCGGCATGGGCGTGGCGCTCCTCTCCACCTCGCGCGGCGTGTTCACCGACCGCGTGGCGCGCAAGCAAAAGGTGGGCGGGGAAGTCCTCGCCTACGTGTGGTAGAGGACGACCATGTCACGCATCGGCAAGAAACCGATCGTCATTCCGCAGGGCGTCAAGGTCCAGGTCGAGAAGGACCTGGTGCGGGCGGAAGGACCGAAGGGCAAGCTCAGCCAGCCCGTGCCGGAGGGGCTGTCGGTGGCCGTGGAGAACGGCCACGTCGTCATCGCCCGCGCCGGCGACGCGCGGCAGCTGCGCGCCCTTCACGGGCTCACGCGGTCGCTGATGGCGAACATGGTCTCGGGCGTGAAGGACGGGTTCGAGCGCAAGCTCGAGATCGTGGGTATCGGGTATCGCGCGCAGCTCCAGGGCCGGAACATCCAGCTCGCGCTCGGCTATTCGCACCCCGTGATCTTCCCGCTTCCGGACACCATCACCGCCGAGATCGACAAGCAGACCGCCATCACCCTGCGCGGGCCCGACAAGGCGCTCCTGGGGGAGACGGCGGCGAAGCTGCGCGAACTCCGCAAGCCGGACCCGTACAAGGGAAAGGGTATCAAGTACGCGGATGAGGTGATTCGCAGAAAGGTCGGCAAGAAGGCGGGCGCGAAATGATCACCAAGGACCGGCGCGCGCCGCGCGACAAGCGCCATCACCGCCTGCGGCGCTACGTGCGCGGCTCCGCCACGCGGCCGCGGCTAGCCGTGTTCCGGAGCCTCAACCATATCTACGCGCAGCTCGTCGACGACGATGCGGGACGCACGCTCGTGGCCGTCGACAGCCGGAGCCAGGATTTCCGCGGGCGGCAGAACTCGGGCGGGAACGTGGCGGGGGCGGCGGTGGTAGGAGAGCTCCTCGCCCAGAAGGCGAAGGGGCACGGTATCGAGCGCGTCGTGTTCGACCGGGGCGGGTACAAGTACCACGGCCGCGTGAAGGCGCTCGCCGATGCCGCGCGCAAGGGTGGATTGCAGTTTTAGTCGGAGGGGCCTCGGCGGTCGACGGTGGCGACGAGTGGCCGGGTTTGCGACGTACGGGTTGGATGAAGGACGAATCGGGAAAATGAGGGGACAGGAGAGTAGCGTGGGGAGACGGTGAGTGGCGGAAGCTAAGATCGATCCGAGCGTTCTCGAGCTGAATGACCGGGTGGTGTCCATCAACCGGGTGGCCAAGGTCGTCAAGGGTGGCCGTCGCTTCTCGTTCACGGCGCTGGTGGTCGTGGGTGACGGGCGTGGGCATGTGGGCGTCGGTCTCGGCAAGGCCCACGAGGTGCCGGAGGCCATCCGCAAGGCGGTGGAGCACGCCAAGAAGGACCTGATCTTCGTCCCGCTGAAGGAGACGACCATCCCGTGCGAGATCACCGGTCACTTCGGAGCGGGCCGGGTCTTCCTGAAGCCGGCCGTGCCGGGGACAGGCGTCATTGCGGGTGGTGCCGTCCGTCCCGTGCTGGAAGCGGCGGGCGTGCAGGACATCCTCACCAAGACGCTCGGCTCCAACAATCCCCACAACGTGCTGAAGGCCACCATCGACGCCCTTCGGAGAATCAAGCGGCTTCAGGATCTCCAGACGGCGCGTCGGCGGCCGGGTGACGGTGACGGGACGCAGGAGGTCGCGAGTGCCAGGTCAGAAGCTGCAAATTAGGCTCACGCGGAGCATCATCGGCCTCAGCCCCAAGCAGGAGGCGACGGTGAAGGCGCTCGGCCTCCGGCGTATCAATCAGCGCGTGACCCACGCCGACACCGAGACCATCCGCGGGATGATCGCGAAGGTCCCCCACGTGCTGGAGGTCACTGATGAAACTCGATGACTTGCGCCCGGCGCCCGGCGCCACGAAGAAGCGCAAGCGCGTGGGCCGGGGCCCGGCGTCCGGGCACGGCAAGACGTCCACCAAGGGCCACAAGGGGCACAAGGCGCGGTCGGGAGGCGGCAAGACCGGTGGCTTCGAGGGCGGGCAGATGCCGCTCTACCGGCGCCTGCCCAAGCGCGGGTTCCTGCCGTACGGCGGCAACGAAGACTGGGCGATCGTCAATCTGAAATCGCTTGCCGCCTTCGCCGCCGACACCGTGGTCGATCCGGAAAAGCTGGTGGAGGCGCGTCTCATCAAGCGCAGCGATCGCGAGCGGGTGAAGATCCTCGGCGACGGTGACGTCGCCCATGCCCTCACCGTGAAGGTCCACGCCGTGAGCGAATCGGCGCGCGCCAAGATCGAGGCGAAGGGAGGTCGGGTGGAAGTGCTCGGGGCGAGGGCGTCGGGCTCGTGATCGAGAGCATCTACTCGTTCCAGAACGTCTTCAAGATCCCGGAGCTGAAGCGCCGCATCATCATGACGGCGGTGCTCCTCATCGCCTACCGGATCGGCGCCCACGTTCCCACGCCGGGGATCGATGGCCATGCCCTCTCGCAGTTCTTCGATCAGGTGCAGGGCACGCTCCTCGGCATGGTCGACCTCTTCTCAGGCGGAAACCTGCGCCGGCTGTCGATCTTCGCCCTCGGGATCATGCCGTACATCTCCGCCTCGATCATCCTGCAGCTCCTCACGGTGGTGATCCCGTCCCTGGAACGGATCGCCAAGGAAGGGGAGGCGGGCCGCAAAAAGATCACCCAGTACACGCGTTACGGCACTGTCGTCCTCTCCGTCGTGCAGTCGCTGGGTATCGCGTACGGGCTGGAGGGGATGCGGAGCCCGACCGGAATCTCCATCGTGCCCACCCCGGGCTGGGGCTTCCGTCTGCTGACCATGCTCACGCTCACGGCGGGCACCGCGCTCATCATGTGGATCGGCGAGCAGATATCCGAGAAGGGCATCGGGAACGGAATCTCGTTGATCATCTTCGCCGGCATCGTCGTCCGCCTCCCGTCCGCGATCATCGCCTCCTATACCCTGATGACGACGGGCGAGCTCAAGCTCTTCGTCGTGGTCGTCATCGGCCTTCTCATGGTCGCGGTGACGGCGGCGGTCGTGCTGATGCAAGAGGGCCAACGCAAGATCCCCGTCCAGTACGCCAAGCGCGTGGTGGGGCGCCGCGTGTACGGCGGCCAGTCCACGCACATTCCGCTCCGTATCAACACGGCGGGCGTCATTCCCGTCATCTTCGCGTCGTCGCTGATCCTGTTCCCGGCCACCCTCACCCGCTTCGTACCCCACCCCTGGATGCAGTCGATCGCGGATGCGCTGTCGCCGGGACGCTTCACCTACACGCTCCTGTACATGGGGCTGATCGTCTTCTTCACGTATTTCTACACGGCCATCGTCTTCAACCCCATCGACCTCGCCGACAACATGAAGAAGTACGGCGGATTCATCCCCGGCGTCCGGCCCGGCAAGAAGACCGCGGAATACATCGAGCGCACCCTCACGCGCATCACGCTGCCGGGCGCGCTCTTCCTCGCCCTCATCTCCGTTCTTCCCGATTTCTTGATTCGCTGGTTCAACGTGCCCTTCTACTTCGGCGGCACCAGCCTCCTGATCGTGGTCGGCGTCGCCCTCGACACCGTGCGCCAGATGGAGTCCCACCTCCTCATGCGCAACTACGAAGGATTCCTCAAGCGGTCCAAGAGCCGTTCGGGGAGCGGTGCCTTCGCGCGGAGGACGTGAAGCGGTGCGGGTGGCGTTCCTCGGGCCTCCCGGCGCCGGCAAGGGCACCCAGGCGCGCGAGCTCGCGCGCGAATGGCGGGTGCCGCACGTCGCCACCGGCGACATGCTGCGGGAGGCGGTGTCGGCGGGAACGCCGCTCGGGCGGGAGGCGAAGCGCTACATGGACGCCGGGGCCCTCGTCCCCGACGATGTCATCGTGGGCCTCGTAGGCGAGCGCTTGCGGCAGCCCGATGCCGCCCGCGGGTTCATCCTCGATGGCTTTCCGCGCACGCTCGCGCAGGCGGAGGCCCTCACCCGCATGCTGAAGGACCGGAGCCAGGAGCTCGACCGCGTGCTCTACTTCGACGTCTCGGAAGCGGAATTGCTGCGGCGGCTCACCGGCCGCCGTTCGTGCCCGGTCTGCCAGTCCACGTATCACCTCGTGTCGGCGCCGCCGCGTCGCGACGCCGTCTGCGACAACGACGGCACGCCGCTCGTGCAGCGCGTGGACGACCGCGAGGACACCGTGCGCACGCGGCTTCAGGTGTACGCGGAGCAGACGGCGCCGCTGCTCGACTACTATCGGGACCGCGAGTTGCTGACGTCGGTCCCCGCCGAGGGCGCGATCGATACCATCCGCGCCGACATCCGGGAGGCGGCGGGCGCCGCGTGATCTACTACAAGTCCGCGCGCGAGGTCGGGTTCATGCGCCAGGCGGGTCACGTGCTGGCGGGCGTCGTCGACATGCTCCGAGAGACCGTGCGCCCCGGGCTCTCGACGGCCGAGATCGACGAGGAGGTCGACGACTTCATCCGCCGCCACCAGGCCGCCTCCGCCTTCAAGGGCTACCGCGGCTTCCCCGCTACCACGTGCATCTCGATCAACGAGGAGGTCGTGCACGGGATCCCATCCGCGCACCGGCGCGTGAAGGAAGGCGACATCGTCGGCCTTGATCTCGGGTGTATCGTGGAGGGGTATTACGCCGATTGCGCGTTCACGCTCGCGGTCGGCGACGTTCCGGCGAACGTCCAGAAGCTCCTCGACGTCACCCGCGAAAGCCTCGACCTCGCCATCGAGCAATGCCGGCCCGGGCGTCGCCTGTCCGACATCTCGCATGCGGTGCAGAGCCACGTGGAGCGTCACGGCTTCGGCGTCGTGCGCGCCTTCGTCGGCCACGGCATCGGACGCGCGCTGCACGAGGAGCCACAGGTCCCGAATTTCGGGGAGCCGGGGCGGGGCCCGCAATTGCGGCCGGGCATGGTCCTCGCGATCGAGCCGATGGTGACGATAGGGAGCTTCGAGGTGAAGGTTCTCGACGACGGCTGGACCGCCGTTACCAAGGACGGGAGCCTCGCCGCCCATTTCGAGCACACGGTGGCGGTAACGGACGGCGCCCCCGAAGTGCTGACGAGCGTCACCGGCCGCACGGCGGGAGCGCCCTAGATGACGAAAGAAGATGCGATCGAGGTGGAGGGCACCGTGGTGGAGCCGTTGCCGAACGCGATGTTCCGCGTGGAGCTCGAGAACGGCCACCGCGTGCTCGCGCACGTGAGCGGCAAGATGCGGATGAACTTCATTCGCATCCTGCCCGGGGACCGCGTGAAGGTGGAGCTGTCCCCGTACGACCTCACGCGGGGCCGGATTACGTACCGATTTAAGTGATTCGGAGGGGGCATCTCGTCGGAGGGGGCCACCGAGGCCCCCTCCGATGCCTCCCCCAGGACGGGGGACGGCGCCGGCAAAGCCGGCGCTCGAAATAGGAAATAGGAACGGAAGAGACATGAAGGTGAGACCGTCGATCAAGGCGCGATGCGAGCACTGCAAGACGGTGCGGCGGCAGGGCGTGGTCCGCATCATCTGCAAGAACCCGCGGCACAAGCAGCGGCAGGGCTAGCCAGGAGAGAGCGATGGCACGGGTGGCGGGAGTCGATCTACCGCGCGAGAAGCGTGGCGAAGTCGCGATCACGTACATTTACGGCATCGGGCGCTCGACCGCGCTCCGCGTGCTGCGCACGGCCAACATCGATCCGAACAAGCGCGTGAAGGCGTGGTCGGAGGACGAGGTCGGGCGCATCCGCGAGATCATCGAGCGCGAGCACACGGTGGAGGGCGACCTGCGTCGCGAGCTCTCCATGAACGTGAAGCGCCTGATGGACATCGGCGCCTATCGCGGCATCCGGCATCGCCGCGGATTGCCCGTGCGCGGCCAGCGCACCCACACCAACGCCCGCACGCGCAAGGGGCCCCGGCGCGGCGTCATGGTCAAGAAGAAGCCCACCGCGGCGGCGGCGGCGCCGGCCCCGGCCGCGCCCAAGAAGGCAGGAGCCTAACGTATGGCCGACCAGCCAGCCAAGCCAGCACCCCGCAAGAAGGGCGGCAAGAAGCGCGAGCGGCGCGAGGTCCGTACGGGCGTCGCGCACGTGCAGGCGACCTTCAACAACACCATCGTGACGCTCACCGACAAGATGGGGAACGTGGTGGCGTGGTCCAGCGCCGGCAGCGCCGGCTTCAAAGGATCGCGCAAGAGCACGCCCTTCGCGGCCCAGACGGCGGCCGAGATCGCCGCCCGCAAGGCGATGGAGTACGGGTTGAAGCAGATCGAGGTCTTCGTGAAAGGGCCGGGAGCGGGGCGGGAAGCGGCCATTCGTTCCCTGCAGGCGGTGGGGCTGGAGGTGACCGCCATCCGCGACGTGACGCCGATTCCGCACGACGGCTGCCGGCCGCCGAAGCGGCGGCGGGTGTAGGGGGCGGGGATGGCGCGCTACCGCGACGCGAAGTGCCGGCTGTGCCGCCGCGAGGGCATGAAGCTCTTCCTGAAGGGCGCCCGCTGCTTCACCGACAAGTGCGCGATCGAGCGCCGGAACTATCCGCCCGGGCAACACGGCCTGAACCGCGGCAAGCTCACGCCCTTCGGCGTGCAGCTCCGCGAGAAGCAGAAGGCCAAGCGGATCTACGGCGTGCTCGAGTCCCAGTTCCGCAAGTACTTCCAGTGGGCGGAGCGCGAGAAGGGCGTGACGGGCGAAAATCTCCTCAAGCTCCTCGAGCTTCGCATCGACAACGTCGTGCACCGCCTCGGCTTCGCCGCCTCTCGCCGGGAGAGCCGGCAGATGGTGGCCCATGGCCACTTCCAGGTGAACGGCCGCAAGGTCTCGGTGCCGTCGTACCTGCTCGAGGTGGGCGACGCCGTGCAGCTGCGGGCCACGTCCAAGCTGCAGGCGCGGGTCGACGACAACCTCAATGCCGGCCGCGGTCAGGTACCGCAATGGCTGGAGGTCGATCCCAACGAGAAGCGGGGCGTGGTGCGGAGCCTGCCCCTGCGCGAGGACATCCAGATTCCGGTGGCGGAGCAACTCATCGTCGAGCTCTACAGCAAGTAAGGGAAGCGAGCGCACGCAGATATGCCACGTATTCCGTTCCAGAGGCCGAAGAAGGTGGAGTGGGAGATCCTGAGCGATCGCTACGGCCGCCTGGTGGCGGAGCCGTTCGAGAAGGGCTACGCCCTCACGGTGGGGAACGCCCTCCGACGCACGCTCCTCGCCATCGTGCCCGGCGCCGCCGTTTCGTGGGTGCGCATCGAGGGCGTCAAGAGCGCGGACGCGAAGATCCCGGGCGTGACCGAGAACATCCCCGACGTCCTCCTCAATCTGAAGAAGCTCGCCATCCAGGTCCCGTCCGGCGAGCCGCGCACGCTCAAGATCGAGGTTACGGGTCCGCGCGCGGTGACGGGCGCTGACGTGCCCGAGGTGGACGTGGAGATCGTGAACCCCGAGATCCACCTCTTCACCATCGAGTCCGCCACGCAGGTGGTGATGGAGCTGGGCATCGGGATCGGGCGCGGCTACGAGGCGGTGGATCGGAAAACGGCGGCGGTGCCCGCGGGTGCCCTCCCGCTCGACGCCGCCTACTCGCCCATCACGCGCGTGTCCTACAACGTGGAGATGTCGCGCCTGGGCAAGATCACCGACTACGAGAAGCTGATCCTCGAGATCTGGACGAACGGCTCCGTGAGCCCGGACGACGCGCTCACGCGGTCCTCGATGTACCTCAAGGATCATTTCAGCCCGTTGCGAGCGGGCGTGAGCGACGAGGACAGCGACGCCGAGGGCGCTTCCGGCGAGGAGTTCCTGCGCGAGGCCCTCGGCAAGACGCTGGAGGAGCTGCCCCTGCCCGCGCGCGCCGTGAACGCCCTCAAGAACGCCGAGCTCCACGTCGTCGCCGATCTCGTGCAGAAGACGGAGGCCGATCTCGAGCACGTGAAGAACCTCGGCGAGAAATCCATCGACGAGATCAAGGCCGCCCTCGCCTCCCTCGGCCTCTCTCTCGGCATGCGGATCGATCCCAACTTGCTGGGTGCCCTCGGGCGGGGAGCGACCCCCCGGTGAGGCATCGCAAGGACGGTTTCAAGCTCGGTCGCCTCACCCAGCATCGGTGGGCGCTGTTCCGCAACCTCCTCGTCGCCTTCTTCCGTCACGAGCGCATCGCGACCACGGAGGCGAAAGCGAAGGCCGTGCGCGGTCTCGCCGAGCACCTCATCACGCTCGCCAAGCGAGAGAACCTGCACGCGCGGCGGCAAGTGCTGTCGATGGTGCCCGACACCGAAGTGGTGGGCCGGCTCTTCGACACCATCGCCGCCCGCTTCGCGGACCGGAACGGCGGCTACACGCGCGTCATCAAGACCGGCGTCCGCCGCGGCGACGCCGCTCCCATGGTCCTCCTCGAGCTCGTGGACCGCGTGGAGACGCCCACCGACAAGGGCAAGACCAAGGGCGACAAGAAGGAAAAGGCGCCGCGCGGCGAAGCGCCGGCGGCGGGCGCCAAGCGGAAGAAGAAGCCGAAGGCGGCCGCCGCCTCCGCCTGACGCCGCGCACGCCTCTTACGGCGCGCGCCGTTTACTTGAGGTGCTGGCGGAAGAAGGCGAGCGTGCGTCGCCACGCGTCCTGGGCGGCCGCCTTGTCGTAGGCGTCGGGCCGCTCGTCGTTGAAGAAAGCGTGATCCACGTTCGGGTAGATGTAGATCTCCGACGTCTTCCCCGCCTTCTTGATCGCCGCGTCCACCTCGCGCGCCGTTTGCGGAGTCACGAACTGGTCCTTCTCCGCGAAGAGACCGAGCACGGGACCGGAGAGCTTCGTGTAGTCCGGCTTCACGTTGGGATGGATCCCGTAGAAGTCGACCACCGCTCCCACCGATGGGTTCAGCGTTCCCGCGAACAGCGCGAGCTGGCCGCCCATGCAGAAGCCCACGGCGCCGATCTTCGCCGTCGAGGAGTGCCCGCCGAGGAACTTCGCGGCCCCGCGCAGGTCTTTTTCGGCCTGGGCGATGTTCAGCGCCATGAACAGCTTGCCGGCGCCGTCGGGCTCGGAGGCGGTCTGGCCGTGATAGAGATCGGGGGCGAGGGCGCTGAAGCCCTCGGCCGCGAAGCGATCGCACACGTTCTTGATGTGCCCGACCAGTCCCCACCATTCCTGGATCACGATCACGCCGGGGCCCTTGCCGGCGGCGGGGGTGGCGAGATACCCATCGGTCGTCGTGCCGTTGGTCGGAATCTTCACCATGGAACCAGCCATCTGCGGTCTCCTTTGCGCCATCGCCAACGGCGACAGCTCGGCTTGCTACGAGGCGAGGAGGGGTGCGGAGGGACGAGTGGGCGCGATCTTCACGGCCACCACGCGGCGACCGTCGGCCTGGAGCACCGTGATCGTGTACCCGGGGATCTGGAACTCCTCGCCCGTGCGCGGAATGCGGTGGAGGGTGGCGAGGACGAGGCCGGCGATCGTCTCGTAGTCCTGCTTGGGCAGCGACCAGTCGAGCGTCTCGTTGACCTCGTCGATGTGCGCGCGCGCGGCCACCCAGTAGCTGCCGTCGGGGAGGCGCTCCACGGACGCGGACGCGCGATCGTGCTCGTCCTGGATCTCGCCCACGATCTGCTCGACGATGTCTTCCAGCGTCACCACGCCCGTGCTTCCGCCATACTCGTCCACCACCACCGCCATGTGAATGCGCGCCCGCTGCATCTCGCGCAGCAGGTCGTCGATGCGCTTGGTTTCCGGCACATAGTACGGTTGCCGCATCAGCTCGTCCACCCGCCCCACTTCCGCGCCTCGCCGCAACAGATCCATGGCCGCCACCAACCCCACCACGTTCGTCTCGCGCTCGCGATAGATGGGCAGGCGCGAGAACCCGCGGCGCTGGACGAGGTCGATGGCGTCCGCGGGCGACGCGTCCTCGGGCAGTATGGCGACGTCGACGAGGGGAACCATGACTTCGCGCACGGTGGTGTCGCCGAGATCGAAGATCTTGTCGATCATCTCGGCTTCCTGGGTGGTGACGTCCGCTTCCCCGGGCTCCATCTGCAAGAGCGCTTTCAGCTCCTCGCGGGAGACGAAATGCCGGAGGTCGGGCGGCCCCCCGCCCACGAGCTTGAGGACGACGCGCACGATGTAGTTCGCGAGCGTCACGAAGGGGGCGAGCAGAACGGACGTCCACGTGAGCGGGCGCCAGAATCTGAGAATGAGCGTGGTCGCCCACTCGCGGGCGACCGCTTTCGGCATGATCTCGCCGAACACGAGCATCACCGGCGTCATGACGAGGGTCACGGTGAGAGGCGCCGCCGCTCCCAGATAGGGCAGCATGCTCCACGTGACCGCGGAAGAGGCGATGATGTGGGAGACGGTGACACCCATCATCGCCGTGGAGAGGACGCGCTCGGGGCGACGGAAGGCCTCCAGGTACTCGGCGGCGACGTGGTGGCCTTCCTCGGCGAGGTGGCGCAGGCGCAGGCGGTTGGCGGCGATGAACGCCATCTCCGCCGCCGAGAAGAACATCGTGGCCACCAGGCATATCGCGGCCAGCCAGAAGAGCATCATGCCGCCACTTCCCCCGGGGCGGGCGCTCGCAGCGTGACGAGGACCTCCACCACGCGCGTCCGCTCGACCTTCTCCACCGTGAGCGCCACCTGCGGGGTCTCGAGGCGCTCCGCCTTGCGCGGAACCCGGCCGAAGAGGTGCAGCACCCAGCCGCCTACGGTGTCGTATTCGAGGTCGGAGATCTCGAGCCCGGTGGCGGCGTTCAGCTCTTCGATGGAGAGCTTGCCGGCGACCCGGAACGTCCTCTCGTCGAGGCGCTGGATGAGGCGCTCGGGCTCGTCGAATTCGTCGGCGATCTCTCCCACCAGCTCCTCGAGGAGATCCTCCAGGGAGACGAGCCCGGCCGTCCCTCCGAACTCGTCGACCACGATGGCGAGGTGGAGCTTCTTGGCCTGGAACTCCTGGAGCAGCGCATCCGCCCGCTTCGACTCCGGCACGAAGTAGGGCGGGTGGAGGCGGGCGCGGAGATCGAAGTCGGCGGGGAGGCCGCCCACGTAGGGCAGGAGATCCTTCGTGTAGAGCACGCCCACGATGACGTCGATAGAGCCCTCGTACACGGGCACCCGCGAGTGGAGCTGTTCGCGGAGGGCGGGAAGGATGTCGGCGGGCGGCGCCTCGACGTCGAGACAGAACATGTCCGTCCGCGGCACCATGAGCGAGCGCACCACCGTGTCCTCGAGCTGGAAGACCTTGTGGATCATCTCCCGCTCTTCGCGCTCGACCACGCCCTCGCTGGCGCCCACGTCGACGAGCGTGCGCAGCTCGTCCTCGCTGAGCTGCGGCTGCGTCTGTCGCTCCCGTCCGAGGGCGCGCACGGTGAGCGAGGTGAGGGCGGTGAGGACCGCGCGCACCGGGGACAGCGCGGTCCCGAGCCAGCTCACCGGTCGATGGACCACCGCCAGGAACGCTTCGGGTCGCTTGACGGCGATGGTCATGGGGAGGACCTCGCCGAATGTGGTGAGGACGAGGATCATCACCAGCATCTCCACCACGAGGCCGTAGCGGTCTCCGAAGACGTGGTCGGCGAGGGTGGCGGCGATGGCGGCCGCCCCGATGTTGATCAGCGTGATGCCGACGAGGAGCGTGACGAGAAGGTCGTTGGGGCGCGCAATCAGCAGCGAGGGCGCGGAGCTTCCGCCGTCGGTCCTGGCCGTCATCCGCCGCAGGCGAGCGCGCCCCAGCGAGAAGTACGCGGCCTCGGCGCCGGTGAGGATGCCCGAACAGACGACGAGAAGCACGAGCAGGAGAAGACGCAACACGACGTTGTCGCTCATCGCCGCGCTCCGTCGCGGAAGTGCTCGAACCCGGCGCGCACCGCCACCGGCGCGCCGGCGGCGTCGACGTAGCGGATCCCCGCGTCCGTCTCCACCTCGCCCACCGCGCGCAACGGCACGCCGGTGGCGCTCGCCAGGCCTTCCGCGAGACGATCGAAGGCGCCGCGGTCGCACGTTACCAGGAGCTCGTAGTCCTCGCCGCCTCCCGTCGCCCACGCCGCCGCGTCCGCACCCAGGACGCGCGCCACCGCCTGGGCGGCGGCGTCGACGGGCAAGCGGGCCAGCTCCACGCGGGCGCCGACGCCGCTCTCCGTCACCAGGCGCGGGAGATCGGTGGCGAGCCCATCCGACAGGTCCATCATCGCCGTCACGCCGCTCGCCCCCGCCAGCCAGCGTCCTTCCGCGACGCGCGGACGGGGGCGGAGGTGGGCGGCCACGGCGGCGGCGGCGCGGTCGGGGTCGAGGCCGGCGACGGCGCCACCGTGCGTGAGGAGCGCCAACCCGGCCGCCGAGCGTCCGAGCGTCCCCGTCACGGCGACGACGTCCCCGGCCCGAGCGCCGCCGCGAAGGAGCGGAGGTATCGTCGTCTCGCCGAGCAAGGTCACGTTGACGATCCAGCCCGCCGTCGATACCGACGTGTCTCCGCCGACGAGGGTGACCTCATGCGCGTCCGCGAGCGACCGTGCGCTCTCGTAGAACGCCTGTACGGCCGCGGGGTCGACGTCGTCGGGGCAGGCGAGGGCGACGAGCGCCCAGCGCGGGCGTCCCCCCATGGACGCGATATCGGAGAGGTTGACGGCGAGCGCCTTCCATCCGATGTCGGCGGGCGTCGCATAGCGACGGCGGAAGTGGACGTCCTCGACGAGGAGGTCGGTGGTGGCGAGAAGCAATGCGCCCGGCGTCGGCTCCAGCACCGCGCAGTCGTCGCCGATGCCCACGCGGACGCCGGCGCCCCCGACGCCGGCGATCTTCCGGATGGCCGCCACCAGCTCGTTTTCGCCGCCGTCGGTCATCGGGCCACCGGCATCGCCAGGAAGTTCCGCAGGAGGTCCTTGCCCTCGGTGGTGAGGATCGACTCCGGATGGAACTGCACGCCCTCCACGGGGAACTCGCGGTGACGGAGGCCCATGATCTCGCCATCCTCGGACTCCGCCGTGATCTCGAGGGCGGCGGGGACGGTGTGGCGCAGCACCACCAGCGAGTGATAGCGCGTGGCCACGAAGGGATTGGACAATCCCGCGAACACGCCGCGTCCGTCGTGACGGATGGTCGACGTCTTGCCGTGCATCTGCGAGCGGGCGCGATCGACGGTGGCGCCGAAGGCGCGCCCGATGGCCTGATGGCCCAGGCAGACGCCGAGGACGGGCGTGGTGGCGCCGAGCTTCCGAATGACGTCGAGCGACACCCCGGCGTCGTCCGGCGTCCCCGGTCCCGGCGAGATGACGACGCGCTCGGGTCCGAGCGCGACCAGCTCATCGACGTCGCGGGCGTCGTTGCGGACGACTTCCATGTCGGCGCCGAGCTCGCCCAGGTACTGGACGAGGTTGTACGTGAAGGAGTCGTAGTTGTCGATGACGAGGATCATCGCGATCCGCTCGCCGCCGCCATGCGGAGAGCGAGGACGAGGCCGCGCGCCTTCGAGCACGTCTCCAGCCATTCCGCCTTGGGATCGGAGTCGGCGACGATGCCGGCGCCGACCTGGATGGACGCGCGAGGGCCGTGGCAGACGATGGTCCGGATGGTGATGCAGGAGTCGAGGTTGCCGGAGTACGACACGTAGCCGACGCAGCCGGCGTAGGGCCCCCGCTGCGTGGGCTCGATGCCGTCGATGATCTCCATGGCGCGGATCTTCGGCGCTCCCGTCACCGTCCCCGCCGGAAAGCACGCCTGGAGGACGTCGAGGGCGTCGCGGCCGGGGGCGAGGCGGCCCACGACGTGACTGACGAGGTGCATGACGTGCGAGTAGCGCTCGACGGCCATGAACTCGGTCACCTGCACGGAGCCGAGCGCGGAGACGCGCCCGACGTCGTTGCGGCCGAGGTCGACGAGCATGACGTGCTCCGCCCGCTCCTTGGGATCGGTCTTCATCTCCTCTTCGATGCGCCGATCGTCGCTGTCGGTGGCGCCGCGCGGGCGTGTGCCCGCGATCGGTCGTTCCTCCACCCGGTCGCCTTCCGCCCGCACCAGCACTTCCGGGGACGAGCCCACCACCGTCGTCTTGCCCATGCGTAGGAAGAACAGGTAGGGAGAGGGATTGATCGTCCGCAGGGCACGGTACACGGTGAACGGGTCGGCCTCGAGACGCGCGTCGAGGCGGCGCGAGATCACGATCTGGTATGCGTCTCCGGCCGCGATGAACTCCTTGGCGCGGCGGACGGCGTCGCAGAAGGTGGCCTCGTCCATGGTCGACGCGAAACCCTCCTCGCCGAGGGCCACCAGGGGAGCCGGGGGCGGCAGCGTGAACGGTTCCCGCACGCGCGCCGGCCGCGCGAGCTTCGCGAGCGTCATCCCGATGCGCACGGCCGCGCGATCGTACGCGGCATCCACCGCGCCTTCGTCGTGACGCTCGACGTGCGCGTTGGCGATGACGAGGAGGCGATGGCGCAGGTTGTCGAAGACCACGAGCGTGTCGCTGAAGAGGAAGGCGGCATCGGGCAGTCCGAGATCGTCCTCCGCCTGCCGGGGCAGCCGCTCGAGGTGACGGACAGCGTCGTACGCGACGTAGCCGACGGCGCCGCCCTGGAACCGGGGCAAGCCCGGGACCGCCACCGGATGGAATCGACGGAGAAGCTCACGAAGCGCTTCCAGCGGATTGCCGTCCGGGAGGCGTTCGGTCCGGCCGTGCGCATGCCGGAGCGTGATGCGGCCGTTCTTCGCGGTGAGGATCATGAGCGGATCCGTTCCGAGAAACGAGTAGCGCGCCCATTTCTCGCCGCCCTCGACGGACTCCAGCAGGAACGAGTAGGGACCGGGACGCAGCCGCAGATAGGCGGAGAGCGGCGTGTCGAGATCCGCGGGCAGCTCCGCGAAGACGGGCACAAGATTGCCGTTCCCCGCGAGGAGACGAAACTCGTCCCGAGAGGGCGAGAGAGGCGGAATGCCTCGGCCGGCGGTACTAATACGTGCCTGCCGACGACCCTGGGCTAACCGAGGGCGTCGAGCTTCTCTTTGATCTTCGCCTTGGGCACGGCGCCGATGACCTGGTCGGCGACCTTCCCCTGCTTCATGAGGAGCATGGTCGGGATGGATCGGATCCCGTACCGTGCGGCGAGGCCTGGGTTCTCATCCACGTTGACCTTGGCCAGCGTGATGCGCCCGGCGGATTCCTCCACGATCTGGTCGAGGACGGGTGCGATCGCTCGGCAGGGGCCACACCACTCGGCCCAGAAATCGACGATGACCAGGCCCGGCTGCTGGGCCAGCGCTTCATCGAAGTTCGCTTCGGTCAATTGGAGGGTCCCCGCTTGCGCCATACCCGTCTCCTCGTAAAAAAGTCAAGCCCCACGCTAACATGCCAAACGTCCCGGAGCAAGGAGGCGCCCGCCACGGTCACGCTTGGGCTGCCCCGGCGGGCTCCGAGACCGCCATCGCCCGGCGAGCGCGATGATAGCGCGGGCCCGCTTCCGGTGGAGAGATATCCGCAGGCGGGGCGGATCGAGAAGCGCTTTGCCCACGGCGACATGTAGGGTTGAGAGCCCTGAAGGAAAACCTAGGTCATTTTGGCACCCCCGGTGCTACAGTCGAAAATACTGTGGAACCAGCCAAGGTCCTCGTCGTCGACGACGAAGTCGCGATCCTGAGGTTGCTCAAAGAAGCGCTCACGCAGTGGGGTTACGAAGTCGCCACCGCGAGCTCGGTCACGGAGGCGCTGGAGGCCATTCGCACGGGCCTCTTCGACGCCGCCCTCACCGACATCCGCATGCCCGACATGAGCGGCCTCGATCTCCTGCGCGAGATCAAGAAGCAGGACGAGTCGATCGAAGTCGTGATCATGACGGGCTACCCCACGATCTCCTCCGCCGTGGAAGCGCTGAAGGAAGGCGCGTACGACTATCTGTCGAAGCCGCTGATCCTCGAGGAGCTGCGGCATCTGATGACGCGCCTCATGGAGCGGCGGTTCCTGCGCGGCGAGGTGCACTCGCTGCGCGCGCGTCTCGGCGAAGAGCTCACCGTCAACGAGCTCATCGGCAACTCGGGACCGATGGAGCGCGTGAAGGAGATCATCGGCAAGGTGGCGGTCACCGATTCGCCCGTGCTCATCGAGGGCGAGAGCGGCACCGGCAAGGAGCTGGTGGCAGCCGCCATCCATCGCCTGTCGTCGCGCGCGAAACGGCCGTTCCTTCCCGTCAACTGCAGCGCGATTCCGGCCGACCTCCTGGAGTCGGAGTTCTTCGGTCACGTGCGCGGCGCGTTCTCGGGGGCCGTGGCCGACGCCCTCGGTCTCTTCCGCGGCGCCAACGAGGGGACGATCTTCCTCGACGAGATCGCCGAGCTGCCGCCTCCGCTCCAGGTGAAGCTCCTGCGTGTCCTCCAGGAGATGCAGGTGCGTCCGGTGGGCTCGACGAAGGCGTTCGCGGTCGACGTGCGCGTCATCGCCGCCACCAACAGGAATCTCGAGCAGGCGATGACGAACGGAAGCTTTCGCCAGGACCTCTTCTACCGCCTGAACGTGGTGCGGGTCAGCCTGCCGCCCCTCCGCGAGCGGCGGGAAGACATCCCGGCCATCGTCAATCACTTCCTGCGCCGCTTCAATCGCCGCTTCCGGCGCGACATTCGGGGCATCGCCCCCGAGGCCCTGGCCGCGCTCACCGCGTACGATTTCCCGGGCAACGTGCGCGAGCTGGAGAACCTGATCGAGCGCGCCTTCGCCATGGGGGCTCGGGAGCAGATCACGCTCGCCGATCTCCCCAGCCTCACGCGGGGCAGCGAGGTGGCGCCCATCCTCACGCCGCAGAGCGTGCCCACCCTCGCGGAGGTGGAACGCGAGCTGATCGTGCGCGCGCTCTCTCTCTTCAAGGACGACAAGGAAGCGGCGGCGCGCGCGCTCGGGATCTCGCGGCGGACGATCTACCGGCGTCTCAAGGAATACGGAATGCTCTGAGATCGTGACCGGTTGACGAAGTCCGTGAGCGCCGTGCCGTAGAGACACTCCCGCGCGCCGTCATCTCCCACCCAATCCCCTGATTTACTTGCGATTCTGCTTTGGCACTTCCGCTGCACTCGGTCCGCCCCATGATCAGCGCGACACTCGCTCCCGCAGTGCCCTTCTCGAAGCTCAGGATCGGCGTGGGCTTCGTCGCCGCCGCCGACACGCTCTCCGCCATCGTCCAGGCCGCGGGTGCCGCGCAGAAGGGCCTCGAAGGCGCCGTCCCTCATCTCGCGCTCGTGGTGACGGCGGGAGCGGCGAAGGGCGACGTGGTGGGCACGGTCCGCGCGGTCCTCGGACCGGTGGGTGTCGCCGGCGGCGCCAGCACGGGGCTCCTCACCGATCGCGGCTGCGCGACGACGGGCGCGATCGTGATCGCGGTGTCCGACGCCGAGCACGCGGCGAGCGGCGTATCGTGTGCGGCCGGGCGTGACCTCGTCGACGCCGGGAAAGCCACCGCCCGCTTGATGCTGGCAGGGTGGCCGTTCCGCCACCGCTATCCCCGTGGCCTCGGCTTCGCCTTCGCGCGGACTGGCCACGGCGCCCCCGCCAGCCACTTCCTCGATGCCTGGCGCGAGCTGATGGGCCCCAAGATGCGGACCGTGTGCGGCACCATGCCGGTGCCGACGCTCTATGGCTCCTTCACCGGCACTCCGCTCGCGAGCGTCGCCTGCCTCGAAGCCTCGTACTCGACCGGTCTGGGCTACGCCGACGGCTTCAGCGACCCATCGGCGGCTCCGACCGTGGAGACGCTCACCCACGGCTCCGTGGACGCCGCCGTGACCGCGCTCAAGCGGCTGGAGGACGATCCGCTCCGGCTCGTGGTCGTCATGGAGAGCGTGGCCCGGCGTCAGGCCCTCGGAACGGCCGCCGACGCGGAGTGGGCCGCCATCCGGCACGAGGTGGGTGAGCGTGCCCCCTGCGTGGGCTGGCTGTGCGAGCAGGTGGCCGCATACGGCCGCGGCGTGCGCCCCATGGACGTCCCGGGGTCGCTCGTCGTCGCCGCTATCGGCGACTCGCCCCGCGTGTAGTCGTCCTCACGTAACCTTCGCGACCATCGGCCTCGACCAGCTCGGGATCACGCTCGACCGCGCGCCCATATCCGCCGCCGCCCGGCAACCGTAGCTCCACCACGCTCTCCGGCTTGATCCACTGTTCCGACTTCGGATTGGTGGGACGGACTCCGTCGATGAGCACCTCTCCCGCCGCCCCCGCCACGCCACCGAGGAAGCCGGCGGCGGGATGCCGGGTGCGATCGCCGAGGACCGAGCACGTGAACGGCTCCCGCGTGCGAACCCGGAACCGGATCGTCTGGCCGAGACCGCCCCGGTATTTCCCGGGTCCGGCCGAGTCCTCGCGCAGCTCCTTTCGCTCCACCAAGAGCGGCGCCACTGTTTCCAGCACCTCGACCGGCGTGCCGAGCACGCCCGAGGGAAACGCCGTTGCCGACAGGCCGTCCTTCGTGGCGCGGGCGCCCGTTCCCCCCGACGCGAAGAACACGTGGGTGAACGGCTGGCCGGCCAGGTCCTTGCCCGCGATCTGGATGCCCCAGATGTTGGCGGAGCCCTCCGCCATCACGCGGCCGGGGACGGCCTGGCCGAGCGCGCCCGCGATGACGTGCGGGAGAAAGTGACCGATGACGTGGCGCGCCGCCACCGGGGCCGGACGCCGCGCATTGAGGATGCAGCCTTCGGGCGCCGTGATGTGCAGCGGACGAAAAGCCCCTTCGTTGTTGGGGACCTCCGGGCTGACGATGACCTTTACCCCGTACGTCGTGTAGGCCTCGGTGTAGTTCATGACCACGTTCACGCCGCGCCGGCTCGCGGGCGACGATCCCGCGTAGTCGACGAGCAGCTCGTCGCCGCGCACCTCGCAGCGGGCGCGGATCACGACCGGCTCGTCGAATCCGTCCGACGTGATCGTGTGCTCGTACACGCCGGGCCGGAGGGCGCGGATCGAATCTCGCATTGCCCTTTCCGTCCGTCCGATGATCTCGTCCGCGAGGGGCTCGAGACGCTCGAGGCCGAATTCCGCCATGAACTCGAGCAGGCGCT
The DNA here is from genome assembly GCA_036506275.1 of Candidatus Methylomirabilota bacterium. Lineage (GTDB taxonomy): Bacteria > Methylomirabilota > Methylomirabilia > Rokubacteriales > CSP1-6 > DASXSB01. The sequence continues at coordinate 110,576 of DASXSB010000030.1, read as the reverse complement.
CGCCGCCCACCGCTCCTCCCGCCACCTGCGCGTGAAAGTCGCCGAGGACCATGTCCGGCACGCGGGTGTTGGCGCGGATCAACGCGATCAGCGTGTCGTTGGGACGGCCTCCCTCGTAGAGCTTCATGATCGGGATCTGGAGACCTTCCTCGTAGACGTCGCGCGCCTCCGCGGAGAGGACGTGGCCCCCGATGTCGGCGGTGTGGCACGTGGACGCGAAGAAGGCGACGCAGTCGTCGCCGCGAAAGACCGGCGAGCAGATGGTGACGTCGTTCAGGTGGCCGGAGGTCTGCCAGGGATCGTTCGTGATGAGCACGTCGCCGGGGGCGAGCGTGGCGACGGGGTGAGCGCGCAGCACGTGCTTGACGGCGAGGGCCATGGAGTTGATGTGACCGGGCGTGCCGGTCACCGCCTGCGCGACCATGTCGCCGCGGCGGTCGAACACGCCCGCGGAGAGGTCACCGGCCTCGCGCACGATCGAGGTGAACGACGTCCGCTGGAGCGCCGCTGCCTGCTCGTTGACGACGCCGATGAGCCGGTTCCAGCAGATCTCGAGCGTCACCGGGTCCACGCGTCGCTCCCCGACGGCATGTCGACGATGAGGGCGAGGGCGTCGTCGACGCGACAGCGTGCTCCCGGTCCGAGCACGGCGGTGGACTCGCGTTCCTCCACGATCGCGGGGCCGTTGAACGTCGTCCCCGGCGCGAGCGCATAACGGTCATAGACGGGGACGTCCACGAAGGCCCCCGTCTGCGCGAAATACGCGGAGCGTCGTCCCTTGACCATCGCGCTCGCGCGGGGTGCCACCGCCGGCGCCAGCGTGAGGGCGGGGACGGGTCCGGCCGCGGTGAGCCGCCAGTTGAGGACCTCGATCGGTACGCCCTGGGGCAAACGCGCGTAGAGGGCCCGGTACCCGGTCTCGAAGGCGCTCGTGATGGCGGGCAGGCTCGCCGCCGACAGGGTTCGGCCGGGGAGGCGCGCTTCCACCTCGTGGCCCTGTCCCACGTAGCGCATTTCGGCGATCCGTGCGAGACGGACGTCGCCGTCCGCGACGCCGGCCCGCCGCAACAGCTCTCGACCCTCCGCTTCCATTTCCGCGAAGCGCGCGTTGATGGCCGTCCAGTCGGGCGCGTCGAGGCGCTCGTGACCGGTACGGACGAAGTCGAAGGCGAGAGGCGCGCTGAGCAGGCCGTACGCCGACATCGCTCCCGCGCCGAAGGGAAGGATGATCCGCGGCAGTTTCAGGATTTTCGCGACCTGCCAGCAGTGGACGGGCCCGGCGCCGCCGAACGCGAAGAGCGGGTACGCGCGGAGGTCCTTGCCGCGCTCGATGCCGTGGATCCGCGCGGCCGCCGCCATGTTCTCGTTCACGACGCGATGGATGCCCCACGCGGCCGCCGGCACGTCGAGCCCGAGCGGGCGCGCCACGTGCTCCTCGATGGCGCGTCGAGCTGCCTCGCGATCGAGCCGCATGCGGCCGCCGAGGAAGAACGCGGCGTCGAGATATCCGAGGAGGAGGTCGGCATCGGTGACCGTCGGCAGCCGGCCCCCCAGCCCGTAGCATGCGGGACCGGGGTCGGCGCCCGCGCTGTCCGGCCCCACCTTGAGGAGACCCATGCGGTCGACGCGCGCCATGGAGCCGCCGCCGGCGCCGATCTCGATCAGCTCGATCACGGGCGTGCGCAGCGGGAGCCCGGAGCCCTTCTTGAAACGGTCCGCCCGCGCCACCTCGAACTCTCGCGCCACGAGGGGGGCACCGCCGTCGATGACGCACGCCTTGGCCGTGGTACCTCCCATGTCGAACGACAGCAGTCGTGGCTCTCCGTGGTCGGCGGCCGCGCGCGCCGCCGCCAGCGCGCCCGCGGCGGGGCCGGACTCGACCAGGCGAATGGGAAGGCGGCGGGCATGGGCCGGGAGCGCGATGCCGCCTGACGATTGCATGATGTAGAGCTGCCCGGGAATGCCGAGGTCGGCGAGGCGGCGCTCGAGGTCCTCGAGGTAGCGCGCCATGAGCGGGATCACGTAGACGTTGGCGGTGGTCGTGGACGCCCGCTCGTACTCGCGGATCTCGGGAACGACCTCCGACGAGCAGGACACGGGAAGCGCGGGCGCCATCTCCTTCACCAGCTCGGCCAGACGCCGCTCGTGCGCGGGGTTGACGTAGGCGTGGAGGAGACAGATGGCGATCGCCTCCACGCCGTCCCCGACCAGCTCGGAGACGACCCCGCGCGCCGACGCCTCGTCCAGCGGCTCGAGCACGCTCCCGTCGGGAAGGAGGCGCTCACGCACCTCCCGCCGCAGGTGACGCGGCACCAGCGGCGCGGGTGGATCGATGAAGAGGTCGTACATGTCGTAACGCCCTTCGTGGCGGATCTCGAGGGCGTCTCGGAAGCCGGCCGTGGTGAGCAGCGCCGTGCGCGCGCCCTTGCGCTCGATGAGGGCGTTGGTGGCGAGCGTGGTGCCGTGCACGATCGCGCGCAGCGTGCGAGCGTCGAGGCCGGCGTCGCCGAGCAACGCCTGGATGCCCTGGTCCACGGCGAGGGCGAAGTCCTTCGGATTCGTCAGGACCTTGCCGACGCTCAAGGCGCCCGTCGCCTCGTCGACGACGACCAGATCGGTGAACGTCCCGCCGATGTCGACGCCGAGACGTGACGACATGGCCGCAGTGTACAACACGCCCCCGGCCGCGATCAGCGGCGCTCCGCATCGGAGTCCGATCAGAGATACGAGGAGACGAACGTGCCGCCGACCCTGGTATCCGCGAAGCGCGCGAGCCGAAACGGCGCCGGGCTCACCGGCGGCGGCTCTCCGAGGATCAACGCAGCCATGAGTTCTCCCACGGCGGGGGAGAGCTTGAAGCCGTGGCCGCTCATACCGGTCGCCACGTAGAAGCCGCGCACGGGCGAGGCGTCGAGGATCGGCATCCAGTCCGGCGTGATGTCGAACGCTCCGACCCATCCCCGCCGATACTGCGCGTCGCCGAGCTTCGGGAGCGCGCGCCCCGTCCGTTCCAGCACGACTTCCGCCTCGTCGAAGCCCGGCGACGTGCCGAGCAGCTCCGGGTCGATCGGATGCTGACTCTCGTCGTCGGTGAGCGACCCCGTGAGCGTCAGCCCTCCTGTCTCGGGCCGCACATAGGTGCCGCCGGCGAGATCGAGGTACACCGGGTGATCGGCGCCGAACGCAGGCCCGCGCTCGACGACGAAGACCGGATGGCGCCCGACGACGATCGGAAGATCGAGCCCGACGAGTCGCGCCACCGCCGGTGACCAGAGCCCGGCCGCGTTCACGATGACAGGGGAGGCGACGCACTCGCCGGCCGCCGTCACCACGGCGCTCACGCCGGCCGCGTCGTGCACGATGCCGGTCACCTCCACGCCTTGCTCGACGATGACACCGAGGCGGCGCGCCGCCGCCGCGTAGGCGGTCGTGACCGCCACCGGATCGCCGTAGCCGGAGTCGGGCTCGTAGAGCACGGCGCCCGCGCCTTCGGGATCGATGCGCGGCTCCACGCGCGCGACGTCTTCCGGTTTCAAGATTTCCGCCTTGACGCCGAGCTCGCGCTGCCGCGCGAGCGTCAGCTCGAGCTTCGACCGCATCGCGGGCGCCACCGCGATGAGGGCGCCGCAGCGCACGTAGCCGGCGTGGCCGCCCACGGATTCCCCGAAGCTCTGGAAGACGGCGAGCGACCGACGGACCATGGCCGTGGTTTCCGGTGTCGGATAGAGCTGTCGGATGATGCCCACCGAGCGGCCGGTGGCGCCGGCGCCGAGGAATTTCCGCTCCAGGATGACGACGTCACGCAGGCCGCGAGTGGCGAGGTGAAACGCGATGGAGGCGCCGGTGACGCCGCCGCCGATGATGACGACGTCGGCGGTGCGCTTCACCCGCGGACGGAGGCGCCGGCGTCGGCGCGCTTGGCCCCCGCGCCCGTCGGCCCTGTTCCGCTCTCTCCGCCGAGCGGGACAAGCCGGACCGCATCACCACGGCGCACGGAGCCCTCGACGAGGACGCGCGCGTACACGCGGCTCCATCCCGGCCGGAGCTTCTCCGACACCCTCGAGTACTCGCCGTCGGCGAACGCGCCCGCGATGTTCCGGCACGGGCTGGTGTAGCGCGTGACCTCGAGCAGGACCGCCTCACCGATCTGAAGCCGGACTCCAGGAACGACGCTCTTCCACGGTAGGCCATAGACGGTCAGGTTCTCGCCCAGCGCTCCCGGCGTCACCGGATGGCCCTCCGCGACGAGAGCGTCGATCATCTCCATCGGATAGAGACAGACGGCGCGCTCGGGGCCACCGTGATGGCGGAGGTCGCGGTGGCCATCGCCTTCGAGGCCGAGCCTGCCGACGCGCGCCCCCTCCACCGCGGTCTTGGGCACGCCGCCGGGCGAGACGCTCACCTGGACCACGCGCGCGCTCACAATCGCACCTCGGTGCCGATCCCTTGCGCCATGGCGCGATTGTACGCGAGCCGGGCCCCCGCCAGATCCTCGAGAGCGAAACCCACCGACTTGAACAGCGTGATGTCGTCGGGAGAGAGACGGCCTCGCTTGGCGCCGGTCACCAGCTCCGCCAGCTCCGCGACGAGGTGCGCGCTGTCCACCACGCCCTCGCGAAAGGCGAGAATGACGTCGCCCGCCTCCTCGAGGCCGGCGGCATAGGTGTCGACCACCACGCGCGCTCGCCGCACGGTCTCGGCGTCGACCTCGCGGTCGGTGGCGCGAAAGGCGCCCACGGCATCCACGTGCGTTCCAGGACGGATGGCGGCGCCGAAGAGGACGGGCGTGGCCGACGTGGTCGCACACGTGATGAGGTCGGCGCGGGGGACGGCCTCGTGCGCGGCTCCCGTCTCCACCGGGATGCCGAGCTCGGCCGTCATGAGGTCGCAGAACCGCCGGGCGCGGGTCGCGTCGCGGCCGATCACGGTGACGCCCTTCAGGGGCAGAACGGCGGCGAGGCACCGGAGCTGGAAGCGCGCCTGCACGCCGGCTCCGAAGCACACCGCGCGCTCGGAGTCGGGCCGTGCCAGCAGTCGGGCCGCCAGCGCCGACGTCGCTCCCGTGCGCAGCGCCGTGAGGAAGGTACCTTCGAGAAGCGCCAGCGGCGCGCCGGTTTCTCCGTCCATGAGGCAGTAGGTGGCGTGAAGGGTGGGACGGCCGCGCGCGGCATTGCCACCGTAATAGGTGACGAGCTTGACGCCGAGGCCGAGACGATCCTCGGGCGCGGCCGCCGGCATCAGCAAGAGCAGCCCATCGGCGGTGACCGGAGTGGAAGTGCGCAGCGGCACGGAGGCGCTCCCGCGCGCATAAACGCGGAACGCCTCCGCGAGAGCGTCAACGAGCTCGAGCGGCGGCAGCAGACGCTCGAGGTCGGGGCGGGAAAGGACCAGCACCGCGGGTGAAGACTCAGGCGGCGGCGGTGCGACGGATCATGCGCTGGACGCGGGCTTCCAGCACCAGCTCGCCACGCTGGTTCAGCACACGGTGCCGGTAGGTGACGATGCCTCGATCGGACTTGCGCGTCTCGCGCTTCTCGGCGACCTCGATCTCCACGCGGATCGTGTCCCCCGCCAGCACGGGCGCCGCCACCCTGATGTCGCCGCCGAGGTAGGCCATCCCCGTCCCGTGAATGAGGCCCGTCTGCATGATGAGGCCTTCCGAGAGCGCGAAGGTGAGGGCGCCGGGGGCGACGCGGCGCCCGAAGACCGACTCTCGCGCCACGTACTCCATGTCCATGAAGAGCGGTTCCGTGAACCCGCACAGGTTCACGAAGGTCACGATGTCGGTCTCCGACACCGTGCGCGCGAGCGTCTGGTACACGGCGCCGACGGTGTGTCGCTCGAAGTCGAGACCTTCGCGCATCGTCACTCTCCCAGGTACGCGCGCTTCACGTCGGCGTTGGCGGCGAGGTCGGCGGCGGTGCCGGCGAGCACGATGGCGCCCGTCTCCAGCACGTAGGCGCGATCGGCGATCGACAGCGCCATGGCGGCGTTTTGCTCCACGAGCAAGATCGTCGTCCCCTGGCGGTTGATGTCGTCGATGATCTCGAAGATCTGCTCCACGAGCACGGGGGCCAGACCCATGCTCGGTTCGTCGAGCAAGAGCAGGCGCGGACTGGCCATGAGGGCGCGGGCGATGGCGAGCATCTGCTGCTCGCCGCCCGAGAGCGTGCCCGCCACCTGCGTGAGCCGCTCCTCCAGCCGCGGGAAGAGCGCGAACGTCCGCTTCATGTCGTCGTCGATGCGCCGGTCGTGGCGAAGGTACGCGCCCATGACGAGGTTCTCGCGCACGGTGAGCCGGTTGAAGATCCGCCGCCCTTCCGGCACATGGGCGATGCCCTTGCGCACGACCTCGTGGGGCGGCATCACGCCCAGCACCTCGCTCTCGAGGGTCACCGACCCGCGACGGGGCGCCAGGAGGCCGGAGATGGTCTTCAGCGTGGTGGTCTTGCCGGCGCCGTTGTTGCCGAGGAGAGCCACGATCTCACCGCGCTCCACCTCCAGCGTGACGCCCTTGAGGGCGTGGATCTGACCATAGAAGACGTGGAGGTCGTCAACGCGCAGCACGGCGATCCCGCCGCACGCCCGTGCGCGTGCCGAGATAGGCCTCGATGACGCGAGGGTTGGCCTGGACGTCGGCGGGCTGTCCCTCCGCGATCTTCTCGCCGTGGTCGAGCACGGTGACGCGGTCCGACACCTGCATCACCACTCGCATGTTGTGCTCGATGAGCAGGATGGCGAGCCCGAGGTCCGCCACCAGCCGCCGCAGCAAGTCCATGAGGCTCCGCGCCTCTCCCTGCGTCATGCCCGCCGTGGGCTCGTCGAGGAGCAGGAGTGCCGGCTCCGAGGCGAGCGCGCGCGCGATCTCGAGGCGGCGCTGATCGCCGTAGGCGAGATTGCGCGCCACCGTGTTCCCCCTCGCGTGGAGCCCCACGCGGTCGAGGAGGCTGGCAGCGGCGCGCCAGAGCGCGGACTCCTCGTTGCGGAAGCGGGGGCCGCGCAGCAAGACGTCGGCGAGTCCGAGGCGGACGCGCGCGTGCATGCCTACGAGGACGTTCTCGACGGCGGTCATGTTGCCGAAGAGCCGGATGTTCTGGAAGGTGCGACAGACGCCGAGAGCCGTGATCTGATCGGGCCGGAGGCCGAGCAGCGAGCGGCCGCGGAAGGCGACGGAACCCGTGTCCGGCGCATACAACCCCGTGAAGACGTTGAAGAGCGTCGTCTTCCCGGCGCCGTTGGGGCCGATGATGGAGGCGATGCCGGCGTCGAGCGTGAAGTCGACGCGGCTCAAGGCGGTGAGGCCGCCGAAGCGCTTGGTGACGTCGCGCGCTTCGAAGAGCGCGCTCACGGCATCGCCTGCGCTTGCGCGGTGGACTTGACCACGTTTTCCTCGGGCGCGGCCAGCTCGCGCTCGCGGCGGCGGGCGGGGAAGATGCCCTGCGGCCGGAAGATCATCATCAGAACGAGGATGATGCCGAAGATCATCCGCTCGTACTTGGCCGGCTCGAACTGGGTGGGGAGGTTCGCGAGGTTGAAACCGAGGATGGTGACGCCGGCGTTCTTCAGCTCGTTCAGCCAGAGGGAGAGGCCTTTGAGGACCTGAAGATTGAGGACCGTGACTACGGTCGCTCCCACCACCGCCCCCGGGATGGAGCCCATGCCGCCCAGAATGACCATGGCGAGAACGCCGATGGACTCGAGGAACGTGAACGACTCCGGGTTGATGAAGACCTGCTTGGCGGAGAAGACGACGCCCATGACACCCGCAAAGGAGGCCCCGCACGCGAAGGCGAGGAGTTTCGAGCGCACGAGCGGCACGCCCATGGCCTGGGCGGCGAGGTCGTCCTCCCGGATCGCCTCCCACGCCCGCCCGATGTGGGAGTCCTCGAGGCGGCGATTGACGAGGATCACGACGACGACGATGGCGAGCACCAGGAAATAGAAGAACTCCGGATAGGAGAGGCCGAGGAGCGCGGGGGGACGCGTGATCGGCGTGATGCCCTTGGGGCCGTTGGTGAGGTTGATCGGCTTGTCCAGATTGTTGGCGAGGACGCGGATCACCTCGCCGAAGCCGAGGGTGACGATGGCGAGATAGTCGCCGCGAAGTCGCAGGACCGGGAGCCCGAGGAGGATCCCCGTCACCGCTGCGATCACCAGCCCGATGACGAGGAACGCGTAGAAGGCGACCGGCGGCAGCGGAAACCCACTCCCGAAGATCAGGTTTGCATGCGGTGATCCCGGGATCGCCCACGCATAGGCGCCCACCGCGAAGAACGCCACGTAGCCGAGGTCGAGGAGGCCGGCGAGCCCGACCACGATGTTGAGGCCGAGGGCGAGGGCGACGAAGATGCCGACCTGGGTGGCGACCTCGAGGTAGTAGCCGTTGAAGGCGCCGATGACCGGCATCATCACGAGGAGCGCGATGGCCAGCAACGCGACGCGCAGCCACCTCGGCATGGGCGTCAGGTAGACGAGGAGCACGGAGCCCTGGAAGAGCAGGAAGACGAGAATGGAGCGCGGGAAGGTGGCGACGGCCCAGCCCGACACGGCGAGGAGAAGGATGGCGCCCGCGACCCTGATCACGCGCGTTCCCGCACCACTTCGCCGAGCAGACCCTTGGGCCTCAAGATCAAGATGAGGATGAGGACGGAGAACGCGAAGATGTCCTTGTACTCGGCGCCGAAGGCCCCGCCCGTGAGCAACGAGAGGTAGGACGCGGCAAACGCCTCCAGGAGCCCCAGGACGAGCCCGCCCACCATGGCGCCCGGGATGTTGCCGATGCCGCCCAGCACGGCCGCCGTGAACGCCTTCAGACCGGGAATGAAGCCGCTGTACGGGTTGATGAGCCCGTACTGCACGCCGAACAGCACGCCCGCCGCGCCCCCCATGGCGCCGCCGATCAGGAACGTGAGCGAGATGGTGGCGTTGACATTGACGCCCATGAGGCTGGCCGCGGCCTGGTCTTCCGCCACCGACCTGATCGCCATCCCGATCTTCGTGTGATTCACGACGAAGCGGAGGAGCCAGAGCATGGCGAGGGCGGCCGTGATGACCACGAGCGATTTGACGGACACGTCCACCGTCGACGTCAGCTCGAAGCGCACATTGAGCGGCTCCATGCTCGGATAGACGAGGTTGAAGGCGTTCCGCCACACGCTTTCGACGAGCCGAATCAGGTCTTGCAGAAAAAACGAGATCCCGATGGCGGAGATGAGGGGAATGAGCCGGGGGGCCGCGCGCAGGGGGCGGTAGGCGACGCGCTCGATGGTGACGGCGAGGAGGGCGCTCACGGTCATGCCGGCCAGCAGCACGCCGAGGAGGACCACGAGCCACGGCACCCGCTCGAGGGCCCCCATGCGCTGGAGGCCGAGGAGGACCTCGACGCCGACGAAGGCGCCCACGATGAAGATCTCGGAGTGCGCGAAGTTGATGAACTCGAGCACTCCGTACACCATCGTGTAGCCGAGGGCGATGAGCGCGTACATGAAGCCGAGGATGATCCCGTCGAGGAGCACGACGGGAAAGATCCCGAACAGGAGCGGCAGGTCCATCGAGCAGCGCTAGAGAAGCCGAGGGGCGGAAGCGCGGCGCCGTCGGCAACCGTTCGGCTGATTCGGCGTGCGCATCCGCCCCTCGCGGGGGTTCCGCGGACTTACTTCTTCAGCGGAGGAGCCGCGATGGCGAGGCGCTTGGCCTCCTTGTTCTCTGACCACTTCTCCGGGTTGTCGGTCGAGACCTCCATCACGTAGTAGGAGGCCTTCTTCGGATCACCCTTGTCGTCGAAGTCGATGCTGCCCGTCATGCCGCTGTACTTGACCTTGCGGATGGCGGTGCTGACGGCCTCCCGCGTGGGCGCCTTCCCGCCGGTGGTGACCGACTCCAGCGCCTTGAGCGCGATGGCGGTGGAGACGTACGCTTCCGCCGCGTACGGTTCGGGGTTCTTCCCGAACTTCTTCTTGTACTCCTCCGCGAACTGCTTGGCCTGCGGGCTGGAGGCGGGGGCGGCGGCGGTGGTGTAGTTCATCCCGAGCACCGCCTTGCCCGCGATCTTCACGAGGTCGGAGGAGTCCATGCCGTCGGGCCCGAGGAACTTGGACTTCACGCCCTTCTCGCGCGCCTGCTTGAAGAACGGCGCCCCCTGGTCGTAGATGCCGCCGAAGTAGATGACGTCGGGATTCTTGGCGCGGATGGGGGTGATGATCGGATCGAAGTTCGATTTCTCTTCCGTGCCCTCGAACCCGACCACCTTCACGCCCTTCTTCTCGGCATCCTGACGAAACGCTTCCGCCACGCCCTGTCCGTACGTCGTCTTGTCGTGGATGACGTACACGGACTTCGCCTTGAGCGTCCCCGCCGCGAACTCGGCGCCCACCGGACCCTGCACGTCGTCGCGCCCGCACACGCGATAGACGTTGGGATAGCCGCGGTCGGTGATCTTCTCGTTGGTGTTGGCGGGCGAGATCATCGCGAGGTTGACTTCCTTGTAGACCTCCGAGGAGGGGATGGCCACGCCGGAGTTCAAGTGGCCGATCACGACCATGATCTCCTTGTCGGCGATGATGTTCCGCGCGTTGGCGACGCCGACGTCGGGCTTGGCCTGGTCGTCGAACGGCACCAGCTCGACCTTGAAGCCTTGCTTCTCGACGTTGGCCTTGAGCTTCTCGAGGGCGAGCTGGGTACCGAGCTTGATGCCCTCTCCGAGCGCCGCCTGCCCGCCGCTGAGCGGACTCTGGGTCGCGATCTTGATGGTGCCTTTGCCCTGCGCCTGCAACGTTCCACTGCCCGGTACCGCGAGCAGTGCGATCACGGCGAGCAGGGCGGTGAGAGCGCGAACGGACTTGATGCTCATGGATGTCCCCTCCTGGGTGAGGTAGGGCAAAGGTTTTTGCGCGCCGACATTATAGCGACCGGTCCCCGGTGGTCAAGCCGCGCGCGCTCTCTGGATGCCGGTGAGGAACGCGCGCACGGCGGCCGCGGGGTCGGACGCTCCGCACACGGCGGAGATGACGGCGACCCCGTCCGCGCCGGCGCCGATGACCTCGGCCACGTTTTCGGAGGTGATACCTCCGATCCCTATCAGTGGAACGCGGATCTCGGCCCGGAGTTTCCGGATCAGCTCCGGCCCCACGAGCTGAAAGTCCGATTTCGTCACGGTCGGGAACATCGAGCCGACCGCGATGTAGTCGGCGCCGTCGGCGGCGGCGGCCCGCGCCTGGGCCACGCTGTGGGTGGAAAGCCCGAGCAGCATCCCGCGGCGCAGAAGCGGGCGCGCGGCGCGGGGCGGCAAATCGTCCTGGCCGAGGTGGACGCCGTCCGCGTCCACGGCGAGCGCGAGGTCGACGCGATCGTTGACGATGAACGTGACGCCGGCCGCCCGGCACCGCTGGCGCAGTCGCTCCGCCACCGGCAGCAAGCGTCCCGACGGCCACTCCTTTTCGCGGAGCTGGACCATGCGGCATCCCGCGCCCACCGCGGCGTCGAGGATGTCGCCGAGGTCCCGGCCGCGGGCGGCGGCGCGGTCGAGGACGACGTAGAGGCTGGGATCGATCATCCGCGCAGCCGGGCGACGTCGGCGCCCGTGAAGCCGCCCGCACGGAATCCGGGATCGGCGAGGACCTTGAGCAGAAACGGAATGGTGGTCTTCACGCCCTCCACCACCGTTTCGGCGAGCGCGCGCTGCATGCGGGCGATGGCCTCGTCGCGGTTGCGCCCGTGCACGATCACCTTGGCGATGAGGGAGTCGTAGAAGGGCGGCACCGCGTAGGGGGCGAAGAGGTGGCTGTCCACGCGCACGCCGAAGCCGCCGGGCGGGAGCCAGGCCGTGATCCGGCCCGCGCTCGGCGCGAACGTCTCCGGATCCTCGGCGTTCACGCGGCACTCCAGGGCGTGACCGGTGAAGGTGACGGCGTCCTGGCGGTACCCGAGCGGCTCGCCCGCCGCGATCCGGATCTGCTCGCGCACGAGGTCGATCCCGGTCAGCATCTCCGTCACCGGGTGCTCGACCTGGATGCGCGTGTTCATCTCGATGAAGTAGAAGCGCCCGTTGCCGTCGACGAGGAACTCCACCGTCCCCGCGCTCACGTAGTTGACGGCGGCGGCGGCGGTGAGGGCGGCGCGGTGGAGCCCGCTCCGCGTCTCCGCCGTCAGCAGAGGAGCCGGAGACTCCTCCAGCAGCTTCTGATACCGCCGCTGCACCGAGCAATCGCGCTCGCCCAGGTGCACGCGCATCCCGCTCCTGTCCCCGAGCACCTGGACCTCGACGTGGCGCGCGTTCTCGATGAACTTCTCGCAGTAGATCTCGGACGAGCCGAAGGCGGCCGCCGCTTCGGACTGACAGGCCGCGAACGCCTGGGCGGCCCCCGTGCGTTCGCGCACGATGCGCATGCCCCGCCCGCCCCCGCCCGCGGCCGCCTTGAAGATCACCGGAAAGCCGATCCGCTCCGCGAGGTCCACGGCTTCTCCGGCCTCCTTCAGCGGCATGTCACTGCCGGGAACGATCGGCACTCCCGCTTGGCCCGCGATCTGTCGCGCCTGCGCCTTGTCGCCCATGAGACGGATGGCTTCCGGCGTGGGACCGATGAAGGCGAGCCCGCACGCGCGACAGATGTCGGCGAAGGCGGGATTCTCCGAGAGGAAGCCGTATCCGGGGTGGATGGCCTCGCTGTCGGTGATGGCGGCGGCCGAGATGATGGCGGGGATGTTGAGGTAGCTCGCGCGCGGATCGTCGGGACCCACGCAGATCGACTCGTCGGCGACCCGCACGGGCAACGAGTTCGCGTCGGCCTTGGAATGCGCGATGACGGAGCGGATGCCGAGCTCGCGGCAGGTGCGGATCACCCGGAGCGCGATCTCACCGCGATTCGCGACCAGGATCTTGTGGAACATCGCCTCCCTCACCGCCGCGGGCGACGGTCACCCGCCGCCGCCCTCAGCGCACGGGATCGATGAGAAAGAGCGGTTGCCCGTACTCGACGGCCTGGGCGTTCTCGACGAGGACCTTGGCCACGCGCCCCGCGATCTTGGCCTCGATCTCGTTCATGAGCTTCATCGCTTCGATGATGCAGAGGATCTGTCCCTGCTTCACCACGTCCCCCTCCCGCACGTAGGGATCGGCGGTCGGCCCGGACGCGCGGTAGAACGTCCCCACCATGGGCGCTTCGATGGTGATGAGGCCCGCGGTCGCGCCTTCGACGGGAGCGGCGTCGGCGACGACGGGAGCGGACGCGAGCGCCGCCGCGGGAGCGGGCGCCGGGCTCGCGGACGGACGCTGGAGGCGGACACGGACGTCGCCCCAGCTCACCTCCACCTCCGACAACCCGAGCTCGGTGAGGGCGGCGCCGAGCTGGCGGACGAAGCCGACGATCGGCTCCGGTTGCAGATCGTCGCCGCCGGGGCGTCGTCGCGGGATCGGCATCACGCGCCCGCCGTCGCCACGCGGCCGAGGTACTCGCCCGTGCGCGTGTCTACCTTCACCACGTCGCCCTCGTTCAAGAAGAGCGGCACCTGGATCACGGCGCCCGTCTCCAGGGTGGCGGGTTTCGTTCCCCCCTGCGCGGTGTCGCCGCGGACGCCGGGATCGGTGCGGGCGACGGCCAGCTCCACGAAGTTCGGCAGCTCCACCGTCGCGGGGGCGCCGTCGATGTAGAGCACGTCGACCTCGGTGTTTTCCTTGAGATACTCGCGGGCGTCTCCCACTTCCTGGGCCGACAGCGAGACCTGCTCGTACGACTCCATGTCCATGAAGTGATAGCGGTCGTCGCGGTAGAGGAACTGCATGTGCTTGTCCTCGAAGTCCACCAGCTCCACCTTCTCGCCGGAGCGGAACGTGTTGTCGATGACCTTCCCCAGCCGCATGTGCTTCAGCTTCGTGCGCACGAAGGCGCCGCCCTTGCCCGGCTTCACGTGCTGGAAATCCACGATGACGTAGGGCGCGTCGTCGAAGACGATCCGCAACCCCTTCTTGAACTCCGCCGTCGAGACCTGCATCGCTCGCTACCCCTTCCGTCGTGACCGCGCCCGCAGCGCGGATTCCAGCCCTTCGCGCGCATCCTTGTGATCGGGATCGCGCCGCAAGATGCGCGTGAAGACGAGCGCCGCCTCGTCCGCGAGCCCCTGCTCCAGGCACGTCGTCGCGAACGTCACGTTCACGAAGGTGTCGTCGCGCAGCACGCGGGCCACGCCCGTGGCCTCCCCGGTGCCGGCGGGGTCGGCGCGGAGGAGCGCCAGGAGCACGCGCGATTCCCGGTCGCCCGGATCGAGCCGTGTGGCCGCCTCCAGGTGCTTGACGGCCAGATCGAGGTCACCACTGCGACGTCGCGCCTCGGCGGCGAGGCGATGACACTGCACGTCGGCCGGACTCGATTCCAGAATCGCCTCCAGCTCGACTACGGCGTCCGCGAGATCGCCATCGGCCATGAGGGTCTTGGCAAGGATTAAGCGGGCGGTCGTGTAGTGCGGATAGCGCGTCAGTCCTTCCCGGCAGATGCTGATCGCTTCCCGTGTGCGCCCCGCCTTGCGATAGAGGTCGGCGAGCTGCGCAAAGGCGAGCGACTGAGGATCCCGCGCGAGCCGCTCTTCGTGCCGGCGGATGGCGTTGGCGGTTGTGGCGTCTTCCACCGACATCGCGTTCTGTTATACGTACCGGCCGTTTTCGTTGTCAATCACCCCGACGTGACCTCGTTCACGACGGCCCGCACGTCGTCCGGTGACACGTCGAAGACGACGCGGAAGCTTCCGAGGGTGGGAGCGAGGACGAAGGGCACGCGCCCGTTGCGCGCTTTCTTGTCGTGACGGATGGCGCCGAGCACGGCCTCCACGTTCACCGCCTGCGTCCGGATGGGGAGTCCGAGGGCGCTGAGCAGGCGCTCCTGGCGCTCCACCGTCGCCGGCGTCGCCAGTCCCAGGCGGTTCGCCAGTCGCGCCTCCGCCGCGATGCCGAGCGATACCGCCTCCCCGTGCGTCCATCGCGTGTAGCCGGTGGCGGCTTCGAGCGCGTGGCCGATGGTGTGGCCGTAGTTCAGGACCGCGCGCAGCGCCGCCTCCTGGACGTCCCGTTCCACCACCGACGCCTTCAGCCGGCACGAGCCGCCCACGATCCGCTCCAGGGTGGCGAGATCGCGCGCGAGCAGGGGCGCCACCGCCGCCTCGACCTCCGCGAAGTAGGAGGCGTCGAGGACGATGCCGTGCTTCACGATCTCCGCCAGCCCGGACCGAAAATCGCGCGCCGGCAGCGTCCCCACGGCGGCGGGGTCAACGAGAACGAGCCGGGGCTGGTGGAACACCCCGATCAAGTTCTTGGCGCGCGGATGATCGATGGCGGTCTTGCCGCCGATGGAGGCGTCGACCTGCGCGAGGAGTGTGGTCGGCACCTGCACCACGTTCACCCCGCGCATGTACGTCCCCGCCACGAACCCCGCCACGTCGCCCACGGCGCCGCCGCCGAGGGCGACCACCGTCGAGGTGCGGTCGAAGCCCGCGTCGAGGAGGCCGTTCCAGCACTGCTCGGCCACGGCGAGCGTTTTCGCGGCCTCGCCCTCGGGAACGGCGAGACTCAGCACCTGGAATCCCGTCGCGTCGAGGCTGTCGATGACGGTCTTGCCGTGGAGCTCCGTGATGGACGGGCTGCTGACGACGGCCACGAGGTCGCCGACGCCGAGCTCGCGCAGGCGCGATCCCACCGTGCCGAGCGCGCCCGCTTCCACGACGATGCGGTAGGACGAGCTTCCGAGATCGACGGTCACGACCATCAGTAGGCCTCGCCGCGCTCGTGCGGGCGGCGTCCTACCACTGCTTCAGGCTGTCCAGGTAGGCGCCGTGGTTGCGGCGGATCTCGTCGAGGCTGTCGCCACCGAACTTCTCCAGGAAGGCGTCAGCGAGGACGATGGCCACCATCGCCTCTCCCACGATGCCGGCGGCGGGAACGGCGCACACATCGCTGCGCTCCACCACCGCCTCCACCGCTTGCTTGGTGGCCACGTCCACCGACCGGAGCGGCGTGCGGAGGGTGGAGAGCGGCTTCATGGCGGCACGGACCACCACCGGCTGTCCATTGGTGACCCCACCTTCGAGACCACCCGCGTTGTTGCTCGAGCGTCCGAATCCGGCGGCGGCGTCGAACAAGATCTCGTCGTGGACGCCCGAGCCAGGACGCCGCGCCGTCTCGAAGCCCATCCCGAACTCGCAGCCCTTGATGGCCTGGATGGAGCAGAGGGCCTGGGCGATGCGGCCGTCGAGCCGCCGGTCCCACTGCACGTAGGAGCCGAGGCCGACCGGACAGCCAAGCGCCACGACTTCGAAGACGCCGCCCAGCGTGTCGCCCTTGGCCTTGGCGTCGTCGATGGCGGCGATGATGGCCGCCTCCGCCTCCGGGTCCGCGCAGCGCACCTCGGAGGCCTCGGCGCGCCGGGTGACGTCGTCCCACGCCATCTCGACGTCGCCCACCCGCACCCCGCCGATCTCCGTGACGTGGCTCAGGATCGTGATCCCGAACTCGGCGAGCAGCCGCTTGGCCACACCCGCCACCGCCACCCGCGCCGTGGTCTCGCGGGCGCTCGAGCGCTCGAGGACGTTGCGGATGTCCCGGTGGCCGTACTTCATGGCCCCTGCGAGGTCGGCGTGGCCGGGCCGCGGCCGCGTGACCTGTTTCAGCGCGGCCGCGTCGTCGGGCGCCCCCACCGCCATCGTCGCCTTCCAGTTCTCCCAGTCACGGTTGGCGATGGTGAGGGTGATGGGGCTCCCGAGGGTGATACCGCCGCGGACTCCGGCCGTGATGTGCACCTGGTCGCGCTCGATCTTCATGCGGCCCCCGCGGCCGTAGCCGCGCTGGCGCCGGGCGAGGTCTATATTAATGTCGGCCTCGGTCAACGGGAGGCCGGCCGGCATCCCGTCGATGACCGTGGTCAGGGCCTCTCCGTGGGACTCACCGGCGGTGAGAAAGCGGAGTGTGGCAGGCATGGTGTCTCTCGGAGCGCCAAGCTTACCACGCCCTGCGGCGGCGCCGCAGGGCGTGGGGCCGGGGAACGCGCGCTTTTCGCCTTACCGCGCGGGGGGCGCGGGCGGGGCGGGGGGCGCCGGAGGCGGCGCGGGCGCGGCGAGCACGGAGCGCAGGACGCTCGGCGTCAGGAACACGACCAGCTCGCGACCGCTCTCGAAGTTTTCCTTCTGCCGGAAGAGGAGCCCCAGCAGCGGCATGTCGCCGAGGATCGGGACCTTCCGGACCGTATTCTGGTTCACTGCCGTCGTCACGCCGCCGATGATGAGGCGGTCGCCCTCCTTGATGAGGACCTGGGTCTCCGCCTTCCGGCGGTTGATGGCCGGCGGCTGACCGGCGGAGCCGAGGTTCACCACGGTACCGCGGGAGTTGTTCTCGACGACGACCAGCATCTTGATCTTGATGTCGGAGCCTTCCTGGATGACCGTCGGCGTCACCTCGAGCTTGAGCAGCGCCTCCTTGAACTGGATCTGCGTGCCCGCCGAGCTGATCGTCGCGTAGGGAATCTCTTCGCCGAGCGACATCGTGGCCTTGTTGTTCTCCACGGTGACGATCTCGGGCCGGGCCAGCGTGCGCGTCTTTCCCTGCTCGGCGAGTGCCTGCAGCGCGAGGTTGATGTTGAACTTCGTGCCGATGATCCCGAACGAGAGCCCCGCCGCCGGAAGCGGTCCGGCGTTCGGGAGGGCGCTGATGGGCAGGTTCACGAGGTTGCCGCCGAGCGGGAGCCCGGTCTGGAAGCTGACGGGAAGACCGCCGGTGGCGGGCGGGATCGCGGGCGGAATCACGCTTGGCTGAGCGAGGACGGTCTGTCGCCCGTTGAGGCCCATGCCGCCGAGAACCGGGACCATGTCGATGATCTGGTTCGTGCCCTGGATGAAGCCGGGCAGGAACGGGACGGTCTGGCCACCCGCGGTGGTCGTCTGCATGCCCTGACCGACGAGAGAAGTCGTCGCCGCCGTGCCGCTGACGAGGCCGCCCCACTGGACACCGATCTGCTCGAGCGCGTTGCGGTCGAGGATCTCCATCCGCGCTTCGATCTTGACTTGCGGCAGCGGGATGTCGAGCGACTCGCGGACCAGCTTCTTGATGCGCTCGAGGTCCGCTTCGTACAGGCGCAGGAAGATCGTGTTCGTCGGCTTGTGCGCGCGAATGGTGAGGCCCTTGGCGAGCACGTCCTGCGAGACGGAGACGGGCGGCATGGTGACCGTCTGGGTCCCGGGCGGTGCGCCGTACGGCTGGAGCTCGGGATTCGGGGGGCCGCCGATGATGCCGGGTCCCTGGATCTTCTGTCCTTCCTTCGGGATCCCGAGGATTCCCTGCAGGGTTTCGGCGACGATGTCGGGATCGGCGTACGACAGGCGGATGGTCTCTTCCCTCAGCGGCCCGCGCGCCTCCGCCTCCTTGGCGGCAGCGTCGGCGACCAGCTTCTTGGTGAGCGCCTCCGCCTCCTTCAGCGCCGCCTCCGCGACTTTCGCGCGGACGTCGGCCTCCGCCTTGACCTTGGCCTCCTCCACGCGCGCCCGGGCCTCGCGCTCCTTCGTGAGCTGTTCGGACGACACGATGCGGATGACGTTGCCCGATTCCACCTTCACGAGGCCGCGCGATTCGAGGATCGTGTCGAGGGCTTGCTCCCACGGGACGTTGCGGAGCGAGATCGACATCTTGCCCTTGACGTCCTCGCCGATGACGATGTTCTTGCTGCTCTCGGCGGCGAGGATACGGAGGAGGTTGACGACGTCGGCGTCCTTGAAGTCGAGCGAGATCAGACGCCGCTCCGCCGCCGGCGCCGTCGTCGGGGCCTGCGCGGGCGCCGGGGCCTGAGCGAGGCGTACGCCTGGCTTCGCGTCAGCCGTCGTCTTCGCGGGCTTCGGGGGGTTGGTCTTGCCGGCAGTCCCCGTCGACTCTCCCGGTGTCGCGACCGCGGCCGCGCCTTCGCCGATTGCGGGCGCCTTCGCCTCCGTTGCCGCCGCGCTCTTCGGCGCCGCCGCCGCCGTTTTCGGCTCTGCCGCGGGCGTCCTGGCATCGGCCCCTCGCGGCGCGGGCGCGGCGGAGGGAAGGATCACGGTGAGGCCGTCCGGATCCTCGCGCACGGAATAGCCGGACTTCTGTGACAGCTCCACGACCACGCGGGCGATCCCGCTCTGATACTGGCTGCCGCGGATCTGCTTGACGGGCGGCGCGCTCACCGTGAGCGGCGTCTTCCGCCAGCTGTACTTCGTGTCCTCGAAGTCGATGACGAGCCGGTTCGGGGAGTCGATCATCTCCGCCCGGTACTTCACGGCGCCTTCGGTCTTGATGTGGACCGCCGTGCCTCCCGGCTGGGAGACGACACTCACGTCCGTGAGCCGGACAACGCTGCTCTCGGTCCGCGTCTCTGCCGCCGACGCCGCTACCGGCATCAGGAGAATCAACGCCAGCCGCCGCACTGTCGTCCGCATACCTCTCCGTGAATGACTCATGATTAGTTGGTCGCCAGTTTTAAGATCACGCGGTTAGCGGCTTCACCTGGCGTCGGCACAACGCCGAACACCACGGTGTCCTGCCCGATCTCGAGAAGTCGTCCGTCGCCCAGGGTGTCGCCCGTTTTGAGGATGTAGCCGAGTCCCTCCGGCGTCTCCACGAGTGCCAGCGGCGAACCATCGCCGCGCACGATGCCGGTGAGCTTGGCGGAAGACACCGTCACTCCCTTGGCGCCTTGCCGGACCTCCAGCACCTCGAATGGGTCTCGCCGGCCTTTACGGTCGTAGCCGACGCGGGAGCCTTCGGGCATCGCCGGCGGCGGCGTGACGACGGCCGCCACCGGTTGACCGGGTGCGGCCGGCTTGGGGGCCACTGTCAGCTCCGGCCCCGAAGGGCCGCCGCTGCAGGCGGTCAGCGTAGTCACCAGCCCGAGCGACCAAAACAGAGAGCGCGAGACCGTCATCACTTGGCTCCTGGCGCGGCGCCGGGCTTCGGCGCCGGCGGCGAACCAACCGGGCGGTAGGTGTAGGTAGCGAACGTCACCTCGGCCTTCATCGGATTCTTCTGCCTCGTGAGGCCGCTGAGCTTCATGTCGCCCACCGTCACCACCCGCGGCAGCCTGCCCACCTTCTCGAGGAACTCACCGAGCTCGTGATAGCCGCCCTCGGCGACGATGCTGATCGGGATCTCGTTGTAGTAGTCGCGGACCTTGGCCTCACGCGGCTGGAAGAGCGACACCGCCAGGCCCGACTCGAACGCCGCGTCCGACATGGTGCGGTAGAGCGGCGGCATCTCCTTTTCGGTGGGCAGCTTCTCCTGGAGGATGGCCAGACGCTTCTCGAGCTCGGCGGCCTCGCGGCGATAACGCTCGAGGTCGGCCACCATCGCCCGATGCTGGGCCACCTCGCGTTGCACCTGCTCGTTCTGCGTCTCCAGCTCGGCCACTCGCTGCTGGAGCGGGGACAGGAGGAAGTAGTACGTGAGGCCGCCCACGAGCACGAGCACCATCACGCCGATCGCGATCTTGTGCGGCTTCGGCGCGTTCAGAATCGGAGCGAACGCCGTCTTCAGCGATTCCATCTCAGATCTCGAACCGGCAGGTGACCTCGAAGGTCACCAGGCGCGGGGTCTTGGTGAGGTCCTGGCGCGAGACCACGATATCGACCTCCTTGAACCTCCCCGAGGCGCGGAGGTTCGACATGAGGTCGGCCACGGCCGTCGTGGAGAAGGCGGTGCCCGTGACCTTGAGGGACGAGGAGCGCTCCTCGATACCGGTGATCCACAGATCGCGGGGGATCATGTCGGCGAATGCGTCCACGAGGAGGATGGGCCGCGTCTGATCCTTCGTGAGCGTCTCGATGGCCGCGACCCGCTTCTGGAGCTCGGCGTGCAGCTCCTTCACCTTCCCGAGCTTGCCGATCTTGAGCTTGAGGGTGTCGAGCTCGCGCTGGCCGTCGTGGATGCTGGCGGTCAAGCGGCTCTCGGCGCTGGAGAGGATCTTCCAGTAGGCGCCGATGCCGAGGAAGGCCACCGCGTACACGACCAAGAACAGCATGCCGAGGTTGAAGCTCGGTACCGAGATCCGGAACCCGGCCCCCCGTCGGCGTTCGGGTGCGGGCGCGAGGTTGATCCTGATCATGCGTCCTTGTCTCCTGGCCGGCGGAGTCCGAGACCTGCCGCCACCGCGAGGGCGGGGCCGGCCGCCGCCACGGCATCCGCGTACTCGCGCGAGACGTCGACGCGCTCGAAGGGCCGAGCGAGCTCGACGGGGATTCCCCAACTCGAGGAGAGGTAGTCGTCGAGACCGGGAAGCTGCGCGCAGCCGCCGGCGAGGACGATCTTGGCGATGCGCTCCGACTCGGCGGTGGACGCGAAGTAGTCGAACGTCCGCTGCACCTCGAGCGAGAGCTCTCGCGATACCGCTTCCAGGGCGGGCGCGAGCGTGTCCCAGGCGATGTCGGGAGCGCGGCCGAGCTTGGCTTCCTCCGCGCGGTCGCGGGAAATCCGGAGGTGCTCGGCGATCGCCTCCGTGTAGCGATGACCACCGAACGGGATGTCGCGCGCAAAGATGGTCGCCGCTCCCCGCACCACGTTGGTCTTCATGATGGAGGCGCCGATATCGATGAGGGCGACCGCCTCTCCGTCCTCGCCGGGATGGTTGAGCTCGAACTGGTTGCCGAGGGCGAAGCCGTCGACGTCGACGATGACCGGATTGAGGCCCGCCTCTTCCACCACTCCCACGTACTCGATGACCTTCGACTTCTTCACCGCGACCAGGATCAGATCGAGGACGCGATCGTGGTGCCCGACGACCTGGTAGTCGAGGAAGACCTCGTCGATCGAGAACGGGATGTGGTGCTCCGCCTCCAGCTGGATGGCGCCCCGCAGCTCCTTTTCCGGGACCTCCGGGATCTGAACCTTCTTGATGATCAGCTCGCGTCCGGCGATTGCGATGGCGGCGTCGGTCGTCTTGATGCCGGCCTTGGCCACCGCGTCCTTGATCGCGTCCACGACCGCGCCCGGATCCTTGATGGCGCCCTCGGTGATGACGTCGGGGCCGAGCGAGGTGATGCCGAGCGCGGAGAGGCGGTAGGACTTGCCCGACCCGTCGAGCTGCACGACCTTGATGGCGCTGGAGCCGATATCGAGGCCGAAGACATCCGCCGCTTTACGCAAGAAGGGCAACTTAAACATGTATTCTCACTCTTGGTTCAGTATAGGTGACCGTTCTCCAGCGACCTACGTTTCTGTGTCGTCCGTCGCTGTTCTCTCACCGGAGAAACGCCGCCACACGTCCCCGCCCACGTCACGCTAGTGCTCCCGCCAGCTATAGAGGTGAACGAAACGACGGCTGAGGCCACGGTCGACGAGGTCGAGGGCCTGCCGACTGTACCGAATGGCGGCGGGACGGGCGGCGTCGCTCCCGAGCTGCACCGACGTCGTGGTCGTCGCCAGTTCGTTGATGATGACGGCGCCGAAGATGTCGCCGCTGCCGGAGCCGCCATACCGAAGCGACACGTTGTGGCCGGTGAGAATGATGGGCCCGTTCCAGCGGAACGGCCCTTCGATCGACGCCTCCGCGCTGTCCACGATGAGGACACCGGTGCCCTCGCTGTTGCCGGTGATGGCGATGCCCGGGCTGCCGGTCAGGCCGCCCTTCACGTAGACGATCTTCGGGTAGTCGAGCGTTCCCCAGCAGGTGCGGGAACCGACGTCCGCGCAACTCCCTCCCGCTCCCGCCACGGTGGCGCGCGTCCCGTTGCTGACGTCGATCGTGACATCGGCCTGAGCCTTGACGGCGTCCACGAACTCGAGAATCTGCGATGACGTGAGAGCGCCGTCGCTGGCGATGGCGCTCTCGCCGCTCGCCACCGTCGCGGCCGCCGGCGCCGTCGCACTCGTCGCGCTCAGGCCCCGCACCTGATTCTGCGTGTTGGCGGCGACGGCGTCCCGCACGAGCGTCTGATTACCGGTGGCGCCGCCGGCGACCGAGATCCCGTAGACCGGCCGCGCGGCGCCCGCGGACGCATCCAGATTGGAGTCGGTCCCGTCGATGGTGAAGGCGGAGTGGGCGAAGTCGACGCCCGCCCCCAACCCCGGGAAGGCGAGGGCGGCGTTGGTCGTGGGGAGCACTCCTTTCCTCACCGCCGCCGTGATCGTCTGCATGGCGCCGCGGAAGCTGCCGGTGGCGGTGACGAGGAGGACGTTGTTCGTATCCGTCGTCGGCGCGCCGGACGAATCGCGCGGGACACCGGTGATGGCGCTATCCGCGGCGCGCCAGTCGTTGCGGACGATCAGCGTGAAGGTCCCGAGCACCGGGGTGGCGCCCGCCCAGGGCGCGCCCGGCGTGATGTCCCGGCCGGTGCCCGTCGCTCCCGCGAGGACGGCATTCCAGTCGGGAGTGCGGACGAGATAGTCGAAGCCCCATTCGATGCCGGCCTCGGCGGCGTAGCGCGCCTGGGTTCCCCGCGCGTGGTTCGCCGAGATCTGCGGCTCGATGGCGCTCACGGTGAGAAACGTGAGCACGAGCCCCGTGACGGTGAGCAGACAGATCACCGCCAGCGGCAGTGCCAGCCCGCGCTCGTTCCAGGCGCGTTTCGCGTTTTCGATGTGTCGCACGCGCGGCCGGTCAGGCACCCCGGGCGGGGAGAGGGAGATCGACGGCGCGCTCCATCCACCCCGCGCATGCCGAGCGGTCGTCTCCCGTCATTCGCGCCATCGTCACCGCCTCGTGGAGAGGACGGTGGCGACGGTCACCGTGCGGGCGGCGCTCCCGCCCGTGGACGTCGCGACGGAGGGCCGGTACGTCACGGTCACCGTAACGCGCTTGGTGGTCGTGGTGGGGCCGGCCGTGATGGCGGTGACGCGCTGGTACTTCTGCGCGTTCGGAATGGTGCCGTACGCTTCCGTGGTGACGCCGTTGCTGAAGGTCGCCGCCGTGAGCATGGGATCGTTCACGGCGGCCGCCCGCAAGGACTCGAGCTTCTGCTGAGCGAGGAACGTCGCCGTCGATTCCTCGTTGCCCGTCTGCACACCGGTCATCGCCTGCGGAAAGGCGGTGAGGACGGCGAGAAAGCCCGCCGCGATGATGACGGTCGCCACCAACACCTCCGCGAGCGTCAGCCCGCGCTCGTTCACCGCGACCCGCATGCAGCACCGCCGTCTACGGTCCGACCCGTACACGGCCCGAGCCCGAGACCGTGACGGTCGTCGTGATGGTGGGATATTGGGAGTGCGTCACGGTGTAGGTTGCCGCCGGCGCCGCTGCGCCGAGACTCGTGAAGACCGGGTCCGCAGTCGTCGCCAGATTGACGTTGTCCGTGAGACGCATGTAGCCATTGCTGTCCGTTCCCGGGCCACGGTAGTAAACGGCGCTTCCGCAGGCGTTCAGCTCGTAGCGCATGGTGGCGCCGTTGATCCGGACGCACACGCTTCCGTTCCGAGCGATCGCGAGCTGCCGAGCCTGGTTCAGGATCGTCGCCACCTCGCCCGCGGCGCCCTGGACCGCCGCGTTGCGGAGGTATGTGATGAAGAACGGGGTCGCGAGAACGGCGAGAACTCCGATGATGGCCACCACGACAACGAGCTCGGTCAGCGAGAATCCTCGCTGGCCGCGATTGGGTCGCCTCGTCACGTCGTTCATTGGCATGTCCATCTCATGGTTGAAATGACGCCAGGTACCAATGCAGCAGGCGGTCGCCCCAGAAGAGGCCGACGGCGCCGCCAAGTGCAAGGAAGGGACCAAACGGGATGGGGTCTTTACGACCCCGGCGCCCGGCCGCGAGGAGGCCGATGGCGAGCGCGCCTCCGAGCAGCACCGACGCGAACACCGACAAGAGCAGGACTTTCCAGCCCAAAAAACCGCCCAGCATCGCGCCGAGCTTCATGTCTCCGCCGCCCATCCCGCCGCCGCTGGCAATGATGATGATCAAAAAGATGCCGCCACCGACGAGGATGCCGAGGAGCGAATCCAGCCATGGCACGCGTCCGGTCGCCAGATTGGCAACGAATCCTGTCACGATGCCGGGGAGCGTGATCGCGTCCGGAATGATCTGGTGATCGAGATCGATGGCGGTGATGACGATGAGTGCGGACAGCAGGAGGAGCGCCACCGCCAGCTCGGGGGTGAGGCCGAATTCGCGATACGCGAGACTCCAGAGGATCGCCGTGCCCAGCTCCACGATCGGATAGCGCGCGGAGATCGCGACCCCGCACGCGCGACAGCGACCGCGGAGAGCGACGAAGGACAGGACCGGAATGTTGTCGTGCCACGCGATGGGAGTTCCACACCCGAGACACGCCGACCGCGGCGCCCACAGGCTCCGGCGCGCGGGCAAGCGCGCGATGACGACGTTCAAGAAGCTGCCGATGACGAGGCCGAACGCGAAAACGACGCCGACCATCACCACTCCTCGATGAAGGCGGGACTGATCTGCTCGGCGAGTGGAGACTTGAGCGCACGCAGCGTCTCGTACTCCCGCCTCGCGGACGCCATGTCGCCGCTCTCACGATACAGCGTGGCGAGACCGAGATGGGGCGGGGGCGCGTCGGCATCGATGGCGAGGGCCAGGCGGTACTGCTTGAGCGCTTCCGAGCGCTGCCCGAGCTTCGCGAGCGCAGTGCCGAGATTCGTGCGGGCGAGGATGTGGCCCGGGTCGCGTTCGAGGGCACGGCCCAGATAGGGAAGCGCTTCCGCCGTCCGGCCCTGCCGCATTAGGGCCACGCTCAAGTTCGTGAGGAAGCCGACGTCGTAAGGATCCTCCTCGAGGGCGAGACGGAAGCGGGGAATCGCCTCCTCCACGCGCCCGAGCTTGAGCAGCGCGAGGCCGATGTTGCCGTGGGTCTTCAGGCGCTCCGGGCGGAGCTCGATCGTGCGGTGGAGATGCTGGAGCGCGGGCTCCACCATGTTCTGGTTCACGAGGTAGGCGCCGAGGTTGCTGTGGCACACCGCGCAGGTGGGATCGGCCTGCAGCGCGTACAACCACAGGCGCTCGGTGTCGCGCCACGCCTCGTTCTGGCGCACGGTGAGGAAGGCGAGGCCGACGAGCCAGACGATCCCGGCCACGCCCGCCAGGACCGCGAAGAACGGACGCACACGACGGCGCGCCGTCGCGCGAAGGACGACACCCACGGTGCCCCCCACCAGCAGCGCCCATCCGAGGCAGGACAGATAGCTGTAACGATCGTGGGCGAGCTGGTGGCCGGAATGGATGAATCCGGTGACGGGGCCGAGCACGATGCCGTAGTAGAGCCAGACGGCGAGCCCTGCCGGCGACCGCTTCCACAATACGAGCGTGACCGTGCTTACGAGCATGACGAAGAGCGCGCTCGCGACGAAACGCAGTTCCCAGGGGTCGAGATGCGCGGGCAGCTCGTACATCGGGGAGAGCCCGAGGGGGAGCGCCGTCTTCGCGACATAGAACGCGACGCTGTAGAGCGTCATCGCAATGCGCGCCGGCAGCGGATACCGGGTGAGCGGCGTCAAGAATGCGTTCGCGTACACGGCGTAGTAGGAGACGGCGGCGCCGGCCGCTCCCAGCACGAAGAACGGAAGCTTCTCGATCCACACCAGTCGCGCGCGGGGCCCCGTCCAGCCCTGATCCCCACCGAGCCGTCGCAGCGGATACACGTCGAGGAGCACGAGGACGAGCGGCAGCGTCATGGTGATCGATTTCGAGACGAGCGCGAGCGCGAACGACGCGGCCCCCGCCGCCAGGAACCACCGCTTCCGACCTCCGGTGTGGTCCGTGGAGACGAGGTACGTCAGCACGGCGAGGAGGAAGAAGAAGCCGGAGAGGACGTCGCGGCGCTCCGTCACCCACACCACGGATTCCACGCGCAGCGGATGAACCGCGAAGAACACGCTGGCGGTGGCGGCGGCAATACCGAGACGCGGCTCGCGCAGCGACGTCGCGCGCGAGAGCAGCCGCCGCGCGACCAGGTAGACGAGGGCCGTGTTCGCCGCGTGCAGGATCAGGTTGGTGAGGTGATACCCGAAGGGGTCCATGCCCCACATCGTGAAGTCGAGGCCGAACGTGAACCAGGTGAGGGGAATGTAGTGGCCCATCAGGATCGTCGTGAGCATCCAGCGGAGCTGAGCCCAGCCGAGACCACGGTATTGCGTGTTACGGAGGAGATTGACGTCGTCGTCCCATTCCACGAAACCGTTCCAGAGTGCGGGCGCGAAGACCAGGAACGCGAGCACGGCGAGGGCAGCGGGCAGCAGGTACTGCGTCAGCGGGGAAACGCGGACGCGATCGGACGGTGCGGACTCGGTGTCGACGGCGACAGCGGCGGTCAGGATGCTGATGGTTCGGTCGAGCATAGGGCCCCGGCCGCCGAAAATACGAGGCGGGGAGGATGCTCCCTCCCCGCCTCGTGTTCCAGAGCGGCGTTACGGAGTGGTGATGGTGGTGCCGTCACCCGTCGCCGTGAGCGTGAACGTACCGTTACCGTTATCCGTGTACGTGTAGGTCGCGCCCCACGCCGGGGTGCCGCCACCGGGAGGCGAAGGGACACGCGCCACGAAGGGACCCGCCGTCTGACCCTGTCCGTTGGACACGGTAGCCGTCAGGTTCGCGAGCGCAGCCGGGAGCCCACCCGTGTGAGCCTGGTAGATCGAGATCGCCGACGCGAGAGCGCGCTGGTCGGCCTGCACCTTCGCAATACGGGCGCGCTGCTGAACGTTTGCATAGAGCGGGATGGCGATCGCCGCCAGGATACCGATGATCGCGACCACGATCATCAGCTCGATCAGCGTGAAACCACGCTGACTCCCGAGCGTGAGGCGCTTCGTGTTCCAGAAACGAATCATGACGAATTCCCCCTTTGGACTTCTACCTGTCCGCCCCCACGGGCGCGTTGCCGCCGGAGTAGTGCACGCCCAGTGCCAAAGGTCCTTCAGGTGGGACCGAAATGAATTCATTGGTTTGACGAACACCCGCCGGCCACGCGCGATGCCGCTTCTGATGGTTTTGGGCACGTGCGCTGACAAAATCGGTCACCTGGGTTGCCTTCAGAAACTGACGCCGCTCGCCACCGCACCAGCGGACGGGCGTGTGCCCTCGAGGGCACACAAAACAAAACGGGGAGGCAGGTGCCTCCCCGTCGATACATCCGAGCGCGAAGCGTGCTGTCGCTACGGAGTGGTGATCGTGGTGCCGTCACCCGTCGCCGTGAGCGTGAACGTGCCGTTACCGTTATCCGTGTACGTGTAGGTCGCGCCCCACGCCGGGGTGCCGCCACCGGGAGGCGACGGTTCGCGCGCAATGAACGGGCCCGCCGTCTGGCCCTGCCCGTTCGACACGGTGGCCGTCAGGTTCGCGAGCGCAGCCGGGAGCCCGCCCGTGTGCGCCTGAAAGATCGAGATAGCCGACGCGAGCGCACGCTGGTCCGCCTGAACCTTGGCGATACGGGCGCGCTGCTGAACGTTCGCATAGAGCGGGATGGCGATGGCAGCCAGGATGCCGATGATCGCGACCACGATCATCAGCTCGATGAGCGTGAAGCCACGCTCGCTGCCGAGCGTGAGACGTTTCTTATTCCAGAACGCGATCATTGAAGCCCCCCTGGTGTCAAGATTGTTTGCGCGCCGGGCGGCCCACGCCGTCGGCGTCGTGACCCAAAGGGTGTGCACGGGGGGTGCCAAACGCGGGTTCGCGCCGGGGTCTTTAGAATCGGCGACTAGCGTGCGGGCGATCGACGGCGCGGGCGCCGCTTTGACCGGCGTTGACAAGCGCCGTGACGAAATCCGTCACCGGTGATCCGGTGAGGTGGCCCGGGGTGTCTTCGCCGTGTGCTTGTGGAGCTTGTAGCGGAACTGCCGGAAGCTCACCCCGAGGAGCTCGGCGGCGCGTGTCTGCACGCCGCCCGCACGCGCAAGCGCGAGCTCGATGTAGCGCTGCTCGACGCGGTCGATGGTGGCTTCGAGGTCGAGACCACCTTCGGGAATCTCCACCGCTACGTCGTGGACGCTCGACGGCGACCGCAGCGTGGGCGGCAGCGCCTCCGGCCGCACCATGGGCCCGCCTCCGAGCACGATCGCGCGCTCGATCACGTTCTCCAGTTCGCGGATGTTGCCCGGCCACGCATACGACTCGAGGATCGCGAGGGCTTCCGGGGTGACGCCGCGGACGTCCTTGCCGGTCTCCCGGCAGATCTTCTGGATGAAGTGCGCGACGAGGAGCGGGATGTCCTCGCGGCGGTCCCGCAGCGGCGGAAGCTGGATGGGGATGACGTTGAGCCGATAGAAGAGGTCCTCCCGGAGCGTCCCTTGCGCCATGGCCTTCGCGAGGTCGCGGTTGGAGGCGGCGATGAGACGAACGTCGACCTTCACGTCTTTCACGTCGCCCACCCGCCTGATCTCCCGCTCCTGGATGGCGCGCAGGAGCTTCACCTGCACCGACTGCGGTATTTCGGTGATTTCGTCGAGAAACAGTGTCCCTCCGTGGGCGGCCGCGAACAGTCCCTCCGTGGTGGCGATGGCACCCGTGAACGCGCCTTTCATGTGCCCGAACAGCTCCGATTCCATCAGGTTCTCGGGCACGGCGCCGCAGTTCACGGAGACGAACGGCCCCTGTCGCCGCGCGCTCTCGCCGTGGATGGCCTGCGCCACCAGCTCCTTCCCGGTACCGCTCTCGCCCGTGACCACCACCGTGGAGCCGCTGTCGGCCGTCTTGCGAATGGTCTCGAAGACCTCGAGCATGCTCCGGCTCTTGCCGATGAAGTGCTCGAACCCGCGTTCCTTGCGGAGCTGGCGCTTGAGGGCGACGTTCTCGTCCTGCAAACGCTTGCGCTCGATGGCGTTGGCGATGATCAGCTTGATCTCGTCGAGCTTGAACGGTTTGGTGATGTAGTCGTAGGCGCCGAGCTTCATGGCCTCCACCGCCGTCTCCGTGGACGCGAAGGCGGTCACCACGAGGACGACCGTGTGCGGCGAATGCTCCTTGGCCGCGCGGAGGACGGCGATGCCGTCGACCTTCCGCATCCGGAGGTCGGTGATGACGAGGTCGAAGGGCTCCTGGGCGATGGCGGCCAGCGCCTCTTCGCCGCCGTCGGCGGCCACCACGTGATATCCGCTCTGCTTCAGCATGATCGAGAGCAGATCACGCATGCTCCGCTCGTCGTCGACGACGAGGACGCGCGCGTCAGCCATCGTGGGCGGGAAGGGTAAGGGTGAAGTGGCTGCCGAAGCCGGGCGCGCTACGGACGTCGACGTCGCCGCCGTGATCCTGCGCGATGCGGTGGACGAGAGCGAGGCCGAGACCGCTGCCGTTCGGCTTGGTGGAGAAGAACGGCTCGAAGATGTGCGAAAGATCGCCGGCCCCGATGCCTTCCCCGGTGTCGGCCACCCACACTTCGAGCCGCCGGCGCCGGATCTCGGCTCCCACGCGCAGCTCTCCGCCGTCCGTCATCGCTTCCACCGCATTCAAGCAGAGGTTCCAGATGGCCTGGCGGAATTGCTGGGGATCGACGCGCCAGGGGATCGGTCCCGTGAATTCGCGTACGATCTTGAGCGACTTGCCCCGGTGCTCGAGGAGGACCAGAACCTCGTCGAGCGCGTGCGCCACATCGACCGATTCTAAGACAATGGGAGCCGGACGCGCGTACTCCAGGAAGTTCTTGATGATCTCGTTCAGCCGGTCAGACTCGCGCAGCACGATCTGGGCGAGGCGGTCACGCTCCTCGGTGGGGAGGCCGCTCGTGAGGGCCTCGAGGGCGCCCGTCATCGACGCCAATGGATTGCGGATCTCGTGCGCGATGTTGGCGGCCATGCGACCGAGGGTGGCGAGACGATCGGCCTGGCGAACGCGCTCCTCCATCTCGCGCAGCGTGGAGAGGTCCTCGCAGAGCGCGATGATGCCCACGCGCGTGCCGTCGGCGGAACGGACGGCGGAGAAGGCCACGCGCACGGGGACGGTGCCGCCCCGCGCATACGGCAGCATCAGCTCGTGGCGCGGACCCGTCCGCGCTCCCGCATCGATGGCGGCCTCCACGGCGTCGAGGGCGACGCCGGGTCCGAAGAGCGCCGTCCACCGGCGCCCGATGGCGTCGTGGGCCGACAGCCCCGTGATCCGCTCCGCGGCCCGGTTGAACGCGGTCACGCGCGCCTCGAGGTCGAGGGCGATGACGCCCGTGTCGAGCGACTGGAAGACGAGGTCCTTGAAGGCCTGGAGGTCGCTGAGGTTCTTCCGCTCCGTCTCCAGCTCCTCGTGCACGGTCCGGAATTGCTCGGCAACGCCGCCCGCCACGATCGCCACGATGAGGAACGTCCCGGAATTGAGGAAGATCGTGAGGACCTCGAGGGCGGTCGTCTCTCCCGGTGCCTCGAAGAAGACGTTCATGGGAAAGACGGTCCGTCCGAGCACGAGGCCGGTGTAGAGGACGCTGCACACGGCGGCGATGCCGAGGCCACCCGTCCGCGACAGCAGCACGCAGGCGCCGGTGACGGAGAGCACGTACAGGAAGGCGAAGATCGAGCGCGCGCCGCCGGTGGCGGCCACGACCGCCGTGATCAACGTGACGTCGAGCAAGCACAGGAACCAGGCGATGCGGCGGGGCTGCGCCACGGGGCCGAAGAGCAAGATGGCCCCCGAGGACACCACCGCCACCGGCAACGCGAGGGCGAGGATGCCGGCATTGGTTCCCGGCATCAGCTCGGGAGGGAGGAGCGGTCCCACCACGAGCAGGAGCTCGGCGAGCCCCAGCCGCACCCACGAGAACCCGCGCAGGAGGCGGTTGGCGTCGAGCGACTTCACTACTTGACCAGCGTCACCAGCTTGAAGATCGGCATGTACATCGCGACCACGAGTCCGCCCACGACCACGCCCAGGAACACGATCATGAGCGGTTCCAGCAACGACGTGAGGGCGCTGACGGCGGTGTCGACCTCGTCGTCGTAGAAGTCGGCGATCTTGGAGAGCATGGCGTCGAGAGCGCCCGTGTTCTCACCGACGTTGATCATGTGGACGACCATGGGCGGGAAGACCGGCGTGCCCTTCAGGGGCTCCGCGAGCGTGCGGCCCGACGTCACCGCCGAGCGGGCCTGCATAACGGCCTTCTCCACCACGCGGTTCTGCGCGGAGCGCGCGGTGATGCGGAGCCCTTCGAGAATCGGCACGCCGGACGAGATCAGCGTCCCCAGCGTGCGCGTGAAGCGCGCCACCGCCACCTTCCGGATCAGCATGCCGATGACGGGCACCTTCAGCATGAAGGTGTCGATGACGGTGCTGCCGTTCTCCGTCCGGTAGTAGCGCTTGAAGGCGTAGATGAGGCCGGCGATGGCGAGGATCATGAAGATGATGTACTTCCGCGTGAAGTCCGACGCCCACATGACGATCTTCGTGGGCAGGGGAAGCTCGGCGCCGAGGTTCTTGAACATGGTGGCAAACGTCGGGATGACGAACACCATCATGAAGATGATGATGAGACAGGCGACGGAGATGATGGTGATTGGATACACCATCGCGCCCTTGACCTTCCGCTTGAGGGCGGCCGCCTTCTCGATGTAGCCGGAGAGGCGCTGGAGGACCACGTCGAGCACGCCACCCGACTCCCCGACCTGGAGCATGTTCGTGAAGAGGTCATCGAAGACCCGCGGATACTTGCGGAAGGAGTCGCCCAGCGTGGAGCCTCCCTCGACGTCGCGGGCGATGAGCGCGGTCACCTCGCGCAAGGGCTTCGAGTCGCTCTGCTCGGACAGGATCTGGAGGCATTGCGCGATGGGGAGTCCGGCGTCGACCATGGTGGAGAACTGCCGGGTGTAGATGGCGAGGTCCTTGTCCTTGACCTTGCCGCGGATCTTCTTGGTGCCGGCGGTGGCCGCCGCCGTCTTCCCCTTGCGCTCCTCGACCGCGGTCGGTACGACGCCCTTGGCTCGGAGCTGCGTGACCGCCGCCAGCCGGTCGTCGGCCTCCACCTCACCGGACACGGCTCCCGCCGTGGACCTGCCCCGGTACGCGAACACAGCCATGCGCCGTCTCCTACGGTGTGACGAGAATGATGCACGTCCCGGCGCCGGCCGCCGGCGAGGCTTCCCTACGCGATCGTAACGCGAAGGACCTCGTCCAGCGTCGTGGTTCCGTCGAGCACCTTCAAAAGGCCTGCCTGGCGGAGGGTCTTCATGCCCTGCGCTTGCGCCATGGACCTGAGCTCGGCGGTGGACGCGTTCTTGAGGATAAGGTCGCGTAGTTCCTCGGTGATCGGCATTACCTCGTAGATGGCGACGCGGCCCTTCATCCCGGTCTGGTTGCAGGCGGGGCACCCCTTGCCCTTGTAGAACTGCGTCTTGCCCACGCCGCTCAGCACATGGCCGTACGGCACCAGCGTTTCCTCGTCGGTGTCATAGGGCTCGCGACACTGCTTGCAGACCTTGCGCCCGAGACGCTGGGCGAGGATGAGCTGCATCGACGACGCCACCAGGAAGTTGGGGACGCCCATGTCGATGAGCCGGGCGATGGTGGAAGGACAGTCGTTGGTGTGGAGGGTCGTGAAGACGAGATGGCCGGTGAGCGCGGCCCGGATGGCGATTTGCGCGGTTTCCAGGTCCCGGGTCTCGCCGACGAGGATGACGTCCGGGTCCTGCCGCAGGAACGAGCGGAGAGCGGCCGCGAACGTCCGACCCACGCCTTCGTCGATCTGCACCTGGTTGACGCCCTTGAGGTTGTACTCGACGGGATCCTCCGCCGTCATGATGTTGACGTCGGGAGAGTTGATGGTGTGGATCGCGGAGTACAGCGTGGTCGTCTTGCCGGAGCCAGTGGGGCCCGTGATCAGGACCATCCCGTACGGCTGGTTGATCGCCTTATCGAAGTTCTCGAGGCTCCAGGGATCGAAGCCGAGCTGGGTGAGGTCGAGCTTCAGCGCTTCCTTGTCGAGGATACGGAGCACGGCCTTCTCGCCGAAGATCGTGGGCAGGATCGACACCCGGAAGTCGATCTCGCGCTGGTTGTAGCGCAGCTTGATGCGGCCGTCCTGGGGCAGTCGACGCTCCGCGATGTCGAGGTTCGACATGATCTTGAGCCGGGAGATGAGCGCCGACTCGAGCTTCTTGGGGGGAGCGAGCACCTCCTGGAGCACGCCGTCGATGCGGAACCGGATCCGGAACACTTTCTCGTACGGCTCGAAGTGAATGTCCGACGTCCCTTTCTGGATGGCGTCGACGAGCACCATGTTGACGAGCTTGACGACGGGCGCCTCGTCCGCCGATTCCTTGAGCTCGAAGACGTCGACCTTGTTGGCGGACTCGTCGCTGTCGACCACTTCGACGTTGGGCGCCTCGCTGGTGAGGGCGGTGAGCACGCCCGAGATGGCGTCGCTCTGGTTGTCGTAGAAGCGGTCGATCGCCTTCCGGATCGCCGCCTGGGGCGCCACTAGCGGCAGCACCTTCAAATTGGTCATGAAGGCGACGTCGTCGAGGGCGAAGACGTTGGTGGGGTCGGCCATGGCGAGCGCCAGGGAGTCGCCCACGCGCCGGATGGGGAGGACCTCGTACTTCTTCGCGATCTGAGACGGCACCAGGCGCAGCAATTCCGGATCGACGTCGAGCTGGGAGAGCGTGATGGACGGGATGCCGTACTGCCGGGACAGGAAGCCCGTCAACTGCTCCTCGTTCACGAGATTGAGGCGAACGAGGATGCTCCCGAGCTTTTCCCCCGTCCCGCGCTGCTCGGCGAGAGCCTTTCTGAGCTGTTCGTCCGTGATGAGTCCGTCGGCGACGAGGAGGTCACCGAGGCGGCGGTTCGCGGGCTGCCCGAGCTTGGGCTGAGGCGGAGGCATCGCGCCCGCTACTTCGTCCCGCTCAGCCGTCGGAGCGTGTCCGTGAACGCCTTCTCGGCGTCGTCCTGGTAGAGGACGAACACCACGCGCTTCAGGGTGCTCTGGCCGCGCCGGAGGTGCGCCACGACCGCGGACAGCATGGCCTCTGCCGATACCGCGGGCGGAACGTGACCGACGCCGGTACCGAGCGCAGGCAGGGCCACCGACGTGATGCGATGCTTGTCGGCGAGGGCGAGGATGCCGCGGGTGGTGGCCGCGATCTTGTCGGCGTCCGTTTTCAGGTCGGGGCCCATGACGGCGGCGTGGATGACGTGCGTCGCGATGAGGTTACCGCCGGTGGTGAGGACCGCTTCTCCGACCTCCACCGGACCCTGCCGCATGGCCTCTTCCTCGATGATCACGCCGCCCTTTCGCTTGATGGCGCCCGCTACCCCCGCCCCCATGGCCAGGGTCGTGTTGGCGGCGTTCACGATGGCGTCGACCTCGGCGTCGGTGATGTCACCGCGCTCGATGGCGATCGTCCCGGGCCCGATCCTGACCTTCATGGGCGGCGCTCCGCTGCCTTGGCCAGCTCCCACGCCCGCTCGCGCTCGTCGACGGAGGCGCTCTCCACCGACTGTCCGCGCGCGCGCAGGTCCGCTTCCATGTCCGTGAAGCGACGCGCGAACTTTTCGATGGTACCGCGCAGCACCTCGTCGGCGTCGAGGGAAGAGAGCCGCGCCACGTTCACCAGCGAAAAGAGGACGTCACCCAGCTCGTCGGCGAGACGCGCGCGATCTCCCACGCGGAGCGCCTCTCGCGCTTCGCCGATCTCCTCTTCGACTTTCTCCCAGGCGGCGCCGGCGTCGGGCCAATCGAAATGGACGCGGGCGGCCTTGCTCTGCAAGCGCTGGGCTCGGATCAGAGAGGGAAGCGCGCGGGGGACGCCGGCGATGGCGGAGCGGGGAGTTCCTGCGCGCTCCCCCTCGCGCCGTTTGATCGTCTCCCACTGCGCGAGCGCGTCCGCGGCGTTCGCGACCGACGCATCACCGAAGACGTGAGGATGACGATGAACCATCTTGTCGTGAAGCGCGCGCAGGACGTCGGTGATCGAAAATTCACCCCGCTCGTCCGCGATGCGGGAGTGGAAGATGACCTGGAAGAGGAGATCGCCGAGCTCTTCGCGCAATGCGCGGGGATCGCCGGCTTCGATCGCTTCCAGGACTTCGTAGGTTTCCTCGACGAGATACGGTTTCAGAGAGACGCGTGTCTGTTCGCGATCCCACGGGCAGCCCCCCGGCTCGCGGAGTCGCGCCATGACTTCGACGAGCATGTCAAAGAGGGCACCAGGAGGCGACATGGTTATGTGACGGTCAAGTCAGTATACAGCAGAGGTTTTCGCGTGTGCTAGGCTCACGGCATGTCCGATTCTGAAGACAGCTTCAAAGTCACCGATCGACGCCGTCGGGATGACGCCGAGGACGCGACGGCGCCCACGGCGTCGCGGTCGGCGGAGCCCACCGCGTCACGGTCGGCGGAGACACCGGCGTCCCGGCCCTCGGAAGCGACAGCAGAGTCGGGCGCGGATCGCAGTCTCGCGGGCCTGTTCATGATGCTGGCGAGCTCGGCCGTGGTCGGCATGGGCGCCGCGCCCGATCCTCTTACCGGACACGTCCGCCGCGATCTCGAGCAGGCGACCGACGCCATCGAGCTGCTGATCCTCCTCCGGGAGAAGACACAAGGCAATCGAACACCGGAGGAGACACGGATCCTGGACCAGATCATCTATGACCTGCAAGTCCGCTACGTCAGCGCGCGGAAGCTGGCCGGATGATCGCGCGCCCCGGCTCGATCGAAACCGTTTCCAGTCGCGCCGGCACTCGCCACCGCAGCAGTGCCAGCACCGCGGGATCGAAGGCGAGGCGCGCGCACACCGCCGGCAGCGGCTGACGCCCGACCCACAGTCGATCGAGATCGATCCGCAGCATCCGTCCTTTGCCGTTCGTCGCCGCTTCCACCCGCACCGTGCCGTCGAAGCGTAGCCAGATGTTCTGTCGTTGCCAGCGTGCGGGCAGGGCGGCGATCGCGTTCGAGAGCGGAGGGTCCGCGAGGACGCCGCGCAGCGTGGTGCGACCATAGATCTGCACGCCATCGCCACCGACCATGCGGACGGCAAGGTCGGTGAGAGGAACGTCGACGGCGTCGATCACGTGCCGTGAGAGAAACGCGTTGAGTTCGGCCTCCGTGATCACGATCGCCTCCGCGCCGTGCGGCGCAGACCGGCTCGCCCGCCCCATCTCATAGATCTTCTGCTGCGCACGCTGGCCGTCGGCCGGCGAGCCCGCCAGCGGGACATCGGCCGGTCGTTGGAGCAGACGTGACGCTACCCACGCCCCCCCACCGAGACCGGTGGCGGCCACCAAAAGGACGACGACGCCAAGGCAACCGCAGCCAAGCCTCACGGGGGGGAGGGTAGCATCCACGGCTCAACCACCATGAATACAATGGTTTCTGGCCAGGATTGACATGACAACACTCACCTGATATAAGAAGCACGTACTCAATACTGGCCGGCAGGGAGGCCGGCGGTGACAGGAGGAGACAGATATGGCAGTGGAGCGTTGGCGACCCTTCGGTGCGGCGGAACGGTGGGAGCCCTTCCGTAACGTGACCGACATCCAGGGCGAGGTGAACCGTCTCTTCGATAGTTTCTTCGGTCGTCCCGCCTCGACCGGCGCGGCGATGGAGCGCGGCTGGGCGCCCGCCGTCGATCTCTACGAGACGAAGGATGACTTGGTGGTGACCTTCGAAGTCCCCGGGGTTCGCGAGAAGGAGATCAACGTCTCGATCACGGGCGACCTGCTCACGGTGCGCGGCGAGCGCCAGTTCGGCCACGAGGCGGACGATGGCAGCTTCTACCGCGTGGAGCGGACGTACGGAAAGTTCGAGCGGAACATCCCGTTGCCGGTGCCCGTCCAGCCGGACAAGGTGAAGGCGAACTACCGGGATGGTGTTCTCGAAGTACGGCTTCCGAAGGCCGAGGAAGTGAAGCCGAAGCAGATCAAGGTCGACGTTCTCTAGGTCGACGGACCACGGGGGCGGCGGCGCCCGTCGCCGCCCCTCCTCATCAAGGAAGGGAGTTCCACATGGCGAAGGTGATCGGCATTGACCTCGGGACGACGAACTCCGTCGTGTCAGTGGTTGAAGGCGGCAATCCGACGGTGATCGCGAATCAGGAGGGCAGTCGCCTCACGCCGTCGGTCGTCGGCTTCACCAAGGACGGCGAGATCCTCGTCGGGCAGGTGGCCAAGCGCCAGGCGATCACGAACCCCGAGAACACCGTGTTCTCGATCAAGCGGTTCATGGGTCGTCGCTACGACGAGACGCTGCAGGAGCAGAAGCTCGTCCCCTACAAGGTCGTGAAGGCCGCGAACGGCGACGCGCGGGTCGAGATCCGGGGCAAGCAGTATTCGCCGCCCGAGATCTCGGCGATGATCCTTCGCAAGCTCAAGGAAGCGGCGGAGGCGTATCTCGGCGAGAAGGTCACGCAGGCGGTCATCACGGTGCCCGCCTACTTCAACGACAGCCAGCGGCAGGCCACCAAGGATGCCGGCAAGATCGCCGGTCTCGAGGTCCTCCGGATCATCAACGAGCCCACGGCGGCGTCGCTTGCCTACGGCCTCGACAAGAAGAAGGACGAGACCATCGCCGTCTATGACCTCGGCGGCGGCACCTTCGACATTTCGGTGCTCGAGATCGGCGAGGGGGTGTTCGAGGTCAAGGCGACCAACGGCGACACCCATCTCGGCGGTGACGATTTCGACCAGCGTGTGATGGATTGGATCGCCGAGGAATTCAAGCGGGAAAACGGCATCGACCTCCGCAAGGACCGGATGGCGCTGCAGCGTCTCAAGGAAGCCGGGGAAAAGGCGAAGATGGAGCTGTCGACGACGGTCCAGACGGAGATCAACCTGCCGTTCATTACCGCCGACGCCAGTGGTCCGAAGCACCTCGTGCTGACGCTCACGCGCGCCAAGCTGGAGGCGCTCACGGCGGATCTGATCGACCGCACGCTGGGGCCGTGCCGGCAGGCCATGCAGGACGCGAGCGTGACCGCGAAGGACATCGACGAGGTCATCCTCGTGGGTGGCCAGACGCGCATGCCGAAGGTGCAGGAAGCAGTGAAGACCCTCTTCGCGCGCGAACCCCACAAAGGGGTGAACCCGGACGAGGTCGTCGCCATCGGCGCCGCCGTGCAGGGAGCCGTCCTCACCGGCGAGGTGAAGGATCTGCTTCTGCTCGACGTCACGCCGCTCTCCCTCGGCATCGAGACGTTGGGGGGCGTGATGACGACGCTCATCACACGCAACACCACGATTCCCACCAAGAAGAGCGAAGTGTTCACGACCGCCGCCGACAACCAGACGTCGGTCGAGGTGCACGTCCTCCAGGGCGAGCGGCCCATGGCGCGCGACAACCGGACCCTCGGCAAGTTCCATCTCGTGGGTATTCCGCCGGCGCCGCGGGGCGTCCCTCAAGTAGAGGTGACGTTCGACATCGACGCCAACGGGATCCTGAACGTGTCGGCCAAGGACACCGCCACCGGCAAGCAACAGAACATCACCATCACCGCCTCCTCCGGCCTCACCAAGGACGAGATCGACCGGATGGTGAAGGACGCGGCGTCGAACGCCGCCGAGGATACCCGGCGCAAGGAAGAGATCGAGGTTCGCAATCAGACCGACTCCCTCGTCTATTCCACGGAGCGGACGCTCAGTGAGCACGGATCGAAGCTCGCCGAGGCCGACCGAAAGGCGATCGACGACGCGATGTCGGAAGCCCGCGAGGCGCTGAAGGGCGAGGACATCAATCGCATGAAGCAGGCTCAGGAGCGACTGCAGACGGCCGCCCACAAGCTCGCGGAGGCGATGTACCGCGAGGCCCAGGCGGGATCGGCCCCGGGTGGCGCCGGCAACAGACCGTCACCGGGCGCCGGCACCACGGGTCCCAAGGAAGGCGAGGTCGTGGACGCGGAGTTCGAGGACCTCGGAGAGAAGAAGAAGTAAGAATGATGCGCCGCGATTACTACGCCGTCCTTGGCATCGCGGCCACGGCGGGGCCGCGCGAGATCCGTCAGGCGTACCGGCGGCTCGCGCGGCAGTACTCGCCCGATGTGAATTTCTGGGACGAAGGGGCGCGCTCGCTCTTCGAGGAGATCGCGGAAGCCTATCGCGTTCTGAGCGATCCGCGGGCGCGCTCGATGTACGACCACCTCGGAGTGCCCGGCGGCCCCTCTCTCGGCGCCGGACGCCGCGGCGACGACCTCCACGTGGCCATCGAGCTCAGCTTCGACGAGGTCGTGCGCGGCGTTGAACGCGCCCTCACGGTGACACGATTCTCGCCGTGCGACGGATGCATGGCGACGGGAGCCGCGGCCGGCGCCCGCTGCGAGATCTGTCTCGGCCGCGGTGTCCGCCGGACGAGCGAAGCGGTGCAGATCATGGTTCCTCCCGGCGTGGATTCCGGCGTCCAGGTCCGGATCGACGGTGAGGGCAACGCGGGACCGTTCGGTGCTCCCCGCGGTGACCTCATCATCAGCACGCGCGTGGCGGAGCACCCGTTCTTCACCCGGAAGGGTGACAGCGTGCACTGCGAGGCGCCGATCACGGTATGGGAAGCGTTGCGGGGTGCGCGCGTGCGCATTCCGACCCCGCGCGGGGAAACCGTGCTCGTCGTGCCGCCCGGGACGCCGGGCGGGCAGGCGTTCCGCCTTCGGGGCCAGGGTCTGCCCAAGCTGTCGGGGGAGGGCAACGGGGACCTCTACGTCACGGTCAGGGTTCACATGCCGGACAATCTCGACGCGCGGACCGATGAACTGGTGCGAGAGCTCGAGCGGCTGGCGCCGATGGCGCCGCGCACCGGCCTCGAGCGCTACAACGGAGGCGCTTCGTGAACGACCGCGCCAAGCCGCTCTACATGATCGGCGTCGTGGCGGAGATGCTCAAAGTCCATCCCCAGACGTTGCGGTTCTACGAGAAGAAGGGCCTGCTGCGGCCGAGCCGCACGGTCGGGCGCACACGCATGTACTCCCCGGAGGACGTGGAGGAGCTCGCGCGGCTCATCCGGCTGACGCGAGACCTCGGTGTGAATCTCGCCGGCGTAGAAATCGTCCTAAAGATGAGGCGCCGGATGATCGAGATGCAGAAACAGATCGAGGACCTGGTGACGTACGTCCGCGAGACCGGCGGCGAGGCGGCGGTGCCCGACGCCCGCGGGCCGCGGGAGGCGCTGGTGCGGGCGGCATCGGGCCAGCTCAAGCCCGTCGATTTGTTCTGAGGAGGCGAACGTGGCGATGGCCGACGAGAAAGAAGTCCGCATCCCCGAGATCTTGGGCATCCTGCCCCTCCGTGGCAGCGTGCTCTTTCCCCATTCGGTGTTACCCCTGGCGGCGGGACGTGCGTCGTCGGTGCGGTTGATCGAAGACGCGGTGCAGAGCGGCCGCCTCATCGGCGCCGTCACCCAACGCGACGCTTCCGAGGAGGCGCCCACGCAGGCGGGACTGCATCCGATCGGGACGCTCACGGTCGTGCACAAGGCGCTCAAGCAGCCCGACGGCAGTCTCCGGCTCGTCGTGCAGGGCCTCGGGCGCTTCCGGATCATCGACGTGATCGAGGAGCAGCCGTTCCTCCGCGCCCGTATCGAAGCGATCGCGGACGACGAAGATGCGAAGGCCGACGTGGAGTCGCAGGCGCTCATGCGCAGCGTGACGACGCTTTTCCACAAGGTGGTGGCGCTGTCGCCCACGCTGCCGGATCAGGTCGCGATCGCGGCCGATACCTCGTCGACCCCGGGCGCCCTCGCCGATCTCGTGGCGGCATCGCTGACGTCGCTGCCCCTCGAGGTGAAGCAAGAGCTCCTGGAGACGATCGACGTCCGCGAGCGGCTGCAGAAGCTCGTGGTGGCGCTGGGCAAAGAAGTCGAGGTCCTCGAGCTGGGGTCGAAAATCCAGTCCGAGGTCCAGTCAGAGATGTCGAAGACGCAGCGCGAATACTACCTCCGTGAGCAGCTGAAGGCGATCCAGAAGGAGCTCGGCGACGGAGACGAGCGCACGCAGGAACTGGACGACCTCCGCGAGAAGATCGACGCGGTCGGGATGTCGGAAGAGGCGAAGAAGGAGGCGCTCCGCGAGCTGGATCGGCTCACGAAGATGCCACCCGCCGCCGCCGAGTACACGGTGGCGCGCACCTATATCGACTGGCTGGTGACGATGCCGTGGAAGCAGCAGACCACGGATGCCGTCGAGCTGGACACCGCGCGCGACATCCTCGACGTCGATCATCAGGGCCTGGAAAAGATCAAGGACCGCATCCTCGAATACCTGGCCGTGAAGAAGATCCGCCCCTCGGGGAAGGATCCGATTCTCTGCTTCGTGGGACCTCCCGGCGTGGGCAAGACGTCGCTGGGGCGATCGATCGCGCGGGCGATGGGACGGAAGTTCCATCGCATCTCGCTGGGCGGCATGCGCGACGAGGCCGAGATTCGCGGCCACCGTCGCACGTACATCGGCGCCCTCCCCGGCCAGATCATTCAGGGCCTCCGGCGGGCGGGCACGA
The DNA here is from genome assembly GCA_036506275.1 of Candidatus Methylomirabilota bacterium. GTDB lineage: Bacteria > Methylomirabilota > Methylomirabilia > Rokubacteriales > CSP1-6 > DASXSB01. Next base: position 68,258 of record DASXSB010000030.1, on the reverse strand, counting down.
ACAACCCCGTCTTCATGCTCGACGAGATCGACAAGCTCGGCATGGATTTCCGGGGTGACCCGGCATCGGCCCTGCTGGAGGTCCTCGATCCGGAGCAGAACGTGGCCTTCCGGGATCACTACCTCGACGTGGCCTTCGACCTCTCGCAGGTCCTCTTCATCACGACCGCCAACGTCGTGGACGCCATCCCGGCCCCTTTGCGCGACCGCATGGAAGTCATTCACCTCGCCGGCTACACCGAAGAGGAGAAGGTCGCCATCGCCCAGCGGCATCTGGTGCCGAAGCAGGCGTGCGAGCACGGCCTCGCCGTCGATGTCGACGTCACGTTCACGCCGGAGGCGCTGCGTCTGCTTGCCCGCGGCTACACCCGAGAAGCAGGCGTGCGGAACCTCGAGCGTGAGATCGCCGGCGTCTGCCGCAAGGTGGCGCGGGCGCGCGCGGAGGGCAAGGGGGAGCCCGTCGCCGTGACGCCCGACGTCGTCACGTCGTATCTCGGCGTGCCGCGCTTCGAGTTCGAGGAGGTGGAGGAGCGGACTCGGGTGCCGGGGGTGGCGGTTGGGCTCGCCTGGACCCCGGCCGGCGGCGATGTCCTGTTCGTGGAAGCGAGTCGGATGCCCGGCAAGCGCACGCTCACATTGACGGGGCAGCTCGGCGACGTGATGAAGGAGTCTGCGCAGGCCGCCCTCACCTGGGTGCGGGCACACGCGGATGACCTCGGAGTGGAGCCGGACTTCTGGGAGCGATCGGACCTCCACGTCCATGTTCCCGCGGGTGCGATCCCGAAGGACGGTCCGTCCGCCGGCGTGACCATGACGGCCGCGATCGCGTCGCTGCTCACGGGGCGACCGGTTCGGCCCGGAGTCGCGATGACCGGAGAAGTCAGCCTGTCCGGGCGAGTGCTACCCGTCGGTGGAATCAAAGAGAAGGTACTGGCGGCACACCGGGCCGGCGTTCGCACCGTGATTCTTCCGCGGCGGAACGAGAAGAGCCTGCTCGAGGACGTGCCGATCGCTGTGCGCGACGTGATGACGTTCCACCTGGTGGATGCGGTGTCAGAGATGCTCGACTACGCGCTGGAAGATCTTGGAAAGCGAGGGAAACTGAGCATCGCCACGCTCGTCTGAGACGGGCCAATTTTGACTGACCGCGAGTCACCGGAAGCGGCTAGAATAATTCATGTGACGCGCGCATTCGCCATTGTCCTCGCGGTGATGGCTTCGGTGATGGCCGTCGGGTCCGCCGCCGTCGCGGCCGAGACGTACCGGCTGGTGGCGCCCGACGGCACCATTCACTTCACGAACCTGCCCACGGATCCCCGCTACCGCCGCATGGGCCTCACGTCAGGAACCACCGTCGGCTGGCTGCGCATCCCTCAGGCCGATGCCACCACGCGATACGCGGGCGAGATTCGCGGCGCCGCCGAGCGCTACGGCGTGTCGGAGCGCCTGGTAGCAGCCGTCATCCGAGTGGAGTCCGGCTTCAACGCGCAGGCGATATCCCGGAAGGGTGCTCGTGGCCTCATGCAGCTCATGCCGGCCACCGCCAATACCCTGGGCGTCCGCGATGCCTTCAATCCCGCTCAGAACATCGACGGCGGCGTTCGCCACCTGCGCGGGCTGATGGAGAGATACCGCAACAACATTCCGCTCGCGCTCGCCGCCTACAACGCGGGAGAGCAGGCGGTCACGGTGTATGGAGGCGTCCCGCCCTACCCGGAGACGCAGGAATACGTCGCGCGGATCTTGAGGTTGATCGACATCGCTCCCGACAGCGCATTGCCCGCGGCCACCTACCGAACAATGGAGGCCGACGGCACGACCGTCTACACGAACATCCCTCCGCGCGGTCGCCGCTGATCCGTCGCGGCCACCCGGCCGCCTCCCGAAGAAGCGACCGTTCTCAGCCCTCGATGCCGGCGCCCGCCGTGGCCGGCGATGCCGCCGACGCGCGCGCGGGGGCCAGCTCGACGCACCAGATGGCGAGCGGTAGATAGGCGAGGCCGACCGCGAATCCGCCACCCACGTCGGAAAGCCAGTGCATGTCGAGGTAGAGTCGGCTGAAGGCAACGCCGAGCGCGAGGACGCCGCACGTCGTGACCGCGGTCCAGCGCCATCGTTGCCCAGCGCCTGACGTACACACCAGATACGCGATGACGCCGAACAGCACGACGACACTGAAGGTATGTCCGCTCGGGAATCCCCACGCCGCCCCATTCGGTCGCGGGCGATCGACCGCCCACTTGCCGAGCGTTTCCAGCCCCCACGTGCCGGCCATCACGATCGGGAGCGCGACCGCCCACCGCCTTCGGCATCGCCACGAGATGATCTGCGCCATGGCGATCGCGGGCACGAGCCCCGTCGCTTGCCCGAGCAGCGACAGGGTCGCCATGGGGCCGTGAAGGGAGCTGCTGCGGGTGAGACCCACCAAGGCCTGCGTACCACGGTCCAGGTCGAAGATGCCGTTGCGAGCGGCGGAGAGGGCGAGAGTGGCGAAGGCAACGGCGGCCGCCATTCCGATCCAGAGGAGCGTATCGGCCGTCCGCGACGACGTGTGCCACATCATCCCCGGCTATTATCCCATCGACCGCAACCGGCCGCCACCTGTGGCATGGACCTTGAACTGCATTCATCCATGCGCCACGTCCGCTTCTTGCTGCTGCTGGCGGGACTGGGCGGGCTCGTCTTCCTGGTGGTGCGCATCGGCCCCGCGTCCCTGGCGGCGGCGTTCGCGCAGGTGCGATGGTGGCAGTTCCTTCTCGTCTGCCTTCCGTACGGCTTGATCATGGTCGTGGATACGCTGGGCTGGCGTTACGCGTTCCGATACGATCGAGCCCCGTTCCACCGCTTGCTGGGAGCGCGGATGGCGGGGGATGCGTTGAACGTGGCCACGGCCCTCGCGTCCGTCGGCGGCGAAGCGATGAAGGCGTGGCTCATCCGCCGCGACGTGCCGTACGAGGAGAGCGTGCCCGCCCTCGTGGTCGCCAAGACCACCGCGACGGTGTCCCAGGCGCTCTTTCTCATCGTCGGGATCGTCCTCGCGCTCGCCGCTCTGCCGCTCCAGTCGCACGTCGTGCGCATCATGCTGTGGCTGCTCGTCGTGGAAGTGGTGGCGGTGGGCGGGTTCTTCCTCGTGCAGGTCACCGGCCTCGTCCGCCGGGGTGGCCGTCTCCTTCGGTGGTTCGGCATGGCCGATGGTCCGTCACACGCCGATCGCCTCGACCGCGCGCTTCGCGAATACTACCGTCGAGATTGGCGTCGCTTCGCGCTCTCGACGGGTTTTCACTTCCTGGGGTGGCTGCTCGGAGCGGTCGAGACGTACCTGATGCTGGTGGTGCTGGACGTCGGGATACCTCTGGTCACCGCCACCGTCATCGAGGCGTTCGGTTCCGCCGTCCGCTTCGCGTCGTTTCTCGTGCCGGCCAGCATCGGAGCGCTGGAGGGCGCGAACGCCGCCATCTTCCCCGGACTGGGCTCGACGGGCAGCGCCGGGCTTGCCTTCACGCTCGTGCGCCGTGGACGGCAAACAGTGTGGATCATGATCGGCCTGCTCACGCTCGTCGGCATGCGGTTCCACGCGTCGCTCCGCGCCCGCCGCGCGCCCGCCCGGTCCGTCAGCTGACCTTGGCCGCGCCTTCGTCGAGGGGGGCGTCCGCGTCGCGTGTCCGCTGGGCGAGGATCTCCGCGCTACCGCGCGGCACGAGCAGCGGCAGCGCGCGCCGAAGCGTTCGAAGGTCCTCCCGGCGTCCCTCGTTCACGGTGACGACGACGTGGCGGCCACGACGAAGCACGAGGCCGTTCCACCGCCCCCGCGTCTCGAGCAGGAGCCGCAGGAGACGGAGGTGCAACCGGAGTCGTGACGTGCGCGGCGCGATGAAGACGTCGAAGAGACCGTCGATGGGGGAGGCGGTCGGCGTCAGCGAGAGAAAGCCGCGGTAGGTCTCGACGTTCGCCACCGTCACCACGCTCGCATCGCGAGCGACGACCTTGCCGTCGACCTCCACCCGAATGGAGGGCAGCCGCGCGTCGACGAGAAACCGCTTGGCCATTCCGTAATAGGCGAGATGGCGCGCCAGGCGCGACTTTGGCTGACCACCGCCGTTCTCCACCGTCTGCTGGATCTGCTGCAGGGGACCGTAGCTCCGGTGGGAGAGGAACAGCTCGCGGTCATTGGCGATGCCGATGTCGACGCGTCGCAACTCGCCGGCGTCGAGCAGTTCCGCCACGTGCTCGACGCGGTCGGGATGGCCGAAGGCGCGCGCGAACATGTTCCCGAATCCATTCGGAACGGGGACGAACGGGATCGACAGGCGCATGGCCGCGCGCGCCGCCGCGCTTTGCGTGGCGTCGCCCCCGATGCACACGAGGTGCGTGAAGTCGGCCTCGCACGTCTTCGCCCATCGCTCCAGCGCCGAGAGCGTCGTATACGTCTGGACGGACGTCTGATGGCCACGCTTCGTCAGAACTTTTCGGAGACGACGCGCCGTCGCGGTCGCGCGTCCTTCACCCGAGCCCGGGGTGACGATGATCCGTACGCGATGGCTCACGTGATACCTATCGGTTTGCAACGCATGTGCCAGGAATGCATGTGCCAAACCGCGCGAGCGACCACGACCGTCGCAGGTTTTCGCGCTCATGACGTTCGCGAGCACCGCGCTCGCTGCGGACTCTGTAGTCTTCTTCGACACACACGCTGGACATCTCTTCCCGCTCGGAGGGCGGAATTGGCTCCTCTTGCGGCAAACATTTCCCTACGCGGCCGGTCTCTCGAGTCCGACGCGAGGAGGGGTCAGCCGCGCCACCGGCGGTCGAGGCCGCGATACTGGATGGCCTCCGCGCAGTGGGCGGCGGTGATCTCGTCCGTGCCCGCGAGGTCGGCGATCGTGCGCGCGACCTTGAGCACGCGGTCATGGCCGCGCGCGGAGAGACCGAGGCGGGTCATGGCCGCGGCCAGAAGTCGCTGCGCATCGGCGGGCGGACGACAATAGCGGCGCAGATGCGCGAGCGACATGTCGGCGTTCGCGCGCACGGCGGCTCCGCGGAACCGCGCGCGCTGCCGGGCGCGCGCCTCGCTCACGCGAGCGCGGATGCTCGCCGACGCCTCTGTTCCGCCGGATGCCGCGAGGTCAGCGTGCTCGAGAGCGGGAAGCTCGACGTGGAGATCGATCCGGTCCAGCAGAGGCCGCGACAGCCGGCCGAGATAGCGCTGGCGCTCGGCGGGCGTGCAGAGACAGCGATCGAGGGACGGACACCCGCGGCGACACGGATTGGCGGCGGCCACGAGCTGGAAGCGCGCTGGGAAGCGCGCGGTGCCGCTTGCGCGCGCGATGCTGACGCGGCCGTCCTCGAGGGGCTGGCGCAGCGACTCGAGGACGTGCTGCTGGAACTCCGGCAGCTCGTCCATGAAGAGCACGCCGCGGTGGGCGAGCGTGACTTCGCCCGCATGCAGCGGCGTCCCGCCCCCGATGAGGCCGGGCACCGAAATGGTGTGATGGGGAGCGCGGAACGGCCGCTGCGTCATCAGCTCACCCTCTCCCGATAACAGCCCCGCCACGCTCCAGATCGAAGAGACCTCGATGACCTCCGCCTCTGCGAGCGGGGGGAGGATCGTGGTGACCCGACGCGCGAGCATCGTCTTGCCTCCGCCGGGAGGACCGAGAAGGAGGACGTTGTGCCCACCGGCGGCGGCGATTTCGAGCGCGCGCTTGGCGTGTCCTTGTCCCTTGACGTCGGCGAAGTCGACGTCGTCGGCGGCGCCCGACGAGACGGCGCTCCCTGTTTCCACGGGCGCCGAGACGGCCTCGCCGTTCAGCAGCGCCACCGCTTCCTGCAACGTGGCCGCGCCCAGCACGCGCACGCCGCGGACGGCGGCCGCCTCGCGCTGGTTTCCGGACGGAACGAGCAGCGCTTTGACCCCACGGCGGCGGCACGCGAGCGCGACGGCGAGGACGCCACGCACGCGCCGAATCTGGCCGTCGAGCGCGAGCTCGCCCACCACCGCCAACGGCTCCATGTCCGCTCCCCGGACGCATCCGGTGGCGCTCAGGATTCCGATGGCGATCGGAAGGTCGAAGGAGGCGCCCTCCTTGCGGACGTCGGCGGGAGCCAGGTTCACCGTGATGCGATCCGAAGGAAACCGGAATCCCGCGTTCTTGATGGCGGTGCGGACACGTTCGCGACTCTCGCGGACCGCGGAATCGGGCAAGCCAACCGTGGTGAACAACGGCAGCCCCGCCGCCACGTCGACCTCCACCCTCACGAGGGCGGCTTCGATACCGAGGACAGCAGCGGAGAGGATGTGCGCGAGCACTGCGGGAATTGTTCGAGCACACCGGCGTGCGGTCAATGAGTCGATTCACATACGCATCGTCGTCATCCCGGGCCGGGCTGAACCTGCTCGGGCGTCGCCGCGACTCATGGTCGGAATGGCCGGTAGCGGGCCGGCCGGGAAAGGAGCCAGGCCATGCGTCGACTCGTGGGAATCGTGCTGGGGGTGCTCATGGGGGCAAGCGTGCTGTCCGGCTGCAGCGTGATCTACCGCTCCGAGGACGCCAAGCGCGGACAAGGGTCGTCTATCCGGTTCGGCGAGGACCGGCCCGAGCATTCGGCCCACTGAGAGGACGGGCGACTCGAGGGTGGCGGTCGCGCGAGCGCGCGGCCGCCACGCCGGCATCGCGCCCCATACAACGGCGTCCGGGAGCGGGATCATGGTCCACGCCCGGGCCTTCAGCGGACGCGAGAACGGAACGGCGCTGCGTCCGGGAAGATGATAGAGTCCTCGCGCCATGGGACAGGACGTCCGCGGCGTGGAGCTCTCGGAGTCGCCGCGAGGGCTACGACCGGCCATCCTCGTCATCGACGATGATGCCGGGCTGCGCGAGTCGTTCCGGCTGATCCTCGACGAAAGCTTCGACGTCATCGACGCCGCCGACGGCAAGGGCGGTCTCGAGGTACTTCGAACCTCCCAGATCGACGTTGTGCTCCTCGACATCCGGCTCCCCGAAATGGACGGAATCGAGGTCCTCGAGCACATCAAGGCGCTCGACGACCAGGTCGAGGTCATCCTGGTCACCGCCGTGAAGACCGTGCGGACGGCGGTGGCGGCGATGAAGGCGGGTGCCTTCGACTACTTGACGAAGCCGTTCGAGGAGGACGAGCTCCTCTCGGTGATCGGGCGCGCGCTGGAGCGCCGATCGCTGGCGCGCGAGGTGGTGTACCTGCGCTCGGAGCTCGCGCGCCAGCACGACTTCGAGGAGCTCGTGGGGCAGCACCCCGAGATGCAGAAGCTCCGCCGTCTCATCGCCCAGGTGGCGCGCACGTCCGCCACCGTTCTCATCAGCGGCGAGAGCGGCACCGGCAAGGAGCTCATCGCCCGCGCCATTCACCGGCAGAGCCCGCGCCGTGACAAGCCCTTCGTCGCCGTCAACCCCGCCGCCATCCCGGAGACGCTCCTGGAGTCGGAGCTGTTCGGACACGAGAAGGGCGCCTTCACGGGCGCGCACCAGCGAAAGCCCGGCAAGTTCGAGATGGCGCAAGGAGGAACGCTGTTCCTCGACGAGATCTCCACCCTGAAGCCGGAGCTCCAGGTGAAGCTCCTGCGCGTCCTCCAGGAGCGAGAGGTGGAGCGGGTGGGCGGCACGCAGGCGATCCGGATCGACGTCCGGATCATCGCCGCCACCAACGTCGACCTCAAGCGCGCCGTGGCCGAGGAGCAGTTCCGCCACGACCTCTATTACCGGCTGAACGTGGTGCCCATCCCGGTGCCGCCGCTGCGAGCGCGGTGCGATGACATCGAGCTGCTCGTCCAGCACTTCGTGAAGCGCTACAACCACGCCTTCAACAAGCGCATCACGGGGCTGTCGCCGGACGCGGCCGCCGCGCTCCATGACTACGCGTGGCCCGGCAACGTCCGCGAGCTCCAGAACGTGATCGAGCGCTCGGTGGCTCTCGTGGACGGGCCGCTCATCGAGCTCAACGACCTTCCCGTGGACGTGCTGCTTCCGGAGCATCGCACCAAGGTGCGACAGGGTGACGCCCTGCCGCTCAACGAGGCGAGCGACGAGTTCGAGCGTCAGATCGTGCTGCGGGTTCTGGAGCGGGTGCGCTGGAACCAGAGCGAGGCGGCGCGCGTCCTCGGTCTCCACCGAAACTCCTTGAAGGCCAAGCTCGCGCGCTGGAAGGTCCTGTCGCCACCGGGTCGGGAGCCATAGGCGCCCACTTTCGGGCCAGGTTGCACCGATCCTGTGCAGCGTCGCTCCCGCCTGATGACTTGCCCGTTTACGTCGAGGACGCGGGCTTCTCGCACGTCGCGCTGCCCAGTGATGAGACACCGGTCCCACACCGGCCACCGCGTGTCCGCGCCGCCGCATGAGCAATAACGCCGCTTTGAAGGACGCGATGATCGACGCCGCGATTGGCGATCGAATTGCTGTGACCGGTCCCCCGGAAGTCAAGCGAGCGCGGCGGCCATCGCGCTCACAACGTCGACAAGGGGGACAGAGTCATGAGGAAAGTGCTGGCGGCGGTCGTGATCATCGCGTCGTTCTTGTTCGTCGCACCCGTTATCGAGTCGGCCGCGCCGGGGTCGACCTCGCTTTTCGTCGCGATCGGCAATGCCGACGGTGGCGGTGGCGGCGAGTAGTCAGCCCTTTCCATCGGTCCATGGTGATAGGCGGTCGCCCCCGACGACGGGGCGAGAGGAAGGGGAGCCTCGGCTCCCCTTTTCTCTTCACTCTGGCCTTCGTCGTCGCCGCCCTCGTCGCGGCATCGGCTGCCGCCGCCGCTGATGGTCCGAGCCGCGCCGAGGACGCGACGTATCGACGTCCGCTCGGCAACGACCCCGCCACCCTCGACCCCGCCCTCATCAGCGACGTCTACAGCCGGTCGGTGTCCGAGCAAGTCTTCGACGGGCTCGTGCAATTCGACCAGACGCTTGCCATCACGCCTGCCCTCGCGCACTTCTGGCGCGCCTCGCGCGATGGCCTCACGTGGACGTTCACGCTGCGTCCCGGCGTCAAGTTCCATCATGGTCGCGAGGTCACCGCCGACGACGTGGTCTTCTCGTTCACGCGGCTGCTGGATCCGCGGCTCAAGTCCGGGGCCTCCGACCTGTTCGCGACCATCAAAGGGGCGCGTGATTTTCGGGAAGGCAAGGCTCGTCAGGTGGCCGGAATCGTCGCCGTCGATCGCTACACGGTGGAGATCACGCTCGAGGAGGCGCCGGCGCCGTTCGTGTCGGTCCTCGCCGTCGGTCACGCGAAGGTGCTGCCGCGCGACATCGTGGAGCAGAAGGGAGAGCGGTTCGGCGAAGAGCCGGTGGGCACGGGCCCGTTCAAGTTCGTCCGTCGCGAGCGGGGTCGCGAGATCGTGCTCGCCGCCAATCCCGACTATTTCGGGGGACCGCCGAAGCTTGCGCACATCGTGTACCGGATCTTCCCGGGGGAGGCCATCGACACGATGTACCGCGAGTTCGAGAGGGGGCGACTGGAGGACAGTCCCGTCCCCGCCAAGCTCGGTGCGCGTGCCTCCACCCCCGCCTACCAGTACATCCGGCGGCCGATGTTCAGCGTCCGGTTCTACGGCTTGAACACGCGGGTGAAGCCGCTCGACGACCTCCGTGTCCGCCAGGCCATCGTGCACGCGATCGATCGCGACACGATCTTGCAGACGACATTCCTCGACCGCTATCACCCTGCCCACGGCATCCTTCCGCCGGGCACGCTCGGCTACAATCCGCAGCTCGGCGGCCTGACCTACGCGCCGGATCGCGCCCGCGAGCTCCTGCGCGCGGCCGGCTATCCCGATGGGCGCCGGCTGCCGCCGATCACGATCTGGTCCAGCGTGAAGACCGACCGCCTCGTCGCCGAGCACCAGGCAGTGACGCGCTATCTCGGCGCCGTCGGCATCCCGGCCGAGGTCAGGTACCAGACGGACTGGCCCACGTTTGCCGGACAGCTCGGCGAGGGGAAGATGCCGATGTTCCTCTACGCCTGGTATGCGGACGTTCCCGATCCCGACAATTTCTTGTTCCGGCTCTTTCACTCGCGGAGCCCGCGAAACTTCATGGGCTACTCGAATCCGACGGTCGACGACCTTCTCGTGCTCGCGCGCAACGAGCGGGAGCTGGGGCGCCGCGTCGCCCTCTATCGCCGCGCCGAGCAGCTCATCGTGGAGGAGGCGGCGGTGGTTCCCATGTGGCACTACACGTATGAACGCGTGTTCCAGCCCTACGTGCGGAGCGTCGAGGTGAACGGCCTCGGCGACCCCTACATTCCCCTGCGAAAGATGTGGCTGGAGCGCCGGCCGTGAGCGAGGTCGAGCGCGACCGTCGGTTCATGTCGCTGGAGACCAAGCTCCTGTGGGGCACGTTGTTCGTGATCGCGCTCGTGATGGCGACCGTGATCGTCCTCGTCGAGCATCGGCTGCGAGCGGCCATCATCGACGAGGTCGAGCGGCGCGGCGAAGTCCTCGCCCGCAACCTCGCCGCCATGTCGCACACGCCCATCCTCCTGTACAACTTCACCGCGCTCGAGCAGAACGTGGCGCGGGTGGCGGCGGAGCCCGACGTCCGCTACGCGATCGTGCTCGATGCCGACGGCAAGGTGGCCGCGCACAGCCGCCATCCGGAGCAGGTCGGCCTCGTGCTGCCGGGCGCCGTCGCCGACCGCGCGGCGGGGACGCAGAGCACGCTGACGCAGGAGGTCCCGGCCGCGAGCGGCCGTCCCGCCTCCTATGACTTCGCCGTTCCCGTCATGGTCAACGGCCAGAAGTGGGGAACCGCGCGCGTCGGGCTTTCGAAGCGGGCGATGGAAGCGGAGATACGGCAGACGCGCTGGGAGCTGGCGGGGCTCACGGTGATCGTCCTGCTTCTGGGGGGCGGCGCGGCGGCGGTGGTGGCCCGGAACATCGCGCGCCCCGTCCGTCGTCTCGCGGCCGGAGCGGCCGCCATCTCCCGCGGCGAGCTGCGGCAGCGCATCGAGGTCACCTCCGCCGACGAGATCGGCGAGCTCGCGGGCGCCTTCAACCACATGACGGCCCAGCTCCTCCAGGAACGGACCGCGCTCGAGCACGCGCACGCCCAGCTGCGCCGGCGCTACGAGGAGCTGGTCGACCTCAAGGGTTACACCGACAACATCCTCGGCTCGCTCACGGCCGGCGTCGTCACCGCGGACCTCGAGGGACGTGTCGTCACGCTCAATCCGGCCGCCGAGCTGCTCACGGGGTTCTTCGCGGGCGAGGTCGTGGGGCGCTACTGCACCGACGTGTTCGCGCCCACCCCCGCCCTCGGCGAGCTGCTCATGCAGACGCTCTCCACGCGCGTGCCCAGCGGCGAGATCCAGCTCACGCTGCGCCGCCGCATGGGCCGCTCCGTTCCCATCGAATTCAGCGCGGCGCCCCTCAACGGCGGGGAGGGCAAGGATCTCGGTGTGGTGGGGGTGATCCGTGATCTGAGCGTGGTGCGCGAGCTCGAGAGCCAGCTCCAGCGCTCCGACCAGCTCGCCGCCCTCGGCACGCTCGCGGCCGGCCTCGCCCACGAGATCAAGAACCCGCTCACGTCCGTGCTCCTGTTCACGCGCCGCCTCTACCGCAGCTTCGGCGACGAGCAGTTCCAGGAAAAATTCCTGAGCGTGGTGCCACGCGAGCTGGAGCGCATCAACGCCATCGTGGAGCAGCTCCTCGAGCTGGCGCGGCCGGCGCCGCCGCAGTTCCGGAGCGTGCCGCTGGCGCCGCTCCTCGATCGCGTCGTCGAGCTCCACGCGAACGAGATCGACGCCAAGCAGATCCGCGTCTACCGCGAATACGCGAGCGGGCTCCCCCCCGTGCACGGCGACGGGGAATATCTCTATCAGGTGTTCGTCAACCTCGTCGCCAACGCCATCGACGCGCTCCCGCGCGGGGGGTGTCTGATGCTGCGGCTCTCCCGAGAGCAACGCGCGGACGCACGAGTCCTCGTGCTCCGACCGCATCCCGCCACCCGACCGGTGGCGGTCGAGATCGAGGACAACGGGGTGGGCATCGCGGCCGCGGACGCGTCGCGAATCTTCGATCCCTTCTTCACGACCAAGGAAAAGGGGACCGGCCTCGGCCTCGCCATCACCCACAAGATCGTGGAGGGACACGGCGGGACGATCACGTTCAAGAGCGCGCCCGGGGAGGGGACGACCTTCCGCGTCACGTTGCCGGTGGCGATGCCGGGGTTACCCGGTGAGCTACGGTCGTGACGGAGGCGGCGACGGTACTGGTCGTCGAGGACGACGGCGAGATACGAAGCCTGATCCGCGAGGTCCTCCACCTGGCGGGATATCGCGTTCTGGAAGCCGGTGACGGCGACGCGGCGCTGAAGCTCGCCGTCTCCCATCCCGGAGACCTCGATCTCATGATCCTCGACCTCAAGATGCCCGGCCTCGGCACCGCCGCTCTGGTGGGACGGGTGCGTGGGGCTCGCCCCGCCACCCGCGTCCTCTACATCTCGGGCCAGCCCCACGAGGACGTGGTCAGCCAGAGCGGTCCGCTCCCGCCGGGCGCGTTCCTCCAGAAGCCGTTCACGGTCGTTTCGCTCACGGAGACGGTGCGCCGGGTTCTCGCCGCCTGAGCGCGCGATGTGCGGGGGCGCGGTCAGTGCAACCGGCGCCGCGCGAAGCCGAGCAGGCCCTGCGGCATGAAGATCACCATCAGGGTGAAGATGATGCCGACCGGGATGAGGTAGTACTGGGTGAAGTAGCGCGAGAACAGCTCGCGCAGTAGGAAGAAGAAGCCGGCGCCGGCGACCGGCCCCACCAGCGTGCCCATTCCTCCCATCACGTTGAAGATCACCACCTCGCCCGAGACGAGGAAGAAGACGAAGTCGGGCGCGGCGAACTTGTTCTGAACGGCGTACAGCACCCCGGCCAGACCCGCGAAGATGCCGGAGAGCATGACGGCCACGATCTTGTAGCGCTCGACCGCGTAGCCGATGGCGCGCGTGCGCGGCTCGTTTTCCCGGATGGACTGCAAGACGGTGCCGAACGGTGACTGCGTGATGCGGCGGAGGAGCAGGTAGGACACGGTGACGACGCCCAGCACGAACCAATGGAGGGTGACGGGAGTGAAGCGCACCTCCACCACGCCCGGGATCCAGAAGGCCGGCTGGCGGAAGGTGAGGCCGTTCTCGCCGCCCGTGACTTCGGTCCAGGTGAAGATGATCACGTAAAAGATCTGGGAGAACACGAGGGTGGTGATCGAGAAATAGATGTCGCGCAGGCGCGTCGCGAAGAACGCCACGAACCCCGCCACCACGCCCGCCGCCGCCAGGCCGTAGAGGAGGCCCAGCCACAGATTGGGGGGAGTGACGGTGAGGAGAGCAGCGGCGGTGCCGTACATGCCGATACCGAAGAACGCGGAGTGCCCGAAGGAGACCATGCCCGTGTAGCCGATGAGGATGTCCGAGGACATCGCGAGCAGTCCCCAGATCAGGATCTCGGTGAGGAATCGGCGCCAGAACTCGGGGAGGACGAGCGGCGCCACCGCCAGCAGCGCGACGGCGACCGTCAGGCTCACCCAGAACCCGGCGCGCCCGGTCATTTCGGAGTGGGGACGAAGAGACCGGTGGGGCGGAAGAGGAGGGTGAGGATCAAGACCACGAACGACACGATGACCGCCTGCGCCGGGCTCACCCAGATCGATGCGAACGACTCCGCGAGGCTGATGAAGATGGCGGCCAGCACGGACCCGCCCAGGTTCCCCATTCCGCCCACCACCACGACGATGAACGCCCGCAGGATGAGGTCGACGCCCATCGCGTGGTTGACACCGACGAGCGGCCCGAAGAGCACCCCGCTCGCCGCCGCCATGGCGGCGCCGATGGCGAAGACGCCCGTGTGCACGAGCGGCACCGGGATCCCCATGGCGGCGGCCATGACGCGATCCTGGGTGGTGGCGCGGATCCAGATGCCGTACGTCCCGTACTTCATGAAGAGCCACAGCGCCCCGATGATGGCGGCCGACAGCAGCGCGATCACGATCCGGTAATACGGATACTCGAGGTGGAAGAGGCGGAAGTGACCGGTGAACGGCTCCTGGATCTTGCGCGCGACGGGCCCGTATTGCCAGAGCGCGTAGTTCTGGAGCACGAGGGAAATGCCGAAGGTGGCGAGGATGGTCGTGAGCGGATCGCGCCCGAGGAGTGGCCGCAGGGTGGTGATCTGGAGGGCCGCTCCCAGGAGGCCGATGAGCACGGAGGCGACGAGGAGCGCCGCCCAGAAGCTGCCGGTGGCCACCAGCGTCGTCGTCCCCACGTAGGCGCCCAGCATGAACAGCTCGCCGTGGGCGAAGTTGACGACGTCCATGATGCCGAAGATCAGCGTGAGACCGGAGGCGACGAGGGCCAGGATCATCCCGCTCACGAGGCCGTTCACGGTCTGGATCAGGATCTGCTCGTACGGCACCCTACACTCCGAGGTACTGATGGATCACGGCGCTGTCGACACGGAGGGCGGACGCCGCCGCCTGGTGGCGCACGGTGCCCTTCTCCATGATGTAGACGCGATTGCTCACCTGGAGTGTGAGCGGCACGTTCTGCTCCACGAGCAGAATCGCGACCCCGTCCGCGTGGAGCACCTGGATGATCTCGCGGATCTGGCTCACCATGCGCGGCATGAGGCCTTCGGTGGGCTCGTCGAGGAGGATGATCTTCGGCTCCAGCATCATCGCGCGCGCGATGGCGAGCATCTGCTGCTCGCCCCCCGACAGCGTTCCCCCCTGCTGTCCGCGCCGTTCGCGCAGCACCGGAAAGTGCCGATACACTTTTTCGAGGAGCGCCTGGCGGCGTTCCTCGGTGACACCGTGGCGGTCGAGGCCGGTGCGCAGATTTTCGAGCACCGTGAGCAGCCGGAAGATGCGTCGATCTTCCGGCACGTACGCGATCCCGAGGCGGGCGAGCCGGTGCGCCGGCAGGTCGACGAGGTCTCGGCCCTCGAAGAGGATCTTCCCCGACGACGCCGGCACCAACCCCATGATCGCCTTCAGCGTCGTGCTCTTTCCCACGCCGTTGCGGCCGAGGAGCCCGACCACCTCGCCGGCGGCGACGTCGATCGATACGCCGTGGAGGACGTGCGACTTGCCGTAGTGGGCGTGGACGTCGGCCAGGGTCAGCATCACGTCTTGAGATAGACGTCCTGCACCCGGGCGTTCGCCTGGATCTCGGCCGGCGAGCCTTCCGCCAGCACCTCGCCGTAATGGAGCACGGTGATCGTTCGCGCCAGCCCCATCACCACTTCCATGTCGTGCTCGACGATGAGGATGGTGAGATGGGCGGCGAGGCGGCGGACCAGCTCCACGGTCTGATGCGTCTCCGTCACGCTCATCCCCGCCGTGGGCTCGTCGAGGCAGAGCAGCTTGGGCTCGGTGGCGAGCGCGATGGCGATCTCCAGCGTGCGCTGCTCGCCGTGCGAGAGGTTGGCGGCGAGCTCGTCGTCCTTGCCGGCGAGACCGACCGACGCCAGCACCGCGTGCGCCCGCTCCAGCACGTCCGGAAACGACCGGTGGTGACGGAGCAGGCTCCAGGCGTGATGTCGCGACTGCGTGGCCACGCGCACGTTCTCGAGCACGGTGGCGCCGGGGAGGATGTTGGTGATCTGGTACGAGCGCGCCACGCCGCGGCGAGAGATCCGGTCGGGGGTGAGACCGGTGACGTCGTCACCGTCGAAGACGATGCGGCCGCTGGTGGGGTGGATGACGCCGGTGAGGCAGTTGAAGAACGTCGACTTGCCGGCGCCGTTGGGGCCGATGATCGCGCGCACCTCGCCCGGCTGCACTTCCACGCTCACGTTGTTCAAGGCGGTGAGACCGCCGAAGCGCACCGTGAGCCCCTCTGTGCGCAAGAGGGGCGGCGGGGCGACGACGCCGCCGGCTGCTGCCGGCGCCGTCGCCCCGTCCACGCGGTGATCGGTCACGCCGCCGGGAACTGACAGGCGGGCGGGAACACGGTCTTCTCTTTCGGCACCACCTGCACGATCTGGTGCTTGCCACCCTTGATCTCGAAGATGAACTCGCGGATGAACGCCTGGTGGTCTTCCTTGCGGAGCGTCTTGTCGCCCTGCGGGAAGTCGTCGCTCTCCTTCACGTCCAGGCCTTCGAGGGCGGCGATCAGCTTCGGCGTGTCCTGCCGGCCCTGGAAGCCCGATTTCTGGATGCCGAGCTTCAGGAAGTTCATCGCCTCGAAGTTGGATTGCACGTAGCGGTCCGGAAGCGGGCCCTGCGGATCGACTTTCTTGAGCGCGGCCTTGGCCTCCTCGAACCACCGCTTGTGGTACGGGGTGTCGAGCGGCTTGTCGAGGACGGGCACGTACCGGTTGATGCCAACGAAGCCCTCGATCTTGTTGCCGAGGGCGGGCAGGTTCGTCGATTCCGCGATGGCGCCGTCGCCCGCCCACTTGTACTTGCGCGTGAGGCCGAGGTCGAACGCTTGCGTCCCGATGGTGACGCCGTCCTTGCCGAAGAAAATCCCGAACAGGCCGTCGAAGTTGCCGCTGATCTTGGAAAGGAACGGCGTCATGTCGGCGGTCCCGAGCGGGATGCCGGTGGTACCTTCCACTTCGCCGCCCGCCTTCTTGATCTGATCCGCGTAGGCGTCGCGCGTCGACTGCCCCCACGCGTAATCCGCGTACGCGAGGTGCCACTTCTTGCCCAGCTTCGAGACCAGGTACGGCGCGAAGGCCACCGCCTGTGCGGGCGCGTAGTCGAACGGCCGGAACGTATAGCGGCTGCACTTGCTGGTGGTGAGCGTGGTGTCGAGACAGACGCCGATCATGTTCACGATCTTGTGCTCTTCCCACACCGGCGCGCACGCGATGCAGACGTTGGACAGGAAGCCGCCCTCGTGGGCGTCGACCTTGTCCTCGACGGCGAGCTTCTCGGCCTTCCGGCGGCCGGTGTCGGGCTTGGACTGGTAGTCCTCGACGACCAGCTCGATGGGCCGGCCGTTGATGCCGCCACTCTTGTTGATGCGATCCACGGCGAGCTGCGTGCCCACGAGGGCGGTGATCCCGCCCGCGGCGGCCGCGCCCGTCAGCGGCTGCAGAGTGCCGATCTTGTAGGGCTTCGCCTGACCGAAGGCGTCGCGCCAGGGAGCGGGCACGAGAAGGCTGGCACCGAGAGCGCCTGCCGCGGCCGCGGAAAAGGAGAGAAACGTTCGGCGCGTGGTCTTGCCGCTCCACCACATGTCCTGCGCCCACGGCTGATCCTGCCAACGGTCGCCCATCATCGGACCTCCTTCAATGCCCAGGGGAGGGCACGGGTGAGAAAGTGGCGACATATCTAATACCATGCGGTCGGACCACGCAAGCCCGGCGCCCGGACGGTGAACGCCCAGCTCCTTCGCCGCGTGCGACTGTAAGAAGACGGGCGCCGCTTCTCCAGAGGGCGTACCGCGGCACGGCGGTGTCCTTGACCGCCCAAGCCTTGCACACTTATTCTCGGCCCACCGTTACCACTTCGCGAGCCCGGCGGCGTGGAGGCGCTGGCATGAAGTGTCCCCGGTGCCAAGCCGAGACTCCCCCTCGAAGCCGATTCTGCGGCCAGTGCGCGGGGCCACTTCCCGTGGTCTGTCCGTCGTGCGGGGCGTCGAACCCTCCTGACAACAAGTTCTGCGGTCAGTGCGCGACGGCGCTGGAGCAGCCGTCCCCGCCGCGCTTCGCCAGCCCGGAGTCGTACACGCCGAAGCATCTCGCCGACAAGATCCTCACTTCGAAAGCGGCGCTCGAAGGCGAGCGCAAACAAGTCACGGTCCTGTTCGTCGACGTGTCCGGATTCACGTCACTGTCCGAGCGCCTCGACCCCGAAGAGGTGCACCGCCTCATGCGGCATGCCTTCGACCTCATGCTCGCGGAAGTGCATCGGTACGAAGGCACGGTCAACCAGTTCCTCGGCGACGGCATCATGGCGCTCTTCGGCGCGCCGATCGCCCACGAGGACCATGCCCGCCGCGCTGTCCACGCCGCGCTCGGCATCGCCCGCACCCTCGAGACCTGGCAGTCCGAGCTCGCTCCCCGCGGCATCACGTGTCGCGTTCGCCAAGGCCTCAACACCGGCCTCGTCGTCGTAGGCGCCATCGGCGGCGATCTGCGGATGGACTACACGGCCATCGGCGACACCACCAACGTCGCCGCACGCCTGCAGCAGATCGCCGAGCCGGGCCGCGTGACGATCTCGGATGGGACGCACCGCCTCGTCCGCGGGTACTTCGACACGCGGCGCATCGGCGAAGTCCACGTCAAGGGACGCGACGAGCCGGTCGTGGCCTGGGAGGCACTGGCCGCGCGTGAGTCACGCACCCGACTGGAAGCGGCGCGGGAGCGGGGCCTGACACCGTTCATGGGACGGGACCGGGAACTCGGGCTCCTACTGGAGGCGTTCGACACGGCCCGCACCGGCCAGGGGCGAGTTGTGTTCATCGTGGGCGAGGCCGGCATCGGTAAATCTCGTCTGCTCCACGAGTTTCGTCGGCACCTCGGCGACGCCGCGGCATGGCACGAAGGCCACTGTCTCTCGTTCGGGCGCACCATGGCGTTTCACCCGCTCGTCGATCTCGTCCGGCGACGGTTCGGCATCGACGAGAGCGATGACGACGCCGCCATCGTGGCCAAGATCGAACACGGCGTCCGCGAGATCGGTGATCACCTTCAGAGCATGACACCGTATCTCCGGGCGCTGCTCTCCGTTGACCCCGGGGACAGTGACGTTCGCGGCATGAGCCCAGCCCAGCGACGGGCCGAGACATTCGACGCCATGCGGCGTCTCCTCGCGGGTGCCGCCGATCCACGGCCGCAGGTGATCGTCGTGGAGGATCTGCACTGGATCGACAGCTCCAGCGAACAGTTTCTCGTGTCACTCGTGAACAGTGCTCCCGCGCTGCGCGTTCTCCTCGTCTTCACCTATCGTCCAGGCTACACGGGCCCGTTCGGTGACCGCACCTACGTCACGCGCATCGTCCCGGCCGCGCTGTCTGCCGACGACGGGGCGCGCATGGCCGCCGCCGTCCTCGACGCCGACGTTCTTCCCGACGAGCTTCGGGACATGCTCGGAGCCCGGGCGGAAGGCAATCCGTTCTATATCGAGGAGCTCGTGAAGTCCCTCGGAGAGAGCGGGGCTCTCCGGAGCGTGGAGGGACGGCTCGTGCTCTCCCGGCCCGCGCACGAGCTCACGATTCCCGACACCATCCACGACGTGATCGCGGCGCGCATCGATCGATTGGGGGAGGCGCCGAAGCGCACGCTGCAGCTGGCCTCCGTCATCGGCCGCGAGTTCACGCGACGGCTCGTCGATCGTCTCGCCGAGATCCGGGAGCGAAGCGACGAGCTCCTCCGCGAGCTTACCGCGCTCGAGCTCATCCACGAGCGGCGCCTCTATCCTGAGCTGGCCTACATGTTCAAGCACGCCCTCACCCAGGACGTGGCGTACGAATCCCTCCTTGTGCAACGCCGCAAGGAACTGCACGGGGTGGTCGGCCGCGCCATCGAAGAGCTCTACGCGGACCGGCTCTCCGAACACTACGAGATGCTCGCGCACCACTTCTCGAAGAGCGAAGACTGGGAGCGTGCGCTCGAGTACCTGCGGCGAGCGGCCGAGAAGGCGACACGCGCCTTCGCGCTGCGCCCGGCGCTCGACCTCTATGGCGACGCCCTGGAGGCCGTGCGCAGGCTCGGCGATCGTGTGCCGGCCTCGACACCCATGGCCATCCATCGCGCACGCGCCGATCTCTTCCTCGGCATTGGCGCTTTTCGCCGCTCCGCGGAGGAAGCGGAGCAGCTCTTGGCCCTCGCTCGTCGTGTCGGCGACCGTGCCGCGGAGGCGGGCGCGCTCGTGCAGATCGCGTCCGCCCTTCAATGGTCGGAGGACTTTTCGGGCGCCCACGCCCGCGTGCAGGAAGCGATCGACATCGCGGAGCCGGCCGGGGCCCGCGCGCAACTCGGTGGCGCCATCTTCGTTCGCGGGTACCTGAAGGGGCTCAATGGACACCTCGACGACGGCGCGCGCGACGGTCACCGTGCCCGCGCTCTCGGACGGGAAGTCGGCGATGCGAACCGCCAGGCGATGTCGCTCCACTTCCTGTCGATGATCAGTGGTTGGCAGGACCGATACACGGACGGCCTGGCCTTCGCCGAAGAGGGTCTGTGCCTGGCACGCGAACATCGGCTCGTCATCCCATTACTGCGTTGTCTGTGGAATCGCGCGTCGGCGTGGCACAACCTGGGGGAATATCACGAGGCGCTCGCGGCGCTGAGCGAAGGACTTTCGCTGGCGGAAAAGATCGGGGACGAGGCCTTCATCCCGCGCTATCTCAATACGATCGGCTGGGTCCGCATCGAGTGTGGCGACTTCGCCGCCGGGATCACCTGGTCGGAACGTTCGTACGAGCTGACGAACGTGTCGTCACGCGCCGGACACGGCACCGGTGCCGAACGGCGCTCGTTCATCCGCAACAATGAGGGCGATGCGCTCATGGCACAAGGTGATTTCGCGGCCGCCGCGAACGCGCTCGACGAGAGCCATCACACCGTCCAGCATCCCCCGCCCTCGCGTTGGATGACGTGGCGATACGGTATGCATTGCTACGCAAGCCTCGCACAGCTCGCGCTGCTCCGCGGCGACCCCGATCGGGCGCGACGGCATGCGGATCAGAGCCTCGAACTCGCAACGCCGACGGGATCGCGGAAGTTCGAGAGCTGGGCGTGGCGGATCAGGGGCGAGGCGGCGACCATGCGGCGCGCATGGGGTGAGGCGGATGACGCTCTCCGCCGCGCCCTCGCGACGGCCGAGGCCATCGCGCAACCCCGCCAGACCTGGCTGAGCCACCTCGCGCGCGGACGACTCCACGCCGCGCTCGGCCGCAAGGATGATGCACGCGAGTCCTATCGCGCTGCGCTCGTGGTTCTGGCACCGCTGATCGCGCGCACGCAGGATCCCGGCCTGCGTGCGGGCCTTGAGCGCATGCGGCTCATCCCCGAGCTTGGGGATCTGGGCGTGTGAACGGCTACGCCGCGCGGCGACGGCGGCGTGGTCCGGGCTTCGTCCGGACGCGCCGCTCGTCCAGTTCCTCGATCAGGGCGGCGCGATCCGGTGGGTTTCAGTCCTCGAGCAGCATCTCCTCGAGCTTGAGCCCGTTGGTGACCGCGTAGTCCGGTTGTTATTGTTCATGGCGAGGTGGACGCGCTCGGCCGTGCCGTTCACTGCACCGGCCGCTCGCTCCGCCAGCTCCTTCTCGCTGTAGAGATAGTCATACTTCGTTCCGCAACCGGGTGGCGCGGCGGGGCACGGCCCGCCAGCTCCGCCGCGACCCGCGCTACGAATCAGAGGAGGCCGGCCGCGACGAGCGCGGCCCGGACGTCCCCGCGCTCCCCGTCGGTGACGGGCGTGAGCGGCGGTCGGACGTGCGCGCCGGGGATACGGCCGAGGAGGACGAGCGCTTCCTTCATCCGATTGTGCATGTCCACGAAAGGCGGCGCGTAGAAGACCTGCACGAGCGGGTGCAGGCGATCGTCGATCCGCCGCGCGCCGTCGAGGTCGCCCTTCTGACAGGCGTCGAAGAGTTCGGCCTGGAGATCCGCGACGACGCTGCCCATGCCGGAGATGGCGCCGTCCGCCCCGAGCAGAAAGCTCGCCATGAGCGACATCGTGAAGGAGGACAGCATCGCGACCGGACGACCGCTCGCGCGCAGCGCTCTCAGATTGGCCTCGAAGGCGACGATGTCGTTCGACCAGTCCTTCACGCCGGCGACCGTCGGAATTTCGGCGAGCCGCGCCAACGTCTCCGGCGCATAGCCGATGCCGGACGCCGGTGGGTACTCGAACACGATGATCGGGATGTCGACGGCGGCCGCGATCTCCGAAAAGTGTCGCAACACCATCGCCGGTTTCGCCTGCGCGCCCCACATGAAGAGCGTGGGCGGGAAGACGAGAATTCCCGCCGCGCCCGCCGCGCGCGCGTCCCGCGCCAGCTCGACCGCCTCCGCGGTGCCGTCGGCGTAGACACCGGCGACGATCGGGCACGTCCCCGCCACCTCGTCGACCACGATCGCGAGCGCGCGCCGGCGCTCCTCGCGGCTCAGCGACGAGACCTCGGCCGCGTGCCCGTTGGCGACGATGCCGGTCACGCCGCGGGTGTCGGCGAGCCAGCGGAGATGCCGACGATAGGCCGCCTCGTCGATGCGAAGATCGGCGGTGAACGGCAAGACGTTGGCCGGCATCACGCCCGAGAACGGTAACGGCTCGCGCATCGTCATCTCCTTCGCCCGGCGATCGTCTCGCCGATCCTCGCGTCACCAGACCGCGATCGTGTCGCGGATCTCCTTGGACGATACCACTCGACCGAAGGCGCGGCCGATGATGTCGAGGGTGGCGCGCTGGATCTCGGGCCACACGGTGGCCACTGCGTCCTCCACCACCGTGATGCGGTACTCCCGGTTGAACGCGCCCACGACGGTGGCCAGGACGCAGATGTCGGTCATCGTTCCCGTCACCACCAGGGAGCGGACGTCGCGTGCGCGGAGGATGCCGTCGAGCTCGCTGCCGGCGAAGCCGTCGTACCACCGCTTGCGGATCACCGGCTCCTCCGGCCGCGGCGCGAGGTCGTCGATCGTCCGTGCGCTCGGATCGCCCTCGAGGCAGCAGGACGACGGAAGCCCGACGCCGCCGCGGGCTCCCGGTGCCGCCGGCCGATGCTCGGGATGCAGCTCGCCCACCAGGAGCGGCACGGAGGGCGAATAGGTGAATTCCGTGAACACGACCGGCAGGGACTTCTCGCGGAAGAGCTCGAGGAGCGATCGGATGGCGGGGACGACATCGCGCGCGGTCGGGACTTCCATGGCGGCGCCGGCCTCCACGAACCCGCGCTGCATGTCCACCACGATCAGCGCGGTTCGGTTCCGTTCGAGACGCAGCACGCGGTCGAACGTCGCGCGGCGGTCGCTCGTCATCGCAGGCGCGGCAGCACCTCGCGCGCGAGACGCTCCACCTGCTCCGGCTGGTACCGATACGGAATCAGGATGAGGCGATGCACGCCGGACTCCGCGTGCGCGCGGAGCTGCTCCACGCACTCGGCGACGCTGCCGTGGATCGCGTGCTCGATGGTCGATTCGCTCCATGCCGCCACGTCCCATTCCGTCTGGAGCCACTCCCGCATGGGAGCCGTCGTCTCCGCGCGCGAGCGACCGACGTAGACGGCGAGCTGGTTGGTGGCGGTGAGCGACTCCGGATCCCGCCCCGCCGCCCGCGCATAGCCGAGGACCTTTTCCCACGAGCGGCGGAAGCTGTCGGGCGTGTAGAAGTAGGTGAGCCAGCCGTCGCCTTTGGTGCCGGCCCGCTTCAGCACGGCATCGACGTAGCCACCGATGAGAATCGGTGGTCGCGGTTTCTGCGCCGGGCGCGGCCGCATCACGGCCTCTCTCAGGTTGAACTCGTCGACGCGCAGGGAGACGCGGTCCTCCGTCCACAGCCGGATGAGAATGTCGAGGTTGCGCTCGAAGAGCCGGCCCCGCTGCTTGAACGGAACGCCCACGGCGTTGAACTCACGCTCGTACCAGCCGGCGGCGGCACCCACGATCAGCCGGCCCTTGGAGACGACGTCGAGAGTGCCGAGCGTCTTCGCGAGCACGGTCGGATTCCGCAAGGGGAGGACGAGCACGCCGGTGCCGAGCTTGATGCGGCTCGTGCGCATGGCGAGGGCGGTGAGGGTGCCGACGGCGTCGAGGATCGGAAACGACGGGTCCACGCCGAGGATCACGTGGTCCCACGCCCACAGCGACTCGAAGCCGAGCGCCTCCGCGCGCTCGGCGTAGGCGACGAGGGCGTCGACGTCGGGCGTTTCCTTCGGGCCCACGAAGTTCTTCACGGCGAGCCCGAAATCGACCATGGCTAGCGGAGAAACCGGCGCTCGGGATCGAGCGCGCGCAGCATGGCGAGCTCGTCGGGAGTGGGCGGCTCGGTGACGGTGACGGGGTCGGCTTCGAGGAGGGCGAACCCCGTCTGCTCGTGGACGGTCTCACGCGACACGCCGGGGTGCGTCGCTTGGAGCCGCATCCGCTTCGTCGCGGGATCGAAGCCGAGGATCCCGAGGGTGGTGATCACGCGCGACACGCCGCCGAACAGGAGACCGGCGCCCTCCCGGGTGCCGTCGCCGTCGCGCCACCCCGGGCTCGTCACGAAATCCACGCGCGGCACGAAGCGTCGTTTCTCGTGCGTGGTCAGGATGATGACCTCGCGGCAGAGCGACGCGATGTCGTTGGCGCCGCCGGTGCCGGGGAGACGGATCTTCGGCCGCCAGTAGTCGCTGCCAATGATCGACGTGTTGATGTTGCCGAACTGGTCGATCTGGGCGCCCCCGATGAAGCCGACGTCGAGGAAGCCACGCTGCGCGAACAGGAACGTATCGGTGATTCCGGGCAGCATGGAGGCGCGATGGGCGGCGCGCATCTCGTTGGTGGAGATGGGCAGCCGTCCGGGCTTGATGCGCGGACCGATGATGCCGCCCTCGATCACGATCGTCAGGCGGGGCGCGTGGCGCTGCTGGGCGAGGACGGAGGCGAGCAGCGGGGCTCCCACGCCCGCGAAGACGGTGGTGTCGTCGTGGAGGGCGCGGGCGCCCATCACCGCCAGCAGCTCGGCGGCCGTACACGTGAGCGCGGGCGCGGTCGTGCTCACGCTTCGCGCTCCGCGCGCGGCGCGAACGGTTCCGTCAGCTCGCGCGCGCGACGGGACTGCCGCGCGAGGCGCTCGCCGCCAAACACGTCGAGGTAGTCGCCAAACGTGGCCGGCCCGTACACGTAGCGGTCGAGATAACCGGCCACGGCAGACGGTCCGTGGGCGTCGATGGCGCCGGTGTACTCGCCGAAGTGGTCGAAATCCGCTTCGTAGAGGCCATAGGCCTCGTGCGGGAACGAGCCGAAGGGAACGTGGACGACCGCGTCCACGACGACACCCGGAATGGCCGTCCGATCCGGATGCGCGCGCGTCTGCTCCTCGGGCACGATCTCCTCGGCGGTGACGAGCACGGTGGAAGCCGCGCGCGCGATGTCGGCGTCCATGTGCGCGTAGCCGTCGATCTGGCAGTTGCCGAAGCGATCGACACGGTGTACGTGGACGAGCGCCACGTCCGGAAACAGCGCGGGCACGGCGGCCAGGGTCGCCCCCGTGTACGGATCCTCGATCGTCTTCATCCCGCCCACGCCCATGAGGTCGGAGCCGAGCATCGTGAGCGACGGGAGGAACGGCACGCCCATGGCCCCCGCCCGGAAGCGCAACCCGAGCGCGAGATGACTCCACTCCTCGAGCGCCACCGTGCCCGACTCCACGTAGTGGCGCACGATGCGCGAGATTCCCCACGGAAGCCCCACGCCCATCCACGCCGTGACCACGCGCTCCACCGCGCCCGCGGCCATGAAGAGCTCGCCCTCGTAGCACATGAGATTGCGCGAGAGCGTGAGCGAGCGGCGGCGCTGGCGGAGGACCTCGCGCACGAGCGCCATCGGAGTCCGCGAGTAGAGGCAGCCGCCGATCGCGACGTGGTCGCCGTCCCGCACGCGGGCGGCGGCGTCGTCGATGCTGGTGAGCTTCTCCCCGGCCGACTTCGCCTTCGCCTCCAGCCGGCGGCGGGCGGCGACGAAGTCGTACTCGGACGATTTCAGCTCAGGATCTCCCAGGCCGCCTGGTAGCGATCGAGCTCGCGCCGGGTGCGCTCATCCATCGGGTGCTCGCGCTCGGGAACCTGCACGTGCTTGACCTCGCCGCAGAGCGCGGTCGTGAAGTACCGCTGGCCGGTGTCGTTGGCCATGGTCACGATCGAGGGAAGCTCGGGATGGCGGCGCGCCAGCTTGAGGGCGGCGGCGACGTTGCAGCCGGTGGAGATGCCGGCGAACATGCCCTCTTCGGCGGCGAGACGGCGGGCCATGGCCACGCTCTCGGCGGTGGTGGTGGTGACAACCCCCGACAGGAGCGAGACCTCGAGGTTCTCCGGAATGAAGCCGTCGCCGATGCCCTCGATGCCGTGCGGCCCCCACGCGCGCCGCGTGAGGAGCGCGCACTCGTCCGGCTCCACCGCGTAGAGGCGCACGCGAGGATCGCGCTCGCGCAGATACCGGCCCACGCCGCTCAGGGTCCCGCCGCTCCCCTGCGAGGCGACGAACGCGCCCACCACGCCGCCGCACTGCTCCCAGATCTCGGGACCGGTGGTGCGATGGTGCGCCTCCACGTTGTCCGCGTTCTCGAATTGCCCCGGCACCCAGTAGCCGGCGGGATCGCCAGCGCGAATGTCCTGGAGCCTGGCGAGGGCAAGATCGACGTCGCTCTCGCCGCCCGGGGTGAACACGAGCTGGGCGCCGTACGCGCGCATGATCTTCTTGCGCTCGTCGCTCATGCCTTCCGGCATTACGATCGTGCACGGGTAGCCCTTCACAGCCGATACGAACGCGCACGCGATCCCCGCGTTCCCGGTGGAGCACTCGAGCACGCGCATGCCGGGCTTGAGGTCGCCCCGCATCTCCGCCTGCTCGAACATGTGCAGATAGATTCGATCCTTGAGGCTACCGCTCGGCCCGTACCACTCGAGTTTGATGTACACCGCGGGCCGGCAACCGGTCGCGACCCGCGTGAGTGCGATGAGCGGCGTGCGACCGATCGCCTCGGCGATGGACGGAAGAGCGCTGCGGTAGGCGTCCCACAGGACGGGCATGGGGCCCGGATTGTACCCGAGCGCTCTCCCCGCGCGCAACGCGAGGTCCGCGCTGAGAACGGCGTCCGCGCTTTGACAGGTCGGTGGGAGCGGCACTAGTCTCCTGGCGCGTCTCATCGAGAAAGGAGACATTCCATGGACGTCTCGCGGCGCGATTTCATCACATCGGGAACCCTGGCCATGGGCACCACGGCGCTCGTCGGCCCGCGCGCCGTCGAGGGGGGCATCATGCTGACGCAGGCCGGCGAACCGACGCCGCTCGGGTTCAACCCGGCGGACCCCAACCTCAAGTACGACCTCGTCATCGCCAATGCGGACGTTCTGGATCCCGCGCAGAAGCTCCGCGGCCGCCGCGACATCGCCGTCAAGCACGGGCAGATCGCTGCCCTCGTCGATGGAAGCATTCCGGCCGCCCGCGCCACGTATCGCTATGATGCGGGCGGGCGACTCACGACGCCGGGGCTCGTCGATCTCCACACGCACTACGGCCCCCTCATCTCCGGCATCGGCCTGCCCTCGGAGGAGCTGGTTCCGATCACGGCCACTACCACCGGGGTCTCCGCGGGCGATGCGGGCGCCAACACGTACGCCGCCCTCAAGCACTGGGTGATCGGCCAGTCGCGCACGCGGCTCTACGCCTTCGTGCACATCTCCGCCATCGGCCTCGCGGGTGGCCTCGCGGTGCCGGAGATGCTGAACATCGACTACGCCCGCGTCGACGACTGCGCGAAGACGCTCGCCGAGAACCCGGACACCGTGCTCGGGGTCAAGGTGCGCATCACGGACTCCGTCGTCGGCACCAACGGCGTGGAGCCGCTGCGCCGTGCCGTCCGCGCCGCCGAGCTGGCGGGCAAGCAGTTCCGGGTGATGTGCCACATCGGGGCGGCGCCCGGAAATCTCGCCGACACGCTCGATCTGCTGCGCCCGGGCGACATCCTCACCCATTCTTACAGCGGCGCCGGCAACAACATCGTCCAAAACGGGCAGCTCATCCCGGCCGCGCGCGCCGCCAAGCAGCGCGGGGTCATCTTCGACGTCGGTCACGGCGGCGGCTCCTTCGATTTCACCGTGTGCGAGCCGGCGATGATGCAGGGCTGTCACGTCGACACGATCTCGAGCGACGTGCACTCGGTGTCGATCAACACGCCCGGCTATCCGACGCTGCCGTGGGTGATGTCGAAGTTCCTGGCGCTGGGGCTCTCGCTGGAGGAGGTCGTGGCGCGCGCGACCGTCGAGCCCGCGAAGGTCATCGGTCGCGTCCCCGGGCTCGGAACGCTGAAGGTGGGCGCGCCGGCCGACGTCGCGATCTTCGACTACGCCGACGGCCCGTCCGTCGAGTTCGTCGACACCCGCAACAACAAACGGACGGGGACGAAGAAGCTCGTTCCGGTCATGACCGTGAAGGGCGGGGTTCCCTACGGACGCCCGTACCCGACGCCGTTCGCCTACTGACCGTGTTCGGGACGCGGCGACCCGCGGTGGCTCTCACCGCGGGATCGTCCGTCAGGACGGCGCGGAGTCGCGGGAGAGCGGGCGTGGGAGAGGTACGAACGTGCGCTCGACGAATTCGCGCGCACGCAATGGATTCACGCCGTTGGCCTCCATGCACGGCGTGGCCTCTTCCATGATCGCGTTGGCGTCGCCCGAGAGCAGCCACCGCTTGTAGGTATCCTCGAACTCGATGCCGAGGCCGCGCGCGAACACCGAGAGGTAGTGCTCGATGCGAAGCGGCGCCGCCGCCTCGAAGCCACACAGCAGGCGCTGGCAACCGTGATAGATGGTCGCGAGCGTGTCGGCGCCGGCCGCGTGCGCGCGCGCGATCTCGTCGCGGACGAAGCTGTCCCAGACCTCGGGTCCGACCTCACGCTGGACGTGCACGGTGCAGATGCGGCCGAACCGCGGTTCGGGTTCGATCGGCACGAACGTGAGTCCCGGCACCGCTTCCAGGAGCCGCCGGCCCGCCGCGCCCTCGCGCCGCCGCGCCTCGCTCTGCACGTGGGCGTGGAGGGCGACGCGGGCGCGCACCTCCTGCGTGAAGCGCAGCGCCGGCAACTGCTCGACCAGGAACTCCGCCGCCTGACGGAAGGGGACGGGCAGCGGGAGATGCTGTACCTCGTCGTAGAAGTAGATGCAGGACGGACACCACATCACGATCTCGCGTGGCGAGAATCGCTCGAAGAGCTCGATGGTGCGCCGGCTCATGCCGGCCCCGGCGGCCACGTCGCCGTTGTTGTGGTGCTGGATCCCGCAGCAGTAGGTGGGGCCGCCCACGGCGACGTAATCGAGGCCGAGCCGATCGAAGATCGCGGTGACCGTGCGCACCATGTGCGAGGTGCGAAGGACGTTGCAGCCGAGGTAGAGCACGATGTCGTGGTGCTCGCCGGCGGCGGGCGGCGGCGTCAACCGCCAGCGGCGCTCGTCGGCGCGCGTGGTGAGATCGTGGGTGAGCGTGATCTCGCCGAAGTAGGCGGCGTAGTCGTAGCTCATCGCGCGCTCGCGGGCAGCATCGCGCGCGTGGCCTCGAATGCCTGGTGGGCGACGTCGGCGGGATCACGCTTCCACGCCGCCTCGTTGGGCGCCTCGTACGACGCGAAGCCCGCATAGTCCTTGCCGGCGAGAATCGCGAAGAACTCGCGGAAGGGGTAGGTGCCCTGACCCGGCGGCAGCCGGTCCAGCACCTTGCCCGGCTCCGTGCGCGCGGGTGGATCGCTGAGCTGCACGTACGCGATCTCCGCCGCCGTCACGTCCTCGACGTCGCGCACGCTCGCGCCGCTGCGGCCGAGATGATAGGTATCGAGGAGCAGGCCGCAGCTCGGGTGCGCCGCTCGCGCCAGAACCTCCCGCACGCTGGCCAGCGTGTTGAGCTGGTCGCACTGCGAGTTGAACTCCACCGCGAGCCGAACGCCGTGCGCGGCGGCCATGTCCCCCACCTCCCGGATACTCGCCGCCGCCTGCGCGAGGTCGCCGCGGCCCTTGTCGACGGGGCTCATCACCGTGTCGCAGCCGACGGCGGCCGCGCGGCGACACTGCTCGTCGAAGACGGCGAGAAGGCGCTTGCGCTCGGCGCCGTCCGCCCACATCCACCCGAATTCCACGCCCACGCACGCGACGGGCAGGCCCGCGGCACGAACGAGGTCCAGCACCCAGTCGGCTCTCTGCCCTGCTTCCTCGGCGCGGCGAAAGTCGATCCGCCGCAGCTCGATGCCATCCCATCCCGTCTGCTTCACGACCCGCACCGCGTCCGTGAGCGGCGTGGAATCGAGCGTCCACGTGTGAAGAGCCAGGCGCTGTCCCATCACGAGGCTCCCAGAGTTTTCGCGGCGCGCGTCACGTCGCGGGGCGCGACCCACACGATGGCGCCGAAGCGGCCGGAGCCCGCGCACACGGCGTCCACGGCGGTGATGTTGATCTTCGCGTCGCCGAGACGTTGCGCGACGTCGGCCACCGCGCCCGGCCGATCCTCCCCCATGATCACCACCGCGCGCTTCGGCCCCGTCACCTTCCACTTGGCCTTCTTGGCGACAGCGCGGAACGCGGCGGGGTCCTCGGGGACGAAGTCGATCTGCGCGCCCCGTCCGCTCGGGAAACCGGAAAACGCGAGCAGGTTCACGCCGGCGTCGCGCAGCTTCCCAAGCAGGCGGGCGCCCTCGCCGGGTTTGTTGGGGGCGGTGACATAGAAGTAATCGACGACGCGCACGCTGTCCGCCATGGCTCGGCCCTCCACCCGGACGCGGCGCCGCGCCGGGTGCCGCCGACGTTACCACGTTTGCTGCGCCTGCCGCATACGGGACGGCGCCGTCCGGGGAGCAGCGCGCGGCGCGCGCGGCCTCCGTTCAACGGGAGGCGTCGAACGCGCCCGGCAGGTGGCGAACTTGCACCCCACCGCCGTCGATCGTCACCTCCACCACGTCGAAGCGACAGCGGGCGTCACGGAGGCGCCGCCACTTGAGGTAGTGCTGAGCCAGCCGCGTCAGGCGCCGTTGCTTGCGCCAGGAGACGGCTGCGCCCGGCGACTCCACCCATCCCGGCTGCCGGCACTTCACCTCCACGAAGACCCACACGTCGCCGTCGCGACAGACGAGGTCGATCTCACCATGCGGGAAACGCACGTTGCGTTCGATCACGCGTAGTCCGGCCCGCTCGAGCGCGCCGGCGGCTGCTGTTTCCCCCGCCTGTCCGAGAACGCGTCGCGCATGCGTCACGTCGTCGATATACCGGGACGGCGTCGCTGCGGAAAGTGTCGAAGATTGTCGACGCCGCGAGGCTAGTCGTCTTCCTCGAGCACGAACAGCTCGCCCTGGCGCCACACGCCGGCGAAGGTGCGGCGGTGGAGAGGGCAGGGACCGTGGCGATCGAGGGCGGCGAGGTGCTCGGCGGTGGCGTAGCCCTTGTGGCGCCCGAAGCCGTACTCGGGGAACTTCTCGTCGGCTTCGCGCATGAGACGGTCGCGCGTGACTTTCGCGATGATCGAGGCCGCCGCCACCGTCGCGCACCGCTGGTCGCCATCGACGAGATTGCGCTGCGGGCAGGGAAGGCCGCGCAACGCGACGAAGTCCGTGATGACGAGATCCGGCACGATGCCGAGCCCGCGCAACGCCTCGTTCATGGCGAGGCGGGTCGCTTCCAGGATGTTGATGCGGTCGATGGTGAGGTGATCGACGATCCCGACGCCGATGGCGATGGCGCGGGCGTGGATGGAGGCGTAGAGCTCTTCCCGGCGCTCGGGTGGCACGAGCTTGGAATCACGGAGACCGCGGATACGTCGGTCGGGAGCCACGATGACGGCGGCCGCCACCACCGGTCCCGCCAGCGGCCCGCGGCCGGCCTCGTCGACACCGGCGACGTGCACGCTGCCCGTTCGCCAGGCCTGCGCTTCGTAACGGTACGGCGCCGAGGGAGGCGGCGTCACGCGATGGCGGCCGCGCTATTCGGTGGTGGTGGGCACGATGGTCGCGCGCTTCTCCTTGAGACGAGCCGCCTTCCCCGCGAGGCTTCTCAGGTAATAGAGCTTGGAGCGCCGGACCTGGCCGCGGCGAACCACCTGCACGCGATCGATGCGCGGCGAGTGCAGCGGGAACGTCCGCTCCACGCCCACGCCGTACGAGATGCGCCGCACGGTGAAGGACGCGCGGGCGCCCTCGCCGCGCTTCCTGATGACGACGCCCTCGAAGGCCTGCGTGCGCTCCTTCTCGCCCTCGACCACCTTCACCTGAACGCGAACGGTGTCACCGGGCTCGAACTCCATCCGATCCTTCTTGATCTGTCCCGCCTCGACCAGCCGAATCGCGTCCATGACCCTCGTCCCTTTCTCTGTCCGCGGGCGCCTCGATGCTGTCGGGCTGCTCTCCGCGCTCGAATCGTTCCACGAGCTTCCAGTCGTCCGGCGTGAGGCCGGCGCCCCCGAGCAAGTCCGGGCGCTCGCGCCACGTCCGCCACAGCGCCTGCACGCGGCGCCAGCGCGCGATGCGCGCGTGATCGCCGGACAGGAGCACCGCCGGCACCCGCGCGCCTTCCCACTCCTCCGGCCGCGTGTACTGCGGCGGTTCCAGCAGCCCGCTCGCGAACGATTCGCGCTCGGTGGCGCCCTCGTTGCCGAGGACACCGGGGAGCAGCCGCGTCACGGCGTCGACGACGACGAGGGCCGGCAGCTCACCGCCCGTCAACACGTAATCGCCGATCGAGACGGCGGTGTCGACGAGCCGCTCGCTCACCCGCTCGTCCACGCCTTCGTATCGACCGGCGAGCAACACCAGATGCCGCTCCGTCGCCAGCTCCTGCGCGAGCCGCTGCGTGAACGTCCGCCCGCGGGGGTCCATCAGCACCACGTGCGTCGCCGGCGTTCGCAGCGCCGCCACCGCGGCGAAGAGCGGCTCCGGCTTCAGCACCATGCCGCCGCCGCCGCCGAACTGATAATCGTCGGTGACGCGATGCCGGCCCCCCGCGTAGTCTCGGAGATTCACGACCCGGATGTCAACGAGACCGCGCGCCCGCGCGCGCCCGATCATCGATTCCCCGAGCGGACCCTCCACCATCGCGGGAAAGAGCGTGACGATGTCGATCCGCATCCCGGCGTCCCCGTGCTCGCCCTACAGGTCGAGCAGTCCCTCCGGGGGGCGCACCACCACCCGGCGGCCGCCGAGATCGACGTCGACCACGATCTCGGGGACGGCGGGAATCAGATGCTCGCCTCGCGCTCCCCGCACCACCCACACCTCCTGCGCCTCCGAGCCTTCGATCCCCGTGACCTCGCCGATCTCGGCGCCGTCCTCGGTGAACACGCGGCAGCCCTCGAGCTGCCACGGATAGAAATGGCCGGGCGGGAGCGGCAACGCCTCGCTCTCCGGCACTGCCACCAGCCGTCCCACCAGCTCCCGCGCCGCCTCCGGTGACTCGCAGTCTTCGAGCGCGATGAGGATGGCATCGCCCTGGCGGCGCACGGCCGTGATCCGCCGGCGCTGCCGCTCGTCGCGGAGGGGCTCCCACAGCACGCAGTGAGAGACTCGTCCGAAGCGCTCGGGGTCGTCCGTGAGCGGGGTGACGCGCACTTCCCCGCGCAGCCCGTGCGGCCGGACGATCTCGCCGATGACGACCAGTCGCTCGGTCGGCGCGCGCCCGCCGTCGGGGCCCGTCATGCCGTCGCTACTCGATGATCTCCAGCACCGCGCGCTTCCGCATCTTGGTGGCGTTGGCGTTGAGGATCGTCCGCAGCGCGCGCGCCGTGCGCCCCTGCTTGCCGATGACCTTGCCGAGGTCGCCCTGGGCCACGCGCAGCTCGATCACGGTGACCTTGTCGCCTTCCACTTCCGTCACGTTCACGAGATCGGACTCGTCGACGAGCGCCTTCGCGATGTACTCCACCAGCTCCCGCATGACTGCCTGCTCCCACTTCCACTCCGGTGACGTCGGCGCCGTCGCCTCAGGCCTTCGCCTCCGGTGCTCGCGTCATCAGTCGCTTCACCGTGTTCGAGGGCTGGGCGCCCTTGGCGATCCAGCCTCGCGCCTTCTCGCGATCGATCTTCACGGTGGGCGGCTCCGTCAGCGGATTGTAATGCCCGATGATCTCGATGAAGCGACCATCGCGCGGCGATCGCGAATCGGTGACGACCACGCGATACGACGGCCGCTTCGAGGACCCCATGCGTCGCAGTCGAATCGACACTGCCACGTGCTCACCCCCTCAGCGTGGGAAATCCCGGCAGGTTCTTGAGCCGGGACAATTTACCTTCCATGCCCTTGAACTGCTTCATCATCTTCCGGAGCTGCGCGTACTGCTTCAGCAACCGGTTTACGTCCTGGACGGTGGTGCCGCTTCCGCGCGCGATGCGCTGGCGCCGGCTCCCGTTGATGACTTCGGGACGGCGCCGCTCGTCCGGCGTCATCGACGCGATGATGGCGTCGAAGCGGCCGAGGTCGGCCTCCTCGCCCATCAGGTCGTCGGTGCCCGCCTTCATCGCCTTGCCGAAAGGCAGCATGCCGAGGATCTGGTCGAGCGGGCCCATCTGGCGGATCTGCTGGAGCTGATTGCGGAAGTCCTCCAGCGTGAAACTGTCCTCGCGGAGCTTGCGCACGAGCGCTTCCGCGGTCTGCTGATCCACGGCGGCCTGCGCGCGCTCCACCAGCGAGAGGACGTCACCCATCCCGAGGATGCGGGAGGCGAGACGGTCGGGATGGAACGGCTCCAGCGCGTCCGTCTTCTCGCCCACGCCCACGAAGGCGATGGGACGACCGGTGACGTGACGCACGGAGAGCGCGGCGCCGCCGCGGGAATCGCCGTCCATCTTGGTGAGGATGACGGCGTCGATGCCGACCGCCTTGTTGAAGCGGTCCGCCACCGTCACCGCGTCCTGTCCTGTCATCGCGTCGACGACGAGCAGAATGTGATGCGGAGCGACGGCGGCCCGGATCGCCTTCAGCTCCTCGAGCATCGTCTCGTCGATGTGGAGCCGCCCCGCGGTGTCGAGCACGAGGGGCGTGAGGCCGCGCGCGGCCGCCTCCGCCTTCGCCGCCTTGCAGATCTCGAGCGGGGTCTGGCCGGCCGCGCCCACGACGGGCACATCGATCTGCGCACCGAGCGTGCGGAGCTGATCCATGGCGGCCGGGCGGTAGGTGTCGGCGGCGGCCAACATCGGATGCTGTCCCTGCTTTCCGTACATGCGGGCGAGCTTCGCGGCCGTCGTCGTCTTGCCCGAGCCCTGGAGACCGATGAGCATGATGACGGTGGGCGGATGCGGCGCCATCGCGAGCCGGTGCCCGCTGCCGCCGAGCAGCTCCGTGAGCTCGTCGTGGACGACCTTCACCACCTGCTGGCCGGGCGTGAGCGACTTCAGCACGTCCTGCCCGACGGCCTTGTCCTTCACGCGGTCGATGAAGGCGCGGACGACCTTGAAGTTGACGTCCGCCTCCAGGAGCGCCACCCGGACCTCGCGCAACGCTTCCTGGATGTTGTCCTCGCTGAGCCGGCCCCGGCTTCCGAGGCGGTCGAAGATCGACTGAAGGCGCGTGCTCAGGGAGTCAAACATCGAAACACCAACTTTACGGAAAGGCCCGCGGAATATCAACCGCGAGGCGGGGATAGCCCTCCTTGGCTACTCCCGCGCGGCCAGGCGCCGCATCTCGTGGATGACCTTGGCGGGGTCCCCCGCCTCGAAGATGGCGGAGCCGGCGACGAGCGTGGAGGCGCCATGCTCGACGAGGGGCCGCACGTGCTCCACCTTCACCCCGCCGTCGATGGAGACGTCGACGGGACGCCCCTGGAGGAGGGTGCGGATCTGTCTGATCTTCGGGTACACGGCGGGCAGGAAGGCCTGCCCCCCGAACCCCGGATTGACGGACATCACGAGGACGACGTCGAGATCGTCCACCACGTACTCGATGGTGTCGGGATGCGTGGCCGGGTTCAGCGCAGCCCCCGCCTTGGCGCCGAGCTCGCGGATGCGGGTGAGGGTGCGCTGCAGATGCGGACACGCCTCCACGTGCACGGTGAGGCTGTCGCCGCCCGCCGCCGCGAAGTCGGCCAGATAGCGCTCGGGCTCGACGATCATCAGGTGGAGGTCCAGGGGCAGGCGCGTGCGCTTGCGGATGGCGCTCACCACGGGCAGGCCCACCGTGATGTTGGGCACGAAGCGCCCGTCCATGACGTCGATGTGGAGCTGGTCGGCGCCGGCCGCCTCCACGCGGGCGATCTCGTCCGCCAGCACGGCGAAGTCGGCGGAGAGCAAGGACGGAGCGATGCGGACCACGGCGCTGTTATACCGCGCGCGCGGCCGCGCCTCAAAGCGACGCGGCATCGCGGCGACGGAAGCGAACGGCCGTGAAGCCGTCGGTGCCGTGACGATGGGGCAGGCAGCGCAGCACGCCGTCGGCGGCGAGCGCGGGCGCGAAGGACGCGGGCGGGTCGATGGCAAAGTCGGGACGACTCTCGAGAAACGCGCGCACGACGTCGTCGTTCTCCTCCGGCTCCAGCGAGCACGTCGCGTAGACGAGACGACCCCCGCCCCGCACCATGGTGGCGGCGGCCGCGAGAATCGCGCGCTGGCGGGCGGCGCTGGCGGCCAGCTCCTCCGGCCGCCGGCGCCATTTAACCTCGGGATTGCGGCGCACCACGCCGAGGTTCGAGCACGGCGCGTCGACGAGCACGCCGTCGCACGCGCCCGCGTGCTCGCGCGCGCGCGCCTCCACCGTTCCCGGCCGCGTCTCCACGATGGCGGCCCCGAGGCGCGCCGCCGTCTCCACCACGCGGTCCAGGCGCCCCGGCTGGGGATCGAGCGCGAGCACGCGGCCGCGGTTCTCCATGAGCTGTGCGAGGTGCGTGGTCTTTCCTCCCGGGGCCGCGCAGGCGTCGACGATCGTCTCGCCCGGCGCGGGCGCTAGGAGTCGACTCACGAGCATGGCGGCTTCGTCCTGGACGGTGAACAATCCCTCCCGGAATTCCGGCCACGCCGCCGGTGGCCCCGATCCCGGTGTCAGCACGAGTCCCTCCGGCGCATGGGGCGTGGCCGTGCTCGCGCGGTCGTGGTCGCGAAGTCGCGCCGCCAGCGCCTCGCGCGTGATCTTCAGCGTGTTGGTGCGGACGGTGAGCGGCGGGCGCGCGTTCAAGGCCAGCATGAGGGCGTGCGCGTCCTCGGTGCCGTAGCGCGCCACCCATCGCGCGGCGAGCCATGTCGGAAACGAGCAGCGCGTGGCGAGCGCGTCCACGGGATCAGGGGGCGGCGCCGGCTCGCGCTCGCGCCGCCCGCGCCGCGCGAAGGACCTCAGCACGGCGTTCACGAATTCGGGGGCACCGCGCGCCCCGCGCCCGCGCGCGAGCGTCACCGCGTCGTTGACGGCGGCGAAGGCCGGCACCCGCTCCAGGAATACGACCTGATAGGCCGCCATTCTCAGGAGCACGCGGACGCGGGGATCGAGGGCGTCGAGACGGCGACGCGAGTGGGGGGCGAGGATCCAGTCGAGGTAACGCTGCCACCGGAGCGTTCCGTACACCAGCTCGGTGGCGAGCGCGACGTCGCGGGCGGCCGCCGGACGCGCGGCGAGCTCGGCGTCGAGCACCAGCTCCGCGAACGCGTCGTCGCGTTCCACGCGCTCGAGCACGCGAGCCGCGAGCGTCCGCGCCGGCGCCGCCGCCGCCGTCGTCACGCGGATGTGAAGCGGACGCCAGGGGTCAAGCGCGCCCCTCTCAAGTAATCGGCCCACGCGATCGACCGGCGATTTTCGGGCTGCACTTCCACCGGGAGCAGCAACTCCTGGCCGGTGACGATCGCGAGCGTCCGCCCGTGCTCCACCAGCGTTCCCGGCGACGCCCGCGGCGTCGCCACGCTCTCTTCGTCTTGCCGCGCCACCTCGGCGCGCCACACGATGAGACCGCCGAGCGGCGTGCGCGCGGTGGCGCCGGGCCAGGGATTGCAGCCGCGCACGACGTTCACGAGATCGCGCGCGCTCCGATTCCAGTCGAGATGACCGTCGGTCTTCTTGAGACGGGGGGCGAGGGTGGCGTCTGCGTCGCGCTGGGGCGTGGGCGTGAGCACGTCGAGACGATCGAGCGTATCGGTCAGCACGCGGGCGCCGACGGCGGCCAGGCGCGCCGCCAGCTCGCCCGCCGTTTCGTGAGGCGCGATCTCGACGGCTTGCCACAGAAGCATCGCGCCCGTGTCCATGCCCTCGTCCATCTGGAAGGTCGTGATCCCGGTCTCCGTCTCTCCGCGCATGATCGCCCACGCGATGGGCGCCGCCCCCCGGTAGCGCGGCAGCAGCGACGCGTGGACGTTGATCGAGCCGCGCGCGGGCGCGTCCAGCACCGCGCGCGGCAAGATCTGTCCGAACGCGACCACGACCGCGACGTCTGCGCCCAGCTCGGCCAATCGCTCGGGCCAGCCCGGATCGCGCAGCCGTGACGGCTGGAGGACCGCGATGCCCGCCGCGAGGGCGCGCTCTTTCACGGGCGGCGCGGTCAAGCGCTGGCCGCGATGGGCGGGACGATCGGGCTGGGTGACGACGGTGACCACCTCGTGGCGGGCCAGCAGCGCGTCCAGCGTGGGGAGCGCGAACGCGGGCGTGCCGTAGAAGAGAACGCGGTAGCGGGGACTAGAGGGCGAAGGCGCGGTGCGAAGCCTCCTCCGAGAGCCCGTCCTTCTTGATACGGCGCTTCACGCGGTCGCGCGTGACGGGATCGAGGCGATCGATGAAGAGCACCCCGTCCAGGTGATCCAGCTCGTGCTGGAACACCCGCGCGGTGAGGCCACGAGCCCGGATCGAGACCGGTCGCCCTTCGAGGTCTTGGGCCTCCAGCTGCACCCATTCGGCCCGGGTGACGGGAGCGAAGATGCCGGGAATCGAAAGACACCCCTCCTCCGCCGTAATCTCGCCCCCTTGCTGCGTGATGGCCGGATTGACGAGGGCGCGCGCGCCGCGGCCTTCCTCGTCGCCGACCACCATCAGCCGGAGCGGGATCCCGACCTGGGTGGCGGCGAGCCCGATGCCGACCTCGTCGTACATCGTGTCGATCATGTCGGCGACCATCTTGTGGATCTCGGGCGTGATCTCGCGCACGGGCTCGGCCTTCCGCCGGAGCGCCGGATCACCGTATTTTCGGACGCTTAGAACTGCCATTCGACCGGGTCCACCTCCACGGTCATGATACCGCGGGAGCGCAAGCGCGGGGCGAGGAAGTCCTCCAGCAACGGCCGCAGGACGGCGGCGAGGTCTCCGTGGCCCTTCACCACGATCCGGCGCTGGCGGTCGTGGCGTTCCGCGATCGACGGGTACACGGTGAGCCGCGGGGACGTGCGGGTGGCCGCCACGACGTCGTCGGCGAGCGCTCGCGTCTCCGTGGCGCCGGCGCCGCGGACGGCGATCACGGCCAGCCGCCGAAAGGGCGGATAGCCGAGCTCGGCGCGAAACTTCAGCTCGTGCTTGTAGAAGGCGGTGAGGTCTTGGCGGGCGAGCGCGTCCAGCACGTAGTGCGACGGATTCTGCGACTGCACCACGACGGCGCCGTCGCCGCGCACCCGCTCGGCCGCCGCCCACATGAGCGCGAACGCCCGTTCGCTCGCGCGGAAGTCCGGCACGCGCAGGAGCTGGTCGGGGGATACGAAGCCGGCGAGCCCGAGCGACGCCGGACCGAAGAGCCGAAGCGCGCCCCGCGTCCCGATCACCACGTCGGCGGCGGCGGCCGCCGCCCGCTGCGCCTCTCCCCGCGCGCCGCGGGCCGCGTCCGGGTCGTAGCGCGCCACGCGGACGGTGGGAAAGCGCCGCCGCACGGCGTGCTCGACGCGCTCGGCGCCCCAGCCGAACGGCGATAGTCGACGCCCGCGGCACTCGGGACAGAGGTCGGGCAGCGGTATGCGGTCGGCGCAGAGGCGGCAGGTGAGGACGCCGGCGGCGCGCGCGTAGCCGAGCGTGAGTGCGCACTGGCCGCAGCGGACGACGGCACCGCACTCGTCGCAGGCGAGGGCGGACGCGAGACGGCTCACACCGAGGAACACGCGGCGTCCGTGCGCGAGGGCTTCGCGGATCGCGCGCGCGAGCGGGGGCGTGAGCGGCTCACGGCGAAGAATGCCGCGCGTGTCCGCGACGGTCACCGCCGGCCAGGGCGCGGGGACGCCGCCGTCGAGGGCGAGGTCACCGCGGTCCGCGTGCCACCACAGCTCCACGCTCGGCGTGGCGGAGGTCAGCACGGTCGGCGTACCCTCGCGGCGCGCTCGTTCCAGCACGACGTCGCGCGCGTGCATGCGCGGCGGCCCCGGCGGCTTGTGCGCCGCTTCGTGCTCGTCGAGGAGGACCATGCACGCGTGGGGCGGGAGTGGTGCGAGCAGCGCCGAGCGCGTGCCGACCGCGAGGCCGACCTCTCCCCGCGCCAGCTCCGTCCACGCTCGCTCCCGAGCGTGGTCGTCGACGCCGGAGTCGAGGCGGACCACGCGTCCGAGCTTGGCGAGGCGCCCCGCCCAGCGACCGGCCGACTCCACATCGGCGGCGAGGACCATCGCCGCTTCCACGCTCGCGATACGATCGAGCGCCCGTCGCTCGCGACCGGCGCCCACCAGCAGCTCCGGGCGGGGTGCCGCGCCGGAAGCCGCTCGACGCGGCCCGCACGGCGTTACCGACGCCGGCCCTCCGCGCGTGGCGGGCGTCGTGTGGTCCACCGCCGCTCCGCGCGCCGTGGC
Organism: Candidatus Methylomirabilota bacterium; assembly: GCA_036506275.1. Taxonomy (GTDB): domain Bacteria; phylum Methylomirabilota; class Methylomirabilia; order Rokubacteriales; family CSP1-6; genus DASXSB01. The sequence continues at coordinate 27,909 of DASXSB010000030.1, read as the reverse complement.
CGTCGCGCCCTCGTCCGGCGTCTCTCGCGCCGTACGCACCGCGCGATCAACCGGCGGCGGCAGCAGCGCCGCGCAGGTGGCGCCGAGACTGGAGAGGCTCTCCGTCGCGATCCAGTGCGCGAGGTCGAGCTGACCCGTGGAGAGAACAGGCCGCGCATCGATCACGCGCACGAGCGAGCGGAGCTGCTCATCGCCGTGTTCGCGCACGCCGACCACGAGGCCGACCCGCGCGGCGCCGCGGAGGGGTGCGAGGACGCGCTGGCCGGGAGCGACGTGAAGACCATCGGGGACGCGATACGAGAACGGGTGCGGCATGGGGGCGTCGAACACGACGTCCGCGATCATTGCGTGCGGCGGCGGTCGTACTCCCGTTTGGCGAGCTTTAGATCTTCCCAGGCCATGCGCTTGTACTCCTGCCCGGGATTGCGCAGCAGAAAGGCGGGATGAAACGTCGGCACGAGGACGGCCGCGCCGTAGGGATGGACGCGTCCGCGGAGCTTGCCGATCGGCTCGCGGGTCGCGAGGAGCGCCTGCGTGGCGACGCTCCCGAGCGACAGCACCACCTTCGGCTGCAGCGTGGCGAGCTGGGCGTTGAGGACCGGCGCGCACGCGGCCAGCTCCTCCGGCTCCGGATTGCGGTTGCCGGGTGGCCGGCACTTCACGGCGTTCGTGATGTAGACCTCGTCGCGAGAGAGATCGACCGATTCCAGCATCTTGGTGAGGAGCTGACCGGCGCGGCCGACGAACGGTTTGCCCTGCGCGTCCTCGTCGGCGCCCGGGCCCTCGCCGATCACGACGAGCTCGGCGCGTGGGTTGCCGGAGCCGAACACGATGGTGTTGCGTCCCTGGCAGAGCTTGCAGAGCTGGCAGCCCTGGAGCGCGGCCTCCTGGCGGGCGAGGGCGGCGTCTGCCCCCAGCAGATAGTCGCCGGCGAGACCGACCTCGGTGACGCCGAGGTCCCGGTAGAAGCGCAACGTCGCGCGGAGGCCGGAGAGGGCGTCCGCGAGCACGTCGTGCGGCGACTCGCTCAGCGCTCGACCTTCACCCGCGCGGCGGCGCGCGTGGCGAGGACGTGGGTGAGGATCGCCTCCGCCACCGCGGACTTCGGCATCCGCGGCAACGCGTGCTGCCCACCCCACCGGTCGAGCAGGAGCACTTCGTTGTCCTCGGCGTCGAAGCCGATGCCGGCGCGGCTGACGTCGTTGGCGACGAGGAGATCGATGCCTTTGCTCTCGAGCTTGGCGCGCGCGTGCGCGACGAGGTCGTCGGTCTCGGCCGCGAAGCCGACCACGAACGCGCCCGTACGGCGGGCGGCCACCTCGGCCAGGATGTCCGGGTTCGGCGTGAGCTCGAGCGTCAGCTCGCGCTTGCCCTTGATCTTGCTCGGGGCCACGCGGGCCGCGCGGAAGTCCCCGACGGCGGCCGCCTTGATGATCAAGGTGGCGTGGGCGGCGTGGTGCAGCACCGCCTCCCGCATCTCCTCCGCCGTTTCCACCGGAACGACCGTCACGCCCGCGGGCGGCACGAGGGCGGTGGGACCGGAGACGAGCGTGACCGCAGCCCCCCGCCGCCGCGCCGCCGCCGCCAGCGCGTAGCCCATCTTTCCCGAGGACCGATTGGAGATGTAGCGGACGGGATCGATCGGCTCGCGCGTAGGTCCAGCGGAGACGACCACGCGCTCGGCCGCGAGATCACGCACGGGGGTGAGGACGTCGTACAACGCCTCGATGATCTGCGTCGTCTCCGGCAACCGGCCCTTGCCGTGGAGACCGGACGCGAGCGCGCCCGCGTCGGGCTCGAGCACGGTGACCCCGCGCGCGCGCAGGAGCGCCACGTTGGCGACGACGGCGGGATGCTCCCACATCCCGCCGTCCATGGCGGGGGCCATCAACACGGGGCCGCGCATGGCGAGGAGCAGCGTGGTGAGGAAGTCGTCGGCGATGCCGTGCGCGGCCTTGGCGAGGACGTTGGCGGTGGCCGGTACCACGAGGAGCGCGGCCGCGCGCTCGGCGAGCGCCACGTGCTCCACGGCGTCCTCGTGCTGGGGATCGAAGAGATCGATGAGGACCGGCCGCCCCGAGAGCGTGCGAAAGGTGAGCGGGCCCACGAACGCGCGCGCGTGCTCGCTCAGGCACACGGTGACCCCGGCTCCGAGCGCGCGAAGCTCTCGCACCAGGTAGACCGCCTTGTAGGCGGCGATGGACCCGGTGACGCCGAGGATCAGCTCCTTGCCGTCGAGGCCGGCCACCGCGGGATCACCCCTTGGCGTCGTCGTCCTTGACGCGGTACTCGACCTTGGCGGCCGCGATCTCTTCCAGCGCGCTGCTCGTCGGCTTCTTGTGCTTCGAATCCACGCGCACGGCGGCGCCGCGATTCAACTGGCGCGAGCGCTTGGCGGCGAGCACCACGAGCAGGTACCGGTTCGAGACCTTGTTGAGAGCATTCTCGAGCGAGGGAAAGGCCATCACTTGGTGTCCTCCAAATCGGGGATGCGAAGCGCAAGGCGGCTCGTGCGACAGCGCTCGGCGGAGATCACGGCCGCCAGCTGGTCCACAGCGTCCTTCACGTCCCGGTTCACGATCAGGTAGTCGTAGGCACGCCACATCGCGATTTCCTCGCGCGCGCGCGCCAGTCGGCGCGCGATCTCGCCCTCGGCGTCGGAGCGCCGCTCGTGCAGGCGCTGCTCCAGCTCGGCGAGGGTCGGCGCCACGATGAAGACCAGCACGGCCTCCGGATACTTCTTGCGCAGCGTGGCCGCGCCCTGGGTGTCGATGTCGAGCAGGATGTCGGAGCCGGCGTCGAGGGCGGCCTCGAGCATGGCCGCGCGCGTGCCGTACCGGTGACCGTGGACGATCGCGTATTCCGCGAAGGCGCCGGCATCCGCCAGCTCCTGGAACTGCTTCTCGCTCACGAACGAGAAATGCTGCCCGTCGGTTTCGCCCGGACGCGGAGCGCGGGTGGTCACCGACACCGAATACGCGAGGCCGGTCACCACCCGACGCACCTCTGCGCACAGGGTCGTCTTGCCGGCCCCCGACGGCGCCGACACCACGAAGAGCGTCCCCCGCCGGCGGATCACGGCGCCTCGCGCTCCGTCTCCAACCGCTGGGCGAGCGTGGCCGGCTCCAGCGAGGACAGGATGAGGTGATCGCTCTCGGTGACGATCACCGCGCGCGTCCGGCGTCCGTTGGTGGCGTCAACGAGCTTCGTGCTGCCCTTGGCGTTCTCGATGAGGCGCTTCACGGGCAGGGAGTCGAGCGCCACGATGGCGACGATCTGATCCGCGACCACCACGTTGCCGTGACCCACGTTCACCAAGCGCGTCGCCGACCGCGTCGCCACAGTGCCTCCGCCTATTCAAGGTTCTGGACCTGCTCGCGCACCTTCTCGAGGATGCCCTTGGCGGCGATGGCGCTCTGCCCGAGCTCCAGGTCATCCGCCTTGGCGGCGATGGTGTTCACCTCGCGGTTGAGCTCCTGGAGAAGGAAGTCGAGCTGACGTCCCACCGACCCGCCCTTGTCGAGGATCTGCGTGAACTGCTCGAGGTGGGCCCGCAGCCGCGCCAGCTCCTCGGTGACGTCCGCCTTGTCGGCCGCCACCGCCAGCTCGGTGAGGAGGCGGCCTTCGTCCACGACGCCGCCCGCGAGGAGTACCGTCACGCGCTCGCGCAGGCGCGCCGCCCGTCGCGCCATCGCCACCGGAGCGCGGGCGGCGAGCAGCTCCACCGTCGACTGCAGATCCGCGTGGAGCACGCGCAGCTCGCCGGCGAGCGCCTCGCCCTCCGCGGTCCGCCGCGCCACCAGCTCGTCGAGGGCGCGCCCGAGCGCGTCCGCGAGCACGATCCACACATGGGACGGCTCCGGGACCTCCGCTTCCTCCACGCGCACGACGCCGGGACGCTCGAGCACCCACGTGAGCGTGACGTCACCCTCCACGTCCAGCGTGTCGCCGAGGGCGCGCGCGCGCTCGACGTACTGGCGCGCGAGGGCGGCGTCGAGCGCGATCGTCTGCTCGGAGAGGCCGGGCGGCGCTGCGAGCTGCACGGCGATGTCGACGCGCCCGCGCTCGAGCCGCGCCTGCACGAGATGCCGCGCCTCGATCTCGAGCGAGGCGAGCGCACGCGGGAGCCGGAGGGCGATGTCGAGATGGCGGTGATTGACGGACCGTGCTTCCACGGCGACGCCGATGGTCTCTGCCGTCACCTCGGCGCGCCCGAAACCGGTCATGCTACGGATCATCGGCCGGGGGCTGACCTCGCGACCTTCATCCAGGGATTCTAGGCGAAATTTCGCAGCAGTGTCAATGCGTTGCGCTGGGGGCGACGCGGGCCGCGCATCTCGGCGCCGTCGTGGCCGTCGCCGCCGGCTCGATTGACACGCTTTTTCGCGCTGACTACACTCAGGCGCTGATCACGCCGTCCGATCGCTCACCAGGAGGTCCCGGATGTCCATCAGTCGCCGCCACTTCCTCGCCACCACCGCCGCGGTCGCCGTCGTCCGCGCGGCGGCGCCGCCGCGCGCGCGCGCGCAGGGCCCGAAGCCGATCACCGTGTCCCACAGCGTTTCCACCTTCGTGTACGGTCAGCACCTCGTCGCCAGGGAGAAGAAGTTCTTCGAGGACGAAGGGGTGAGCGTGGGCAACTTCATCGTCCCCGGCGGCGGCGCCAAGGTGAGCCAGGCGGTGGCGGCGGGGCAGGCGGCCTTCGGTCTCGGCGATTCGAATCATCCCGTGAAGATGACCGAGAAAGGCCGTCCCACCCAGATGCTGTTCACGACCGATCGGCGCTGCAGCTACGCGAACGTCGTGGTGCGCCGGGAGCTCTTCGACAAGGGCGTGCGGTCGGTGGAAGCGCTCGGGGATCAGAAGCTGGTGGGGCGCAAGGCGGTGGTGGCGGCGACCGCCATCGGGTCCGGCACCTATGTGTACGGCGTGTACGTTCTGCGGGGCACCCACGGTCCCGACGGCAAGCCCGTGCACGACTCCGTGGAGTGGGTGGGCGGCGGCTCCTCCGCCACCATGCTCGCGGGTCTGAAGGCGGCGAAGTTCGACGCCATCATGGCCGTTCCCGAGTGGCAGTGGGCGGCCGAGGAAGAGGGATTCGGCAAGGTCATCTACGACGTGCAGGACGAGAAGGCGTGGAACCGCGTCTTCGGCGGCCGCATCCCGGTCACGGTGGGCTACGCCCTCAAGGAGACGATCGAGAAGTCGCCCGATCTCGTCCAGGCCTACGTCAACGCGTGCTATCGCGCCCAGCAGTGGATCCGCCGCGCGAAGGACGACGAGATCGTCGAGCTCCTCCACAAGCCCTACATGGAGACCTTCACGCGCGAGATCGTGCTGCGCTCGGTGCGCTACTACAAGACGATCTTCGACTGGGATTTCATGATCCAGCCCCGCGATTACGAGAACGGCCTCAAGGTCTGGGTCCCCATCGCGGTCGAGAAGCCGCTCCCGTTCGCGGACGTGGCCGAGATGTCGTTCGTGAAGAAGGCGCAGACGAAGTACCGGGCGTGATCGACCCCGACCGCTGGTGATGGGCCCGCGCCGCTCCCGCATCGTGGTGAGGGATCTCGCGAAGGTCTTTCGCGACGGCACGCGCGAGGTCGCCGCCGTCGCTCCCGTCTCCTTCGAGGTGCGCGACGGTGAGTTCATCGCCCTCGTGGGTCCGTCGGGCTGCGGCAAGTCCACCATCCTCAACATGATCGCCGGGCTCGTCGCCCCCACCGCCGGCACCGTGGAAATCGACGGCGAGACCGTGACCGCCGTTCCCGCCCGCGTCGGCTACGTCTTCCAGAAGGACACGGTCTTTCCGTGGCGGACGGTGGCGCGCAACATCGGTCTCGGCCTCGAGTACCAGGGCGTCCCCGCCGCCGAGCGCTCGCGGCGCATCCACGCCGCCATCCGCATGGCGGGACTGGACGGCTTCGAGGACGCGTTCCCGGCCACGCTCTCCGGTGGGATGCGGCAACGGGTGGCGCTTCTGCGCACGCTCGTGGTGGAGCCGCAGATCTTGCTGATGGACGAGCCCTTCGGCGCCCTCGACACCCACACCAAGATCAACCTGCACCGCGAGCTGCTCGCGCTGTGGGAGGCGCAGCAGCAGACGGTGGTTTTCGTCACCCACGATCTCTCGGAGGCCATCACGCTCGCCGACCGGGTGGTGGTGATGAGCCGGCGGCCCGGGCGCGTCCGTATGGTCCACGAGGTGACGCTGCCGCGGCCGCGCGACGTGATCCGGCTCCGGGAGACGGAGGAGTACGCGCGGGAGTATGGCGAGATCTGGCACGTCCTCGGCCAGGAGTTCGCCGCCCGCGCGTGAGACGATGCGCGTGAGACGATGAAGGAAGCGACGCGCATCTTCCTGTGGCGGCTCGCCATCCTCGTCACCGTGGTGGCGGCGTGGGAGTGGCTCACCGGAATCAAAAGAATCTCCCGCACGCCCGGCCTCTACTGGATCGACCCGTTCTTCATCAGCCGTCCTTCCGTCATCGGACGGCGCTTCCTCCATCTCGCCTTCGGCGACGTCCGTCTCTCGCTCTGGCAGATGGCGGCGTCCACGGTGGAGTCCACGTTGTGGGGCTTCGCGGTGGGCGTCTCCACCGGCTTTGCGGCCGGCCTCGTCCTCGGCCGCCACGATCGCCTCGCGCGCGTGTTCTCGCCCTACATCGTGGCCTTCAACTCCCTGCCGCGCATCGCCCTCGTGCCGCTCGTCACCATGATCTTCGGCTTCGGGCTGGCGGCGAAGGTCGTGCTGGCGTGGACGATCGTGTTCTTCATCGTGTTCTTCAACACCTTCCAGGGCGCGCGCAGCGTGGACGCCGACCTCATCTCGTCCGCACGCTTCCTCGGCGCGGGAGAGCGCCAGATCATGCGCACCGTGATCGTTCCCTCCACGCTGGCGTGGACGTTCGCCTCCCTCACGCCCTCCATCTCGTTCGCGCTCATCGGCGTCGTGGTGGGCGAGTTCCTGGGCGGGGAGTCGGGAGGCGGTCTCGGCTATCTGATCATCCAGTCGCTGGGCACCCTGAACGCCGCCGACATGATGGTGGCGCTGCTCACGCTGGGCGCCATCGGGATCGTGATGGCGCTCGGCATCAAGCAGGTCGAGATGCGGCTCCTGCGCTGGCGGCCCGAGTACCAGCGCCGCTCATGATCCGCTGGACGCTCATCGCCATCGGCGTGCTCGTGGCCGCGGGCGTGATCGGCGCCACCATCGCGCGCGTGCTCGGCCGGTCGGGCGCGCCCGCCTCGCTCCTCGTCTCCGTGGTGTCCTACTGGCTGGCGGCGTGGGTGCTGTGGAGCTTTGCGGGCGGGCTGGCCGTTCACTATAGCGTTCTCGGCGCTTACCCGGGTGGGTTCTTCGCGCTCCTCGCGGTCGTGGGTGGCATCTGGCACTACCGCGCCGCGCGCCGCCTCGGTCGTGAGCGCGCGCTGCCGGTGTTCGTCGGCGTGCAGCTCGTGTGGCTCGTGTTCGTGCTCATCCACAACGGCATTTTCGGGTTCTGACGGGCGCGCCTTTCGCCCCGCCGTCCCCCGCGCGCCCCGGGACGTGCTGTCACCGACCTCCCGGCAAGTTGGCAACCATGACGTGGCGCGTGACCATCCACTGTCTCGCGCCCGCCGCGCCCGCCGCGCCCGCGGGATGTGACAGGCGCGAGAACGCGGCGCTTTTCTGCGCGGTTCCAGTGGTTCTCGCCGCTCTCGGCGGGTTTGGTACGGACCTTGTATCCCTCGCGCGCCGAAGGAAACTGAGCCGGGACGGCTTCTTTCCGATCGCGCTTGGGAGCGCCGGCTCCTCGCGGAAAGACAGTTGCCGCTCGAGGAGGGCCGAATGATCGCGCCTCGTCCCATCCTTCCCCGCGCTCTTCACGGTGCACACCACTTTCCGATGGAGGCATGACGCGGTCATGGGCAAGGTGATGGTCGTCGACGATGCCTATTCCGAGCTCCAGATGATGGAGAACATCCTCAAGTCCGCCGGGCACCAGGTCGTCACCTACCTCGATGGCGACGCCCTCGAGGAAAAGATGCTGGCGGAGCGGCCGGACGTGCTGCTGCTCGACATCGTCATGCCGAAGCGGAATGGCTACGAGATCCTGCGCGGGCTCAAGAAGGACGAGCGCACACGCCACACCCCGGTGGTGGTGGTGAGCTCGAAGAACCAGGAGAGCGACCGCGTCTGGGGCAAGCGTCAAGGCGCCGACGAGTACCTCATGAAGCCGTTCACCGCCGACGAGCTGCTGAAGGCGGTGCGGGTCTTCCTCCGGTAGGCAGGTGAGGACGGCGATGAGCCCGCCGGCTGTCGCCGACTCCACGCGTTCCCCTGCGCTCATCTCCGGCGCCGCCGATCGCCAGGCGCAATCGATCCGCGCCTGCATGTTCACCCTGGCCGGGAAGCCGTTCGCGGTGGACGTCCGCTACGCGCGCGAGGTCGTGGATTTCGCGACGTGGACGGCCGTCCCCCGCGCGCCCGGCCACATCCTCGGCGTCGCCAACCTGCGCGGCGTGATCGTTCCCATCGTCGACATCCAGCCCTTGCTCGGATTGGGATCGCGCACCGGACGCGGTCTCGTGCGTGCGCTCGTAATGGAGGAAGGCGGATTTCAGGTCGGGATCGCGATCGACGACGTCGTCGGGCTCGAGCCCTTCGAGGCCGTCGTTCCGCTCTCCGACCGCTCTCGGCGGGAGTACGGCGAGTTCGCGACCGGACTCCTCGCCCGTGGAGATGGCTTCGTCACATTGCTCGACAGCCCCGGCATCCTGCACTCGGCGCGGATGCGACCGTGGGCGCACAAGGATGGCTGAGCATGGAACGTCGCAACTTTCTCGGCTTCATGATGCAGGCGCTGCTGGGCGGACTCACGGCGGGACAGCCGTCCGCCGCCTCCGCCCAGGTCGCGAAGGGCGTCACGGGTGGCGCCCCCGCCCCCGCCCCCGTCCGCTCCGAGCTTCCCACCGCGAGCGCGCCCGGCGTGAGCGCGCGCGACATCAAGATCGGCATGAGCGCCGCCTTCAAGGGGACGGCCGCCGGTCTCGGCGGTGAGTTCTACCGCGGCGCCCAGGCCTACTACATGCACGTCAACGCCAACGGCGGCGTCCATGGCCGCCTCATCGGCGTGGTCGCCCTCAACGACGGGTACGAGCCCATTCCGTGCGTGAAGAACACGATCGAGCTGGTGGAGAAGGAGAACGTCTTCTTCCTCTCCAACTACGTGGGCACGCCCACGCTCACGCGCGCCCTCCCCGTCATCAAGCGCTACGCGGACCGCGACCTCATCCTGGTCGGCAACTTCACGGGCGCCCAGCCGCAGCGGGAGGCGCCGTACGTGGAGCAGGTGTTCAACGTCCGCGCCTCCTACCGCCAGGAGATGATGTCGCTGGTGGAGCGGTTCTGGCAGCTCGGCGCCCGCAAGTTCGGCGTCTACTACCAGATCGACGCCTACGGTCGCAGCGGCACCGACGGCGTGGCCCGCGGACTCGCGCAGCGGGGCGCCAAGATCGTCGCGGAGGCGACCTATCCCCGCGGGGCCAAGTTCGAGGACGACGTGAAGCCGGCGGTGGCGGCGCTCCAGAAGGCGGGCGCCGACGTGGTGCTGTGCACGGGCGCCTACCAGGGATGCGGCGCCTTCGTCCGCACCGCGCGCGACGCCAACTGGCACGTGCCGATCTCCAACGTCTCCTTCGTCGGCTCCGACGCCATGCTCGGCCTTCTCAGCAAGAGCGGGAAGGCGTCCGGTCGCGACTACACGCGGAACCTCGTCAATTCCCAGGTGGTGCCGAGCTACGACGACGTCTCGCTCCCGGGCGTGGTGGAGTACCGCGCCGTCATGGACCGCTACAACCCGCCCGTGCCGGAGGCGCTCCGCGACGAGAAGTACACCGCTCAGAAGTACAGCTTCATCAGCCTCGAAGGAATGGTGAACGCGAAGGTCATCGTGGAGGGTCTCCGCCGCGTGGGTCCCCAGCCGACCCGGGTCGCCTTCCGGGCCGCGCTCGAATCCTTGCGCAACCTCGACCTCGGCATCGGAGCGCCTGTGACCTTCAGCTCGGAGCGCCATCAGGGGCTCGACAACGTCTATTTCACCCGCGTTGAGAACGATCGCTGGGTCCCGGTGGCCGACTGGTCCACCGTGACCAAGGCCTGAGGGGGTCGAGGAGATGGCAATGAGAATGCGCTTGCGGTTGGGGCTCCCGCTCAAGATCACCGTGTTCCTGGTGGCGATCCTCGCCCCTCTCGCGGTGGTGACGTGGTGGTCGTCTACGGACGTGCTGCGGTACCGCATGACGGAAGAGTTCACGTCGAAGGGCGAGGCCATCGCCAACAGCCTCGCCAGCTCCGGCGTCGATCTCGTCCTCACCCGCGACGCGTCGACCGTGCAATCGCTGGTGGACCAGTTCGCCTCCATCAGCGGCGTCGCCTACGTGATGGTGTACGACCCCCAGAAGACGCTCATCGCCCACACCTTCCATCCCCTCGTGCCGCCGGATCTGATCGAGATGAACATCGTTCCCGGCGACGCCCGCCGCCAGATCCGCGACATCACCTACCGGGACCCCGTCACGGGGACGGGACGACAGATCATCGACATCGGCGTGCCCATGCTGGCGGGGCAGCTCGGCACCGTGCGCGTGGGCATGAACAAGCAGATCATCGCGGACGCGGCGTTGAAATCCGGCCGCAATCTCCTCATGGTCTTCGGCGGGGTGGCCGCGGTGGCCATGCTCGCCTGCGTCGGCTTCGCCTGGTGGCGCATCACGCAGCCCGTGTCCCAGATCGTGTCCGCCGCCGAGCGCGTCGGACGCGGTGACCTCTCGGTCACAGTGCCCGTGAAGTCGGGCGACGAGATCGGCCGTCTCGCCGCCACCTTCAACGACACCGTGGTGCGGCTCCGCTCCCAGGTGCAGACGGAGGCCGAGCGCGACGAGGAACGGCACCACCGCGAGCAGCTCCAGCGCAACGTGCAGCGCTTCCTCGACACCGCCATGGAAATCTCGCAGGGCGACCTCACCCGCCGCGGCGAAGTGACGCCGGACGTGCTCGGCAACGTCGTCGACGCCATCAACGTCATGGTGGAAGAGATCGGCTCCGTCATCGCCGACGTGCGCGTGGCCGCCCTCCGCGTGGCCGGCATGTCGAACGAGATGATCGCGGCCACCCAGCAGATGGCCACGGGCGCCCAGGGACAGTCTCGGGAAGCCATGACCGTGAGCAGCGCCATGGAAGAGATGACGCTGTCCGTGCGGCAGGTGGCGGAGAACGCGGAAGGCTCGGCGGTGGCGGCGCGGCGCGGCCTGGAAGCGGCGCAGAAGGGCGAGTCGGCCGTGCACGACAGCCTGGCCAAGATGCAGCGGATCCGCGCCGAGGTGCAGAGCCTCGCCAAGAAGATCAAGAGCCTCGGCGACCGCTCGCTCGAAATCTCCGAGATCGTGAACACCATCGAGGACATCGCGTCGCAGACGAACCTCCTCGCCCTCAACGCCGCCATCGAGGCGGCGGGCGCGGGCGAGGCCGGCCTCCGGTTCGCCGTCGTCGCCGACGAGGTGCGCAAGCTCGCGGAGCGGTCGGCGCGTGCCACCCGCGACATCGCCTCCCTCATCAAGAACGTGCAGGCGGAGACGCAGGAAGCGATCGTCCTCATGGAGCAAGGCACGAACGAGGTCGAGTCCGGCTACAAGGTCACCATCCGCGCCGAGGAGAGCTTGAAGGAGATCATCGACGTCTCCCACAAGTCCGCCGAGCTCGCCCAGGACATCTCGCTCGCCACCCAGCAGCAGGTGCGCGGCGCGGAAGGCGTGGCGACGGCGGTGCAGTCGATCGCGAGCGTGGCCGTCCAGACGGAACAGGGCATTCTCCAGACCCGAAAGACCGTCGAGGACCTCGTCAAGCTCGCCGAGGAGCTCACGACCAACGTCTCGCGCTTCAAGCTGGCGTCGGTCTGACCGCTCCCGGGTCATGGAGCTGACGCCCGTGGAGCTGGAGCGGCTCTCGGCGGTCATTGCACGGCGTTCGGGATTGCTATTCCCGGAGGCGCGGTGGCCGTTTCTTCGAGACCGCGCACGGGCGGTGATGGCGCGCGGCGGCTTCACGAGCGGGCGGCGATGGACGTCGGCGCTGGAGCGCGCCGCGGAGGAGGGGGCGCCGCTCTATGCCGAGCTGGAGGCGGCCCTACAGGTCCACGAGACGAGCTTCTTCCGCTACGAGCGCCACCACGACGCCCTCCGCGACGTCGTGCTGCCGGCGCTGGGAGCCGGCGCGGGTTCGGGGCGCGAGGAGCGGCTCCGTATCTGGAGCGCGGGGTGTTCCACCGGTCAGGAGCCGTACTCGATCGCCATGACTCTGAGCGAGGCCCTGCCCCCGAACTTCCCGGTCGAGATCGTCGCCATCGACGGCAGCGAGCAGGCGTTGAAGACGGCCGCCGCCGGTGTCTACACGGCCGCCGACGTGCGCTCGGTGCCGGCCACCCTGCTGGCCCGGTACTTTCGCCGGCGCAACGACCGGTGGACGGCGGTGTCGGATCTGAAGGAGATGATCAAGTTCCTCCACTACGACGTCCGCCACGGGTTCTACATCGGCAAGTTCGACATCGTCTTCTGCTGCAACGTCCTCCTCTACTTCACGCCCGCCGTGAAGCGGCAAGTCATGGAGCGGCTGACGAACGCGCTCGTGCCGGGCGGGTTTCTGTTCCTCGGTCACGCGGACGGCGTGACGCCGTCCACCCAGCACTTCGATCGACGGCGCGCGGCGCACGGATTCGTCTACCACCGCCGCGCGGCGGTGGCGTCGAGGGCCTCCGGCGATGAGTGACGCGGATTTCCTGCTGAGCATCTTCCTCATGGAGGCGTGGGAGACGGTCTCCGCGCTCGAGGACGGCCTCCCTCAGCTCGAGAGCGCCGGGGACGCGACGGTGGGCGCCACGCTGCAGCCGCTGCTGGTGGTGACGCATCGCCTGAAGGGCGCCGCCGGCCTCCAGGGCTTCACCCCGCTCGCGGACGTCGCCGCCATGATGGAGGCGACGCTGGAGGCGATCCCGACCGGCGACTTACCGGCGCGAAAGGCCGCCATCGAGAAAGAGACGGGACTGCTCGTCCACGTCAAGCGCGCGCTCGACGCCATCGCCGCCGGCTTCCCGGAGACGCTCGACGAGATCGCCGCCGCCATCGCGCCGCTGCGGTCGCCCGCGGCGATCGCGCCCGCCATCGCGTCCGCGCCCGCCTCGTCGGTGACGGCGCCGGCGCCCGCGGAGACGGCGCCGGTGGCGGCGGGCGCGTCCTCGGAGCCCGCGTCGCGGGACACCGACAGCGCGCCCTTGATTCCGTCGACGCGCGCCGACGTGGCGGCGCCGGCGAGGGCGGGGGAGCCGGGCGCCGGGTCCGTGCCCGAACCGCCGGCGTCGTTCGTGTCGGAGCTCACGCGCGTGGCGCGCGAGGAAGAGCGTGACGAGGACGAGTCGTCATCCCCGCTGGCGGCCCCGCCCACGCTCGCGCCGGCGGCGCCGGCCGCGGAAGCGATCGACGCCGAGACGTCGGAGCTGCTCGGCTATTTCGCGCAGGAGGCGACCGAGCACCTGGAGGCGATGACGAGCTCGCTGCTTACGCTCGAGCGCAATCACGCCGATCAGGAAGAGCTCACCAACCTCTTCCGCTCCGTGCACACGCTGAAGGGCGCCGCCTACACCGTGAGCCTGCGCACGGTGGGCGACCTCGCGCACGACGTCGAGGACATGCTCGTCGCCGTCCGCGAGGGTGGACTGCCGATGACGCCGTCCGTGATCGAGGCGGGCTTCGCGACGGTCGACGCCATTCGCCTCATGCTCGCGCCCGGCGGTGACGCGTCGCCGGAGCTGTCCGCGACCGTGCAGCGCGTGTACGACAGCCTCCGCACGGCCATGGCGGCCACGCCCACGTCGGCCGCCGTCCTGGAGCGACCGGTGGCAGCCCCCGAACACGACGGGACGGTTCCCACGCCGCCCGCCGAGAGGAGCGCCGCGCGCGAGCCATCCCCGGCGATCGAGCACAAGGCAGCGCCCCCGTCCGGGCACAAGACGTCATCCGTGCCCGCGCCCGGAGTGTCGCCGACCCCGGAGCGCCGGGCGTCGTCCGTCACGGAGGGCCCGCCATCGCCGGCCGCCGAGCGCAAGGCATCGCCGCTGTCCGAAATCGCCGAGGTGGTGGCGCGCGGCGTGCCGGGATTCGCGTCGCGCGTCGACGCCGTCGAGCCCGCGGCTGCCGACACGGATGCCGCCTCCGAGGCGCCCGCGGCTCGCTTCGAGGTGGGCGCGCGCAGAGCACCGGCGACAGTCGCGAGCACGCCCGCCCCCGGCAGCGCGCCCGCCGCCGGCGGCGCCCAGCCCACCATCCGCGTCAACATCGACCGCCTGGACGGGCTCATGAACCTCGTGGGCGAGCTGGTCATCGCGCGCAGCCGACTCGATCGCCGCGTGATCCAGCTCGATCGGCTCGGTGAGCTCCTGCTCTTCAGCCGCTCGCGGATGGCGCACGCCGTGCGCGACTTCGAGGCCAAGCACGAGTTCAGCCAGATTCCGACCGCGCCCGCCGCCGACGGCGGCGACAGCACGCGGCAGTTCGCGGAGCTCGAGTTCGACCGTTACGACGACTTCAACATTCTTGCGCGCAGCATGAGCGAGATCTCCGCCGACATCTCGGAGGCGCAGGCCCAGCTCGCCGCCCTCATCCGCACCATCACCGAGGACAGCAGCCAGATCCAGCGCCTCACCGGCGATCTGCGCAGCCAGGTCACCCGCGCCCGCATGGTGCCGGTGGGTCGCCTCTTCGGACGTTTCGCGCGCCCGGTGCGGGAGGCGGCACGGGCGGAGGGCAAGACGGTCGAGCTGGAGGTGAGCGGGGAGTCGGCGGAAATCGACAACACGATCATGGAGCACCTCGCCGATCCTCTGCTCCACATCGTGCGCAACGCGGTGGCGCACGGCATCGAGCCCGAGCGAGACCGGCTCGCGGCCGGCAAGCCCGCGCGCGGCACCGTGTACCTCAACGCGTACCAGCAGGGCGGGTTCGTTCACATCGAGGTCGAGGACGATGGCCGCGGCATGGACGTCGAAGCCCTCCGCCGCCGCGCCGTCTCGCTCGGATTCCTCCGCGCGGACACCGTGCTCTCCCGGCGCGAGGCGCTGGACCTGATCTTCCTGCCCGGCTTCAGCACGGCCCGCGAGACCACGCACACGGCCGGGCGCGGAGTGGGCATGGACGTCGTCCGCGCCAACGTCGCCCGCCTCAACGGCGAGATCGACGTCGAGACGGAGGTGGGCGTGGGCACGCGCTTCACCATCCGCGTACCGCTCACGGTCGTCATCTCGGACGCGCTCCTCGTGCGGGTGGGAAGCGAGACGGTGGCGGTGCCGCTGAACTCCGTGAAGCTGATCTTCGAGGTGGAGCCGGAGGCGATGCGGTCGGTGGGCCGCGCGGAGCTGGTGCGCGTCGAGGACGAGCTCCTCGACCTCCTGCGACTGGACGCTCTCCTCGGGCTCCCGCCGTCCGAGCGCACGGGCGCCATCCCCATGCTGTCGTTGCGCGCGGGCGGGCGCGCCTTCGCCGTCGCCGTGGACGAGCTGGTCGGCAAAGAGGAAATCGTCATCAAGAGCCTGGGCGGATTCCTCGAAGGCGTGGGGCCGTTCGCGGGCGCCACCATCTCCGGCGACGGCCGCGTGATCCTTCTCCTCGATCCGCTCCGTCTCCTGGAATCGGGCGACCTCTCGCTGGTGCCGCGCGGGCGCGAGGTGGAGGAGCTGCCGCCGGCGGCCGCTCCTCTCCCGGCCGGTGTGCGCGGCCGGCGCATCATGCTCGTGGACGACTCCATCAGCGTGCGGAAATTCGTCGGCCGCATGCTCGAGAAGGCGGGCTTCACGGTGATCACCGCCAACGACGGCGCCGATGCGCTCCAGCGGCTGGCGGACGTGACCGTCGACCTCGTCATTACCGACCTCGAGATGCCGCACGTCAACGGGTACGAGCTGATCGAAGACCTGCGGCGTCGCCCGAATACCCGCGACGTGCCGGTCATGATCCTGACCACGCGCGCGGGCGACAAGCACGTCGATCACGCGCGGCGTCTCGGTGTCCGGCACTACCTCAGCAAGCCGGTGGACGAGGGACGCTTCGTGCCGTTGATCGAGTCGATCATGGCCGAAGGCGCGCGGTCGGGGGGAGGCGCGCGATGACGCGCTCGCGCACGGTGCGCGTGCTGGTGGTGGACGATTCGCGGTTCATGCGCGACCTCATCTGCCGCATCCTCGGCTCCGATCCCGAGGTGGAGGTGGTGGGTGTCGCCGACAACGGTCTCGACGCCGTGGCCGCCGTCGCCTCCCTCGACCCCAACGTGATCACGATGGACGTCAACATGCCGCACGCGGACGGCCTCACCGCCGTGGAGCGGATCATGGCGGAACGACCGACGCCGATCGTGATGATCAGCTCGCAGACGCGCTCGGAATCGGCGGCGGCCATTCGCGCGCTGAGCCTGGGGGCGGTGGACTTCGTCCCCAAGCCGGGCGGCAGCGTCGACCCCGGGCTCGTGCACTTGCGCGAGGAGATCTTGAGGAAGGTGAAGATGGCCGCCCGCATCCGGCCCATCCGGAACGCGGCGCCGGCGACGGCGGTGCCGGGCACGCGCGCGCGTCTCGCGGCGTCGCCTCCTCCTCTTCGGGGCTCGGGGAAGTGGACGCCGTGCATCGTGATCGCGGCCTCCACGGGCGGTCCCGGCGCGCTCTTCGACGTGATCCCCGCCCTCCCGGCGGGACTGCCGGCGTCGGTCCTCATCGTTCAGCACATGCCGGCGCCATACACGACGCAACTCGCGAGCGCGCTCGGAGCGCGCGCCGCCCTCACCGTCAAGGAAGGGCAGGAGGGTGATCGTCTCGAGCGCGGTGGCGTCTACGTCATGCCCGGCTCCCGAAACGGCAGCGTCACCGCGGACGGACGGATCGTCCTCCGCGCCCCTCAGCGCAACCACGACGGCTGTCCGTCGGCGGACGTGGCGATGACGTCGGTGGCGCGCCACGCGGGCCGCCTCTCCATCGGGGTCGTGCTCACGGGGATGGGCCGGGACGGCGCCGAAGGCGCGACCGCGATCCGTCACGCGGGGGGCCTCGTCCTCGCCCAGGACGAGGCGTCGTCGATGGTGTATGGGATGCCACGCGCGGCCGCCGAGACAGGCGCCGTGCACATGATCGTGCCGCTCACGCGGCTCGTCGACACGCTGTCGGCATGTCTGCGCGACCTCGGTGTCGCACGCGGAGGGTTCGTGCATGCCTCTTGAGCGCGCGGCCATCGTCTCGGCGCGGCGATCGACGCCGCGCGCCCGTGTCGATCGCCTCGTCGTCTTCACGCTCGCCGGCGTGCACTATGGCCTCGATGCCCAGGTCGTGCGGCATTCGCTGCCGGCGGCGGATGCGCAGGGCGGTGTCGTACGCTTCGTCGGCGCCGAGTACCCGCTCATCGACCTTCGCCATCTCTTCGCGCTTCACGCAGGCACCGGTGACGCGCGGCTCCTGCTCGTCGGTGACCCTGCCGGTCGCCGCGGCGCCCTCGTGGTGGACGGCCTCGCCGATCTGGCCGCGGTGGAGGAGACCGCGATCGTTCCGCTGCCCGCGGTGTTTCGCGGTCGCGAGCGCCGGTGGTTCCGGGGCGTCACGCGCATCGACGGCAAGATCGTGGTCGTGGTCAACCTGGACGGACTGCTGACCGGATGAAGTCGCGCCCAACCCGCGACGCTGCGGTGGCAGGGCCCCGGCGGAGCTTCGTCGTCGTGATCGTGGCCGGCCGCCGCCTCGCCGTGGACGCGGCCCGGATCGCCGAAGTCGCGAAGGTGGACGCGCCCGTGCGCCTTCCGTGCGACGACGCCCGGAACGCGGGTGTCATCTTCTACCGCGACGAGCTACTGGCCGTGGTCGATCTCGCCGCGGGTGGCGCGTCCGACGCGCGCCCCCGGGCACCGCTGTCGCTGGTCGTCCGAAACGCGGACGGATTGGTGGCGATCCTCGTCGATCAAGTGTGCGGGCTCGAGTCTCCCCGGGGCACGGCCCTCCCGGAGGGGGCGACGCTGCTCGACCTCGATCGACTGGAAGCCTGGAATGGCGAAACTGCTCCTCGTTGACCCCGAGCGGGCGGCCTGTGCCGCGCTGGAGAACGCGCTGACGGGCGCGGGCCATTCCGTGAGCGTGGCCCCGAGCGCGCTCTTCGCGCTCACCATGCTCGACTGGGACAAGCACGATCTCGTGGTGAGCAAGGCCGCCCTCGGCGACATGGAAGGTCTCGAGTTCTGCTCGGTCGTGAAGAGCGACCCCGCCACCAAGGGCGTCCTCTTCGTGCTCGTGGTCACGCACGCCGACAAGACGCTGGGGCCGGCGGCGGTGGAGGTCGGCGTCGACATGCTGCTCGGCGCCGAGACGAGCACGCCCACGATGGTGCGGCGCATCGGCAACCTGCTCCGCGTCCACGCGCGGCCGGAGCCCGAGGTGCGCGAGGAGCCCGTGGCGCCGGCGGCGCCGGTGGCGCCGGCGGCGGCGGCGCCGAGCGCTCCCGCCGGGCGCACGTTCGAAGGCTCCCTCGGCGCCATGGATCTCTCCGAGGTGAGCCAGGCCATCTCGCTCGGACGGAAGACGGGCGTGCTCGCGCTCACGCTCACCAACGGGCAGGGAGTGGTCGTCTTCGCCAGCGGCCGCGTGATCCACGCCGAGTTCCAGGGCCAGGAAGGCGAGCCCGCTTTTGCGGCGCTGATGGTGACCGCGCAGCGGGGCGGCACCTTCCGCTTCAGCCCGGTCCCCCGTCGCGAGCTGCCCGACACGCCGACCACGATCTCGAAAAGCGTTGAGCAATTGCTGCTGGGCGTCGCCGCCGACCTCGACGAGGCGGGGGCGGGGCTCACGAACGGTGATGAAGCCGGCGTCGCCCCGGCGCCCGTGGAGGAGCGCTAGATGCCAAAGGTGATGGTGGTCGACGACAGCCTGAGCGTGCGAAAAGTGGTCGAGCGGGCGCTGGCCACGCGCAACATCGGCGTGGTTTCGGCGGCGTCCGGGAGCGAGGCGCTCGAGGCGCTCGAGCGCGAGGCGCCGGACGTGGTCGTGTGCGACGTCGTGATGCCGGATCGCGACGGCTACCAGATCTGCGACTACATCAAGAACCATCCACGGCTCGCCAAGACGCCGGTGCTCCTCATCTCCGGCATCGTCAACAACACCGTGCTGGAAAAGGCCGCCAAGGTGAACTCGAACGGCGTGATGGGCAAGCCCTTCGCCGCCGAAGACCTCTTGAAGAAGATCGACGATCTCCTCGCCGCCGCCGGCAACGGCAACGGGCACGCTGCTCCCGCCGCGAGCGCGCCCGCGCCGGCGGTGGAGCCCACCGACGCGCGGCTGTCCTTTCCGCGGGATGCCGGAGCGCCGGCGGCGGCGACGGCGGACGCGCCGGCCAGCGTGAGCGCGGTGCTCGCGCAGTTCGCCGCCCTGCCGGGCGTCGAGCTCGCCGCCCTCGTGGATCGCGAGGGATTCGTGGTGGAGGCGACGGCGCCCACGAAGCTCGACACCGAGGTGGCGGGCGCCTTTGCCGCGTGTCTGGCGGAGTCGACGGAAGGAATCGGCCGCGAGCTGGAGCGGGGAAATCTCCACGGGATGATCCTCGAGTACGAGCGCGGCATGGTCGTGCTCCACAGCGTCGGCAGCGCGGCCATCCTCGGCATCGTCCTCGGTGATCCCGCTTCGCTCGGCAAGGTACGTTACCTCGTGAAGAAGGTCATCACAGACCTCCAGAAGGCGGTGTGATGCGGCGCAAGTCCGTCGCGTTCGGCGCGATCGCGACGACGCTCTTCTTCTATCTGTGGGCGGCGATCTGGGTCTTCAACACCAACGTCCGCATCGACGTCCCCCTGCCGCCGTGGGCGATGGTGGCGCTGCCGCCCGTCCTGTATGCGGTCGTGGTGCTGTTCGCGTCGCCGTGGCGTCGCCTCACCGTCTTCGCGCTCTTCTGCTCGACCCACGCCCTCCTTGGCCTCGGCACCGCCGCCCTCTACGCGCAGATCGGCGCTCTCCCCTATGACATCGCGGCCGCCGTCGCGTTCTGGGCGTTTCCGCCGGCCCCGCTCCTCGAGGTGATCTGCACGCTCATCGTCGTGGTGCCGCTCGCATCGCGTCTGGAGCCGCGCGCGCGGTGGCGTCGCTACCGCGGCCGGCGGCAGTATCCGGCCGTGAAGCGCGGGACGCCGGCCCCGCCCCTCGTCGTCGCCACCGATCCCGGGCCCGGCGCATTCCTTCGCCGCTTCGAGCGGGCGACCGCGGCCACCGCCCCCGCTTCCGCCGCCGAGAGTCGAGAGCCGGCGCCCTACCCGTTCGAGACGCCGGTGGAGCCACCGCCACGGCGCGAGCCGGAAGTCCGCACTCGGCGGGAGGAGGTGCGGACCTACGAGCCACCGCCGGTGCCGGTGTACGAGGCCCCGCGCGAGTCGCCGCCTCCGCCGCCAATCCCGGAAGTGGCCGCGGTCTTCGCGGCCGCCGCGCCGACGCCCGAGCTTCGCGTGGAGATGGCACCTCCGCCGCCTCCACCTCCGCCGCCGCCACCGCCCCCACCGCTGCCGCCGCCTCCACCGCCGCCCGTCGTGGAGAAGCCGCGCGTGGCCGAGCGGCCGCGTGTCGCGGAGAAGCCGCGGGTCGCCGAGAAGCCGCGGGCCGCGGAACCGCCGAAGCCGCGGGTGGCACCGCCGCCGCCGGCTCCGCCCCCCGTTGCGCCGGAGCCGCCGCGAAAGGCGCCCAAGAGCGCGCCCAAGGTTGCGGCGCCGGCAGCGGCGGCCGCCACGTTCGCCATCGGCGTGGACGACATCAAGATCTCGTTCGACCGCGTCGCCAGCCAGTTGCCGGCGGCCGCCTTCGCGTTTCCGCTCGACCAGGTCGGCTCGCGCCTCGCCGATCGCGGCAAGCTCCTCGTCCCGCGCGCGTTCGCCGTCGCGCAGCTCGCCGAGGGAGCCGTCGAGGTGGAGTGGGACAAGATACGCGATCAGTTCCCTGACGACGTGTTCGCGGGGCCGGCGTCGCAGGTCGCCGACCGCATCGAGCGCGGGCGTCTGACGCTGCCGCTCGACGAGATCATCCAGCAGCTCTCGCCGGACGCGTTCCAGACCGGCGCGGCGGCGGTCGATACGCGTGGGCTGGAGGCGTTTCCGTTGCCGTTCCAGCCACCGCCGGCGACGGAGGCCGCGCCGGCGGCGCCGCCCGCTCCGACGATACCGGGACCGACCATCGCGCCGCCTCCGGCCGCCCCCGCGAAACCGGCCGCTCCCAAACCAACCGCGACGAAGTCGGCGGCCGCCCCGTCAGCGCCGCCGAAAGCGACGCCGGCACCGACGGCGGCGCCCAAGGCCGCTCCGCCGTCGACGGCGCGCCCGGCGCCCGCGGCGGCGGCGGCCCGCGCGACCGCCGGTCCGCGCGACGCCGCTGCGCCCGCCGCGGAGTTGCTGACGACCGCGGACAAGATGACGGAGGTCCTGCGGCGCTTCACTGGGCTCAAGGTGTCCGTCGACGTCGCGGAGGGATTCCGCCTGTTCACGGCGGTGGGCGCGCACATCCCGCGCGAGGAGGTGCTCGGCGTGTCGGCGCGGCTCCTCGGCACCCTGCGCCAGACGGCGCTGCCACGCCCGGTCGAACAGCTCACGGTGCTCGGCACCGGCGGCGCCCTCGTCGTCACGCCTTCCGGTGACATGGCGCTCGCGGCCGCCATCGCCTCCACGCGCCGGCTCGCGCTCCTCGAGATCCTCTGCCGTCGCGCGACGGCGCTCCGCTCCGAGCGCGCGGCGTCAGGTATCGCCGCCGCCGCGGACTCAGAGCGGCTGGCGGATCTCTCCCATCTGGCGCCACCCGAGATGGGCCAGCTCGCGGAGCTGCTCACCGAGTTTCAGCCGCTCGCGCCGTCGGTCTTCCGCGATGGCGCCAACGGCCTCACGTTCTATTTGCTGCTGCCGCCGGATCTTCCCCCGGCGGCCGTCGCTTCACTCGCCGGGGACGTCTGCCAGGCGGCGTCCCGGGGGCATGGTCTCGGCACGCTGAAGTCGTTCGCGTTCAGGCTCGGCGGCCAGCGGCTCGTGGTGCGGCCCGTCGAATCGTCGCGGCGGTCGGTGGTCGTGGTCACAGCCGCTCCCGTTGCCAATCGCCCTGGGCTCCTGCACCGCCGCCTCGAGCACGCCGCCGTGCTGCTGGGCGCGGCCTGAGGACGGCATGTCGGTCATCAACTACGCGGCGAAGGCCATCAACTTCAAGGTCGTGTACTACGGGCCCGGCGTGGCCGGGAAGACGGCGAACCTCCAGTACGTGCACAAGAGCCTGCCCGACGCCAACAAGGGCAACATGATCTCGCTCGCCACCGGCGACGACCGCACGCTGTTCTTCGACTTCCTGCCCGTGTCGGCGGTGACCGTGCGCGGCTTCGAGACGAAGTTCCAGCTCTACACGGTGCCGGGGCAGGTCTACTACAACATGACGCGGAAGCTCGTCCTGCGCGGCGTGGACGGCGTCGTCTTCGTGGCCGACTCCCAGTACGACCGGTTGAAGGACAACGTCGAGAGCCTGCGCAACCTCGAAGAGAACCTGAAGGAATACGACTACGACATCGACAAGATGCCGTGGGTGCTCCAGTACAACAAGCGCGATCTCCCCAACGTGGCCCCGCGCGACTACATGGAGTTCATGCTGAACAAGCGCGCGCGCCGGGTCCCCTCCTTCGAGGCGGTGGCGGTGGAGGGCAAGGGCGTCTACGAGACGCTCAACACCGTGTCGAGGATGATCCTCATGAGCGAGTTCGGTGCCGAACAGGAGGTGCGAACGTGAGTGCGCACGACGTTGCCATCCACGAAGTCGACGCAGCGAAGATCGACGCGCTGCTCACGCGGTTTCTCGATGACTCCAGCGCGACGGCGGCGCTCCTCATCGACCGCAGCGGCCAGCCCCTGACGACGGTAGGGCCGTCGCGTACGCTCGACACCGTCTCCATCGCCGCCCTCGCCGCCGGCGCCTTCAGCTCCACGGGCGCGCTCGCGCGTCTGCTCGGGGAGACCGAGTTCTCCGTGCTGTTCCACCAGGGCGCGAAGGAGAACATGCACGTCTCCACCGTCGACGAGCAGGCGATCCTGCTCGTGATCTTCAACGATCAGACCACGGTGGGCATGGTGCGGCTCTTCGCCAAGGAGGCGAGCCGGGCCATCGGCGACATCCTCGCCGAGGCGCGGAAGCGGCCGCGCAAGACGGGAGGCCTGGCGGCGCCGATCTCGGCGGACGAACTGAGACCTTCGTTCCCCAACAAGCGGGCGTAGTCCGCCCGCCCGCGTGGCGTCGGCCACGCGGAGCACCCTGCCATGGCGATCGTCACCCAGCAGGAGCGCCGTGAGCTGGAGGAGATGGCGTCCGTCTTCGAGCGGATCCTCGAGGCCAACCCGCTCGACGTCGGCGCTCTCGAAGGACTGCGCGATCTCTACGGCCGTCTCGGCGACGCCGTGCGCCTCGCCCGCGCCACGGAGCGCCTGACCGCCGTCACCCTTGGCAAGGCCTCCGCCGCTTCCTCCACCACCGCCGATCGCGAGCGGAGCGCGGTCACGCCCCGCCGCCGGAGCTGGCGTCTCGGCGAGCTGCTCGTGGCCGAGAAGGTCCTCTCCAACGAGCAGCTGCAAGATCTGCTGCGGCAGCAGCGGGCGCGCGGCGAGAAGCTGGGCGCGCTCCTCCTCCGAAACAAGCTCCTCACCGAGGAGCAGCTCAGCTCGATCCTCTCCCGCCAGTTCGGGATCCCGGCCGTGAGCGCAGCGGAGCTGAACCCCGCCGCCGACGTCGTCGCTCTCATCCCGGCCCACATCGCGCGCCTCCACGACGTGCTGCCCATCCGCCGCACGGGGGACTCTCTCGCCCTCGCCATGGCCGACCCCACCAACGTCTTCGCGCTCGACGACGTGGCGGTGCTCACGAGCCTGCGCGTCATGCCGTTCGTGGCTCCGCAGGCCGCCTTGCGGGCGGCGGTGGCGCGGCTGTACCCGGTGGCGGACGGGATCATCACCGGCGTGGAATCAACTGAAGCTCTGGAGGTCGTCGGCGATCAGGAGGGCGAGGGGAGCGTCGACGTCTTCGAGCTGAAGGAGTCGGCCGATCAGCCGCCCGTGGTGAAGCTCGTCAACAGCGTGCTCGTGGACGCCATCACCCGGGGCACCTCGGACATCCACTTCGAGCCGTACGAGCGCGTGTTCCGCATCCGCTTCCGCGTCGACGGCGTGCTGCAGGAAGTCGTCTCACCGCCGAAGAAGCTGGAGGCCGCGCTCATCTCCCGCCTCAAGATCATGTCGAACCTCGATATCGCGGAGCGGCGCTTGCCGCAGGACGGCCGCATCAAGCTCCGCTACAACCGGCGGGACATCGACTTCCGCGTCTCCATCCTCCCCACGATCTTCGGCGAGAAGGCCGTGCTGCGCATCCTCGACAAGGAGGCGCTGAAGCTCGACCTCTCGCAGCTCGGCTTCGATCCCTGGAGTCTCGAGAACTTCGAGAAGGCGATCAACCAGCCCTACGGGATGATCCTGATCACGGGACCCACCGGCTCCGGCAAGACGACCACGCTCTACTCCGCGATCCACACCATCAATTCCCCGGACGTGAACATCATCACCGCCGAGGACCCCGTCGAATACAACTTGCAGGGCGTCAACCAGGTGCAGATCGACGAGGGCATCGGCCGCACGTTCGCGGCCGCCCTCCGCTCGTTCCTGCGCCAGGATCCCGACGTCATCCTCGTCGGCGAGACGCGCGATCTGGAAACCGCGCAGATCGCCATCCGGGCCGCTCTCACCGGCCACCTGGTCTTCACCACGCTCCACACGAACGACTGTCCCTCCACGGTGGCCCGGCTCATCGACATGGGCGTGCCGAGCTTCCTGGTGGCGTCGTCGATGCAGCTCATCCTCGCCCAGCGCCTCGCGCGCAAGCTCTGTGCCGCCTGCCGCGAGCCCTATGCGGTCAACGACGCGACCCTGGCGCCCTATGGCTACGCATCCACCGGGCGTGGCATCACCCTCTACCGTGGCCGCGGCTGCGCCGCCTGCAACGGGACGGGCCTGAAGGGCCGAACCGCGATCTACGAGGTCATGCCGATCAGCCCCGAGATCCGCGACCTGATCTTGAAGGGCGCGTCCACGGCCGCGCTCCGCGCGCAGGCGCAGGAGCAGGGGATGCGGACGCTGCGCGAAGCGGGGCTGGCGAAGGCGCTGGCAGGGGAAACGACGGTCGAGGAAGTGCTGCGGGTGACGCTCGGGTGAGGGAGCGGTCAGCTAGCCACGACGACTCCCTCGCGGACCTCTAGAGCTAGCCGACCCCCGGGTTGTCCGGTCCCCAGCCCTCGTGGATGGCCGCGACGGCCTTGCGCATGGCCGTGCGCGCGTTGGCGGGGTTCAGCTCGCGGTCGCCGATGATCACGAGGAAGCCGACGTGGGTGGCGCCGAGCGCGAGCGTGCCGTCCTCGGCGGCGAACACGGCCGTGTGGACCTCGCCGCGCCCCAGCTTGGCCGCCCCCACTTCGAGCTCGCGGCCGAGGGTGGCCGTGAGCGCCGCCAGCGCCTCCACCCCGAGGCCGCTCGGTAGCTCGGAGGTGATCACGAATCCATCCGGGGCCACGATGGCGCCGCCGCGCACGTGGTCGACGCGGGTGAGGCCGTGCAGGATGTCGCGAAAGGCCTGGCCGCGCGGCGTCGGGGTGGATTGGACGGACGCGTCGGAAGAGGTCGTCACGTGGCCATCCCCAGCTCCTGGAGCGATGCCGCCCACAGCGTGTTCATCTCGAGGAGACCGTTGCGCGTGTCGGCGCCGGGCGGATGGGTGAGCGACAGCAGCAGCGTGTCGTTGGCGCGGATGAACGTCGTCTCCCCGGCGCCGTCGAGAATGGCGCGCCGGAGGGGGCCGTAGCCGGAGCGCGCAAGCGTGGACGACGCGATCCGCGCCAGGCGCAGCAGATGGGCGGCCAGCTCGTCGCGCGCCTGCTGCTCGGGGTGGGACCAGAGGACGGTGCCGTCGTTTTGCAGGAGCAACAGGTCGCGCGTGCCGGCGGGCGGGCGCAGGCGGTCCTGACGGAACGTGCGGGCCTCGACGCTCGGCGCCGGCGTGAGCGCGTGGGCCGTGGTGGCTTCCATCAGGGCGGTGGCCTCCGGAAAATCCGGGTAGCGTTCGAGCGCGCGCGCGAGCAGCTCGGTGCAGCGCGCGGCGTCGCCTTCCTCGAAGGCGATGCGTGCGAGCCCGAGGAGGGCGCGGGGATGATCGGCCTCGCGGGCGAGCACGCGCTCGAACTCCGCCTTCGCCGCCGCCATCTTCCGTCCCGCCACATATAGGTAGGCGGCGAGCAGCCGCCCGAGCAGGCTGTTCGGCTCCAGGGCGAGGCCCTGGCGCACGAACTCGGTCGCGCGCTCCACGCGGCCTTCGCGACGGTTCTGATCGGCCCGACGGAACAGCTCGACGCTCGTCAGGGACCGATTGAGCCCGATGAGCTTGCCTAGCAAGGCCACGGTCCTATCCTCGCTCACGAGCGCCCCCCGGCCGGCATTTTTTCAGTGGATTCGCGGGGGTTCGCGGCGCCGCGGGCGGTCGGGGAGGGCCCGGCGCCGCTCGGACGCGCTTTCCGGGCGGCGGTCAGGCCCGGCTTCCCGGCTTCACGGCCGGGCTGCCGGTGGCGCAGAGCGGGCAGGTTTCGGGGGGGAACGTCGCGGCCGCCACCGTGGCAAGCGCAGCCCGCTTGACGGCGAAGCCGGCGCTGCCGCCGCTGCGGTCGATCAGCGAGCCCACGCCGACCACCACGCCCCCCAGCGCCTCCACGGCGGTCACCACCTCGCGCGTCGAGCCGCCGGTGGTAATGACGTCCTCCACCACCAGGCACCGCTCGCCGGGGCCGAGCGTGAATCCGCGGCGCAGGCGCATGGCGCCGTTCTCGCGCTCGGTGAACTGCGCGCGCACGCCGAGCGCGCGCGCCACCTCGTGGGCCACGAGAATGCCCCCGATGGCCGGCGCCAGCACCGTGTGCACGCGGTCGCCACGAAACGTCGCGGCCAGGCGCTCCCCCAGGGCCGCCGCGTCCTCCGGGTGCTGCAACACCAGCGCGGACTGCAGATAGATGTCGGAGTGCAGCCCCGAGGTGAGGCGGAAGTGGCCGCGCAGCAGGGCGCCGCGCTTCTCGTAGCGCTGCAGCGTCTCGCGCTCGGTGAGGGCGACGGGTGTCGTCATGGCCTCCATGATATGTCACTCCGTCCCGCCCGCGCGCCGGCCCCTGGGCAATTTGGCCTCGAGTGCCACGAATCGGCACCCTCCGTGTCGCAACGGCCTCCGTGTCAGAACGTCGACAGCGTCAGTCCTTATCCTGGGCGTATTTCCAACACGTTCCACATCGCGCGCTTGGCAGTCGCGTTGCACTTCCCGCCCACCGCGCCCCCGGTGCGCCAGGGAAGGAGATCCGATGGCGAAGGTGATGGTGGTCGACGATGCCTACTCCGAGCTCAAGCTCATGGAGTCCATTCTGCGAAACGCTGGCCACCAAGTCGTGACGCTCATCGACGGCGAGGCGCTCGAGGACAAGGTCACGGCGGAGCGTCCGGACATCCTGCTCCTCGATATCATCATGCCGAAGCGCAACGGCTTCGAGCTGCTGCGCTTGCTCAAGAAGAACGAACACACGAAGACGACGCCGATCGTGCTGGTGTCGTCGAAGAATCAGGCCAGCGACCTTGCGTGGGGCAAGCGGCAGGGCGCCGACGATTACCTGCCCAAGCCCTTCACGTCCGACCAGCTCCTCACGATGGTGGGCCGCTTTGTCCGGTGAGGTCCCGGCCGACGTCTCGACCGCCGCGGTCGAGGCCGCTCCGACCCCCGAGGCGCGGCCGGCACGCCG
>DASXSB010000029.1:0-19189 GCA_036506275.1 Candidatus Methylomirabilota bacterium | reverse complement strand
TTGATGTCGCCCGGGCTGCCTTCGGCCACCAGCTCGCCGGCCGCCATGAACCCGAGGCGGTTGCACTGCTCTGATTCCTCCAGATAGTGAGTGGTCACCAGGATCGCCGTGCCGGCATCGGCAAGGCTGTTGATCATCCGCCAGAAGGCGCGCCGCGCGAGTGGATCGACGCCGGAGGTGGGCTCGTCCAGGAAGAGCACACTGGGCTCGTGCATGATCGCGGCTCCGAAGGCCACGCGTTGCTTCCAGCCGCCGGGGAGGCTGCGCGTGAGCTGATCGCCCCGTCCCTCGAGGCCTGCCAACTCGAGGACCCACCGTTTTCGCGCGGCGCGGATGTCGGGGGGCACGCGGTAGACGCCCGCGAAGAAGTCGAGGTTCTCCGCGATCGTGAGATCGTCGTAGAGCGAGAACTTCTGCGACATGTAGCCGACGTTCTGGCGCACGGTCTCGGAGCGCAGCGCTCCCACCTCGCCCGCGAGCTGCACCTCGCCGTCGCTGGGCTCCACGAGACCGCACAGCATCTTGATCGTCGTCGTCTTGCCCGCGCCGTTGGCGCCCAGCAGCCCGTAGACCTCGCCGTAGCCGATTCGTAGATCGATGCCCTTGACCGCTTCGAAGGTGCCGAACCGCTTTCGCAGGCCGCGGGCGCCGATGGCGACGGCAGCGTCGCGCGCGGGCGCCTCCCCGCGCCCCGGGAACTCGGGGATGCGCGTCTCGCCCTCCAGACCACGCAGGAGGGCCACGAACGTGTTCTCGAGCGTCGGGGTGGCCGCGCGCACGCCGGCGACGGAGAGATGGGCGGCCCCGAGCGCTCCCCGCACGGCGCGCTCGCCGGCCTCGACGTCGCGCACCATGACGTCGAGACGATCGCCGAAGCGCTGGACATCGACGATGCCGTCATGGCCGGTGAGCGTCACCTCCGCGCGCCGCAGATCCGACGAGCGTACCTCCAGGCGCTGGAGGCCGAGGGCGCGGCGCAGATCGGCCGGCGTGCCCGTCTGATGGATGCGACCCTCGTGCACGAGCGCCACCCGATGGCAGCGCTCCGCCTCGTCGAGGTACGGCGTGGCGAGGAAGATCGTGATGCCCTGGCTCGAGAGCTGAGCGAGGGCGTCCCAGA
Source organism: Candidatus Methylomirabilota bacterium (assembly GCA_036506275.1). GTDB lineage: Bacteria > Methylomirabilota > Methylomirabilia > Rokubacteriales > CSP1-6 > DASXSB01. The sequence continues at coordinate 18,069 of DASXSB010000029.1, read as the reverse complement.
ACTCGCGCCGCGAGACGGGATCGACCCCCGTCGTCGGCTCGTCCAGGAGCAGGATGCGCGGCTCCGCGACGAGCGCGCAGGCGAGAGCGAGCTTCTGCTTCATGCCGCCGCTGAGTCGGCCCGCGAGGCGTGCCGTGAAGCGCTCCATCCCGAACATCGTGAGATAGCGCTGTCCGCGCCGTTCGATGTCGGCGACGGGAACGCGCCGCAGATCGCCGAGATAGCGGAGGTTCTCCGCCACGCTGAGATCCTGGTAGAGGCTGAACGCCTGCGTGAGATACCCGACGTACGCGCGCGCGTCGCGCGCCGGTTGCCCGAGGAGCTCCGCCGTGCCCGACGTCGCCTCCATCACGCCGCCGAGAATCTGGAAGGTCGTCGTCTTCCCCGCCCCGTCGGGGCCGATGAGGCCGAAGATCTCGCCCGCGCGCACGTCGAGATCGATGCCGCGCACCGCTTCCAGCGCGCCGTAGCGCTTCGTCAGGCCCCGGACGCGGATGGCGGATGCATCGGCAGCGGTCATCGGCGCGCCTGCCGCGTCGGCCAGTCGCTCCCCTCGACGAGGATTTCACCGTCGGCGGGCATGCCGGGCTTGGCGAATCCGACGGCACCGCGGAGCTGGAGCTTCACGCCGACCACCTGCTTGACGCGGTCCTCGCGAAAATAGGTGTTCTCCGGCGTGAACGAGGCCTGGGGGTCGACGCGTGACACGCTGGCCTCGATCGGCGTCCCCGGCGCGGAGTCGAGATACACGCGGGCGGGCTGTCCCACGCTCACGCGTCCGATCTGTCCCTCCGGCACGAACGCCCGCAGATACACCTCGCTCAGGTTCACGAGCGTGATGACCGGCGTTCCCGCCATCACGACCTCCCCCGGCTCCGCCGTGCGCGTCGCTACGGTGCCCGCGAATGGCGCGACGATTTGAAGATCCTGCCGATTGGCGCGCGCTTCCTCGAGCTGCGCGCGGGCGCGCTCGGCGTCCGCCTGCGCGGCGGCAATGTCCGCCTGTGCCTGTAAAATTTGGCCCTGGATGGCCGCCACCTGTGACGACCGGATGGCGGGATTGACGAGGTTCGCCTTGGCCGCGGTGAGTGTCCCGCGCGCGGCCTCGACCTGCTTTCGGTTCGCCGCCACCACCGCCGCCTGCGCCTCCTCGCTCATCTGCGCCCGTCGCACTTCCTGCTCGGCGACCAGCTCCCGCTGGAACAGGCGCGCGGCCGCGTCACGGTCCCACCTGGCCTGCGCGTACGTGGCCTCCGCCTGCGCGAGCTGGGCCTCGGCGGCGGCGAGGCGACCTTCGGCCTCGCTGACGCGCCCCTGGGCGTCCGCGCGCGCCTGATCGATGCTGTACTCGCCCTGTCGGACTTGTTCGTTGAGCACGGTGATCTGGTGTTGAGCCAGACGCACACGCGCTTCCGCCTGGCGGACGGCCGCCGCCGCCTGCTGCTCCCGCGCCCGCACCTGCTCGTCGTCGAGCACGGCGATGACCTGGCCCGCCTGCACGCGATCGCCTTCGCGCACGGTGAGCTGACGGATTCGGCCCGTAGTCTTGGCGGCCACCGCGGAATCGTCGCCCTCGATACGGCCGCTCACCGCGATCACCCCGGGCGCGACGGCCGAGCGCGCGAGGGCGAACCGCCAGGCGGCAAATGCGCCCGCCCCGAGCACGAGGAGGAGCGCGACGATCACGAGCGGGCGCCGGCGCCCGCTCATGGGTGACGCCCCGGGCTCGATGCAGGAGCGGCAAGACCATGGCTCAGCAGATCCTGGATGTGCTTGACGTAGGCGGCGGCGTCCGGCGGCGCGATCCCGGGATGGCGAGCGGCGAGGACGCGCTCGCGGAACCGCCGGGTGGCGAAGAAGAACACGAGACTCCCGACCAGGCTGAGATGCGTCAGGAGTGGATCCACCGGCCGGAACGCTCCCTCGCGCACACCCCGCTCGACCAGACGCTGCACGGCCGCCAGGAGTCGCACGGGCTTGTCGATCACCTCGGGCTCCAGGTGCTTGCCGCCCGCCAGAACCTCGCGCAGCATCATTGCGCAGAAGTGCGGATGGTGCTCGGTGACCATTTCGCCGATGACGGCGATGAGCTCGCGGAGCAGCTCGGGCGCCGATCGCGGGGACTCGGCCACGCGCTCGACGCTCGCCACGATCTCCGAGAACGTCGCGCTCACGATGGCGAGGTAGAGCTTGCGCTTGCCACCGAAGTGGTAGCTGATCATCGCCTTGTTGACGCCGGCCTTGGCCGCGATCGCCCACACCGGGACACCGTCGTAGCCGCGTTCGGCGAAGAGCTCGCTGCCGGCGGCGATCAGCGCCTCGCGGGTGGCGGCGGTCCCGCGCCGTCGACCCCGGCGCTTGCGGGCCACGGATGCGGGCGTCACGCTGTTCTCGGCAGGCAGCGGCTCATCGCATCGACCAACTCAACCAAACGTATGGTTAATTCAAGGCGCTGTCAAAGGCTGATCGGATCCATTTGCAACGTTACGCGGCCGCGAGGTGGTCGGAGAGCCGGTGGCGCACGAGCAGGCGCGCGCGATGGACCCGCGACTTCACCGTGAGCGGGGTCACGGCGAGGATGCCGGCGACGTCGTCCGGCGACATCCCCTCGACGTCGTGGAGAACGAGCGCCGTCCGGTAATCGGGTGGCAGCGCCTCGATCGCATCCGTCACCGCCCGTCCGAGCCCGGCCGCGCCCGTCTCATCGTTCACGCGGCGCGACCAGTCCTCCACCGTGTCCCAGTGCTGTCCGTCGCCGTCGAGCGGCGGCAGCACGTCGGCGAAGGCGATCTCGTTCGTGTCCGGTCGGCGCGCGCGCAGCTTAGCCTGCGCGGCATCGACGGTGAGGCGACGAAGCCAGGGCCCAAGGGCTGACTGCCGGCCGAGCGTCTCGATCTCGCTCGCCGCCGTCCAGAGCGCATCGGCGGCGACCTGCTCCGCCTCTTCCATCACGCCCGTGATCCGCATGGCGAGTCGATAGACGCGGTCACCGTACTGCTCGACGAGGCGGTCAGCGGCAGCCGGGTCGTCCCGGCGGAGCGCTTCCACGAGATCGGCGTCTCCGTCTCGCTCACCCACGCACTGCTCCATGACCGCGAGGGGCGGCGCCCGCGACACCTAACCGCGTCCGGCCGTGAGGCGCGTGAACGGCGCCGGCGTGGAGGCGCATTCCGAGGCGGATGAGCCCGTGCGCGAGCGCGACGCGCCAGGGTCGGACCACCTTCTTCCCGGCCATGGCGGACTGCGCGCGGTGCCAGCGATCGGCGTCGGCGCGCAACTCCGCCAACCGAGAGAGCGTCACGACCTCGAGAACGTACTCGTTCATATCCATGACAGTGACTCCTGCCTGACGTTATTCGTACCTCTCGGCTTCCTTGGGTGCACATCGGCCACGGGGATCTGCCGGCTCAGGACGATCTCGAGCGGGCGGCGATCCCGGGCAGCCGGCGCGAACGCCTCGAGGACGATCGGGACGAGTGCCTCGGTCACCGCGGGGCGCCCGAGCGGCACCGCGACGTGCACCTGCCAGCCCTGCCGGCGACGCCGGACCACGGGCGCCACGATGGCTCCGATGCGCTCGTGAACGGCATCGGTGAGCGCGATCTGGCGCTGTCGGACGTCGTCCTGGCGCCGCTCCCGCCGATTCATCCACGCGAACAAGCCAATCAGGATGGCGAATGGTGCTGCCGCGGCCAGGATTCCCGATAACGTCTGCATGAGCCCTTTCCTCTCCTCTGTCACGAAACCCGTCTTCGAGCGATGGCCGCCCCTGCGCCCAGTGAGACACCGGAGATGGCCGGATGTGAAGACGGCCCGAACATCCCGTCCCCGAAGTAATCGATGTAACGATCGATCCCCCGCGGCCGGACGCGGAACACGGACGCCACGTACAGCACTTTCGCGAGCTTGCTGCCGAACTGCCGCCGCCGATGCTTCACTGTGCTTTCGATCAAACCGTTTGCTCTCACGTCGAACACTCCCCTCTCGATGCCGGCGAGGCATCCGGCCAAAAAATGATGCAACGAGACGACCAACCCATCCGCACCCCCGCCGTCATCGAATCGACCGTCGATACGGGCGATTCATCGGCAGCCTCAACGACCGACGTGGAACGCTTCGGGCGTCTGGCCCGAGATTCAGGCGATGACATCGGGCGCGACGCCCGATGTCGCACGATCACGTCTTCGCAAGAGGCGACCGTAGAGTCCCGGGACGCCGGCATCCGTCGTGCTTGCGCGTGCTGTCGCTTCCGTTACGCAGGCGCTACGCTACGCAGGCGCTACGCTACGCAGGAGCGGCGCCGGATACCCGCGAGGTCATTGTTCCGCGTCGGGATCGGAGCGAGTCTTTGGCGTGAGCGAACCGCAACGAGGTGGCCCATGAGCGAGATGACGCCGGCGACGACGGGACGGGCGGTGCTGCTGATCGCGGATATCCGCGGCTACACCCCGTTCATGAAGCTCCACCGGACCAGTCTGGCTCACGCCCAGGACATCGTCGGGCGACTACTCGAAGCGCTCATCGACGCCGCTCCCGATCTCACGCCGCTCGAGATCGAGGGGGACGCGACTTTTCTCTATACCTGGGCGCGCGAGCCGGAGCCGCTACAGGCCAAGACGCTGCTCGACGACATCGCGGCCATGCATCGGGCCTTCCACGCGTGCCAGGAGCGCATCGACGCCGTGAACACGTGTCGATGCGATGGATGCCGCCAGGTGGGACGTCTCCGGGTGAAGTTCGTGGCCCATGTGGGCGATGTCGCCGTACAGCGCGTGAAGCAGTCCTCGAAGCTGGCCGGTCTCGACGTCATCCTGGTCCACCGGATGCTCAAGAGTCCCGTCCCCGTGGAGGAATATGCGCTGTTGTCGGAAGCGCTATTCCAGGCGGCGCCCGCCGTGGTGCAAACGCGGGCAGGGCGCCTCGAGCAGGAGCTGGAAGGTCTCGGCAAGACGGTCATGTACTTCCTCGAGCTCGCCGATGTTCGGGCGGCGGTGGCGGCCGGAGTCCAGGTGAGCACCGTCGACCATGCACGCGAGAACGCCGGCGTGATCTGGCGAAGCCTGCCCTACCTGCTCGGCGTCAAGCGCCCGCGGTTCGCGTTTGCCGGCCGCGGCGGCTCCTGACCAGAGACTCGACTCCGAGCGCCGGGGACGCGAACACACTCGAAGGGCTTTTGACCGATGGCGTGGGCTACTAGGCGGGGGTGCTGCGCGGCTTGCTGCGTTCCGTCAGCTGCTGCTCGTCCAGGTATCGATTGAACTCGGCAAGGTAATTCTGACGAGTCGTCGCCACCGCTCCCATGACATGGTCGGCCAGGAACGCCATCAGCGCCGCCACGATTGTCAGGTCCGTTCCCTCCTCGTCGAGGTCGTACGTTGACTCTATCGCTAGCGTATGGCGACGGGATCTCGATTCGAGAACTATTTCGCTCACGCACAGGCCCGGCTCCAGACGTGTTCCCCTTGCCGCCAGGAGGAGATGTCGGCCGCCTGACGGTCGTGTGTCGCCGCGGCATGCCCGCGATGGCAACGCCCGGCGCACGGGGACGGCGTCCCCATATCTCGGTTACTTACCCTACGGAGGACGGCGGCGGCGATCCGAACGCCAGTCGCTGAGCGCGTCGCGCTGTCACGACGGCGCTCGGCGCGCGCGGTACGACGAGGGCGGACGGCTAGCGGCGGTCCCAGGCCACGCGAGCGCCCAGGCCGACGAGCACGGTGCCGGTGATGCCTTCGAGCAGGTTTCGCACGCGCGGCCGCCGCAGCACCACGTCGAGCCGTCCGAGAAAGTACGTGTAGAGAAAGAGCCAGGCGAGCCCGATGACGACGTGGATCCCGGCCAGCAGCAGCGAGCGTACGAGGAGCGAGTCACCCGGGCGCACGAACTGGGGCAGCAGCGTCAGGTAGAAGAGCGCGACCTTGGGATTGAGCACATTCGACAGGAGGCCCTGGAGAAAGGCGCGCCGAGCATCGCGCGCGGTCGCGATCGTCGCCGGCGCCGCCCCCGCGCGCCCGCGCAGCGCGCCGAGCAACGACGTGAGCCCGAGCGCGACGAGGTAGAGCGCACCCAGGAACTTCACCACCGAGAAGAGCGTGGCCGACGCCACCAGGATCGCGGAGAGCCCGATTCCGGAGGCGAGCGCGTGCACCCACAGGCCCGTGCAGATTCCGAGGGTCGTGACGTAGCCGGCGCGCCGGCCGCGCGTGAGGACGCTGCGGGCGACGAGCGCCATGTCGGCGCCCGGAAGAACGGTGACGATGGTCGCCACCACCGTGAAGGCAACGAGCTCGGGATCGAGCAGGTTCATCCGTGAGCCGCGCTCGGGCGCGGGACCGCGACCGGAACCAGCCGTGGCGGCCGGAACGCGAGGGAGATGGCCACCGCTCCTAGCCCGATCCCGCACGAGCCGACGAACAGCCACGAATAGCTGCCGAACGTGTCGTAGAGGGCGCCGCCCGCGACCGGACCGAGCGCCATGCCCAGCGTCGACACGAAGGCGACAGCGCCGAACACTGTCCCCATGATGCGAGCGCCGAAGTATTCCCGCACGAGAATGGCGTAGAGCGGCATCACGCCGCCGTACGCGAACCCGAACACGAATGCGACGGCGTAGAAGCTCGCGAGGTCACGGGTGAAGAGGTAGAAGCTGACGGCGATGGCCTGAACGGCGAGTCCTGCCACTAGCGTTCGCTTGGCCCCCACGCGGTCGGCGACGAGCCCGCACACGATCTTGCCGCCGAGCGAGGCGAGACCGGCGGCGCTGAGCACGGTGGCGGCGGCCATCGCCGGTATCCCGTGATCGATGGCGTGGGTGACCATGTGGAAGATCGGCCCGGAATGGGCGGCGCAGCACGCGAAGTACGTGAGCGCGATGGCGGCGAACTGCGGCGTGCGCAGCGCCTGCCCCACCGTCATGTCGCCGTTGGCGCTCGTTGTTATCGCCGGCCGCCCCATGGCCGGGGTGGCGGCGGACGGTTCGCGAACGAGCAAGGCGGTCGGGATGACGACCAGCCATACGACGTCGCCGAGCACGAGCATGGCGAAACGCCAGTCGTAGCTGCTGATGAGCCACCGTGCGAGCGGGATCATGATGGCCGAGCCCACGCTCAGTCCAGCCGACACGAGGGCGACGGCGAGGCTGCGATGACGGGTGAACCAGCGCGTGGTCGTGGCCGTCATCGGCGTGTAGAAGCTGCCGGCGGCGACACCGACGAGCACGCCGAACAGGATCTGGAACTGGATGAGCGTGGTCGCGCGGCTCGCGGTGACGAGCCCCACGCCGAGCAGGACGCCGCCCGCGAGGACGGCAACCCGCGTGCCGAAGCGGTCGGACAGCGCGCCCCACAGGAAGGCCCCGATCCCCATGCAAATCCAGTTGACGAGAGCGGCCGTGGAGATCCCCGTGCGCGACCAGCCCATCGCCTCCGCCATGGGCTGGAGGAAGACGCTGAGCGAGAGCATCGCGCCCACGCCGATGCACGTGACGACGATCCCCGCGCCCACGATGACCCAACCGTAAAAGATCTTCATCGCCACAGCCGCGCCTGCGTCATGGTACGCATGCCTCACCCTATGAGTCGATCGCACCGCGCCCGGATCGACACAGCACGGGCCTCAGACGATTCCGTCGCGGAGTCAGCAACGACGGGGCGGCTCGAAGCCCTCGCCGCGCCTCACAACCACTGACACTTGCGGATTCGCGACGCGATCGCGGCGGTTTTGCGCCGCCTTCCTAACGGGGGGCGCTCATCGCATCCCGGACGACCGGATCGGAGAGTAACGCGAGGACGAAGCTACGGCAACGGCGCCGTCGCTCCTGCGTCAGGTACGACCGCGACGCTCGCGCGCCACGGCCGTGAGTTCGAGGGGACCGACCGGCTTGGGGACCGTGGTTTACGCGGGAGGGCCGAGAGCGTTCTTGGGCGCGACGCTGCGAGGGCGGCCGCGTAGTCTCGGGCGGCGAAGCGGGCGTCCCCTCCCGCCCGCAGCGCCGCGAAGGATGGAGGGCCATCTTCGCGCGACACTCGCGTCGGAGGAGGCGTCCCACACGCCGCCAACACCAGGGCGACGGCCAGAGCCGCGATCAGGACTTCCGGGCCGCGATGTCTTACGGGAGGATCTCCCGCCAGTTGCTGACGGACGTGAGCGACTTCGCCGACATCGCGTTGGCAGTCGCCTCGCAGCTGTACCGAATCTTCGCGTTGCGCGTTGGCCGTTCTAGCGTCATGTCCGGATTCCCCGTTTCGTGATGAGGCTTCCACGACGATCATTCGGACGATGTTGTCCGGGCATTGGCGAGCACGGAGAATGCCAAACCCACCTCGCACGGGCCCTTCATATGCCGACTGCACTTCCTGGATAGGGCTCTATTTCCGGGGCCCGGGGCGTGCCATGGGAACCCGGCACGCTGGCATCGCTGATCGTTTCTCAACCAGGGCGCGCCGGGAGAGCAGGGGCGGAAGTGGCGGGCAGAGCGGGCGGTGACGACGTCGGACGCCCGGCGCCTCCTCTCCGGGCGCTTCCTTTATATAGGCGCTTATACAGGCGCTCGGCAGGCCCTTATATAGGCGCTCGGCAGGTCGTCGCTACGTGAAGAGAACCGTCGTCCGCGCTCGGTTGCATCGCCGCGGCGCACTCGTTAGCATCGCTCCGATGACGGCGACCCGTACGGCCGACGTGGTGATCATCGGGGGCGGCGTGACCGGAGCCAGCACCGCGTTCCACCTGACCAGGCGCGGAGTCCGCGACGTGGTCGTCGTCGACAAGGGCACCATCGCGTCCGGAGGGACGGGGAAGAGCTCCGCGTGCGTGCGCCAGCACTACTCGATGGCCGAGACGTGCCGGATGATCCGTTACTCGCTCGACTTCTTCCAGCATTTCTCCGAGCGGGTCGACGGCGAATCGTGCGGGTTCCGTCACACCGGCTACCTACTCGGCGTCGACGACAAGATGCGGGCGCCCATGGAGGCGTCGGTGGCGCTCCAGCGCTCGGTCGGCATCGACACGCGCCTCGTGTCGCCGGTGGAGATGCGCGAGCTCGAGCCCCGTCTGCGCGCCGACGACCTCGTGGCCGGCTGCTACGAGCCGGCCTCGGGCTACTGCAACCCCGTGGAGACGGCGCAGGGCTTCGCGCGGGCCGCCCGCGCCGCCGGCGCGCGGATTCTGGAGGACAGCGCTGTCATCGGGCTGCTCCTCGATGGCGATCGTGTTCGCGGCGTCCGCACGAGCGCGGGCGACATCCAGGCGCCGGTGGTTCTCAATGCCGCCGGACTCTGGAGCGCGCGCGTGGCCGCCATGGCCGGCGTCGAGTTACCGATTCACGTATGTCGTCACAAGATCAGCATCGTCACCTGGCCCGAGGCCGATCGCCGGCCGCATCCGATGGTCTACGACTTCGTCACCAACATCTACACGCGCCCCGAGCTGGGTGAGCACATCCTGGTGGGTGGGCTCGACGTCGAGGAGTCCCACGACGCGGTCGATCCCGACGCCTATAAGGAAGGGGTGAGCCTCGACGAGTCGACGGACGCCCTCGCGCGCGTGAGTCATCGCTTCCCCGCGCTCGCGGATGGGCACATCTCGCGCGGCTACGCGGGCTGCTTCGACGTCACGCCCGACTGGCATCCCATCCTGGACCGCGTCGGCCCCGCCGGCTATCACGTCGCGGCCGGCTTCTCCGGCCACGGCTTCAAGCTCTCACCGGCCGTGGGTCACATGATGGCGGCGCTCATCGTCGACGGTCCGCGCGCGCATCCAGACCTCCCCACGTTCCGCTTGTCGCGGTTCGCGGAGGGAAAGCCGATCCGCGGCACCTACGGCGACTGGCTCATGTGCTAGGGCACGGCGCTCCCGGAGCCGAAGGGCAGCGGCCCCGGCTCCATCGGCGTCATCGGCGAACGAAGAGCGGATCGTCGGGAAACAGGATGCGGGTCCACTGCATCCCGACCCGCGACAGATCGCGCGCGAGGACGTCCTCCCCTGCCGGTCGCACACCCCGCTCGATCCAGGCCACGAGATCGTCGAACGCCTGCTCGCGCGTCTCGCCGTCGACGCCACAGTGACTCGGCGCCCTGATCACGCGCTGCACGAGCAGATGATCGGTCCCGGCGGCGATCGTGCGGCGCCGGTATGATTGCTCGAGGCTCAACGGCACCCAGGCATCGCCCGTCTCGTGCAGCGTGAGCAGCGGCACCGTGAGCCGTCCCGTCTGTTCCGCATACACGGGATTCACGTTCGGCGAGCGCGCGTCCTTCGCCGGAAGCAGGCGCCGGACGCCCGCGTTCAGCTCGTTTTCCGTGAGCCCGAGGCCGGGATCGATCCGGTACTTGATGTGTACAGTACTGGCCGCGCGCGCGCCGGGCGTCGGCTCCTTCTCGACGTCGGGATTGCGGTAGATCATGTTCATGAGGTACCGCCGCTCGAGGCCCTGAGGGCGCAGCGGAAGCTCAGTGCCGGCGGCGTCGGCGCCCATCAGGTACTTCACGACGCTGTCGAATTGCCGCCCGCGCGCGGTATACGCGCCGGGCATGCCGAGGGCGGGCACGACGCGCTCGTTGAGGATTCGCGCGAATTCCTGCTTGTCGACGGCATCCAGCAACGGCACGCCCGCGATGAACTCGGCGGCGGCGGTATAGGCGAGGAGGTAATCGGCGATGCTGATGCCGTCGACGAGCCCGCATTCGGCGAGACCGCCCTGGTAGAGGCCGGGGCGCAGCTCGAGCGACGCCACGACGATGTGACCGCCCATCGAGAGACCGTAGATGATCGACCAGCGTGGCTGCCCGATCTCGTTCAGAAAGAGCTCGCGGAGCGCGATCAGGTCCTCGATGAAGAGATGGGGCTGATACTCGCGCGCGCGATAGCCGGAGGCGATCCACGCGTGACCGCGACCGGCGATGTGATTGGCGATGGGCGGTGCCGTCACCGCACCCGGTCCGGGGCCGCGCTGGATGCCGTGCGCGAAAACGACGAGGCCGCCGCTCCAGTTCGCCGGCACCTCGATGAGGTAGTCGGCGCCGCCCAGCGCGCCGCTGCGGCTGATGGCGGGGCGCGACGGCTCTGCGCGCGGAGTCGGCCACGGCGCCCCCGGCGCCGTGAGGGCGACGCCGATCACGAGGAGAGCGACGAGCGCGCGCGGAGACATCACGCGAGGCCGAGGGCGGGTCGGAGGCGCTAGCCCTTGACGGCGCCCGCGGTGAGACCGGCGACGTAGTACTTCACGAAGAACGAATAGATCAGCGCGACGGGAATCGACCCCAGCAGCGCCCCCGCCATGAGCTGGCCCCAATAGAACGCGTCTCCGCGGATCAGCTCGCCCACGACGCCGATCGGAACCGTGCGCACGCTCGACCGGCTGAGGAAGAGCAGCGCGTACAGGAACTCGTTCTGAGCCAGCGTGAAGGCGAAGATGCCCGCGGACAGGAAGCCGGGCAGGCAGAGAGGAAGGATCACCCGGGTCATGGCGCGCCAGCGGCTGGCGCCGTCGATCAACGCCTGCTCCTCGAGCTCCTTCGGCACCGTCTTGAAGTAGCCCATGAGCAGCCAGGCGATGAAGGGCACGAGCAGCGTGGGATAGGTCAACATCACGGCGCTGAGCGTGTTGCCGAGCTTCAGCCGACCGATGAGATCCGCCATGGGAACGAACACCAGCGTCTGCGGAACCAGGTAGGTCACGGCCACCGTGATGGCCAGCAGCGGAGCGCCGCGAAACCGCATGCGCGCCAGCGGGTAGGCCAGCATGCTGCCGAGCAAGAGGGAGATGCCGGTCGCCACCACCGCCACCAGCATCGTGTTCGCGATCCACGTGACGAAGTTGGTCTCGCGCAGCAAGTCGATGTAGTGGACCAGGGATGGATGCCGGATGGTGAGCGGCATGGCTTTGGGGTCATAGAGCTCGGCGTTGGTCTTGAGCGAGGTGGCCGCCATCCACGTGAACGGAAAGAGAGCCACGACGTAGAAGAGCGCAAGCGGGATCCAGAGCCCGCAGAGCCGCTTGCGCCAGGTCAGCTCGCCGACCATGTCAGGCCTTGCGCACGTAGAAGGTCAGCAGCACGAGCAGCAGACCGAGGACGGGCACCATGCTGAGCGCCACCGCCGATCCCAGGCCCATCTGGCCCGCGCCCATGCTGAGGCTATAGGCATAGGTCGCCATCAGGTGCGTGGAATTCGCAGGGCCGCCACCCGTGAGCACGTACACGAGCTGGAAGTCGAAGAACGTGAAGATGATCGAGAACGTGGTGACGATGAAGATCACCGGCAGGAGCGAGGGCAGCGTCACGTAACGAAAGCGCCCCCAGCTCCCGGCGCCGTCGATCGTCGCGGACTCGTGCAGCTCGACGGGAATCGTCTGGAGGCCGGCGAGGATCGAAATGCCGAAGAAGGGGAGGCCGCGCCACGTGTTGACGATGATGATGGAGATCATGGCCATGGTCGGCGTGCCCAGCCACGACACGCCCGTCTTCGTGAGCCCGCTCACCACGAGCAAGCGGTTGAAGAGACCGAGGCCGGGATCGAAGATCCACTGCCACGCGACCGTGCTGAGCACGGTCGGTACGATGAAGGGCAGCAGCAGCATGGCTCTGGTGAGAGCTTTCATCCGGAAGTTCTGGTTCATCACGAGGGCCATGCCGAGCCCGCCCAGCGCCTTGAGCACCGTGGCCGCCGCCGTGAACTTGATCGTGTTTCCGATGGACTGCCAGAAGATGGGATCGTCGGCGAGCTTGACGAAGTTGCCCAGGCCGACGAAGGTGGCGGGACCGGCCACCTCCCGGCGGAAGAAACTGAGGTACACGCCGTAGAAGAACGGATAGCCGAGGAAGGCCAGCAGGAACAGCACGGGCGGCGTGAACATCAACCAGCTGAACACGGCCTCCCGCTCCACGAACTCGCGTAACCGGCCCCAGGCGAAGGGCCGGTGCGCGCGTTCGAGAGCGGGCGCCCGCGATGCCTCGACGACTCGGCTCATGCGACCCCGTAAATCTGCTTGAGCTGACCCACCGCCTCCGCGATAACGGTCTTCGTCGGCGCGCCCGTGCACGCCTTGGAGAACATGTCGATCACGACCCAGCGATTGATCACCGCGCCGTGCGCCCTGTTCGCCGGCGCCGGCCACGACGTGAGCTTCCCGGTTTCGAGCACCTTCTGGTACGGCTTGACGCGCGGCTCGATGTCCCAGTCGGGGAACTTGTCGAACGCGTGCAGGTACGGCGCGAAGTACATGTCACCCGAGGAGATCCAGGGGCGGTACTGCTTCGGGTCCATGATCCAGCGCAGGAAGTCCTTGGCGGCCTGGGGGTCGGGGCCATAGGCGAACACGCCATGTGTCACCGGCACGAGCGAATGGTAGCGCTGCCCGTTGGGACCCTTGGGATTGAGCGCGTGGTCGACCACCTTCCCCATCTCGGGCAGATCGCGCTTGGCCGACACCATGATGCTGTATGCGTTGTTGGTGCACGAGATCTGGCTGGTGAGGAACGCCTTGTTGTTGTGCGGATCCAGCCACCCCACGCAGTCCTCGATGCAGGCTTCCTTGTAGAGCTTGCGCACGTAGTCGACGGCCTTCGCGGTCTCGTTGGTGTCGAGCGCCACTTTCTTGCCCGTCTTGTCCATGACCGTCACGCCGTACGACCACAGCAAGGGGTACAGCCAGGAGTAGTTGTCGGCGAAGCCGTGCCCCATGGACATCCCGTACGGATGGCCCTTCGCCTTGAGCTTGATGCCGGCCTCGAGGAACTCGTCCCACGTCTCCGGGAAACTCTTGATCCCGGCTTCCTCGAACCAATCCTTGCGGTAGACCATGCACTGGCCGATGTTCGCTTGAGGCACGGACTTCCACTTGCCGTTGTCGACGGACAGGGCCTTGATCTCCTCGTACCAGCCGCCTTGCTCCTTGCCCACCGCTTCCGCGATGTCGGAGACGTCCACGAGGGCATCGCGGTAGAGCCACTCCTGCTGAACCCAGGCGAGATCGGCGCCGGACTTGTTCTCGACCATCGAGACGAGCTGCGGCACGGCGCTGCCGCCCGCGGCCTGGATCTGGTAGTCGATCTTGATGCCGGTGGCCTTCTGGTAGGCCGGGATCATGACCTTCTGGAAGTGCTCATCGAAGTTCTTCACGTAGGAGCTTTCGCGCGCGAAGACGATGGTCGTCGGCTTGGCCTGGACTTTCCGGGCCACCCAGGGAGCACCGACGACGCCGGCGGCGCCGGCCGCCCCGGCGGCGAGCTTCAGAAAGTCACGACGGCTGGGCTCAGACGGTATGGGCTGTGCCATGCGTTTCCCCTTATATGTCGCGCCAGTTCGTACGCCGGCCCGGAGTGTTCCTGGAGCCGAGACCGCCCGGCTGGGCCCGGGCTCCTTGGGCGATGATCCTGCTCCGGGACAGACGTATCGTCAAGGGGCGGCCCCGACGCTTGCTCTGGAAAGCGCCGTCGTCAAAACTCGAACCGCGCCGACGATCTCGTCAAGACCCTGGCGGCGGCGGGGACGGACCAAAGGGCATTCAGCTCTCCCGCAATGGCGGCGCCGACCTTCGCGAGATCTTCGTTCGCGGAACCGTGGACGCCCTCGGCGACGATCAACGCGGCCATGGTCCCGTCGTCGATCGCCGAATACCGGCTCTGGCGATTCGTCCAGCGCCGAGCGTGGGCTCTTCCCGCGCTGTCGGCAAAAATCACTTCTCCGGGCTCCGGATTCTCCGTTTCGCCGGAAAACGAGAGGTAGGTCTCCGCTCCCGTCGCATACCGGACCTCGACGTAGTCGGCGATCTTCGACACGTCGAAGACGGCGATCGGAATGGCGTAGGCCACGGAAATGGCGTTGCAGACGTCGATCAGCGGATGGATCTGCGGTAACGACTTTTCTTTTCGGAACCGGCGCAGGAGCGACTCCGCGGCAGACCGATATTGCGTGGGCTTCAGTCCCATCCTCGAGAACACGCGCCGCCACGCCTGTATGGGGACCAGCTCGCCTTCTGACGTGGTGGCGAGCCGAGACTCGGCGATCTCGTAGTACGTCGTCAACCGTGGCCCGGCCGCCGGCTTGCTCGTGATTCCTCGCGCGTGCACCACGGCCGGAACGAGCTCCGGGTAGTCCGCCCAGATCGCATCCGCGTGGCAGAAGTACATGGGTCACCTCGTGAAGAGGCGCTGCAACTCGTGGGCGCGCCGATCCGCTCCTCCGTTCAGCGCGAACGATAGTAGTCCCAAAGCCGTATAGGCGAGGCCCGGCGACCCAGTCTATCGTGTCGCGCGGCCGCGTTTCGCCGGCACGCCGACCGGCGCACGCTGGCTCATGGAGGCGTGGGCCTCCGGCGCGCTTTACGTACGCCGCTCGCCGGGCAACAGGGGGGCACGACGATGCTGACGACTCTGGCGCAGAACTGGTGGGCGATCGTGTTGCGTGGGGTGTTCGCGATTCTCTTTGGGCTCAGCGCGTTCCTCTGGCCCGGGATGACGGTCGTGGTCCTCGTCCTGCTCTACGGCGCGTACGCGCTCGCGGATGGAATCATGGCCGTGGCCTGGGCGTTCGTCGGTCGCCGCCTGGGAGCATTCCCGTGGGGCGTCTTCCTGGCCGGGCTGACGGCCATCGCGGCCGGTCTGGTCGCGTTCCTCTGGCCCGGCGTCACCGCGCTCGCCCTTCTGTATCTGATCGCCGTGTGGGCGATCGTGCGAGGCGTCTTCGAGGTCGTGGCCGCCATTCACCTCCGCCGCGAGCTCGAGCACGAATGGCTGTTGGCGGCGGTGGGCGTCCTGTCCATTCTGTTCGGCGTCGTCCTCATCGTCGCGCCCGGCGCCGGTGCGCTCGCCCTCGTGTGGTGGATCGGCGCCTTCGCGTTCGTCGCCGGCATCCTCATGGTGTCGCTCGGCTTCCGGCTGCGGGCGCTGAGGACACAGCTCCCCCGCCCGCAGCCGTACCCGGGCCGGGCGTGAGCTTCGCCAGGCGGGCGAGGCCGCGCCTCTCGTCCTCCTGCGCGCGGGGCGGTCGATGCCTCACGGCTTGATGTTCTGGTTCAGGTGGAAGACGTTCTCCGGATCGTACTTCCGCTTGATCTCGCGCAGACGCTTTCCGTTCGGCCCGAACGCGGCCGCGATGGCGCCGTCGTTGCCCATGTCGTCGGCGTTCAGATAGTTGACGTACCGGCCCGTGGTGAAGTGCGGGGCCATCGCCGCGTACGCGTCTCGCACCCAGGAGACGTTGGCGGCGGTGGTCGAGGCGTCCACCCACTCGCCCACCGTCAGGAAGTTGTAGCCCACGCTGCGGTGCGGAAAGGCCGTGTCCGTCGGCCCCACCCGCGTCGCCGCGCCGTGGAAGTGCTCGAGGAGCAGTGCGCTCATCGGCGAGGGGGCGGCGGGGAAGCGCTCGATCATCGTCTCGATCGCCGCGTCTGACAGCTCCCCGAGGAAGTTCGATTTCCAGTAGTTGAGCGCGCCCCGCGGGAACCCGGCGTCGAAGAGCATGTTGACCGCCGCGTATGGCATCGGTCCGATCACGTCCATGACCGGCGCGCCGAACTGCTTGACGGGCGCCACCGCCTTCTCACCGGCCTTCAGATCTCCCGCGTAGCAGACCACGATGGCCGCCAGCTTGGTCCCCGACCCGTCGGGCGCGTGGATGACACCGGCGAATGCCGTCAGCTCGTCGGGGAGCGATGCCGTGAAGTCACGATAGAAGCGGAGGAGGTCGCGCGCGGCCGAGAACGGATGCGCGACGAGCCCGCCGACGACGGTGGGGCCCACCGGATAGAGCTCGTACTCGAGCCAGGTGGCGACACCGAAGTTCCCGCCGCCGCCGCGCACCGCCCAGAAGAGATCGGGATGCTGTTTGATGTCGGCGTGCACCACCTCGCCGGTGGCGGTGACGAGCTCCACGGCGCGAAGACTGTCCACGGCCATGCCGTGCTTGCCCATCAGCCAGCCCAGCCCACCGCCGAGGGTGAGGCCCCCGACGCCCGTGGTGGACACGATGCCGCCGGTGCTGGCGAGACCGTGGAGCTGGGTCTCGCGGTTGTAGTCTCCCCACGTCGCGCCGCCCTGCACCCGCGCCCGCCGCGCCCGGGGATCGACATGCACGCCGCGCATCGCCGACAGGTCGATCATGAGGCCGCCGTCGCAGACGGCGTTACCGGCGACGTTGTGGCCGCCGCCACGGACGGCGATCTCGAGGCCCTGCTCGCGGGCGAAGCGGACGGCCGCCTGCACATCGGCGGTGCCGTGGGCGCGGACGACGAGCGCCGGCCGGCGATCGATCATTCCGTTGTGAACACGGCGAGCGTCGTCGTACGCCGCATCCGACGGCGAGATGACGGAACCGGCGATCTGGGCGCGCAAGGTGTCGCTCATGACACTCCTCATCGACGGAAGGCGGGGGCCCGCGGGGTCGCCTCACATCAGGGTTGGGCTAACAGCATTGACCCGCGAGCGAGGAGAGCATCAGAAATGCCATGTGCGAACAGCGCGAAAACGTGGCGCCGGTGATCCATCGCGCGCCGCGCGCCCGGGCATTGTTCCCGAACACGCGGCAGGATGCCTACGTACGACTACGAGCCATGACCGCCGTCCGCAGACCGGCGACCAGGGCCAGGCTCCCCCAGCTCATCAGCGGCAGCCACGGGAATGCAAGCGGCACGTACACGAAGGAAACGTGATTGTGGCCGGCCGTGACCGGTGCCGCTCGGAAGATGAAATTGGCGCCGTAGTTCGCCTGGGCGGCACCGTTCACGGTCAGCCGCCAGCTCCGTCCCCAGCGCTCGGTCACGAGCAGCCAGCCGTCCTCACCGGCGTCGACATCGAACACGAGCTCCCGCGGCGAGTACGCGATCACGGCCGCCGAAACGGCCGTCGCCCCGGGGAGACGGCCGATCGACGACGCTTCCTCGCGCGACGCCGAAGCATTCGCGCGCAAGCGCTGACTCGGTGGCTCCCGCAGGAGTTGATCCGGAGTGTGAACGACCACGGGCGGGTCCATGAGCGCGTCCGCGCGCCTGACGAAGGCCTCGAAATTGGCGTCGCTCGGCGAAACGACGGCGACGCGTGGCGAAAACCAGAGTCGCGGGGGGGGGGGGGGGGGGGG
>DASXSB010000028.1:0-6937 GCA_036506275.1 Candidatus Methylomirabilota bacterium | reverse complement strand
CTCGGCGAGACGCGCGTCTACACGCAGCGAGGCGCCGAGGACGAAAGCGAGCTGATCCGGCGCCTCGACCGCGCGCGCGTCGCCATCAACATCCGCGCCCACGCCCGTTTCACGGACGGCGTGTTCGCCGCCTGCCCCAAGCTCCAGATGGTGTCGATCTGGGGCACCGGCACCGACAACATCGACCTCAACGCCGCCGGCCGGCGCGGCGTCACCGTGTGCAACACGCCCGGCGTCAACGCCTTCGCCGTCGCCGAGCACGCGCTCGCGCTCATGCTCGCCGTCGCCCGCAAGCTTCCGAAGATCGACGCCGAGATGCGGACGGGGACGTGGCCGCGGGACATGCTCACGCAGCTCCACGGCAAGACGCTCGGGGTCTTCGGCACCGGCCAGATCGGGACGCGGGTGGCCGAGCTCGGGCGCGCCATCGGCATGCAGGTGCTGGTCATGAGCGCACGCGACCGCGGGGACCCGGTGGCGGGCGCGCGCGCGGCCTGGAAGGAGGAGATCCTCCGTGAGGCGGACGTGATCTCGCTCCACCTCCGCCTCCTGCCCGAAACGCGCGGCTTTCTCACCCGGAAAGAATTCGCGACCATGAAGAAGACGGCCATCCTCGTCAACACCGGCCGCGGTGCCCTCGTGGAGCGCGACGCCCTCCTCGACGCCCTGCGCACGGGGAAGATCGCGGGGGCCGGCCTCGACGTGTTCCACGACGAGCCCTTGAAGCCGGACGATCCGCTCCTCTCCCTCCGCAACGTCGTGCTCTCGCCCCACAACGCGGGGCAGACGCCGGAGGTCATCCGCGACGGACTCCTGCGGGCGGTGACGAACATCGAGCACTTCCTCGCCGGCCGTCCCACCGACGTCGTGGTGGCGCCGATCCGGTGACCGGCGGGGACGACCCTGGCGCCCGCGCGGTGACGTCGAGGGACGAAGACTTCATCGCCGCCGTCCGCACTGGTGATCTCACGCGCGTGAACGCGCTGCTGGCGGCGGACCCCGCGTGCATCCGCACCCGGCACCACGGCGCGTCCGCGCTGCTCATCGCGCGCTACTACGGTCAGCTCCCGATGGTCGCGTTGCTCCGGAGTCGCCTGTCCGCGCTGGACGTGTTCGAGGCGGCCGCGCTCGGAGAGGAAAAACGCGTGGCCGAGCTTCTCGATGGCGACCCGGCTCTCGCGAACGCGGTGGCCGAGGACGGCTTCGGGCCGCTCGGCCTCGCCGCCTTCTTCGATCACGAGCCGGTGGTGCGGCTGTTGCTCGCGCGCGGCGCCCACGTCGATACGCCCGCGTCGAATCACATGCGCGTGATGCCGCTCCACTCGGCGGCGGCCGCCCACTCCGTCCCCATCGCGCAGCTGCTCCTCGCCCACGGCGCTCCCGTGAACGCGCGACAGGGCGAAGGCGACCGCGGCTTCACGCCGCTGATGGAAGCCGCCTTCAACGGACAGGTCGAGATGGTCGATCTCCTCCTCGCCCACGGCGCCGATCCCGGCCTCCGTGACGAGAAGAACCTCAGCGCCGCCGATCACGCCCGCGCGCGCGGGCACGCCGCCCTCGCCGAGCGGCTCCGCTAGGAGTCACGGCTCGCGCGATACCACTCGTAGATTTCCTCGCCGGTGGTGAACCACACGTTCTTCTGCTTGCGCATGTAGTCGTACACCGCCTCGAAATACTTGATGCGATGGGGCGCGCCCGAGATGTAGGGATGGACGGCGAGCGCCATCACGCGCGGGTTCTTGGCGCCCTCCAGGTAGAGACGGTCGAACTGGTCCTTGGCCCGCTGCACCCACGCATCCGAGGTGTGGTGCTGGATCACCATCATCGGGATGTCGTTGAGCTCGAGCGTGTACGGCACCGACACCAGCGGCCCCGCCTCCGTGCGGATCTCGTAAGGCTGGTCGTCGTTGACCCAGTCCGAGACATACTCGATGCCCTCGAGGGCGAGGAGGTCGAGCGTCTCCCAGGTCTCGGTGAGGCCGGGGCCGAGCCATCCCTTGGGCTTCTTGCCGGTGAACTCGCGGATCAGCTCGATCGAGTCGCGGATGACCGCGCGCTGGTCGGCCACGGTGTGGAGCGCGCCCTGCTTCACCCCGTGCCCCATGAACTCCCACCCGGCGTCGAGCATCGCCTGCGCCACGCGCGGGTAGGCGCGGCACACGTTGGCGTTGATCGACGTGGTGGCGCGGATCTTCCGCTTCCCGAGCGCCTCGTGGAAGCGCCAGAAGCCCACGCGCATGCCGTACTCGTGCCACGCCCAGTTCGGAATGTCGGGGATGGTGGCCACGCCCTGCGGCGCCGTCAGGTACTGGCGCGGCATCGCCTTCTCGATGTCCCATTCCTCGATGTTGACGATCGTCCACACCGCGATGCGCGCGCCCCGCGGCAGCTTCCAGGGCGGGCGATCGACGATGGCGGAGTACTCGAAGCGTTCGTGCGGGAGTCTCACGGGCTCCTCCTCCACTGACGGGATCGACGGGCTGACGGGCTCGACGCTTATAGTACAATCCCCGGCCGTGGCTACCCCCGCCGCCGTCGATATCCACGCGCACTTCTATCCGGAAACGTTCCTGAAGCTCATCGAGGAGGCGGGCTCGCCCTTCGGAATGCGCATCAACCGGACGCCCAAAGGGCCCACCATCCTGCGCGGCGACGCGCCCGGCACGCCCCCCCTCGACGCCACCTACTGGGATCTCGAGCGCCGCCTGCGCGTGATGGATCGCCAGGGCGTGGCCGTCCACGCGCTGTCGCTCACGATGCCGATGGTGTACTGGGCCGACGCCGATCTCGGCGTCCGCCTCGCGCGCGCCGTCAACGACGCCATGTCGGAAGCCCACCGCGCCTTTCCCGACCGCTTCGTCGGCTGCGCCACGCTCCCCATGCAGGATCCGCGGCGCGCCCTCGACGAGCTCACGCGGGCGGCGGCGTTGCCGGGGATCCGCGGTGTGTACCTCGGCACGAACGTGAATGGACGCGAGCTGTCGGATCCGGAGTTCGCGCCCATCTTCGAGCGGTGCGAAGCGTCCCGGCTGCCGGTGCTGCTCCACCCCATCAACGTCCTCGGCGGGCCGCGCCTCCAGCGCTTCTACCTGAGCAACCTCCTCGGCAATCCCTTCGACACCGCCGTCGCCGCCGCCCATCTCATCTTCGGCGGCGTGCTCGATCGGCACCGCAAGCTCGAGGTGTGCCTCCCCCACGCGGGCGGGGCGTTTCCGTACCTGGCGGGCCGGCTCCAGCGCGGGCAGCGCGTGCGGCCGGAAACGAGGGACACCGCCAAGCGCCCGGTCGGCGACTACCTGCGCCGCTTCACGTACGACACCATCAGCCATTCTCCGGACGCGCTGCGCTTCCTCGTGGAGACGGTGGGCGCCGACCGCGTCATGCTCGGCAGCGACTACTGCTTCGACATGGGCTACGAGCGCCCCCGCGAGATCGTCACCCAGAAGCTCAAGCTCTCGCGCGCCGACCAGGCGCGGATCCTCGGTACCACCGCCGCCCGGCTGCTGCGCCTCTCGTGAGCGCGGAGTTCTGGATCACCCAGACCTTCAACGGTCTGTCGTACGGCGCGCTCCTGTTCCTCCTCGCCAGCGGTCTCTCGTTGATCTTCGGCGTCATGCGCATCGTCAATCTCGCTCACGGCTCGTACTTCATGCTGGGCGGCTACGTCGGCCTCTCGGTGGTGTGGCGGACGGGCAGCTTCCTGCTCGCGCTGGTGGCGGGGGCCGTCGCCATCGCCCTCGTCGGCATGGCCATGGAGCGGCTGTTCTTGCGGCGGTTGCCGGGACAGACGCTGGGGCAAGTGCTGATGACGGTCGGCTTCGCGCTGATCTTCCAGGACGTGGCGCTGCTCGTGTGGGGCGGCGACCCCTACACGATCCCCGTCCCCGCCATGCTGCAGGGCGCGGTCGCCACCGGCGCCCTCCGCTTTCCGACGTACCGGATCTTCCTCATCGTCGTCGCCTTCGTGATCGGTGCCGTGCTCTGGCTGGCGCTCGACCGCACGCGCGCAGGCGCGATGATCCGGGCCGCCGTGGACGACGCCGAGATGGCGGCCGGCGTGGGCATCCGGGTCCCGCGCCTGTCGCTCGGCGTCTTCGCGCTCGGCGCCGCCCTCGCCGCTCTCGGCGGCGTCATCGGCGGCGGCTTCCTCGGCGTGTACCCGGGCGCCGACTTCGAGGTCCTGCCCTACGCGTTCGTGGTCGTGATCGTGGGCGGCCTCGGCAGTCTTCCGGGAGCGATGGTGGGCAGCGTGCTGGTCGGGCTGCTCGACAACTTCGGGAAGGCGCTGTTTCCCGAGCTCTCCTACTTCACGCTGTTCGCGCCGATGGCGTTGATCCTCGCCCTGCGCCCCACGGGGCTCTTCGGGCGCGTCTGATGCGCGGGCCCGTCGCGGCGGCGGCGGTGGTGGTGGCTGTGCTCGCGCTCATCGCGCCCCTCCTCCCCGCCTATCCCCTCACGCTGCTCACGCAGGTGGTGATCGTGGCCGTGCTCGCCATGAGCCTCGACCTGCTCCTCGGCTACACCGGCCTCCCGTCGCTGGGCCACGCCGCGTACTTCGGCGCCGCCGCCTACGCGGTGGGAATTCTCGCCACCGAGCGCGCCGCCGGTTTCGTCACCTGCCTCATCGCGGGGCTGGTGCTGGCCACCGCCACCGCCGCCATCTTCGGCGTGCTCGCCATTCGCGCCGTGGGCACGTACTTCCTCATGATCACGCTCGCCCTCGGCATGGTCGTGTGGGGCCTCGCCTTCCGCTGGGTGTCGATGACGAAGGGTGACAACGGCATCTCCGGCGTGCCGCGTCCCGACCTGCCGTGGCCGGGGAGTCTCTGGTCCCCGCTCCCGTTCTTCTACTTCGTGCTGGTGGCGGCGCTCATGGCGTGGCTCGTCCTCGGTGTCATCGTGCGCTCGCCGTTCGGCCTGACGCTCAAGGGCATCCGCGAGAGCGAGTCCCGCATGCGCGCCCTCGGCTACAACGTGTGGCTGCACAAATACCTCGCGTTCGTGATCTCGGGGTTCTTCGCCGGCTTCGCGGGCATCCTGTGGGCGTACTACAACGGCTTCGTGAGTCCCGTCGACGTGCAGCTCGTGACCTCGGTGGAGACGCTCCTCATGGTGGCCCTCGGCGGGCCCGGCACCCTCGCCGGTCCCGCCCTCGGCGCCGCCGCCATCGTGTTCCTGAAAAATTTCGTCAGCGTCTACACGAAGCGCTGGCTGCTGATCCTCGGCGCCGTGTACATCGGCGTCATCCTCTTCGCGCCCCGCGGGGTGGTCGGTGCCTTCACCCGCGGGCACCGGTCGTGAGACCCGCGTGGCTCGACCGGGCCGCGATCGCTGAGCGCGACATGACCGGTGCCGACGGCGCCGCCCTCCGCCTCGAAGGCGTGTCGCGAGCGTTCGGCGGCTTGCGCGCCGTGGACGGCGTGTCGCTCACGGTGCAGGCGGGCGAGCGCCGGGCGCTCATCGGTCCGAACGGCGCCGGCAAGACGACGCTCTTCAACCTCATCGCGGGCGCGGTGCCCGTGAGCGCGGGCCGCATCACGCTCTTCGGGCGCGACGTGACGCGCATGGCCGCGCACCGGCGGGCCGCCCTCGGCCTCGCCCGCACCTTTCAGGTCTCGAATCTGTTCCCGGCGCTGACGGTGCTCGAAAATTGCCTGCTCGCCGCCCAGGGCCTCCACCCCGCCAAGCTCGCCATGCATCGCCCGCTCTCGGGCTACCGCGAACTCCACGCGCGCGCCCACGCCACGCTGGCGGCCGTCGGCCTCGAGGGCCGCGCCCGCGTGAGCGCGCGGCACCTCTCCCACGGCGAGCAGCGGCAGCTCGAGATCGCGCTCGCGCTCGCCACCCGACCGCGGCTCCTCCTCCTCGACGAGCCCACGGCCGGTCTCTCGCCCGCGGAGTCGGCGCAGATGGCGGCGCTGCTCGGTCGTCTCGATCCCGCCATGACCGTGCTCATCATCGAGCACGACATGGACATCGCCCTCGAGCTGGCGCGCGCGGTGACCGTGCTGCACTATGGCCGTGTCATCGCCGACGGCACCCGCGAGGCCGTCAAGGCCGATCCCCTCGTGCGCGAGATCTACCTGGGAGCGTGAGCGCGGGATGCTGGACGTCGCCGACCTCCACACGTATTACGGCGAGAGTCACGTCGTGCAGGGCGTGTCGCTCGGGGTGGGCGCGGGCGAGGTCGTGACCATTCTCGGCCGCAACGGGATGGGGAAGACGACGCTCATCCGATCCATCGTCGGCTTCACGCCGCCCCGCCACGGTCGGGTGACGTTCAAGGGCGAGCCCATCACCGGGTGGCCGGCGTATCGCCTCGTCGAGCGCGGCATGGCGGTGGTCCCGCAGGGCCGTCGCGTCTTCCCCTCCCTGAGCGTGCGCGAAAACCTCATGGTGGCGGCACGGCCGGGTGCGCGCTGGACGGAAGCGCGCGTCTACGATCTCTTCCCGCGTCTGCGCGAGCGCGTCCGCACGCGCGCCGGCAAGCTTTCCGGCGGCGAGCAGCAGATGCTCGCCATCGGGCGCGCTCTCATGACGAATCCCGATTTGCTCCTCATGGACGAGCCCACGGAAGGGCTCGCCCCGCTCCTCGTGCGCGAGGTCGGCCGCGTCATCCTCGAGCTCCGGCGGGAGGGGCTCTCGATCCTGCTCGTGGAGCAGAATCTGCCGCTCGCGCTCTCCGTCGCCGACCGCGCCCACATTTTGAGCCGCGGCCGCATCGTCCACACCGCGACGCCGGACGAGCTGGCCGCCGACGAGGCCGTCAAGTCCCGTTACCTCGGAGTGTCCTGATGCGATTCAGCACCTTCTACTTCTTCCAGGCGCCGCCCGGCCACTCCCATTCCGACATCATCCGGCGCGAGCTCCAGCAGATCGAGTGGAGCGAAGAGCTCGGCTTCGACGAGATCTGGCTCACGGAGCATCACTTCATCGA
>DASXSB010000027.1:0-33154 GCA_036506275.1 Candidatus Methylomirabilota bacterium | reverse complement strand
CTGCCCTCGCTCGGGCACGCGGCGTACTTCGGCGTGGCCGCCTACGCGGTGGCGCTGGTGGCGCTGCGGGTGACCGACAACTTCTGGATCGACTTCGGCGCCGGGCTCCTCGCCGCCGCCGTGACGAGCGCGCTCTTCGGTCTGCTCGCGCTGCGCGCGGAGGGCTCGTACCTCCTCATGATCACGCTCGCGCTCGCGCAGGTGCTGTGGGGTATTGCATTCGGCTGGCGATCGCTCACCGGCGGCGACGACGGCTTGCCGGGCATCATGCGGCCGGCGGCGGGGCTGCCGTGGAGTCTCGGCGACGGCGCCGCCTTCTACTACTTCGTCCTCGCCGTCTTCGCCCTCGCCACCGCCGCCATGGCGATCGTGATCCATTCGCCGTTCGGGCGCGCACTCGTCGGAATCCGCGAGAGCGCCCGCCGCATGGAGGTGCTCGGTTACGACGTCTGGCTCCACAAGTACGTCGCCTTCGTGATCGCGGGCACCTTTGCCGGCGTCGCCGGCAGCCTCTTCGTCTACTACAACGGGTTCGTCAGCCCCGCGTACGTGAGCATCGTGTTCTCCGCGATGGCGTTGATCATGGTGATCCTCGGCGGCGCGGGGACGTTGCTCGGCCCCGCCGTGGGCAGCGCCGCCATCGTCTTTCTCGAGAACGGCATCAGCGCCTACACCGAGCGCTGGCTCCTCGTCCTCGGCGTGATCTACGTGGTCGTGACGCTCTTCGCCCCCACCGGGCTCCTGGGCCTCGTTCACCGCCGGCGGCGGTCGGCGTGACCGCGCTCGCGGTAGAGGGCCTCACGCACAGCTTCGGCGGCCTCCAGGCGCTGAACGACGTGACCGTCCGCGCCGCCGTCGGCGAGCGGCTCGTGGTGCTGGGCCCGAACGGCGCCGGCAAGACCACGCTCTTCAACGCGGTCACGGGATTGATCCGTCCCCGCGCCGGGCGCATCCGGCTCTTCGACCATGACGTCACCCATCTGGCGCCCCACCGTCGCGCGCGGCTCGGCCTCGGTCGCACGTTCCAGATCACCACGTTGTTCCCTCGCCTCACCGTGTTCGACAGCGTGCTGCTCGCCGTGCAGGGCGCGGACGGCGCGCGCTTCGCCCTCCACCGGCCCGCGCGCGCCTATCCGCGGTTGTTCGAGGCGGCGGAGCGGCTCCTCGGGGAATGGGGGCTGCGCGAGCGCGGCCACGTGACGACGCGCCAGCTCTCCTACGGTGAGCAGCGTCAGCTCGAGCTGGTCCTCGCCCTCGCCGCCCGCCCCCGCGTGCTGTTGCTCGACGAGCCGACGGCGGGGCTGTCGCCCGGGGAGACGGCGTCGGTGACGGCGATGATCGAGCGGTTCCCGCGCGACGTGACCATCTTGCTGATCGAGCACGACATGGACGTGGCCCTCGCCCTCGCCGAGCGCGTCATCGTGCTGTTCCAGGGGCGGGTGCTGGCGGAGGGCACGCGCGATCAGATCCGCGCCGATCCACGGGTGGCGGAGATTTACCTGGGCGCGGACGATTCGTGAGCCGCGTGATGCTCGAGGTGCGCGACCTCCAGGCGGCGTACGGGGAGAGCCTCGTCGTGCAGGGGGTGTCGCTGCGCGTGGAGGCGGGGCAGGTGGCGGCCGTGCTCGGACGCAACGGCGTCGGCAAGACCACGCTCATCCGCGCCATCGCCGGGCTCACGCCCGCGCGTGCGGGCGCCGTCCTGCTCAAGGACGACGAGGTGACGACGCTGCCCGCGCACGCCATCGCTCGGCGCGGGCTCGGCCTCGTGCCGCAGGGCCGGCGCCTGTTCGCATCCCTCGACGTGCGCGAGCACCTGGTGCTCGGCGACCGTCCCGGCAACGGTCACGGCTGGGACGTCGCGCGCGTGCTCGGCCTCTTCCCGCGCCTGCGGGAACGGCTGCGCCACCGCGGCGCGAAGCTTTCCGGCGGCGAGCAGGGGATGCTGGCCTGCGGGCGCGCGCTCGTCGGCAATCCCGACGTGCTCCTGATGGACGAGCCGTCCGAGGGCCTGGCGCCGCTGCTGGTGCGCGAGCTGGGACGCATCGTGAGCGCGCTCAAGGCCGAGGGCACCGCCATCCTCCTCATCGAGCAGAACCTCGCCTTCGCGTTGCGCGTGGCCGACCACGTCTATCTGATGAGCAAGGGCCGCATCGTCCACGCGTGCGGCCCCGACGAGCTCCGGCACAGCCCGGAGCTGAAGGCGCGGTACCTCGGGGTGTAGCGTTCAGGCAGGCGCGAACATGGGGACGGGAGGGCCGCCCTCGCTCGGCTTGAAGACCACCCGCACGGCCTGGCCGATCCGCACCGATTCGAGATCGCAGTCGACGATGTTGGTCATCATCGACGGCCCCTCCTCGAGGGTGACGTAGGCGATGGCGTACGGCTCGGGAACGCGGCGCATGATGCTGTAGGTGTAGATCGTCCCCCGGCCCGACGCCGGCCGCCACTCGGTGGCGTCGCTCCCGCAGAAGGGGCAGATCGACCGCGGATAGTGGTGCGACCGCTTGCAGGCCGTGCAGTGCTTGAGCAGCAAACGGCCCTCGGCGGCGGCGTCCCAGAACGGCTTCGTCTCCGGCATCACCTGCGGCGGCGTGATCTTCCGGGCCGGCGTCATTGCCATCACGCTCTCTCCATGATCAGCGTCGAGCTCATGTGCCGCGTTCCCAGCGAGCCTCCCGTGCCGTGCGCGAGCGCGACGTCGCAGTTCTTCACCTGCACCTTCGGATGCGCCTCGCCGCGAAGCTGGCGCACGGCCTCGATGACCTTCGTCATGCCGCCGCGGTTGGCGGGATGGTTGTTGCACAATCCGCCGCCGTCGGTGTTGAACGGCAACCGTCCCCCACCCGAGATCAGGTTGCCGTCGGCCACGAACTTGCCGCCGCGCCCCTTCTCGCAGAAGCCGAGGTCCTCGAGCGTCATGACGACCGTGATCGTGAAGCTGTCGTAGATCGATGCGTACTTGATGTCGGCCGGCTTGACGCCGGCCTCCGCGAACGCCGCCGGGCCCGACCACACGGCGCCCGTGTAGGTGAGATCGACCTGGCCGCCCTGCTGGAGCTTCGGAGCTTCGCCGGCCCCGATGATCCTCACGCGCGGGCGCGCGAGCCTCCGCGCGATCTCCGGCGAGACGACGACGAGGGCGCCGCCGCCGTCGCTGATGACGCAACAGTCGAGCCGGTGCAGGGGATCGGTGATCATCGGCGAGTTGATGACGTCGTCGACGGTCACGACCTCCCGCAGCATCGCGTGCGGGTTGTGCTGGGCGTGGTGGGAAGCGGCCACCTTCACCCACGCGAGCTGCGCGCTCGTGGTGCCGAACTCGTGCATGTGACGCATGGCCGCCATCGCGTACATGTTCGCGGTGGCGGGCGCGTACGGCGCCTCGAACGCCGCGTCGGGCACGGCCGCGGGCAGCACGCGCGGCGCCGTCCCCGTCGCCATGCCTTCCGAGCGCGGGCGGCCGGCGAGCGTGATGAGCGCCACCGAGCACTTGCCGAGGGCGATGGCCTCCGCCGCGTGACCGACGTGGATCACGTAGGACGAGCCACCCGTGTCCGTGGTGTCGACGTGACGGAGCTTGAGCCCCATGTAGTCGGCCATCGAGAGCGGTCCGAGGCCGGGCGCGTCGCCCGCGCAGAAGTACCCGTCCACGTCGTCCTTGGTGAGGCCGGCGTCCGCGAGGGCGCCCTTGGCCACCTCCGCGTGGAGCTGCGCCACCGACTTGTCGTCCGCCTTGCGGGTGGGATGCTCGAACGCTCCCGCGATGTAGGCCTTGCCCTTGATGCTCATCGCCCCCCCGCCCGCTTTTCCAGCGCCTGCGGATTCAAGACGTTGATGGGCTTGCCCTCCGCGTAGGCGAGGATCTCGTCGAAGATCGTGCCGAACATGTGCTCGAGGCCGTCGCGTTCCACATAGCCGAGGTGGGGCACGCACACGACGTTGTCCATCGAGAGGAGCGGGTGGCGGCCACCGAGCACGGGCTCGTCCTCGTACACGTCGACGGCGGCCATGCCGGGCCGGCCCGCGCGCAGCGCCGCCTCCAGCGCGCCCGGCGCGATGAGGCCGGCGCGGCTGGTGTTCACGATGAGCGCGGTCGGCTTCATGCGCGCGAGGTCGGCGGCGGTCACGATGCCGCGCGTTTCCGGAATCAGACGAAGGTGCAACGACGCCACGTCGGATTGCTCGAAGAACGCTTCCCGGGTGGGCGCGACCTCATAGCCGTCCGCACGCGCCTTGTCGAGCGTCGTCGGCCGTCCCCACACGAGCACGTTCATGCCGAAGGCCTTGCCGTAGCCGGCGACGACGGCGCCGATCTTTCCATAGCCGAAGATGCCGAGGGTCTTGCCGCGGAGGCCGGTGCCGATCGGGTAGGCGTGCCAGCGGCCGGCCTTGAGCGCCGCCATCTCCTGAGGGATGCGCCGGACGGCGGCGATGATGAGCCCCCAGTTCAGCTCGGCCGTCGCGTACGATGGCCGTCCCGGCAGGCTGCTCGACGAGACGATCACTCCGTGCCGCGTGCATGCCTCGAGATCGATGTGCGGCGCCACCCCGACCTGGGCGATGAGCCGGAGGTTGGGGAGACGCTCGAGCAGCGGCGCCGTGATCGGCGTGCGCTCGCGGATGAGCGCGACCGCTTCGCTATCTTTTAATCGTCGGGCCAGCTCGTCGACGTCCTTGGTGTGGTCCTTCCAGATCGTCACGTTGTGGCCGGCGATTTTGGGAAAGGACGTCAGCGTGCGGATCGTGTCCTGGTAATCGTCGAGGACGGCGATGTTCATTGGTCCCTTTCCGCGGCCGCGCCAAGCACGGCGCGGCCGGAAGCGTATCACGAGCGGGTATAGTACCGGTCGCAGGCGACCCGCACTCGAGGAGGACGCAATGAAGCTCGTGATGATGATCGCGCTCCTGGCCGTCGCGGTGGTGGCGAACGCTCAAGGCGGGATCGAGCGTCTGTACGTGCTCGACTGCGGCGTCAACCAGGCCAAGGATCAGTCACGGTGGTCGCCCGGCGTCAACGAGGGCAAGCCGATCGAGTTCTCCGACAACTGCTATCTGATCCGCCACGCCAAGGGGCTGCTCCTGTGGGACACCGGCATCAGCGACGCCGTGGCCGCGATGCCCGACGGCCTCGTGGTGGCCAACGGCGCCATCACGCAACGCCGGACGAAGACGCTGGCCGCCCAGCTCACCGAGATCGGCGTCAAGCCGGCGGACATCGCCTACGTCGCCGTCTCCCACACGCACGGCGACCACGTGGGCAACGTTGCGCTCTTCCCGGCGTCGACCATCCTCATCCAGGGCGCCGAGTACGAGTGGGCGATGACCCAGCCCACCAAGCCCGCGTTCGCGGCGACGCAGAAGTTCGACAAGCTCAGCGGCGACCGTGACGTGTTCGGCGACGGCAGCGTGACCATCCTGTCGACGCCGGGGCACACGCCGGGTCATCAGTCGCTGCTGGTGCGGCTCCCCAAGACCGGCGCCATCGTCCTCAGCGGCGATGCCGTCCACTTCCAGGACAACTGGGAGCAGAAGCGGGTGCCGTCGATGAACACGAACCGCGATCAGTCACTGGCCTCGATGCAGCGGATCGCGACGGTGCTGGAGGAGCGCAAGGCGCAGCTCTGGATCAACCACGACAAGCCGCAGAGCGCGCACCTCCGCTACGCGCCCGCGTACTACGAGTAGCGCCCCCGCCGACGAGGGCGCTCCGTCCCGGCGATCGGGCTCACCTTTCCGGCGCGACTCCGACGCCGGCGGCGAGCGCCAGCACGAGGTGGTGCTCGTCGACGAAGCGGCCCTGCCAGGAAAGCGCGCGCGGCTCGCGTCCCCACGGCCGGAATCCCGCTCTCTCGTACAGCCGGCGCGCGGGGAGCGCCGTGTCCGCCACCGAGAGCTGGAGCTGCTCCACTCCGGGCCATTGGCGGGCGTGCGCGACCGCCGCCTCCAGGAGCGCGCGCGCCGCGCCCGCCCCTCGCGCCGCCGGCGCCACGTACATACCCCAGATCGTCGCGATGTGACGGCGCTTGGTCTTCGCGTTCCGCACCATGCCCACCATGCCCGTGAGATCGCTCCCCTTGAAATGGCCGAAGACCACGCCCTCCCGATCGTCGGCGAGCGCGGTGCGGACGAAGTCGATCGAGAGGCCGGGATCGTCCTCGACGGAGGCGGCGAAGGCGAGCGGCTCACTCTCGAGCGCCTGGCGACGGAGCGCGATGAGGGCGTCGGCGTCGTCGGGCCGCAAGCGCCGGATGGTGGTCACGGCCGCCAGGCGAGAACGAACCGCGTGCAGGCGCGCATGAGGACGATCTCGCCGGGCGCCTCCCGGTACGCGTGATCGATCGGGAACGCGCGCACGCGCAGGCGCGTCACCCCGGGGCGTCCGGCGCTGTCCCACGCCCGCACCGCCGCCTCCACGCGCTCGCCCAGGACGGGATCGCCGTGCACGCGCACGCCGAGGCGCACGCCGTTCTCCGGCTCGCGGCTCTGCCGGCGGCAGAGGAGCGCGATTCCGTCGCGCTCGAAGAGTCCGAAGCTCGCGCGCGTGCCGTCGCCGTCGAAGAGCGCGGGCACGAATCCGGTCGCCGCCGCCTCTCCGTGCGCGGTGAACCACGCCGACGTCGGCTCGTGGAGGGCCATCCAGAGGACGAGGCCGTCGTGCAGGTCGCGCGCGGCCACCGAGATGTCGATCGCCCGCTCGTGCGCCGGCGCCCGCACGAGCGCCTCGGCGACGGCGGCGTCGACGCGATGCTCTCCTCGCGGCCACACCCTAGGCGCCGGCTCGGGCCCGACGGGAACGGGGTGCATCGGCAGCGCGGCGGCGCCGCGGAGGCGCATGAACATGCACCCGTGCGCGGACATGCTTTCCAGCGCGCCGTCGCGCTCCTCGAACACGACGGATCCCTGGATCGCCGCCAGCGCGAGCGGGAGCAGCAGCCGCCCTCCCGGCGCGAGCTGCGCGCGCCACGCGGGCGCGATGTCGTGGGCGCCGACCGTCAACACGATGCGGTCATAGGGCGCGGCCTCGTCGTGACCGTTCCACCCGTCCGCGCAGACGACGTCGACGGCCCTCACGCCGGCCGCGGCGAGATGGGCACGGGCGGCGGCCACGATGTCGGCGTCGATGTCGATGGTGGTCACGGAGCCTTCCGTCCCGACGAGATGGGCGAGGAGCGCGGCGTTGTAGCCGGTGCCGGCGCCGATCTCGAGGACACGGTGCCCGGGCCTCACGTCGAGCTGCTCGAGCATCACGGCCATGATGGTGGGCTGCGACGACGAGCTCACGGCCTCGCCGTCGGCGAGCCGCTTGGTGGGAATCGACTCGTCGCGATACGCGTGCGCGAGCGAGACGTCCGGGACGAAGAGATGCCGGGGCACGGCGGCGAAGGCCGCCAGCACCGCCGGCGATTCCGCGTGGCCCTTCGCCCGCAGCGCGTCCACGAGGGCCGCGCGCAGTCGATCGGCGTCGCGCGTTTCGCTCGATCCGGCGACGGCGTCGGTCAGGGACGGATCCGATGCGTGGAGGGGCCCGGCTGCCGCAGCGGGGCCGCGAGGTTGGCGAACTCGCAGAGGAGCGGGCGCGTGTGGCGCGGATCGACGATCTCCTCGATCCAGAACGTCTCCGCGGAGCGGAAGGGCGACCGCAGCTTGGTGAGGCGCGTCTCGATCTCGGCGAGGGTGCGCGCGGGGTCATCGGCGCCGTCCAGCTCCGCGCGATAGGCGGCCTCGATGCCGCCCTCGAGCGGCAGCGAACCCCACCGCCCCGATGGCCACGCGTAGCGGACGCAGTAGCGACTGCCGTTGCGGTGGGCCGCGCCCGCCACGCCGAACGAATTGCGCACGATGACCGCGCACCACGGCACCGTCGTCTGCCAGATGGCGGACATCGCGCGCACGCCCTGCTTGATCGTGCCCGTGCGCTCGGCATCGAGGCCGATGAGAAACCCCGGGCAGTCGACCAGGTACACCACGGGCAGATGAAACGTCTGTGCGATATCGACGAAGCGCTCGACCTTCTGGCAGGTGTCGGCCGTCCACGCGCCGCCGTAGAAGAAGGGATCGCTGGCGAGCATCGCCACCGGCCATCCGTCGAGCCGCGCGAGGCCGGTGATGATCGAGCGCCCGTAGAGGGCGCCGATCTCGAAGAACGAGCCGGCGTCCACCACCGCTTCCACGATCGCGCGCATCTTGTAGGGCTTGCGGACGTCGCGTGGGATGGCATCGAGAAGCCACGGCACGCGGCGGCCGGGATCGTCCGTGCAGGCTCCGCGCGGCGGCAGCGCATCGATCGAGGATGGAAGGTAGGCGAGGAAACGACGGGCGCACGCGAAGGCGTCCTCCTCGGTGTCGACGGCGTGGTCGACGGCGCCCGCCTTGAGCTGGATCTCCCAGCCGCCCAGCTCGTTCTTGGTGAGCTTCTGGCCGAGACGCTCCACCACCGGCGGACCCGCCACGAAAAGCGCGGACTTGTCCTTGATCATCACCGAGTAGTGGGCGGCGGCGAGATGCGCGGCGCCGAGACCCGCCACGGAGCCGAGGCCGAAGGCCACGCGCGGAATGGTGCCGATGTTGGCAACGACCCATTCCCAGCCGTCCACGGCGGGAACGTTGGCGCGGCCGGTGGTCTCGATCGTCTTGACGGAGCCGCCGCCGCCGGAGCCCTCCACGAGGCGGAGCAGCGGCAAGCGGAGGTCGTGCGCCATGCGCTCGCACATCGTGTGCTTGGCCCTGATCGTGGCGTCCGCGGACCCACCGCGCACGGTGAAGTCGTCACCGCCCACCACCACCGGACGTCCCTCCACGAGCGCGCGCCCGAAGACGAAGTTGGACGGCGTGAACGCGAGCAGCTCGTTGGCGTCGTCGTAGGCGGCGCGGCCCGCGATCTTTCCGATCTCGTGAAAGCTGTCCGCATCGACGAGGCGCGCGATGCGCTCGCGCACGGTGTAACGGCCGCCGTCGTGCTGCCGCCGCACGCGTTCGGCGCCCCCGAGCTGCTCGGCGAACGCCTCCCTGCGCTTCAGCTCCTCGAGCTCACGCTCCCACGTCAATGGGACCTCCTCCGCACCGGGCGTGGCCGAGGGTAGTCGCGGGGCCGCGGGGAGTCAATGGACGCAGCCCGCGGATAGGGTATCCTCCGGGCGGCGAATCGCCGGAGGAGACGGGACCATGGGCATGCTCGACGGCAAGACGGCGCTGGTCACGGGGGCGGGCCGGGGCATCGGCCGGGGCATCGCGCTCGCACTCGCGCGCGCAGGGGCGAAGGTGGTCGTGAACGATCTCGGGGCCAGCCTCGACGGCGAGGGACAGGTGCGCGGGCCCGCGGACGAAGTCGTGGCCGAGATCACGCGCGCGGGTGGTACCGCGCTCGCGAACTACGGCTCGGTGGCGGAGCAGGCGCAGGCGACGGCCATGGTGGAGCAAGCCATCCAGGCGTGGGGCCGCATCGACGTCGTCGTCAACGTGGCCGGCATCCTGCGCGACCGCATGATCTTCAACATGAGCAAGGAAGAGTGGGACGCCGTGCTCGCCGTCCACCTCGACGGCACCTTTTTCTGCACACGGGCGGCGTCGGCGTCGATGCGAGAGCAGCTCTACGGGCGCATCGTCAGCATGTCGTCGGTGTCGGCTCTCGGCGCGCCCGGCCAGCCGAACTACGCCGCCGCCAAGGCCGGCATCGTCGGGCTCATGTGGTCGACGGCGAACGCGATGGCCAAGTACAACGTCACCGCCAACGCGATCATGCCGAGCGGCGCCACCCGCATGGTCGACTCCACTCCGCGCGGCCGGAAGATGTTCGAGGAGACCGGCAAGTGGCCGAGCGAGCAGGCGATAGGCACCGAGCGCGACCCCGACAACGTGGCGCCGCTGGTGGTCTACCTCGCGAGCGACGCCGGCGCCCATGTCACCGGGCAGGTGTTTCACTCCTTCGGCTACGGCTACACGCTCATGGCGCAGCCCACGCCGATCCGACGACTGGAGGCGAACCGGCGCCTGGAGCCCGAGGAAGTGGCGGCGCTCTTTCCGGAGACGCTCGGTCGCAAGCTCGTGGAGCCGCCGGGGACGCTGTTCGGCAAGACGCTGCACGAACGGCCGCCCGCGGAGTGGAGCGACCTCGGCGGCGGCGTGCGCTTCTGGCAGTCGGCGTGGGAGGAGCCGTGAGCACCGTTCTCCTCGTCTGCCACGCCAACACGTGCCGGAGCATCATGGCCCACGTGCTGCTGGAGAAGCTCCTCGTCGAGCGCAACGGCCGCGCCGAGGTGCGGGTGCGCTCGGCCGGCATCGGCCCCCGCGCGCGCGACGGCATGATTCCGTCGCTCGACGCCCGCATCGTCCTGCGCGAGGACGGGATTCACCTCGGCGAGCAGACGCTCACGTCCACCGCGCTTCGCCAGCATCCCGAGCTGCTCGCGGAAGCCGATCTGATCCTCACCATGACCGCCGACCAGAAGGCGCAGCTCTCGACGTTCGAGGACGTGCGGGCGCCGCGCTTCACGCTCCGCGAGTTCGCCGGCGACGCGGGCGACGTCGCCGATCCCGTCGGGCAGGGAGAGGAGGCGTACCGCGCCTGCCGCGACGACATCCGCCGCTACCTGGAGCGCGGGCTCGACCGCCTGCTCGCGATGCTGCCGCCCTGAGCCCGCTCGCGCGCCCGCGGCGAGCGTGAGACGCTGGAAGGGGAGGGGCTCATGAACATCGAGATCAAGCGCTGTTTCGTCTGAGGGGACATCCGCCGTGAGGCCGGGCGCCTCAAGAGCGAGCTCGAGCGCGATCTCCACGTCTCGCCCCGGATCAAGTGGGGCGGATACGGTCAGCTCGACGTGCTGGTCGATGGCCGCGTGGTGTTCTCCAGGAAGCAGATGGGCCGGATGCCGACGTCGCAGGAGCTGGTGGCGCTGATCCGCCGCTGACGCGGGAGCGCGCCCTCACTCCTCGTCGTCGTCCTCGCTGCCCACCGCTACCGCCTCCGCGGCGGGTGCTGTCTCTCGCCCCCGCGGCGCCACCACCACCACGAACTCGCCGCGCGCGTTGACGATGGACGGGCGATCGCGCACCTCCGAGATCCGCCCGCCGAAGATCTCCTCGTAGAGCTTGGTGAGCTCGCGCCCCACGACGACGTGACGATCGCCCCACGCCGTCTTCAGATCATCGAGCGTGCGGCGGATGCGGTGACAGGACTCGTAGAGGACGATCGGCCAGTCCAGAGCCTGCAGCTCGCGGAGACGCGTCTGCCGGCGGCCGCTCTTCACGGGCAGGAAGCCCGCGAAGACGAAGCGGTCGGCAGGCAGCCCGCACGCGGACAGCAGCGTCGCCACCGCCGATGGGCCGGGAATGGGCACCACGCGGATGCCGGCCTCGCGCGCGAGGCGCACGAGATCGGCGCCGGGATCCGAGATCCCCGGCGTGCCGGCGTCGGTGACGAGCGCCACCTGGCCGCCCCGCTCGAGGAGGCCGAGCAGGTGGCGGCCCTTGGCGTGCTTGTTGTGCTCGAAGTAGCTCGTGGTGGCGGTGGCGATGCCGTGCCGCACCAGCATCCGCCGCGCCACCCGCGTGTCCTCGCACGCGATGAGATCGACCTCGCGCAGGATGCGGAGCGCGCGCAGGCTCATGTCCTCGAGATTGCCGACCGGCGTGCCCACCACGTAGAGCGTTCCCGCCGCCGTCGGCTCCGTCATGCCGGTATAGTACAGTCGCGCTACACGCCATGGAGGTCATCGCCGGCCGCCGGCGACTCGCGCTCGACCACACCGCCCTCGCGGCGCTGCGCTCGGGGTTCCGCGAAGTCTGGCTCGACCTCGGCACCGGCAACGGCGTCTTTGCCTACGACGCCGCCCGGCGCCATCCGGACGTCCTCGTCATCGGCGTCGACACCAACCGCGACAACCTCCGCGAATACTCCGCGAAGGCGCGGCGCAAGCCGGCGCGGGGCGGCCTTCCCAACGTGCTCTACGTCATCGCCGCCGCCGAGCGGCTGCCGGAGGAGCTGGCCGGCGTCGCTGCTCACGTCTTCGTGAATTTTCCGTGGGGCACGCTCTTGCGCGGTCTCGTCGCGCCCGATCCCGCTCTGCTGGCGGAGATCCGCCGGGCGGGAGGCGCGGAGGCGCGCCTGTCCCTGCTCCTAAACTTCACGCTGTTCACGGACGAGGCGCTGGTGGAGACGCTTGCGCTCCCCACCGTCACGCGCGACTACGTCGAGCGCGTGCTGGCGCCGGCGTACGCCGCCGCCGGAATCGCCATCACGGAGGTGAAGGTGCTCGGACCGGCGGGCGTGCCCTATCGCACGGAATGGGGACAGCGACTGACGGTGGCGGGGTCGCGCGAGACGCTCCAGGTGGAAGCGTCGATGCGCGCGTGGCCTGATACTCTACGAGGGACCGGGGACGTGCCCCCACTGGACGTCCGGCTGGAACGGGAGGACGGCGGGACACAGCGATGATGTGCGCGACGTGGTGGGTGGCGGCGCTGATGCTGTCCGCGGCGGCGGTGATCGGCTTCGTCGCGTGCTTCCTCTGGCACTGGTGGCTCATCTCGCGGCCGGGCGCTCGCCAGCGGGGATGATGGACGCCGGCTGGCAGCGCGGGCACCAGTACGTCGACCGCGCCGTCGGTCCCGCCTTGCGATAGGCGATCGGCGTCCCGCACGCGCGGCACGGTGCGCCCGCGCGACCGTAGACGGACAGCCCCGCGCCACCAGCCGCGCCCACGCGGGCTCCCATCGCCCCCTGCGCGCGTCCCTCCACCGTGTGGCGGGCGAGCAGACGGCGCGCGGTGGCGACGATCGCGTGGAGCTGCGCGTCGGACAGCCACCGCACCGGCGTGAACGGGTCCACCCCGCACGCAAAGAGCGTCTCGCACCGGAAGATGTTGCCCGCGCCCGCCATCACGCGCTGATCGATCATCACGGTCCCGACCGCCTCCTCCCCGTGTCGTCGCAGGCGACGCACGGCTTCGTCGGCGTCGAGATCGGCACCGAGGAGATCGGGGCCGAGCGTGCCGAGACGGCGCGCGAGCGAGCGCTCGCTGTGGAACTCGGCCACGGGGACGGTGAAGGCGACGGCCACGAAGTCGTCGGTGCCGATGACGATCCGCATGTCGTCCCGGCGGCGGTGCCAGCGCTCGGACGGTCGATAGATGTGCCAGCTTCCGTTCATCCGCATGTGCGTGCGGAGGACGAGATCGTCCCCGAAGCGAATGACGAGATGCTTGCCGGTGGCGCTCACGCCCTCGATGCGACGGCCGGTGACCGGCGTATCGGCGTGAATCCGAAGGAGGGCGGGGAAGACGGACTCGAAGCGGGTAACAGTCTTGCCGGCAAGCGCGCGGTGGAGCATCGTCGCCGCCCGGTGGATGGTGTCGCCTTCGGGCATGGGAGCGGGATCAGGCGGGAGCGACGGTCCGGCGCGTCACCGCGAAGCCCAGCGCGGACGCCGCGAAGCCGCTTTCGACGAGATACGGCGCCAGCGGGTGCGCGCCGGCGGGAACGCCGTTGATCTCGCCTACAAGGAGCCCGCGGTGGAGGCCGGACAGCGCGAGGGCGGCGAGCTCGTCGGCGATCGCGCGCCCGAAGGTGGATCGCTGCGGCTCGTCGTCGGGAAGGTACACGGAGAGAAGGCGCCCGCCGCGCGCGACGTAGGCGGCGCAGGCGCCGTTCACGAGGATGACGGTCGCGCCCACGGAGCGGCTCGGGCCCCGCCCGGCCCCGACGTCGAGACCGGGCCACTTGAGGATGGCGCCGTACGGGTTGGCGGGATCGGTGGCGGCGAGGTGCACGACCTCCGGGTGCTCGGGATCGTCGCGCAGGGCGCGGAGCTGCTCGAGGGCCGCGGGCAGCGCGAACTGTGCGGCGCCGACGCCGGTCGCGAAGTAGCCGCGACGGATGCGCCCCGCGTCCTCGAGGGCCTTCAGCACTTCGTAGATGGCCGTGAACCCGCCCGGTATCCACTCCGCGGCGACCGACTCACGGGTGACGATGCCGTAGCGCGCGAGCAACTGCTGGGCGACGGCAGCGCTCCACTCCGTGGCGCTCGCCACCCCGGCCATCCGCGCCGTCGTGAGCGACCAGCGGCCCTCGCCCGCGGGCGGGACGGCGCGGCGTGATCGGAACGCGCGCCGGGCGCGGCGGGCGCGACGATCGTGGCGCTCGACGCGGGCGGTGAAGGCGCGCAGGGCGTGGAAGGTGTCGTTCGTGACGAGACCCTTCCACACGAGATTCCACAGTGCTTGCACGGTATCGCCCTCGAAGCCGCCGCCGATGCCGGCGTGGAGGGGCGCGAAGAACGACGCGCCGTGCGTTCGCAGATGCTCGACGATGCGCGCCTCCACGCGTCCGAGCGCGCCCGGATCGGTGGGCGGCCGCCAGAGACGCTGGAGGTGATCGGTGAGGTAGAGCGCCACGCGACCGTCGCGCTCGCCGAGGCTCTCCACCCCGCACCACACCACTTCCCCGGCGGCGGCGAGAGCGTCGAGATCGGCCGGGTTGTAGCCGTCCAGGCGCGCGGGCAGGATCTCGCGCTCGAGGATCGAGGCGGGAAGCGCGGCGCCCTGGAGGTTCTCCACCACGTCGAGGAGGGCGTCGAGACCGCTGCGACGGCGCGTCACCCCTTGCCACGTCGTGATGAGCCGGCCGAGCGCGGCCGGCTCCACCGGCTCCACCTCGTGACGAACGCGCGCGAGCGATCGACGACGGAGGGCACGGAGCACGCCCGCGTCGCACCACTCGTGGCCCTTGCCGCCCGGCCGGAACTCGCCTTCGACGAGCCGGCCCGTGGCCACCAGCCGCTTCAGCAGGCCCTCCACCGCCGCCGGCGCCATGCCGTAGCGGCGCGCGACCTCGGCCGTCGTGAAGGGGCCGTGCGTGCGCGCGTAGCGATGCACGAGGTCGCCGCGCGGATCGGCGACGGGCGCGAGGAACGTCTGCGGCAGCCCCGGCGGCATCGGCACCCCGAGGGCGTCCCGGTACCGACTGGCGTCCTCCACCGCCACGTAGCGCGTCTCGCCCGCGACCGGGAGTGGTACCGCGCGGCGCTCGCGGCTGAGGGCGGCGAGCCATTCCACGGTGTCCGCGCCCACGCAGCGCGCGGCCGCTTCGTCGGCGGAGAGATCGCCGATGGCGAGCAGGAGGTCGTGGAGCCCGTCGCGCGACTTCGCGCGGTAGCGCTCGTCGAGGTGC
The DNA here is from genome assembly GCA_036506275.1 of Candidatus Methylomirabilota bacterium. Taxonomy (GTDB): domain Bacteria; phylum Methylomirabilota; class Methylomirabilia; order Rokubacteriales; family CSP1-6; genus DASXSB01. The sequence goes on along the minus strand of DASXSB010000027.1, from coordinate 17,989 downwards.
TGGAGCTGGCGCTCGACCTCGTGGAGAGCGTCCGCCTCGAGCAGCTCGCGCAGCTCCGCCTCTCCCAGCAGCTCGCGGAGCTGGCTCTGATCGATGGCGAGGGCCTGGGCGCGACGTTCGGCGATGGGAGCGTCGCCTTCGTAGATGTAATTGGCGACGTAGCCGAACAGCAGCGACGCCGCGAACGGGGACGGGGACGTGCCGTCGACGGTCACCACCCGAAGCTGGCGGCTCTCGACCTCGCGCAGCGTGCCCACGAGCGCCGGCATGTCGAACACGTCGCGCAGGCACTCGCGATACGTCTCCAGCAGCATGGGAAACGACCCGAAGCGCGCGGCCACCGCGAGAAGGTCGGCGGCGCGCTTTCGCTGCTGCCAGAGCGGCGCCCGTCCTCCCGGACGCCGCCGCGGCAGCAGCAACGCGCGCGCCGCCACCTCGCGGAACTTGGCGGCGAAGAGCGCGGTGGCGCCGAGCTGGCCGAGCACGAGGTCTTCCACCTCGTCCGCGGGCGGCAGGAGCAGCTCCACGTCGGGCGGGGCGTCGGTTTCCGGGAAACGGACCACGAAGCCGTCGTCGGCCCACATCGTCTCCACGTCCACGCCGCGCTCGTCGCGCACGCGCGCGGCCACCGCCATCGACCACGGCGCGTGGATGCGGCCGCCCAGCGGTGACAGCACGCACACGCGCCAGTCGCCGAGCTCGTCGCGCGTGCGCTCGATCACGATCGTGTGGTCGTCGGGAACGGTGGCGGCGGTGGCCTGGTCGCCGAGATACGCGAGCAGGTTTTCGGCGGCGCGCGTGTCGAGGCCATGCTCGGCCACCAGCGTGGCCCGCGCCACGTCCGGCGACGTGTGGCGCAGCGTCCGCACCAGACGCCCGATCTCGCGCCCCAGCTCGAGCGGTCGCCCGGCGCCGTCGCCGTGCCAGAAGGGCGTTTTCCCGGGCTGCCCGGGAGCGGGCGACACGAGCACGCGATCGTGCGTGATCTCCTCGATCCGCCACGTGGAGGCGCCGAGCACGAACGTCTCGCCCACCCGGCTCTCGAACACCATCTCCTCGTCCAGCTCGCCCACGCGCGACGTCCCCGTCTTGGCGCCGGCGAGGAACACGCCGTAGAGGCCGCGATCGGGAATGGTGCCGCCGTTCACCACCGCCACCCGGCGCGCGCCCTCGCGCGCGACGAGCGTGTTGGCGACGCGGTCCCAGGTGACGCGCGGCCGCAGCTCCGCGAACTCGTCGGACGGATAGCGCCCCGCCAGCATGTCGAGCACGCCCTCGAACACGGAGCGCGACAGCTCGGTGAAGGGCGCGGCGCGGCGGATGACCGCGAACAGCTCGTCCACGTCCCAGGCATCGAGCGAGGCCATCGCGACGATGTGCTGGGCGAGCACATCGAGCGGGTTGTGGGGGTAGCGCGTGGCCTCCACGCGGCCGAGATGCATCTGACGGGTGACGGCGGCGCAGGCGACGAGGTCTCCCCGGTATTTCGGGAAGATGATGCCCTCGCTGACGGCGTTGACGTGGTGACCGCCGCGCCCGATGCGCTGAAGGCCACTCGCCACCGACGGCGGCGCCTCGATCTGGATCACGAGATCGATGGCGCCCATGTCGATGCCGAGCTCCAGCGACGAGGTGGCGACGAGCGCGCGCACGGCGCCCGCCTTCAAGCGATCCTCGATCTCCATCCGCTGCGGGCGCGCGATGGAGCCGTGGTGGGCGAGGACGAGCGTCTCCCCCGCCAGCTCGTTCAGCGCCCCTGCCAGCCGCTCCGCCACGCGCCGGCTGTTGACGAAGATCAGCGTGGATCGATGGGCGTGGATCAGCTCCAGCAGCCGCGGATGGATCGCGGACCAGATCGACGTCCGCACCGGTCCCTGCGCGGCCGGCCCGCTCGGGATGTCGATCGGCTCCCCCATGCGCGCCATGTCTTCCACGGGGACCTCGACCGTCAGCCGCAGCGCCTTCGTCTCGTGCGCGTCCACGATCGTCACGTCTCGATGGACGGCGGCGTCCTCGTCGCCGGTCTCGAACTCGCCCGCGATCTCGCTCACCTCGAGGTCGCGCACGGAGGCGGCGACCGGCGGCGCGGACCCGGCGCGCCGGGCGCCGCCGAGGAAGCGCGCGACGACATCGAGCGGCCGCTGCGTCGCGGACAGGCCGATGCGCTGGAGCGGTTGTCCGACGAGGTGCTCGAGCCGCTCCAGGCTCAGCATCAGGTGGGCGCCGCGCTTGGTGGGGACGAGGGCGTGGATCTCGTCGACGATCACGGTGTCCACCGACCGCAACGTTTCGCGCGCGGTGGAGGTGAGGAGCAGGTACAGCGACTCCGGCGTGGTGATGAGAATGTCGGCCGGCTCCCGCTTGAACCGCGCGCGCTCGTTGGCGGGCGTGTCGCCCGTCCGCACGGCGACGGCGGGAAGGTGATAGGGCGCGCTCCGGAAGGAGGCCATGTTGGCGACGCCCACGATCGGTGCGCGGAGGTTCCGCTCGATGTCGACGGCCAGGGCCTTCAAGGGCGACACGTAGAGGACCCGACAGCGCTCGCGCGCAGGCGGCAGCGCCTCGAACATCAGGCGGTTGATGCACCAGAGAAAGGCGGCGAGGGTCTTGCCGCTGCCGGTGGGCGCCACGATCAGCGTCGAGTCGCCGCGGGCGATGGCCGGCCAGCCCTGGCTCTGGGGCGTGGTCGGCTCCGGGAACGAGGCGAAGAACCAGTCGCGCACGGCCGGATGGAACGGCTCCATCGCCTCCAGGGCGGCTCGGGTGGGCATCGCATCCATCTTACGGGCCGCCCCAAGCGCGTCGCCCGGCCGACACGGACGGTGACGGCCTGTCACGCCAGGCTCAAGGTGTCATGCGCGGGCGGCGCACCTTTCGTTCCCTGCGCGGACGCGACCTCTATATCTAGCGTAGATCGGCGCCCGGCCGACGCTGCCGGCGGCGGCGGGTCCGGCACCGGATGTGCACCGCGTCCCCCTTCGGCCGTCCATTCGAAGCGAACCGTTTTCTCCGGAAAGGGGGAGTCATGGCGGGGCTGCGCTCACTGGTGCTGGTGGCCATGCTGTTGATCATGGTGGTGGTGCTCGCCGGCTGCGCGAGTACCGCCGGCAAAGAGGGTGAAGGGTCGTCGTCCGACACGCTCGCGAACGCTGGATCGTCGGGTTCGGCGTCCTCCGTCGACGGCAAGGCGGGAGCCCGCGGCCGGTCGTCGGGCGGCGTGAGCGGCGTGGTGTCCCGGCCCGCCGTGAAGGACTTCGTGGAAACGGTGGCGCTGCGGGACATCCACTTCGACTTCGATCGCTACGACATCCGCGCCGAGGAAGCCCAGATCCTGGACGCGAACGCGGAGTGGCTCAAGTCGCACCCGGAGTACCTGCTCCTCGTGGAGGGCCACGCCGACGAGCGCGGGACGAGCGAGTACAACATTGCCCTCGGCGATCGCCGCGCGCGCGCGTCCGTGAACTACCTGGTCGCGCAGGGCGTGAAGGCGAACCGGATCACGACGATCAGCTACGGCGAGATGCGGCCGCTCTGCCGGGAGTCGAGCGAGAGCTGCTGGGCCGAGAATCGCCGCAGCCACTTCGCCGTCCAGCGCCAGCGGCAGTAGCCCCGCTTCGACGTCCCGCCGCTGATCCGGCGCCCGCGCACGCGGGACGGATCAGGCGGCGGGCAGGTCGCCGAGCACGCGCGTGAGATCGGCGGCGTCGACGGGCTTCAGGAGATGGACGTCGAAGCCTGCGTCCCGCGCCCGCCGGATGTCGTCCTGGCGCCCGTGTCCGGTGATGGCGACCAGCCGCACGGCCGCGCCCAGTCCGCCGCGGATCCGCCGCGCCACCTCGTAGCCGTCGATCCCGGGCAGCACGATGTTGACGAGCACGATCTGCGGACGCCGGCCCAGCGCGAGGGCCACGCCCTCCCCACCGTCGGCCGCGATGTCGACGCGATGACCATCCAGCTCGAGCGCCATCCGCAGCGCCTCCCGCGTGTCACCGTCGTCCTCCACGATGAGCACGTGCCGGTGCTTCGTCGACGCGTTCGGGTCCGCGAATTCGCGGTTTGCGGTGACCGGAAGCGGCAGCGGCAGGGTGACCACGAACTCGGCGCCGTGCCCGAGGCCTTCGCTGTGGGCCTCGACGCGGCCACCGTGTAGCTCCACCAGGCGTCGCACGAGCGCGAGCCCGATGCCGAGGCCCGAGCCGCGGCTGCCCCGTCCGTCCGCCTGCACGAACAGCTCGAAGACGCGCGACAGCAGATGCGCGGGAATCCCCACGCCGGTGTCGCGCACGTGGATGACGGCGTCGTCGGCGGTCTGGCTCACGCTGATCGCGATCTCGCCGCCGCGCGGCGTGTACTTGACGGCATTGACGAGCAGGTTGACGAGGACCTGGTGGAGACGCGTGGGATCGGCCACCACCCGCACCGGCTCCGGCGGAAGCGAGAGCTGGAGACGGTGGTCGTGGTCGTCGATGAGCGGGCGCGTCATCGTGAGCGCGTCCGCCAGCACGGTCGCGAGGTCGGTGTCGGTCATCCGCAGCTCGATCTTGCCGGCGCCGATGCGCGCGAGGTCGAGCAGATCGTCGAGGAGCTGGGCCTGGTAGCGCACCTGACGCTCGACGATGGCCCGCGCGCGCTCCACCGCGTCCTCGTCGCGCCGGCGTCCGAGCGCGCTGGTGGCGATGAGGATCGGGGCCAGGGGCGCGCGAAGCTCGTGGGCGAGCGTGACGAGGAACTCGTCCTTGCGCCGGTCGGCCTCCTGCGCCTCCTGATAGAGACGCGCGTTGTCGACGGCGAGGGCGGCCCGGAACACGAGGTCGTCGGCGCGGGTGACGTCGGCGGCCGTGTAGCCCTCCCGCGTGCGGAGGAGCGTGACGAGACCGAGCGTCCGGCCCCGAGCGCGCAGGGGGAGGGTGAGGGCGGCGCCGAGCGCGAGATCACCGAGGAGGCGGCGGTCGACGTCGGCGGCGAGCGCGGTCAGCAATGGCTCCGCCGCGCTCACGATGCGCGCCTTGCCGGAACGGAGCACGTTGACGATCGCCTCCGCGCCCGTGTGCGCGCGCGACTGACGGAGCACGGCGGCGGCGGCCTGGTGCCGCGGGTCGTGAGCGTTCACGGACACCCGGCGCAACGCGCCGTCCTCTTCCACCGCGTCCACCACGGAGACGTCGGCGAGATCGGGAAGGGCGAGCCTTCCCAGCGTTTCCAGAATGGTGGCGGCGTCGAGCGACGCTCCGAGCAAACCGGTGGCGTCGGCGAGGAAGGCCGCGCGGGCGCGCTGGGCTTCCGCCTCCGCGTGCGCGATCTGCTCGCCCTCGTAGAGACGGGCGTTCTCGACCGCGATCGCGACCTGGTTCGCCACCAGCTTGAAGAGGTGCTCGTCCTCGGGGGTGCCCCCCGCCACGATCTCGTAGCGGGCGGTGATGAAGCCGAGGGGACGGTCGCGGACCACGAGCGGCATCTTCCATTCCACGTCGGTGGTCTCGGCGCTCTCGCGGGCGGGCGGCAGACCGCGCACGGACACGCGCGTGCCGGGCGGGAACGTCAGCTCCACCGTGAGCTCGGCGGCGCCGAGCGCGCGCGCGACGCCGGTGAGCAGTCGCTCCAGGAGCGTCGCCGTCCCCAGCTCCGCGGTGAGATCGTGGACGGCGCGGTAGATCGTCTCGAGCTGCATGGCTCGCCGGCCCACGAGCTGGTGGAGGCGCTTGGCGTCCTCGAGCTGGGCGAGGAGACGACACACGAAGCGCTGGTTCAGCTCGCGGAGGATCGCGCCTTCGCCGGTGGCGGCCACGCGCTCGCGCTTGCCGTGGAGAAATTCCTCGATCTGCCCCGGAAAACGATCGACGTCGAGCGGCTTCTCGAGATAGCCGTCGCACCCGGCGACGAGCGTGCGCTCGCGGTCGCCCGCGTGGGTGGCGTAGGCGGTGAGGGCGACGATGGGCGTGGTGGCGAGCTTCGGGAAGGTGCGGAGGATCGTGGCCACCGCGTAGCCGTCGACATCCGGGAGCCCGATGTCGAGCAGAATGAGCGCGGGCTGCTCGCGCAGCGCGGCCTCGATGCCGGACAGCCCATCCGTCGTCGCCACCACGTCGAAGCCCGCCACCCGGAGAACGGCCTCGACGAGGAGTCGGCTGGGGGCGTCGTCTTCGATGTAGAGGATGCGTCCTCGGGATCGATCGCGTGGTCCCGTCGTTGCCTGCATCGTGACTACCTCTCCATCTCCAGAAGGGAGACGGTCTCGTGTCAACTGCACGCAGTGCCCGACGTCTAGGGGGCCGAATCATACATCAGGAGCCTGGGGAGCGATACCGCGATCGCATACGACCATGGTCCGACACCGGGGCGCGGGCGGCGGGCGCGACGCAGCGCGTGAGCCCGCTCGCGTTTGACTTCGCGCCCGGTGCCGTCTAGCGTTGTCGGCCATGAACCCTCCGCCGCCGCCCTTCACGTGCATCGTCAACCGCGAGGCCGATCTCCGCGAAGTGGTGGGCACGCCGAGCGATCTGGCCCTCAGGAAGCAGCTCTCGGCGCTGGACGCCCACTGCCGCGCCTTCATCGCGCAGTCGCCGTTCGTCCTCGTCGCCACCGCCAACGCGGCGGGGCAGTGCGACGTGTCGCCCAAGGGCGACGCGCCGGGGTTCGTGCGCGTCCTCGACGACACGCACCTGGTCATCCCGGACCGCCCCGGCAACCGGCGGCTCGACGGCATGCGGAACCTGCTCGAGAACCCGCACGCCGGGCTCATCTTCCTGATCCCCGGCAAGGAAGAAACGCTGCGGGTCAACGGGCGGGCCTCGATCATCCGCGACGAGGCGCTGCTCGATTCCCTCCGGGCCATGGACAAGCGCCCGCTCCTCGCCATCGGCGTGGAGGTCGAGGAGTGCTTCCTCCACTGCGCGAAGGCGTTCAAACGCTCCGGCCTCTGGGAGCCCGCGCGCTGGCCGGACACGCGCGGCCTCGCCTCGCCCGCCCGCATGTTCTTCGATCAGGCGAAACCGGAAGGGACGACCGTGGAGGAGCTCGCGCGCCACCTGGAGGAAGGCTACGCCAAGCGACTCTACTGAGCGCCGGCCCGCCGCGAGCGGGCGGAGCCTGTACGACGAGGCGTACACGCGCTCGCGGCGCGACCCCCACGACTTCTGGGCGGCGGCGGCGGAGGACATTGTGTGGGAGCGGCGCTGGGACCGCGTCTTCGACGACGCGCGCCCTCCCTTCTATCGCTGGTTCCCGGGCGCCCGCCTCAACACCTGCTACAACGCGCTCGACGTCCACGTCGATCGCGGCCGCGGCAAGCAGCGCGCGCTCGTGTACGACAGCCCCGTCACCGACACCGTGCGGATCTACACGTACGCGGAGCTGCGCGACACGGTGGCCCGCTTCGCGGGCGCGCTCGTGCGCGACGGGATCCGCGCGGGCGACCGCGTGCTGATCTACATGCCGATGGTGCCGGAGGCGGTCATCGCCATGCTCGCGTGCGCGCGCATCGGTGCCATCCACTCCGTCGTCTTCGGCGGCTTCGCTCCCCGCGAGCTGGCCACGCGCATCGACGACGCGCGCCCGGACGTCATCGTCTCCGCCTCGTGCGGCATCGAGGTGGCGCGTGTGGTCGCCTACAAGCCGCTCCTCGATCAGGCCATCGAGCTCGCTGCCCACAAGCCGCGGCGCTGCATCGTCCTCCAGCGGCGCCAAGCGACGGCCACGCTCCGGCCCGGACGAGACGTGGACTGGGACGAGGTGATGGCGGCCGCCGGCCCCGTGGACTGCATCCCGGTGGCGGCCACCGATCCGCTCTACATCCTCTACACCTCGGGAACGACGGGAAAGCCGAAAGGCGTGGTCCGCGACAACGGCGGCCACGCCGTCGCCCTCAAGTGGAGTCTCCGCAACGTCTACACGGTGGCGCCCGGCGACGTGATGTTCACGGCCTCGGACATCGGGTGGGTGGTGGGGCACTCCTACATCGTGTACGCGCCGCTCCTCACGGGGGCGACGACGATCCTGTACGAAGGCAAGCCCGTGGGCACGCCCGATCCCGGCGCCTTCTGGCGCGTCACCGCTCAGCACGGAGTGGGCGTGATCTTCACGGCGCCCACGGCGTTCCGCGCCATCAAGAAAGAGGATTTTCAGGGTCTGCACATCGCGAAGCACGACCTCACGCGCTTCCGTCTTCTCTTCCTCGCCGGCGAGCGCTGCGATCCCGACACGCTCCACTGGGCCGAGGAGCGCCTGGGCGTTCCCGTCATCGATCACTGGTGGCAGACGGAAACGGGCTGGCCCATCGCCGCCAACTGCGTCGGCCTCGGGATGCTGCCCGTGAAGCCGGGCTCGCCCACCAAGGCGGTGCCCGGCTATGACGTGCGGGTGCTCGGCGAGGGCGGCGGCGAGGCGCCGCCGGGGCAGATCGGCTCCATCGTCATCAAGCTCCCCATGCCACCCGGCTGCCTGCCCACGCTCTGGCAGAACGACGACGGCTTCGAGAAGTCGTATCTGACGACGTTCCCCGGTCACTACCTCACGGGCGACGCCGGCTTCAAGGACGCCGACGGGTACGTCTACATCATGAGTCGCGTGGACGACATTATCAACGTGGCCGGCCATCGACTGTCGACGGGCGGCATGGAGGAAGTGCTGGCCGGGCATCCCGACGTCGCCGAGTGCGCGGTGGTCGGCGTGGCCGACGAGATCAAGGGCGAGATCCCGGTGGGGTTCGTGGTCACGAAGGCCGGGGTCAACCGGAGCGATGCCGACATCGTCCGCGAGCTGGTGGAGAAAGTGCGCGAGGCCATCGGGCCCGTGGCCGCGTTCAAGACGGCCGCGGTGGTGAAGCGCCTTCCCAAGACGCGCTCCGGAAAGATCCTGAGAGGCACGGTGAAGCGCATGGCGGACGGCCTCGAGTACACGGTGCCCGCCACCATCGACGACCCCGCCATCCTCGGCGAGATCGCGGACGCCCTCCGCGCCCTCGGCTACCCGCGGAAGGCGTGATGGCGCGCGTTCCGATGATCGAGGGCAAGGCCGACGTGGCCGACGCCCACCACCACGTCGTGGATGCCATCACGCGCAGTCGTGGTCGCATCTCCGGCCCCTTCGCCGTGCTCCTGCACAGCCCCGAGCTCGCGGGCCGGGTCGCGCACCTCGGCGCCTACGTCCGCTTCGAGTCCGCGCTCAGCCCCGTCCAGCGCGAGCTCGCCATCCTCGCCACCGCGCGCGCGATGGACTGCGCCTACGAGTGGGCGTATCACGTCCCCGAGGCGCGGAAGGCCGGCCTCTCCGTGGAGACGGTGGCCGCGGTCCGCGAGCGGCGCGGGCCGTCCGCTCTCGACACGGAGGCGGCGGAGATCGTCGAGTACGCGCGCCAGCTCCTGACCGCCCACCGCGTGGACGAGGCCACGTTCGGCGCGCTGCGGGCGCGCCTGGGCGTGGCCGGCATCGTGGAGCTGACGGCCACCGTCGGCTACTACGCAATGCTCGCGTGCACGCTGAATGCGTTCGAGGTCACGCCGGAGTCGGGCACGGAGTCGTTATGGAATTCGTGAGCCGCATCCTCGACGGTTCCATCGCGTACGACCTGAAGCACCTCCTGCGCCGCGGGGAGCCGCCACGGGCGTCGATCGGCCAGGACGAGAAGGCGCGGCATCTCCAGAAAGTCCCGATGCTCGCCGAGTGCTCGCAGCGCCAGCTCCGGCGCGTCGCGTCCATCGCGCGCGTGGTGGAGGCCCGCGCCGGCACCGTGCTCACGCGCGTCGGGGAGCCGGGCGAGGAGTTCTTCCTGATCCTGGACGGCGCCGCCACCGTCGACGTGCCCGGTCGCCGCCGCTCGCGGCTCGGACCGACGGACTTCTTCGGCGAGATGAGCCTGCTCGACGGCGAGCCGCGCTCGGCCACGGTGACGGCCGACACCGATGTGCGCCTGCTCGTGATCGTGCGCCGTAACTTCCAGGCTCTCCTGCGCGAGGTGCCCGAGCTCACGCAGACGATCCTGGCCATGCTCTCGCGGCGGCTGCGCCGGGCGGAGCAAACGCGCAAAGTGTGAGGTGAGGACATGCCGAACATCACCGTGCAGTGGTTCGCAGGGCGGACGCCGCAGCAGAAGCGCGAGATCGTGGCCGCCATCACGGAGGCGATGGTCAAGATCGGCAAGACCACGCCCGACCAGGTCCACGTCGTCTTCCAGGACATCGAAAAATCCGACTGGGGCGTGAACGGCCGCCTCGCGAGCGACTGAACCCGCGCCGTCCCGCCGACGCCGCCGGCGCCCGCGCGATGTTCGCGCGCGGCGCCGGCTTTCTCGCCACCACCCCTCGCTGGCCCACCAGTTGCAGTTGCTAGATGACCGGAGGTGTGCCGATGAATACGCGACTCCTGTCCCCGGTCGTAGGGCTGACGATGCTGACGATGACGGTCACGGCGTGTGGAACCCTCACCGGCGCCGCGGTGGGTGGAGCCGGCGGCGCGGCGGTGGCGGCCGGTACCCACAACGACATAGCCAAAGGCGCGCTGATCGGCGCCGGGATCGGTGCCGCGGCGGGCGCCGTGTACGACATCACGAAGAAGAAGTAAGCGCCCCCGGGGCGAGGAGGCTCTTTCCATGAACAACAACGCGTCGCTCGTATCGTTCGCGGCGACAGCGGCTCTGCTGTTCTCGATCGGGGTCGCGGTCGCGCAGGCGCCGAAGCCGGCCGATTGCCAGCCTTCGGCGTCGCCATCCGGTCAACCGAAAGCGAGCGCACCGGCACAGCTCGATGGCGAGGTCGTGAAGATCGACAAGAAGGCGGGCCTCGTCACGCTCAAGACCGCGAGCGGGACCCACGAGTTCCGCGCATCGCCGGAAACGCTGAACGACCTGAAGGTCGGTGACAAGCTGGAGGCGAAGCTCCGCACCCAGGGCTGCTGAGCGTCGGCGCCGCTCCTCACCGCGGCCGGGGCACTCTCCCCGGCCGTTTTCTTTTCCGCCCCCGCCCATTCATGCTCGCCAGCCGCGCCTCGATCCGCGCCAGCGCGCGCTTGACACCGTGGTCGGTCACGGCCGCGCGCGCGAGGTAGCCGTGCTCGAGCAGGTCGACGAACACGTCGGCGATCTCCGCCGGCGTGCTCTTGCCGTGGGGCCGGTACCACGTGTGCAGCCAGTTGCACATGCCGAGGATGCCGAAGACCACGAGCGTGGGCGGCAGGTCGCGGAGGACGCCCGCGGCCACGCCGTCACGCACCACGCGCTGGATGACGCGGTCGTATTCGCGCTTCGCGCGCGCGGCCCGCGCCGCCATCCCCGCCGGCAGCCCGGCCTCCTCGCTGAAGAACACCGTGAGGAACGGAAGATGGCTCGCGAGCAGCCTCACCTGGTAACGGATGATCCGGCGCAGCGTCTCGTCGGCGGGCAGCTGCTGCTCGACGATCTCGCGCAGGCCGCTCTGGAAGGACGCGATGGTCCGCTCGAACACCAGGCTCAGCAGCTCCCGCTTGCCGCCCACGTAGCCGTAGAGCGTGACCTTGGAGAGGCCGGCGCGGGCGGCGATGGTGTCGAGGGTGGTGGCCCGGTACCCCTGCTCGCCGAAGCAGGTGGCGGCGACGCGGACGATCTCCTCGTGAACGGCGCTGCGCGCGCGCTTCATGCCTCCTCCCTTGACACCTGTCCCTCCCGCTCCTACGATATACCGGCCAGTTCAGAAACTGCACTCGAAGGGAAGGCCCGCCATGCATACCGTCCCCGCCCGCTTCGACACCGTCTTCGAGCACGCCTATCCCGTCGAGCACCCGGAGCTGCGCCGGCTCTACGAGAACGCCAAGCGCGACCAGTGGAACGTCTCCCGCGACATCCCGTGGCACCAGCCCGTCGATCTGGAGCAGGGCGTCCTCGCCGACGAGCTGATCGACATCCACGGCACGCCCTACTGGGACCGGCTCTCCCCGGCGGAGCGGGGCGAGCTCAATCGCCGCTTCACGGCCTGGCGGCTGTCCGTGCTCCTCTACGGCGAGCACGGCGCCATGCTCGTGTGCAGTCAGCTCGTGGAAACGGTGGCGGGGCCGGACGCCAAGTACTTCCAGGCCACGCAGGTGGTGGACGAAGCGCGCCACACGGAAGTCCTCGACCGCTACATGCGGGAGAAGCTGGGCGGTCTCTCCTATCCGATGCCGGCCAACGAGCGGGAGCTGTTCGACGTGCTCCTCGGCGACTCCCGATGGACCCTGAAGACGATCGGCCTCCAGCTGGTGGCGGAGACCTTCGCGGTGGCGCTCTTCCGCATGCTCGCGGAGACCTCCAAGGATCCGCTCCTGCGCGAGATCTGCCGCTACATCCTCCAGGACGAGTCGCGGCACATGGGCTTCGGCATGCTGAGCCTCCCCGCCGTGGTCGGACAGCTCACCGACGCCGAGCGCCGGGAGCTGGAGGACTTCACGCACTGGGCGCTCGTGCGCGTCCTCACCGGGCTCTTTCCGGTCGAGGTCTACCGCGACATGGGCTTCTCGGCGGCGGAGATCGCCGACATCCAGCAGCTCCGTAAGGACCGCGCGGTGGGCGCGGAATCGTCGCTCTTCCGGCGTACGTTCAAGAAGGACCTCCACGGCACGCTGCTGTCGAATCTCGCGCGCATCGGTCTCCTCACGGGACGGATGCGGCCGAGTCTCGAGTCGCTCGGCATCCGGGTTCCCGCCACCGTCGTCTGACATCGCCGCGCGGGCCGGGGTAAGGTGCGGGCATGTCGCCGTGGCCCGTGCTCGTGCTCCTCACGCTCGCTCACGGCGCCGGCGCCTTCGCCGTCCTCGCGGTGGCGCCGCTGGCACCGTTCCTGGTCGACACGCTCCGGCTCTCGCGGGTCGCGGCCGGCTTCTTCCTTCCCGCGGCGTATCTCGGTGGTGTTCTGATGTCGCTCCCCGCGGGCTGGCTCACCGATCGCCTCGGCGTCCGCTTCACGCTGAGCAGCGGCCTCGGGGTGATCGCGGTCATGATCGCGGTCGCGAGCGCCCTGCCCGGGCTCCCGCTCTTTCTCGCCTGTCTCGTGCTGGCCGGGTTCGGGTTCAGCGTGCTGAATCCCGCCACCGGGCGCGGCATCGTCGAGTGGTTCCTGCCGCGGCGGCGCGGAGTGGCGATGGGCATCAAGCAGACCGGTCTCACCTTGGGCGGTGTGGCGGGGGCGCTCGTGCTTCCCAGCGTGGCCCACGCCGCCGGCCTGCGCCGCGCGCTTCTCGTCGCGGCCGCGGTGGCGCTCGTCTCCGGCCTCGTCGTCGCCCTCGCCTACCGCGCGCCGGCGGCGACGACGCCGGTGGTGGCGGCGCCGCGGCCGCGCCTCCGCGAGGTGGGCGCGTTCCTGCGCCGGCCTGGGCTCCTCGTCGTGTTCGGCTCCGGGCTCGCGCTGTCGGTCGCGCAGTCGTCGCTGCTCGCCTATCTCGCCCTCTATGCCAAGGAAACGTTCGGGATTTCCGCGGTTGCCGCCGCGCACTTGCTCGCCCTCGCCCAGCTCGGAGGGACGGCGAGCCGGCTCGCGGGCGGCGTCGTCAGCGATCGCTACTTCGGCGGCCGTCGCCGGCCCGGCGTCGTGCTGACGGCGCTGATCGGCGCCGCCTGCTACGTTGCCTTCGCGTTCGGCGACACGCTTCCCGTGATGCTCGTGCGCGCACTCGCGTTCGTGGCCGGCATCGGAGCCTTCGGGTGGGTGGGACTCTATTTCGCGCTGGTGGCAGAGGTGGGAGGCGCGCGGTACGCGGGCGTCCTCACCGGGGTGGCCACGATGTTCGCGTGGAGCGGCATGCTCGTGGGCCCGCCGCTGTTCGGGCTCGTCCTCGAGCTGACACAGTCGTACCGGGCCCCGTGGCTGGCGCTCGCCGTCGTCGGGCTCGCGGTCGCGATGACGCTGCCGCGCCCGCGGCCGCTCGTCGAGCGCGCGATCCACGTAGCCGCGTGACCCCGGCCGCGCGGCACCGCGGCCACGCCACTCCGCGGTTGACATCACCGGATCGCGCCGGAACAATAGCGCCCAGAAGCCCATGGTCACCGGGCTCGCCCGCCGCGTGCGGCCCCAGCGGGCTGCCGCCGCCCTCGTTTCGGTGTTCGGCGGCATCGCCGCCCCCTTCGCTTTCCGTCTGTGGGACGGACGCGAGGTGCTGCTCGGCACCGGAGCCCCGCCCTTCACGGTCGTGATCAAGTCCCCGGAGACGTTCCTGCGTCTGCTCCGGTCGCCCACGCCGCTCACCTTCGCGGAGGCGTACGTCGAATCCGCCGTCGACATCGAGGGCGATCTCTTCGCGGCCATGACCGTGGCCGACATCGCGGAGCGGCTCCGCCTGTCGTGGCCGCGCCGGCTCACCCTGCTGGCGTCGCTGTGGAAGCCGTGACCGCGGACGTCATCGTCGTCGGCGGGGGTCCCGGTGGCAGCACCGCCGCCTGGCAGCTCGCCCGCGCCGGCCTCCGGCCGCTCGTGCTCGACGCCGCCGTCTTTCCGCGCGTGAAGGTGTGCGCGGGCTGGGTGACAACGGCGGCGCTCGCCGACCTCGAGCTCGACCCCGCGAAGTACCCGCTCACGATCCAGGGCTTCGAGGCGTGCGCGGTGGCCTTCGGGGGCGCTCGGCACGAGACGCGGTGGCGGCGACCGGCCAGCTATGGGATCATCCGCCGCGAGTTCGACCACTTCCTGCTCGAGCGCGCCGCCGCCGCCGGCGCCGACGTGCGGACCGGAATTCGCGTCAAGGACGTGGTCGCCGGGGACCGGTCGGTGCGCGTGGTCACCGACGGGGAGAGCTTCGACGCCGCCCTCGTGATCGGCGCCGGGGGTCATCGCTGCCCGGTGGCGAAGGCGCTCGGCGACGTCTCCGAGCGCGAAGAGGTGGTGGTCGCGCAGGAGAGCGAGACGCGCCTGCCGCCGGCGCGGCTGGCGGAGCTCGGATCGTTCATGAGCGCGCCCGAGCTGTTCGTGGAGCCCGACCTCCGCGGCTACGGCTGGTACTTCCCCAAGGGCGACTTCATCAACGTGGGCGTGGGCTGCACGCGCGCCACCGATGGGAGCCTGCCGCAGCGTCGCGAGGCGCTGCTGGGGGCGCTGCGCGCGTCGGGTCGGTTGCCGGCGGATCTCCCGCTCGCTCCCTTCCGCGGCCACTCGTACGTCGTGCGCCGGCAGGCTCCGCGCCGCCTCGCGGGCGATCGTTTCCTTCTCGTGGGCGACGCCGCCGGCCTCGCGCGAGACCTCAGTGGTGAGGGCATCGGTCCCGCCATCAAGAGCGCGCGCCTGGCGGCGGAGGCGGTGCGGGCGCGACTCCGGCACGACGTGCCGCTGGACGGCTACGCCGCGCGCATCGTCGGGCTCTACGGGCGGGGAGAGCCGAGCTGGCTCGGGCGACAGGTGGCGCGGCTTCCCGACGCGCTCGCGCGGCGGGCGGTGCGCCTGGTGCTCGGCTCGGCGCGCTTGCGGCGGCGCGTCGTCTTCGACGCGATCTTCGGCATGGCGGAGGAGCCGGCATGAGCGCGCGGCACAAACGACGGGACGCGGCGGCCATCGCGCATCACTACGACGTCGGCAACGAGTTCTACGCGCTGTTCCTCGACCCTCTCATGGTCTACACCTGCGCCTACTATCGTGATCCCGAGGGAAAGCTCGAGCAGGCGCAGGCGGACAAGCTCGACCTCGTGTGCAAGAAGCTCCGGCTCCAGCCCGGCGAGACGATGCTCGACATCGGATGCGGGTGGGGGAGCCTCGCCATCTGGGCGGCGCAGCATTACGGCGTCCGCGCCCACGGCGTGACGTTGTCGCGCGCGCAGGCGGAGTACGCGGCCGCCCGCATTGCGCGGGAGGGGCTTCGTGACCGGTGCCTCGTCGAGTATCGCGACGTGCGAGACCTGGCCGCCGACGCGCGCTACGACAAGATCGCGGCCGTCGGGGTCATCGAGCACATCGGCATCCCGAACTACGACACCTTCTTCGGGCGCGTGCGCGAGATGCTGGTCGACGGCGGGCTCTACCTGAACCACGGCATCACCCACGAGTTCCACTGGCAGGCCGGCAGTCAGACGGAATTCCTGTATCGCCACGTCTTCCCCAACGGCGACCTCGCCGGGCTCACGGAGACGCTGGTGGCGATGGAGCGCGCGCGGTGGGAAATCCTCGATGTGGAGGCGCTGCGTCTTCATTATGCGCGAACGTGCCGGCACTGGGTGGAGCGGCTGGAAGCGCGCGCGGACGAGGCGCGTACGCTCGCGGGCGAGCGCGTCTACCGCACGTGGCGACTCTATCTGACGTGCTCGGCGGTGGCGTTCGAGAGCGGCTCCATCGGGCTCTACCAGGTGCTGCTCCGCAAGCAGGGCGACGCCAGCGGCGGCACCGCGCCCACCACGCGCGAAGATCTCTATCGGACATGATCCGCTGGCACCTCGGTTGCTCTCTCCCGACCTCCAGGGAGGGGCACGGACATGAAGATCGCGATCGCGAGCGCTGTGGCAGTCGCCACCGTCCTCGCCGCCGGCTGCGCGAGCCGCGGCTCGACACCCGCCACCACCACGACCGCGGTGACGACGCCGGACGGTCAGCGCGTGACGACGGTGGAGCAGCCCGGGAAATCGCCCCGCGGCGAAGTTCGGCATACGGTGACGGGGAAGGTCGCGGACGTCGAGCGCAATCACGGCGAGGTCACGGTCCGCACACCCGAGGGCTCGAAGCTGAAGCTTCAGCTGCCCCCGGTGGCGGTCGCGAACGTTCGCGAAGGCGACACCGTTTCCCTCGAGGTGACGATCGTTCCACGGTAGACGGCACACGCGTCGGCCGCCCGGCGGCGCCGATGGCGTAGACTCTCCGCGATGGCCGGAGAGCAGGCGCGCGCCATCGAGCTGTGGCAAGAAGCGTACGCGCATCAGATGCGCGGCGACCTCGACCGCGCCATCGAGATCTACCGCCGCTCGCTCGCGACGCACCCGACCGCCGAGGCCCACACGTTTCTCGGCTGGGCCCTGAGCTTCCAGGGCCATCTCGAAGAAGCCATCGCGGAGTGTCTGCGCGCGATCGACGTCGATCCCCATTTCGGCAACCCCTACAACGACATCGGCGTCTATCTCATGCAGCAGGACCGTCTCGAAGAGGCGATTCCGTGGCTCGAGAAGGCGAAGGTCGCGCCGCGCTACGAGCCACGCCAGTTTCCCTACATGAACCTCGGCCGGATCTATCTGAAGCAGGAACGGTGGTGGGATGCCTTGCGCGAGTTCGAGGCGGGGGCCCGCTCGGCTCCGCGCGACCCCGCCGCCCGCCGGGCGCTCCACGAGCTTCGCGGACGCCTCAACTGACGACGGGCACGCGACCCTACGCCGCGATCGATCGTCGGCGCCGTCAACGCGGTGACTGTCGTGTCGCGCGGAGAACGGTCGCGCCCGCCCGCCTCCCTTCGAAAACCCGCGTCGATACGGGCGATGACGGCGAGGCCGCGCATGGCCGGACAGTTGCAAGCGCGCTTGCGCGTCCAACATGTGTCACTGTTGCGAAAGAGGAGGAAGTATGCGACACCGCGCGTTCGTGGGAATTCTTTTTCCCACCGTCCTCGTCCTCACCGCCGGGTGTGCGACGAAGGGGTGGGTGCGGGATCTCGTCGGCACCAAGAGTAACGAAGTCAACGAGCGGGTGAACACGGTCGACACCCGCGTGGGAACGGTCGAGACCCGCGTGGTCTCGGTCGAGGGCCGGGTGGGTGAAGAAGCGCAGCGCGTCGACTCCCGCTTCAAGAGCACCGAAGCGGCGATCGGCGAGGTCAACACCACCGCCACCGGCGCCCGCCAGCGCGCGGACGAGGTGGACTCCCGCGTGACCCGCCTGTGGTCGAACCGCCACGCCCGCCGCGTGGTCGAGACTGCGAATCTGCACTTCGGGTTCGACCGCGCCGACCTCAGCGACCAGGCGCAGACGGCGCTCTCCGGTCTCGTCAAGGAGCTCCGCGAGAACACGGCGCTCACGGTGGATCTCGAGGGCTACACGGATCCCAAGGGCGCGCCCGACTACAACGTCCGGCTCGCCCAGCGCCGCGTGGAAGC
>DASXSB010000026.1:0-34745 GCA_036506275.1 Candidatus Methylomirabilota bacterium | reverse complement strand
AGCTCAAGACCAAGGCCACCCAGCATTCCGTGAAGGAGCTGCGCGCGATCGGCATCCAGCCCGACGTCCTCCTCTGCCGCACCGACCGTTATCTCCCCCCCAAGATCAAGTCGAAGATCGCGCTCTTCTGCGACGTGGAAGAGGAGGCGGTCATCACGGCCAAGGACGTCGATACCATCTACGAGGTCCCTCTCGTGTTCCACCGCGAGGGCCTCGACTCCATCATCGTGAAGCTGCTCGGGTTGCCCGCGGGCGCCAGCGACCTCTCACGCTGGGAGGACGTCGTCCGTCGCGTGAAGTCGCCGCGCTCGGCCACCCGCATCGCGGTGGTGGGGAAGTACATCGAGCTCAAGGACTCCTACAAGAGCCTCTCGGAAGCGCTCGTCCACGGAGGTATCGCCAACGATGCCCGCGTCGAGCTCGTGTGGGTCGACGCCGAGCACATCGAGCGGGACGGCGCTGCCGCCCAGTTCGCCGGCGTGGACGGCATCCTGGTTCCGGGCGGGTTCGGCGATCGCGGAATCGAGGGCAAGATCGAGGCGGTGCGCTACGCGCGCGAAGGCGGCGTTCCGTTCTTCGGCATCTGCCTCGGAATGCAGTGCGCGGTGATCGAGTACGCGCGCCACGTGTGCGGGCTGAGCGGCGCCAACTCGTCCGAGTTCGATCCCGGATCCGCCCATCGCGTCATCGACCTCCTGCCCGAACAACGCACGCTCGCCGCCAAGGGCGGCACCATGCGGCTCGGCCTCTATCCGATCGTGCTCGCGGAGGGGAGCACGGCCTCACGGCTGTACGGGGAGGGGATCATCCAGGAGCGCCATCGGCACCGGTACGAGGTCAACAACGACTACCTGCACGCGCTCGAGAAGAACGGGTTGCAGATCTCCGGCGTGTGGGCGGAGAAGCAACTGGTGGAGCTCATCGAGATCCCGGAGCATCCGTTCTTCGTGGCGGGGCAGTTCCATCCCGAATTCCGCTCCCGCCCCTGGGATCCGCACCCGCTGTTCGCCGGCTTCGTCGCGGCCGCCCTCGCCCGCGGTGCCTGTCGTTGACGGTCACCACGCGCGCGGTGACGGTGGGACCGATCACGATCGGGGGCGGCGCGCCTCTCGTGCTCATCGGCGGACCGTGCGCGATCGAGAACGAGAAGCACGCCCTCATGACCGCGGAGCGCCTCGCCGACATCGCCGCCGGCCACGGCGTGCCCTTCGTCTACAAGTCGTCCTACGACAAGGCGAACCGATCCTCGGTGGGCGGCTACCGCGGGCCGGGACTGACGGAAGGCCTTCGCATCCTGCGCCGCGTCCGGGAGACGATCGGCGTGCCCGTCCTCTCCGACGTTCATCAGGTGACGGAGATCGCGCCGGCGGCGGAGGTGCTCGACGTGTTGCAGATCCCGGCGTTTCTCTGCCGCCAGACCGATCTCGTGCTCGCCGCCGCTCGCACGGGGAAGCCCGTCAACGTGAAGAAGGGGCAGTTCCTCGCTCCCGGTGACATGAAGAACGTCGTCGAGAAGGTGCGCTCCACCGGCAACGAGAACGTGCTGCTGACGGAGCGCGGCACCTCCTTCGGCTATCACAACCTCGTGGTCGACATGCGCGGTCTTGCCGACATGCGCGAGCTCGGCTATCCCGTCGTCTTCGACGCCACCCACGCCGTCCAGCTTCCCGGCGGCGCCGGCGACCGCTCCGGCGGCGAGCGAAAGTACGTGCCCGCCCTCGCGCGGGCGGCGGTGGCGTTCGGCGTGGACGCGCTGTTCATGGAGATGCACGAGGATCCCGACCGCACGCTGGAGGACGGACGACCACTGTCCGACGGCCCGAACATGTTGCGCATCGACGACCTTCCCGCGTTGCTGGCGGAGATCACCGCCATCGCGCGCGCGGTGACGCCGTGAGCGACGTCCGCCGGCTCGCCGAGCGCGTGCTGCAGCTGGAGGCGGAGGCGATCCTCGGCCTCATTCCGAAGCTCGACGCCGGCTTCGAGCGCGCGGTCGACCTCCTCCACGGCGCTAGCGGCCGCGTGATCGTGACCGGGATGGGCAAGTCCGGCCTCGTGGGAAGAAAGATCGCGGCCACGCTCGCGTCCACGGGAACGCCCGCCTATTTTCTCCATCCCGCCGAGGGCGTCCACGGCGATCTCGGCATGGTCGGGCGCGGCGACGTCGTGCTCGCGCTCTCGAACTCGGGCGAGACCGACGAGGTGCTCGCCATCCTGCCGCCCCTGAAGCGGCTCGGGGTTCCTCTGGTGCTGCTCACCGGCAATCCGACGTCGACGCTGGCGCGCCAGTGCGAGGTCGTGATCGACGTGAGCGTGGCGGAGGAAGCGTGCCCGATGAACCTCACCCCCACCTGCAGCAGCACCGCCGCCCTCGCCGCCGGCGACGCGCTCGCGATGGCCCTTCTCGATCGGCGCGGCCTCCGGCCCGAGGACTACGCGGCGCTGCATCCACGCGGGACGCTTGGCTGGCGCGCGCTGTTCAAGGTCTCCGACCTCATGCTCACGGGCGATGCGGTGCCGCGCGTCGGCGAGGACGTCTTGATGAAGGACGCGATCGCGGAGATGACGCGCGCGCGCAAGGGCATGACGACCGTCGTCGATACCGCCGGCCGCCTCGTCGGCATCATCACCGACGGCGACCTGCGGCGGCTCCATCTCAAGGCGCGGTCGATCCGGACGCTGCGGGCGGGCGAGGTGGCGACGCGTCAGCCAAAGACGATCGGGGCCGACGACCTCGCCTTCAAGGCGCTCGAGGTCATGGAATCGTTCGAGATCACGAGCCTCGTTATCGTGGACGGCGAGCGGCGCCCGGTGGGCTTGATCCACATGCACGATATCCTGCGCGCCAAGATCGTCTGAGAGCCGCTACGGCCGTTTTCGCTTCCCGCCGTCTCGATCCCTGTGATAGGCTGGTACCGAAATTGCACACCGTCTAATATGCACCGATTATCACGCGCTATCCTCGCGGGAGTCGTCCTGTTCGTGCTGCTCGTGGCGGCGACGCTGTTCGCCAAGAGCCGCACGATGCCGGGGGAATCCACGGGTCCGGCCACCTCCAACGCCGATCTCCACATCAAAGAAGTCAAGATCGAGGAGGATTCCGGGACCATCCGCTGGCAGCTTCGCGCCGAGCAGGCGCTGGTGTTCGAAAGCGAGGGCCGCACCAACCTCCGCAAGATCGTGGTCGACGTCCACCAGCCTGACCGTTCCTGGAACATCGTGGGCGAGGAAGGGGACCTCTTCCAGCCCGCGCAGGACGTCGAAATTCGCCGCAACGTCGTGCTGACCTCGAGCGACGGCTTGCGTCTGGAGACGTCGGTGCTGCGGTGGCAGGGCGGCGAGAAGCGGCTGTGGACGGACGCGCCCGTGAAGATGTCACGTCCCGGCACGCTCGTGCTCGGCTCTTCCCTCGACGTCCGCATGGATGAGGACAAGGCGACGGTGACGGGCCCCGTGAAAGCGACGTTCGTGGCCACGCCGAAGGAGCCCGCCCCGTGAGGCGCGCGTTCTTCACGGCCGTTCTCGTCGGGATCGCCGCCGTCGCCCATGCCGCCGCCCCCGCGTCGGCGCCCACCTCTCCGCCGCCCACCGCTCCGCCGCGGGCTCCGGCGCCGGCGAGCGAGAGCAAGAGCGATGGCAAGGGCGGCGACCGCAAGCAGCCAGTCACCGTGGACGCCGATCGCATGGAGCGCTTCGGCAAGGAAAGCCTCGTCATCTTCACCGGCAACGTCGTGGCCCGGCAGGAGAACTCCGTCCAGCACGCCGATCGGATGGAGGTCTACCTCGACGAGAAGGGCGATCGCATCCTCCGCACCGTCTCCACCGGCAACGTCCGCATCATCACGCGCGACTGCCGTACGGGAACGGCGCAGCGCGCGGATTACTTCGACCTCGAGCAGCGCGTGGTCCTGATGGGCAACGCGCGCGTGTGGGAAGAGGACAACGTGGTGAGCGGCGACACCATCACGATCTTCCTGTCCCAGGATCGCAGCGTGGTGCAGGGCGGCCGCCAGGAGCGGGTGAAGGCGGTCTTCTATCCCAAAGAGTCCGGCACCGCGTCCGCGCCGAACACGACCCCCAAGCCCGCCGTGGTCTGCAAGAACTGACGGATGGAAGGCCTCGTTGCCCAGGGATTGGTGAAGTGGTTCAAACACCGCAAAGTCGTCGACGACGTCTCGCTGGAGATCCAGCGGGGAGAGGTCGTGGGGCTGCTCGGCCCCAACGGCGCCGGCAAGACGACGTCGTTCTACATGGTGGTGGGGCTCCTGCCCAGCGACGGCGGGCGTATTTTCCTGGAGGGACAGGACATCACGCCGCTGCCCATGTACCAGCGCTGCCGGCTCGGCGTGGGCTACCTCCCGCAGGAGTCGTCGGTATTCCGCAAGCTCACGGTGGAGCAGAACCTGCTCGCCATCCTCGAGACGCTCGATCTTTCCGCCGCGGAGCGCCGCGAGCGGGCGCGCGAGCTGCTCGCCGAGCTTGGTCTCAGCGCCCTCGCGCCCTATCCGGCCTACACGCTCTCGGGCGGCGAGCGCCGGCGCCTCGAGATCACGCGCGCGCTCGTGACGGGGCCGCAGTACCTGCTCCTCGACGAGCCGTTCACCGGCATCGACCCCATCGCCATCGGCGACATCCAGGAGATCGTCGGCCGGCTGCGCGAGAAGGGCATCGGCATCCTCATCACGGACCACAACGTGCGGGAGACGCTCTCCATCACCGACCGGGCATACATCCTGTACGGCGGAAAAATTCTCGTGTCCGGCACCGCCACCGAAATCGCGAACAACTCGCGGGCCCGGGAGATCTATCTCGGGGAACGGTTCTCGCTCTAGGGCCCCGAATGGAATAGCTGCCATGGCCATGGAAACGCGACTCTCACTACGCCAGAGCCAGCGCGTCGTCATGACGCCGCTCCTCCAGCAGGCGATCCAGCTCCTGCAGCTTTCCACGCTGGAGCTCCAGGAAGTGGTGCAGAAGGAGCTGCTGGAGAATCCGCTCCTCGAGGAGACGCCGGAGGTGCCGGACACGCCGGAGGGATCGGCGGCGCCCGAGAGTCCCACCGCGCCCACGCCGGAGCCGCTCCCGCTGGAGACGGCTCCCCGCGAAGAGCGGCAGACGGACGACCTCCCCTTCGACCTCAACCAGGTCATGTTCGACGACCACGAGGAACGCTCGCTGGTGGCCCAGGAGGATCGCGACGATCTTCCGTTCGAGAACATCGTCCGCTCCGTGTCCTCGCTCACCGATCATCTCGACGAGCAGCTCCGCTTCGCGACCGAGGAGCCGCTCACGCGGCGCATCGGGGGCGAGATCATCGGCAACCTCGACGAGGACGGCTATCTCCGCGCCGAGCTCCAGGAGATCGCCGACCGCTGCCAGGCGAGCGTGTCCGACGTGGAGAAGGTGCTCGCGCTCGTGCAGGGCTTCGATCCGCCGGGGGTGGCCGCGCGCAGCATCCAGGAGTGCCTGCTCATCCAGCTCAAGAGCGATCCCAACCCGGATCCGGTGTCGGTGGAGATCGTGGAGGACCACTTCGATGACCTCACGCGCCGCCGCTATCCCGACATCGCGCGCGCCCTCAAGCTCCCCCTCGACCGCATCATGGAGTCGGTGGAGGAGATCATGGGGCTGGAGCCGAAGCCGGGCCGGCGCTTCGGCGGCAACGACTCCCGCTACATCGTCCCCGACGTCGTCGTGCACAAGATGGGGAACGAGTACACGGTGGTCCTGAACGAGGATGGCATCCCGCGCCTGCGCGTGAACTCGCTCTACCGGTCGCTCCTCCGCAACTCCGGCGACGAGGCGCGCGCGTACGTCGAGCAGAAGCTGCGCTCCGCGGTGTGGCTCATCAAGAGCGTGGATCAGCGCCAGCGCACGCTGCGCAAGGTCACCCAGTCCATCGTGAAGTTCCAGCGAGAGGTCCTCGACAAGGGGTTGCCGTGCCTGCGCCCGCTCTCCCTGCGGGACGTGGGCGAGGACATCGGGATGCACGAGTCGACCATCAGCCGCGTCACCACCAACAAGTACGTGGAGACGCCGCAGGGACTCTTCGAGCTGAAGTTCTTCTTCCACAGCGGCATCGCCTCCGGCGACGGGGAGATGGTGTCGTCGGTGTCGGTGAAGAAGATGATCCAGGACCTCCTCGCCAACGAGGACCCGTCGAAGCCGCTCTCCGACCAGGAGGTGGCGCAGATCCTGAAAGGCAAGGGGCTGACCATCGCCCGGCGTACGGTTGCGAAGTACCGGGAGGAGCTCGGGATCCTACCGTCGCACCAGCGCCGGCTGATGCCGCGCAAACGATAGGTCGCGCGCGCGGTCATGTCCGAGTCGGTGACGTTCGTGGTCATCACCGGCCTCAGCGGGGCCGGGAAGAGCTACGCCATCAAGTGCTTCGAGGACATGGGGTTCTTCTGCGTCGACAACCTCCCCACCACGCTCATCCCGACCTTCGCCGACCTCGTGACGCGGACCGGCCACACCGCGCAGCGGGTGGCGCTCGGCGTGGACGTCCGCGAAGGGGAGTACCTGCCGCACCTGCTGGAGGCCATGCAGGAGCTGAAGCGGCGGGGCCACGCCGTGGAAGTGCTCTTCCTGGAGGCGAGCGAGGAGGCGCTCGTACGGCGCTTCCACGAGACGCGCAGGCGCCATCCCCTCGGCGGCGAGGGCAACGTCCTCGACGCCATCCGGGCCGAAAAGAAGGAGATGGCGCACACGCGCGAGGTCGCCGATCGCATCATCGACACCTCGGCCCTCACCGTGCACCAGTTGAAGGCGCTCCTCATCGAGCTGTATGTGACGCCCAAGGAGCGGCGCGGCCTCGCCACCTCGCTGGTGTCGTTCGGTTTCAAGCACGGCATCCCGTTCGACGCCGATCTCGTCTTCGACGTGCGCTTCCTGCCCAATCCCCACTTCGTGGATGGGCTGCGCGCTCTCGACGGCCGGGACCGCCGCGTGCGCGACTTCGTGTTCGATTCGGGACCGAGCCGCGAGCTCCTGGAGCGGCTGCAAGATTTGCTGCGCTTCGTGCTGCCCTGGTACGAGCGGGAGGGCAAGGCGTATCTCACCATCGCCGTGGGATGCACGGGGGGCCGGCACCGCTCGGTGGCGCTGGTGGAGGAGCTGCGCAAGTTCCTCGATGGCCTCGGCTTCGCGCCCACGGTGGTGCACCGGGACCTGGATCGGGAGTGATGTGACGGTCGCGTCCCGGTGATCCTCGACGATCCCGCGCGCCTGGCGCGCCTCGACGCGCACGACGTGCGGTCCATCCTCGCCGCCTTTCCCGAGCACTGTCGCGCCGCCGCCGCCCTGCGCGCGCAGCCGGCGCTCACGGTCCGCCGCCCTCGCGTGGTCATCGTGGCCGGCATGGGCGGCTCCGCCGCCGGCGGCGATTGTCTCGCCGCCTGCGCGGCCGACCAGGTCGAAGTGCCCGTGCTCGTGCACCGTGGCTACGGGCTCCCCGGCGTCGCGCGCGGCGACGCGCTCGTCATCGCCGCGTCGTATTCCGGGGAAACGGAAGAGGTGGTGTCCGCCGCCGAGACCGCCCTCGAACGAGGCCTCCCGCTCGTGGTGATGACCACGGGTGGTCGCCTCGCCGCCCTCGCCTCCGCGCGCGGCTGTCCCCTGGTGACGCTGCCGGGGGGCCTGATGCCGCGCATGGCGCTCGCCTACCTCTTCCTTCCCGCGCTCACGCTCCTCGCGGACGCCGGCGTCCCCGTGGCCACCGCGAGCGAGATCACGGAGACGATCGGCGTCGTGAGCGAGCTGGCGTCCGCGCTCGCGCCCGCGCGTCCCGCCTCCGCCAACGAGGCCAAGCGCCTCGCCCTCGCCATCGGCGACCGCATGCCCGCCCTCTACGGGGGGCCGCTCACGGCCGCCGTCGCCTACCGCTGGAAGACCGACTTCGCGGAGAACGCGAAGACGCTGGCGCTCGCCGGCAGCGTTCCCGAGATGAACCACAACGAGATCGAGGCGTGGCACGGACACGCGGCCTGCGATCTCTACGCGGTGTTGCTGCGCGATCCCGAGGAGTCTCCCGCCATCGCGCGGCGGTTCGCGCTCCTCGGCGAGATGATGGGGCCGGTGGCGGGCGGAGTGGGCGAATGCTGGGCGCGCGGGAAAGCGCGGGCGGCGCGCTTGCTCGGTCTCGCGTACGTCGGGCAATGGACGAGCTATTACCTGGCGATCGTGCGCGGCATCGATCCGTGGGCGGTGCCCATCATCGAGGACTTCAAGCGGCGCATGAACGCGCCCTGATCCCACCGCGCGCGGGTGTTGTAACGATGCTAAACTGTTCGGAACTTTTCGTGCGGAGGACTGCCCATGGCGCGTGACGAGTATCTGTTCACGTCGGAGTCGGTGACCGAAGGTCACCCCGACAAGATCGCCGACCAGGTGTCGGATGCGGTGCTGGACGCGATTCTGTCACAGGACCCGACGGGCCGCGTGGCGTGCGAGACCCTGCTCACGACCGGGCTCGTGGTGGTGGCGGGGGAGATCACGACGAACTGCTACGTGGACATCCCGCGCATCGCGCGACAAACCATCCGCGAGGTGGGCTACACGCGCGCGAAGTTCGGCTTCGACTACGAGACGTGCGGGGTCATCACCGCCATCGACGAGCAGTCCTCCGACATCGCGATGGGCGTCGACAACCTCGGCGCCGGCGACCAGGGCCTGATGTTCGGCTACGCCTGTCGGGAAACGGCGGAGCTGATGCCGCTGCCGATCATGCTCGCCCACAAGCTGGTCATGCGGCTGAGCGAGCGTCGCAAGGCGGGCGCGCTCGAGTACCTCCGCCCGGACGGGAAGTCGCAGGTCACCGTGCGCTACGTGGACGGCAAGCCGCGCGCGGTGGAGACGGTCGTGATCTCCACCCAGCACAGCCCCGACGTGAGCGCCGATCGCATCCGCAAGGACGTCATCGAGCAGGTCGTGGTCCCCACCGTTCCCGCCGAGCTCCTCGACGTCGACAAGTGCGTGTTCCACGTCAACCCCACCGGCCGTTTCGTGACGGGCGGCCCCATGGGCGACACCGGTCTCACCGGGCGCAAGATCATCGTCGACACGTACGGCGGCTCCTGCCCGCACGGCGGCGGAGCGTTCTCCGGCAAGGATCCGACGAAGGTCGATCGCTCGGCCTGCTACATGGCGCGCCACGTGGCGAAGAACATCGTCGCCGCCGGCCTCGCCGAGCGCGCCCAGGTGCAGGTCGCCTACGCCATCGGCGTCGCCGACCCCGTTTCGATCATGGTGGAGACGTTCGGCACGGGGAAGGTTCCCAACACCAAGCTGGAGGCGATGGTGCGCCGACATTTCGACTTCACCCCCACCGGCATCATCAAGTATCTGAATCTCCGGAAGCCGATCTACCGCAAGACCGCGGCCTACGGCCACTTCGGCCGGTCCGAACCGGAGTTCACGTGGGAGCGCACCGATCGCGTGAAGGACTTGCGGGACGAGGCGGGAGTTTAACCTCGGAGGGGGCCTCGGCGGCCCCCTCCGATTCCTCCCCCAGAAGAAACAGATTGCGCCGGCGGAGCCGGCGCTCGAACAGCGGGTTATCGACAGGATTGCGCCGGCGGGGGCGGCGCGCGGGTTGCGTGGGCGGGGCCGGCGCGCGGACCGGCGGGTCGAGGAACATGGGTGAGCGAAAGGACGAGGGGCATGGTTGAGCACGATGTGAAGAATCCGGGGCTGGCGGCGGAGGGGCGGCTCAAGATCGAGTGGGCGGAGCAGTCGATGCCGGTCCTGCGCCAGGTCCGCGAGCGTTTCGCGAAGGAGCAGCCGCTCAAAGGCATTCGCATCGGCGCCTGCCTTCACGTGACCACCGAGACGGCGGTGCTGATGCTCACCTTGAAAGCGGGCGGCGCCGAGCTCGCGCTGTGTGCCTCCAACCCGCTCTCCACCCAGGACGACACGGCGGCGGCGCTCGTGCGCGAGTACGACATCGCCACCTACGCCCACAAGGGGGAGGATCACGACCGGTATTACCGTCACATCGAGGCGGTCCTCGCCACCCGGCCTCAAGTCACCATGGACGACGGCGCCGACCTCATCTCCCAACTCCACGGCGCGCGGAAGAACCTCCTCGCCGACGTCCTCGGCGGCACCGAGGAGACGACGACGGGCGTCATCCGCCTCCGCTCCATGGAGCGCGAGCGCGTGCTCGCCTTTCCCGTGATCGCGGTCAACGACGCCGACACCAAGCATCTCTTCGACAACCGCTACGGCACCGGTCAGTCGACCATCGACGGCATCCTGCGCGCCACCAACGTGCTCCTCGCGGGACGGACGGTGGTCGTGGCCGGCTACGGGATGTGCGGCAAGGGTGTGGCGGCGCGCGCGAAGGGCATGGGCGCGCACGTGATCGTGACCGAGGTGGAGCCGATGCGCGCCCTCGAGGCCGTGATGGACGGATTCCAGGTGATGACGATGGCGCGGGCGGCGGAGGTCGGGGACGTGTTCGTCACGGTGACCGGCAACACGTCGGTCATCCGCAAAGAGCATTTCACCCGCATGAAGGACGGCGCCATCCTCGCCAACGCCGGCCACTTCAACGTCGAGATCGAGCTGGACGCGCTGGCCGGCCTGGCCACGTCGCGCCGGGTCGTGCGGCCGTTCGTCGAGGAGTTTGTCCTCGGTCCGGGGCGCCGCGTGTTCGTGCTCGGCGAAGGCCGGCTCATCAACCTCGCGTCGGCGGAAGGCCATCCGGCGGCCGTCATGGACATGAGCTTCGCCAACCAGGCGCTGTCCGCGGAATACATGGTGAAGCACGGCCGCACGCTGGAGCGGAAGGTGTATGTCGTCCCGCGTGAGATCGATCTCGAGATCGCGCGCCTGAAGCTCTCGTCGATGGGCGTGCAGATCGACGCCCTCACCGGCGAGCAGACCGCCTACCTGAGTTCCTGGACGCACGGCACCTGACGCCCGCGCCGGGCATCCGATGAGGCGGCCGCAGCCGATCCTGCTGCTCGTCCTCGCGCTCTTCGCGCTGGGGCTCGTCGGGCAGGTGATTCCCCTCTACACGGACTGGCTGTGGTTCCAGGAGGTCGGCTACACCGGAGTCTTCACGGGGATCCTCGGTCTGCGCGGCACGCTCTTCACGGTGGGCGCGGTCGCCGTGCTCGCGTTCCTCTACATCAACCTCACCTTCGCCGCCCGCACCGCCGCCCCCGACGTGCTGTGGGAGCTCGAGGACCAGCTCGGTCTCCCCGGGCGCGTGGTCATCGAGCCGCTCATCCGGCGTTTTCTCCCAGTGATCCTGCTCCTGATCTCGCTCGCGGCCGGGCTGCGCGCTTCCGCCCACTGGGAACGCGTGCTCGCGTACCGCTACGCGACCGCCTTCGGCGCCACCGATCCCGTCTTCGATCGGGATCTCTCGTTCTTCGTCTTCACGCTGCCCCTGTGGCGTCTCGTGTACGGCTGGGCGATGGGCCTGGTGGCGGCCACCGCCGTCCTCACCCTCGCCGTCTACGTGCTCCAGCGCAGCCTCGTCCTCACCACGCGCGGACCTCGTCTCGCCGCCGGCGCCCGCACACACCTGCTCGTGCTCACGGCAGCGCTGCTGGCGCTGAAAGCCCTCGGATTCTGGCTGGACCGCTTCGAACTGGTGTACTCGCCGCGCGGCGTCGTCTTCGGCGCCTCCTACACCGATATCAACGCGTCGCTGCCGGTGCTGGGCGCCCTCGCCGTGCTCGCGGCCTTGTGCGCGGCCGCCTGCATCGCGCAGGTCGCGCGCCCCGGACTCCGGCTGGTGGCGGGCGGCCTCGTGGTGCTGGGACTGGTGTGGATCGTCGGCCTCGGCGTGTATCCCGCGCTCCTCCAGCGCTTCCGGGTCACGCCGAACGAGCTGGCGGCGGAACGGCCGTTCATCGCGCACAACATCCGCATGACGCGCAAGGCGTACGGCCTCGACCGCATCGAGGAACGCGAGTTTCCCGCCGACGAATCGCTCGACGCGCGCGCGCTCGCCCGCAACGAGGCGACCATCAAGAACATCCGCCTCTGGGACTACCGGCCGCTCCTGCGCACGTTCGCCCAGCTCCAGGAGATCCGGACGTACTACAAGTTCGTCGACGTGGACAACGACCGCTACGAAGTGGGCGGCGAGTACCGGCAGCTCATGCTGTCGCCGCGCGAGCTCTCCTACCAGCACCTCCAGTCACGGATCTGGATCAACGAGCATCTGACCTTCACTCACGGCTACGGGGTGGTGGTGGGACCGGTGAACCGGATCACGCCGGAGGGGTTGCCGGAGTTCCTCGTGAAGGACATCCCGCCCGTGTCCAGCGGCGGCTTTCCCGCGATCACGCGGCCCGAGATCTACTACGGCGAGGTCTCCAACGAGTACGCGCTCGTGCGTACGCGCTCCCAGGAGCTCGATTACCCCTCCGGTGACCAGAACGTCTACGCGAACTATCGCGGGCAGGGCGGCGTCGCCCTCAGCTCCTGGCTCCGCAAGCTCGCCTTCGCGGCCCGCTTCGGCGAGATCAAGATCGTGCTGTCGAACGATCTCACGGCCGACAGCCGCATCATGATCTACCGGACGGTCACCGAGCGCGTGCGCGAGATCGCGCCCTTCTTCCACTTCGACCGCGATCCCTATCTGGTCATCACCGCGGAGGGACGGTTGCTGTGGCTGCTCGACGGCTACACGACCACCGACCGTTACCCGTACTCCGACCCCGTGCGCGGCATCGGCAACTACATCCGCAACTCGGTGAAGGTCACCATCGACGCCTACACGGGCGCCGTGCTCTTCTATCTGGCCGACGACACCGATCCCATCGTGCGCGTGTACGCCGCCGCCTTTCCGGGATTGCTGAAGCCGCTCGCGGAGATGCCGGAGGACGTGCGGCGCCACATCCGATACCCGGAGGATTTCTTCGCCATCCAGGCGCGCAAGTACGCGACCTACCACATGGAGGATCCGCAAGTCTTCTACAACAAGGAAGACCTGTGGGCGGTGCCGCGGCGGACGATCGAGGGGCGCGAGCGCGAGATGGAGCCGTACTTCACGATCATGCGCTTGCCGGGAGAGCGCAAGGAAGAGTTCATCCTCCTCACGCTCTTCAATCCGAGCCGGCGAGACAACATGATCTCGTGGCTGGCCGCCCGCTCCGATCCCCCGCACTACGGCCGGCTTCTCGTCTACAACTTCCCCAAGCAGAAGCTCGTCTACGGCCCCCGCCAGATCGACGCCCGCATCGACCAGGATCCCGTGATCTCCCAGCAGCTCTCGCTGTGGAACCAGCGCGGCTCCCAGGTGATCCGCGGCTCTCTTCTCGCCATCCCCATCGAGCAGTCGCTGATCTACGTGCAGCCGCTCTACCTGGCCGCCTCCGAGCAGGGCGCGTTGCCGGAGCTGCGGCGGGTGATCGTCGCCTACGGCAACCTGATCGCGATGGAGCCGACGCTCGAGCAGTCGCTGAGCCGGATCTTCGGCGGCCGCGTGGCCACCTCGGTGGCGGAGCCGCCGCGGGCAGGGGGGGAGGCGGTGGCGACGTCGCGCGCGGTGGCGCAGCGCGCCTGGGAGGCGTGGACGCGCGCGCAGGAGGCGTTGCGGCGGGGCGACTGGGCGGCGTACGGAGTCGAGCAGAAGCGCCTGGAGGAGGCGCTGCGCGCGCTCACCGGCAGCGAGCGCTGAGCGGCCGCCTCAGCGCGGCGCGCGCGGCGCCAGCAGCATCCGCCGGCTCGCGTGATCGAGCGTCACCGTGAATCGATGGAGGACGTCGCCGCCGAGGATGCCGTCCACGGTCGGCTCCGTGGGCACCGCGTCGTAGACGCCGACCTCCAGGTTCTCGACCACCGCCGCCCCGATCTGGATCATGCTCACCACCGTTCGCACCACCGGGACCATCTGTCCGCCCACGATTTGGATGTTCCGGCGCGGCGCCTGCGCCGGCACCACGATCCCCAGCCGGTCGGCGAGACGCGGGCTCAGGATGGTGGCGGCGGCGCCGGTATCGACGATGAGGAACGCGACCTGGGGACTCCCGTTGATACGGGCCGCCACGCGCGGGACGTTGTTGACGATCTGGATGGGGACCTCGGTCGGCGCCGCCAGGGGCGTGCTCGACGGTGGCGTCGTCGCGGAGGCGCAGCCGGCGACGGCGAGGAGGACACCGAGCAGAAGCGGGGTCCGCGCCCGTCGCGGCGCGCGCTCGGCGTCAGCCACGGCTAGGTGCGCGCGTTGACGAAGCGCATGAACCCGATCCCCGCGAAGATGATGTTGGCCGTCCAGGCGGCGAGGAGCGGGGGCAGGAGGTCGGCGCGCGCGAACGAGAGCGCCACGTAGTGCAGCACGAGATAGGTCGCCATGATGGCGATGGCGAGACCGATGCCGAAGAGACGGCCGCCCCGCGGCGACTGGAGCGCGAACGGGATCGCGATCAGCACCATGATCATGTTCTCGAGCGGCGACGAGAGCTTGGAGTAGAGATCCACGAGGTACTTGCGAGCCTGGAAGCCGGCTGCCTCCAGTCGCGCCACGTATTCGCGGAGCTCGCGGTAGCTCATGGCCGACGGCGGCTTCTGCACCTGCACGAAATCGTCGATGACCTCGGGAAGATCGACCACCGTGCGCGTGAAGCGCACGCTCTCCACGCGCCCGTCTTTCGAGACCTCGCGGAGCGCGCCGTCGCTCAGCTCCCAGCCCCGCGGCGTCCAGTGCGCGCGCCGGGCGTCGAGCCGGTGCACGAGGCGGAACTCGCGGTCGATCTCGAGCACGGTCACGCCGTAGAGGTCCTGGGTGCCGGGCGCCACCAGCTCGACGCGATAGAAGCGCGTGTCGGCGCTGCGCAGCCACAGCCGCGTGCGCGACTGGAGATGGCGGGGGAGCTGGCCGCGGATCTTCACGCGGTCCACCTCGTCTCCGCGCTCGTTGAGGGCCGGCAACGCCGTCTCCTGGAACAGCCCCGAGCCCACCGCGATGAGGCAGGCGAGGGTGAGGATGGGCGCGCTCACGCGATAGAGGCTCATCCCGGCCGCCTTGAGCGCGGTCAGCTCGTGGTAACGGCTCAGGGTGAGGAACAGGAAGATCGTGGCCACCAGCATGATGACGGGCAAGCCCTCGTGCAGGAACGCGGGCAACCGGAACAGGAAGTGCTCGGCGATGTAGCGCAGGGGCGGCTTCACGCGCAGGAAGCGGTCGAGCGTCTGGATGAGGTCGATGACGAAGAACAGCACGGTGGCCACGGAGAGGCCGATGACGAGGAAGCTCAGGAACTCGCGCACGAGGTAGCGATCGATGATGTGCGTGGAGTCGCGCGGCTCCGTCGGGGAGAAGCGCAGGCGCCGGACGGGCAGACGCGGGAGGCGGCGGCGGACCGCGTCCACGAGCTTCCACAACGCGGTGAGGCGAAGGGGGCGGCGCTCGATGGCCGTCCACGCGAGCAGCCCGCTCCCGATTCCCGCGAAGGCGATGTTCGGAGCCCAGATCGCTTCCCACGGCTCCATGCGCTGGCGGAGCGCCATGCCTTCCAGCGACGTCAGCACCAGGTAGTACATGACGATGATGACGAGGCTGCCGAGGAGGGCCACGCTCCGCCCGCCCCGATGGGAACGCACGGCGAGGGGGAACCCCACGAGCGCGAAGACGAGGCTCGCGGCCGGGAAGGCGAGCCGCTTGTGCCACTCCACGAGGAAGGGCGTGCGGGCGATGGGGTCGCCGGCGAGCTCGTTGATGCGCGCGTGGAGATCGCCGAGGAAGAGATCGCGCTCGGGTTTCTCGCCTTGTTGCGTGCCCTTCAGCGGCGACTCCACCGCCAGGTTCATGTCGTAGATGTTGAAGCGCGTGTAGCGGTAGCGCACGGGACTGGCGGCGCCCCCGGTGGGAGGAGGCACGTCCGGCACCCCCACCACGGGGGGTGCGGGCGCCACGTCGCCCTCGTTCACGGCCCCGCTGATCAAGCGGAGCGTAATCCGTCCGGTGCCGGCGTCGGTGAGGAGCCGGCCCTCACGCGCGGTGATGATGCGCGTCAGCTTGGGGTCGCGCTCGTCGGACACGAGCAATCCCGTCAACCCCACCTGGGACGGCGTGATGTCCTCCACGTAGATCGTGACGTCGCCGAACGTCGTATTGAACACGCGCTCCTTGATCCCCGTCGCCGCCCGCGTCTGGAGGATGGTGAAGAGCTGCCGCTGGAACTGCTGGTTGGCGATGGGATTGATCACGAGCGTGAGCGCCCCCGACATCAACGTCACCATGAGGCTGGCGAGGAGGATGGGACGGAAGAGGCGCAGCACGCTGACGCCCGCCGCCTTGAACGCCACCACCTCCATGTCGCCCGCGAGCCGACCCCCGGCGAGGAGGACCGCCACCAGGAGAGCCATGGGGAGCGTGTGGGCGAGGAAGGACGGCAGCATGAACACCAGGAGCTGGAGCACCAGGTGAAACGGCACGCCCTTGGTGATCACGAGGTCGGTGAGGTGGTAGATGCGATCGATGACGAGGAAGAACGTGAAGAGGCCGCAGCCGAGCCCGAACGGGGTCAAGAGCTCCCGTACGAGATAGCGGTCGATGACCGGGATGAGCGGCCGTCGCATCGGTCTGTTGTACCATGGCAGAGTGAAGCGACCACGGCTTCGCGCCGCCGCGGGCGTCGTCGTCCTCGCACTGGCGCTTGCTCCCACCCTCGTCTCCGCCGGCGGCGCCGCCGACCGCCTCGACCGCTTCCGGGAGCTGGCCGCGTCCCGGCTGAGCGTGGCCCAGGCGGGGGAGGCGAACGCCGAGACCTTCCGCGAGGTCTACGCGCTCCTCGACGAGGAGATCGTGGAGAGCCTCGCCAGCGGCGGCGTCTTCGCCTCCACCGAGTTCTTGCAGGAGCGCCTCGACGGGTTCAACGACGCCTGGGGCGCGGCCTTCCTCGAGGTGGTTCGCCTGCGTCGGCTCGTCGTCGGCGCCTTCCAGCTCGGTGACGCCGCCTCCGGCAACAGCGTGCGCGTCTACGGGCGGCGCGGCGACGGCGCTACGCTGCTGGCGACCTTCGAGCGAGAGGGACGGCCGCGCGTCTTCACGCTTCCCGGCGGCGGCGAGCAGTTCATGGTGGCGTGGGAGGGTCCCTCCACCGGCCGGGGCACCCGGCCCTTGCGCCTCGACGTCGTGCGCGAGGCGGGCGACGACGTTCGCGTCGTGTGGAGCAGCGCCGAGATCTTCCCCGACGGCCTGGTGGCTCGGAACTACACGGTGCGACCCGGAGAGGTGCGCGTGCGCTACGAGCTGCGCTACCCCGGGTGGACGCCTGGCTGCGAGGGCCAGACGGAGCAAGAGGACGTCTATCGCCTGACGTCCGCCGCCGGCGGCTTCGTCCGCGTGAGTCGTCGCGACCTGGATCCGTGGCACCGCGAGCTCCGCCTGTCCGTCGCCCGGTTCTTCAGCGCGCTCGCGGCCGGTGACCGCGCCGCGCTCGCCACGCTGGTGCCGGACGCCGCCCTTCGCGATCGGCTCCCATCCACGCTCGCCGCCGAACCGGCCTGCGACGCCACCGACGAGCGCGCGGGCGCGGTGTCGGTGGCGGCGGTGGCCGATCCCCAGCGCCCGTGGACGCTCAGGTGGCAACGCGCCGCCGGCGGCTGGCGGCTGACGGGCGCGACGCCGGTCCTGCCCTAGGGCGCGTCCAGTTGAGAGGGTGTCGGTGAAGCCGCTACAATGAGCGGCTCCTGATGATTCCGGACCGCTACGAGCCATCCGCCGTCGAAGCCCGCTGGTATCCCGAGTGGGAGCAGCGCGGGTACTTCCGGGCGGAGGCCGAGTCGCGCGCACCCGCCTACTGCATCGTCATCCCGCCCCCGAACATCACCGGCTCCCTCCACATGGGGCATGCGTTCACGTTCACGCTCCAGGACGTCCTCACGCGCATGAAGCGCATGGACGGCTTCAACACCCTCTGGCTGCCGGGGACGGACCACGCGGGGATCGCCACCCAGTACGTGGTGGAACGACAGCTCGCGGCCGAGGGCAAGACGAAGGAAGACCTCGGGCGCGAGGAGTTCGTACGGCGCGTGTGGCGCTGGAAGGAAGAATCGGGAGGAACGATCATCCGCCAGCTCCGGCGGCTGGGCGCCTCCTGCGACTGGTCGCGCCTGCGCTTCACCATGGATCCGGGCCTCTCGCGCGCGGTGCGCGAGGTGTTCGTGACCCTGTGGGAAGAAGGGTTGATCTATCGCGACGACTACATCGTGAACTGGTGCCCGCGCTGCCAGACCGTGCTCGCCGACCTCGAGGTGGAGCGCGAGGAGCGGGACGGCGAGTTCGTCTACATCAAGTACGGTCCGCTCTCGCTGGGCACGGTGCGGCCGGAGACCAAGCTCGGCGACACCGGCGTCGCCGTGCACCCGGACGACCCGCGCTATCGCCAGTACGTCGGGCGCGACATCGACATCGAGTCCGTGGACGGTCCGGTGCGGATCCGCGTGGTTGCCGATGAAGCGGTGGACCCGGAGTTCGGCACCGGCGTCATCAAGGTCACGCCGGGGCACGATCCTGTCGACTTCGAGATCGGCCGCCGCCACAACCTTCCCATCCGGTCCGTCATCGGCTTCGACGGAAAGATGACCGCGCTCGCCGGCCGCTACGCGGGCCTCGACCGCTTCGAGGCGCGTCGCCGCATCGTCGAGGACATGCAGCGGCTCGGGCTCGTGGAGCGCATCGAGCCCTACCGTCACGCGGTGGGTCTTTGCTATCGCTGCAAGACGGTGGTGGAGCCGCTCGTCTCCAAGCAGTGGTTCGTGAACGTGAAGCCGCTCGCGGAAGCGGCCGACGCCGCCGTGCGCGAGGGACGGATCACGATCATTCCGACCGGGTGGGCGAAGACGTATCACCAATGGATGGAGAACATCCGGCCGTGGACCATCTCGCGACAGCTGTGGTGGGGACATCGCATTCCCGCCTGGTACTGCGATACCGATGGGTCCGTGCACGTGTCCCGCACCGACCTCACCGAGTGCCCGAAGTGCGGGGGACCGCTGCGTCCTGAGCACGACGTGCTCGACACGTGGTTCTCGTCGGCGCTGTGGCCGTTCTCGACGCTCGGCTGGCCCGACGACACGGCCGACCTCCGGACGTTCTACCCGACGTCTGTGCTCGTCACCGGTTTCGACATCCTGTTCTTCTGGGTGGCGCGGATGGCGATGATGGGCCTCCACTTCATGAAGGAGGTCCCATTTCGCGACGTGTACATCCACGCCCTCGTCCGCGATGCCGAGGGCCAGAAGATGTCGAAGTCGAAGGGCAACGTCGTCGATCCCCTCTCGGTGATGGAGCGTTTCGGCACCGATGCCTTTCGCTTCACGCTGGCCGCGCTCGCCGCCCAGGGCCGGGACATCCGACTCTCGGAGCAGCGGATCGAGGGCTTCCGGAACTTCGCCAACAAGCTCTGGAACGCGGCGCGGCTCGTGCTCACCAACCTCGAGGGCTACGACGCCGCGCGGGCCCCGGCGGCCACCCCCGCCCTTGCCGATCGCTGGATCGAGGGCCGGCTCGCGGAGACCATTGGCGTCGTGCGAGAGGCGCTCGACGCCTACCGCTTCAACGATGCCGCGTCCGCGATCTACCAGTTCCTCTGGAACGACTACTGCGACTGGTACCTCGAGATCGCCAAGCGCTCGCTCTACGGCGACGACACCGCGGCCCGCGCGCGCACGCAGCACACGCTCGTCACCGTGCTGGAGCCGACGCTCCGGCTCCTGCACCCGTTCATGCCGTTCATCACGGAGGAGATCTGGCAACGCCTCCCGCACGTGGGCGACTCCATCATGGTGGCGCCGTATCCGCGCGGGGGCGACGCGCGCACCGACGCCGGCGCCGACGCCGCCATGGCGGCCGTGATGGGGGTGGTGACCGCCATTCGCAACATCCGCGGCGAGATGCGGGTACCACCGGGCGTGAAGCTCACCGTCACCATCCGGCCCCCGGCGACGGACGGCGTGCTGTTCTCGGAGCAGCGGCCCCTCGTGGAGGCGCTCGCGCGGGCGGCGGTGACCGTCGATGCGAACGCCACGCGCCCGCGGCAGTCGGCGCTGGCGGTGGTGGGCGTGGCCGAGGTGTACGTCGATCTGGCCGGCGTGGTCGACGTGGGCGCCGAGCGGCAGCGGCTCGAGAAGGAGATCCGCCGCATCGACGAGACCATCGCCTTCACGCGAGCCAAGCTCGCGCGCCCGGACTTCGTGGAGCGCGCGCCGGCCGAGATCGTCGAGAAGGAGCGCGAGAAGCTCGGCGAGCAGGAGGGGGTGCGCGCCAAGCTGGTGGCGAGCCTGGGCTGGATCGATGACGGCGGGCGCTGACGGCGCCCCGCCCATCATCCTCCGCTTCGGCGAGGTCGATTCGACGCAGGACCTCGCCTTCGCCATCGCCGCCGGCGGGGCTCCCGACATGTCGGTGGTGGTGGCGGATTCGCAGCGCGTGGGGCGCGGACGCCACGGGCGCGCCTGGCACGACGCGCCCGGGGCGAGTCTGCTGATGTCCCTCCTCGTCCGACCGCGTCTCCACGTCACCGCCTGGCCCACGTTCTCTCTGGCGGCGGCGGTGGCGGTGGCGTCGGCGCTCGGGCGGGTGGCGGGAATCGACGCGCGCGTGAAGTGGCCGAACGACGTTCGGAGCCGCGGGCGCAAGGTGGCGGGCATCCTCCTCGAGTCCCGCCTCGGCTCCGGCGTGCCCGCGGTCGTGATCGGCATCGGCATCAACGTCGCCCAGCGCGCGTTCCCGCCCCTGCTGGCCGAGCGCGCCACGTCGCTCGCGCTCGAGACCGGCGCCGTCCCCGCGCGCGCGCAGGTGCTGGAGGCCGTGCTCGACGAGCTGGGTCGCTGGCGGCGCGTGCTCGAAGATCGAGGATTCGAGCCCGTGCGCGCGCGCTGGCTCGCTCTCGCCGAGGGCCGGGGCGAGCGTGTGACCGTGGACGGCGTGAGCGGCGTGTTCGCGGATCTCGATCGCGACGGCGCGCTCCTGCTCGACGCGGACGGGGTCCGGCACCGAGTGGTCGCGGGCGAAGTGCGAGAGGAGGACGGACATGCTGCTCGTCGCTGACGTCGGCAACACCAGCACGGTGCTCGGGGTCTTCGACGGCGAGCGCCTCGTCGTGTCGTGGCGGCTCACGAGCCGGCGCGAGCAGACCGCGGACGAGTACGGCCTCTTCATCCAGACGCTCCTGCGCACGCGCGGGATCCAGCCGAGCGACGTGACGGCGGTGGCCATCTCCAACGTGGTGCCGCCCGTGCAGCAGACGCTCGAGACGATGTGCGAGAAGTACTTCGAGGTGCCTGCCTTCTTCGTGGAGCCGGGCGTCAACACGTCGATCACGCTCGACATCGACAACCCGCGGGAGGTGGGGTCCGACCGCATCGCCAACGCCGTCGCCGGCGCCGCCATCTACGGTCCGCCGCTCATCGTGGTCGACTTCGGCACCGCCACCAACTTCGACTGCGTGGATGGCCGCGGCGCCTTCGTGGGAGGCGCCATCGCCCCCGGCCTCCAGACGTCCGTGGACGCGTTGCTGAACCGCGCCGCCCGCCTCTTCCGCGTGGAGCTGGTCCGCCCCAAGGAAGCCATTGGCCGCAACACCGTGACCAACATCCAGTCGGGGGTGGTCTACGACTACGCGGGGCTCGTGGACGGCATCGTGGAGCGCATGAAGGTGGAGCTTCCAGGGGGGGTCAAGGTCATCGCCACGGGGGGCCTGGCCCCGCTGGTGGCGGGGGTGGCGCGCTCCATCGACAGCATCGACGCCGACTTGACGCTCAAGGGCCTCCGGCTGATCTACGAGCGCGCTTCGGCCCGTTGACACGCCGCGCCCCCGTCGCTATACTGCACCAAATCTAGTAGTGCTCGCTGGGGCGATCCCTATATTTTGGGGATCAGCGGACGTCAACCGCAAGGGGAGACGGAGGCTACGGATGGGAATGTGGGTGGGGAGAGGCCGTAAGGCGCGGGCGGCGTACGGGTTCGACGACATCGCACTCGTCCCGGGCGCAGTGACCATCAACCCCAACGAAGTCGACATCTCCTGGGAGCTTTGCGGCCGGCGCTTCGACATCCCGATCATCGCCGCCGCCATGGACGGGGTCGTCAGCCCCGCCCTCGCCGTGGAGATGGGCCGCCTGGGCGGGTTGGCGGTCCTCAACCTGGAAGGCATCTTCTCGCGCTACGCCAATCCCTCCGACGTCCTCGACCGCATCGTGTCCGCGAGCCAGGACGAGGCCACGAAGATCATCCAGTCGATCTACGGGGAGCCGATCAAGGAAGAGCTCATTCACCGCCGCATCACGGAGATCAAGAAGGGCGGGGGACCGGCGGTGGTGTCGTCGATCCCGCAGCGCGCCGAACGCTTCGCCCAGATCGCGCAGGAGGCCGGCGCCGACATCTTCGTCGTGCAATCCACCGTCACCACCGCCCGTCACATCGCGACCGAGTACACTCCCGTCGATCTCCGCAAGCTGAAGAAGCAGCTCGCGATCCCCCTCATCGTCGGCAACGTCGTGACCTACGAGGCATGCCTCGAGCTGATGGACTGCGGTGTCGATGCCTTGCTCATCGGCGTCGGGCCCGGCGCCGCCTGCACGAGTCGCGAGGTGCTCGGGCTCGGCGTGCCGCAAGTGACGGCGACCGCGGATTCGGCGGCGGCGCGGGACTTCCACTACAAGCAGACGGGTCGTTACGTCCCCATCATCACGGACGGCGGCATGACCACCGGCGGTGACGTGTGCAAAGCCCTCGCGTCGGGCGCCGACGCCGTGATGATTGGCTCCGCGTTCGCACGCGCGACGGAGGCGCCCGGCCGCGGCTACCACTGGGGGATGGCCACGCCGCACTCGAACCTGCCGCGCGGCACGCGCATCCGCGTCGGCATCGCGGGCTCCCTGGAGCAGATCCTGTTCGGGCCCGCGTTCACCGAGACGGGCACGCTCAACCTGGTGGGCGCCATCCGCACCTGCATGGGCTCCGTCGGCGCGGAGAACATCCGCGCGCTTCAGCTCACGGAGCTGATCATCGCGCCCGCGATCAAGACGGAAGGCAAGGTCTTTCAGCAGGCTCAGAAGCTGGGGCGTCCGCGCTAGGCCCCGGCGGACGATGGTGAACGCCGCCGACAAGATCGCGGTCGTCGACTTCGGAGCGCAGTACACGCAGCTGATCGCTCGCCGTATCCGGGAGATGTCCGTCTACTCGGAGATCGTTCCCTGCACGGCGCCCGTCGCCTCTCTCCGCGCCGGCGGCTACAAGGGGCTCATTCTCTCCGGCGGTCCCTCCAGCGTGTACGACGAGGGGGCCCCGCTTCCCGATCGCGAAGTCTTCAAGCTCGGCATCCCGGTCCTCGGGATCTGTTACGGGATGCAGGCGATGGGCTTTCTGCTCGGCGGACAGGTAGTGCCGTCGGAGCATCGCGAGTATGGCAAGGCCGACGTGAAGCTGCGGGGGGAGATGTCGCTCTTCGAGGGCGTCAAGGCGGACCCCGACGGCCGCATGGCGGTGTGGATGAGCCACGGCGATTCGGTCGTACGCCCGCCAACAGGGTTCATGGTCGCGGCCTCCACTTCGAGCTGCCCGGTGGCGGCGATGGCGGACGAGGAACGGCGACTCTACGGCGTCCAGTTCCATCCCGAGGTCGTACACACGCCCCAGGGCAACCTCATCCTCGAGAATTTCCTGGAGGTCTGCGGGGTCGAGCGCTCGTGGTCGATGGGATCGTTCATCGACGAGACGGTGGAGGCGATCCGCGCCACCGTGGGCAGCGAGCGCGTGCTGTGCGCGCTCTCCGGCGGCGTCGACTCCTCCGTGGTGGCCGTGCTCGTGCACCGGGCCATCGGCGATCAGCTCACGTGCATGTTCGTGGACAACGGTGTGCTCCGGAAGGGCGAAGCGGAGGCCGTGGCCCACACCTTCCGCGATGCGTTCAAGATCAATCTCGTGCACGTCGACGCCTCTCGCCGCTTCCTCGACGTCCTCCGCGGCGTTACCGATCCCGAGCTGAAGCGCAAGCGCATCGGCGCCGAGTTCATCGCCGTCTTCGAGGAGGAGGCGGCCAGGCTCGGGCGCATTCCCTGGCTCGCCCAGGGGACGCTCTATCCGGACGTCATCGAGTCCGTCTCCCACAAAGGGCCCTCGGCCACGATCAAGACCCACCACAACGTGGGTGGGCTGCCCACGAAGATGCAGTTCAAGCTCATCGAGCCGCTGCGCGAGCTGTTCAAGGACGAGGTCCGGCATCTCGGCCGTCTGCTCGGCCTGCCGCCCGAGATCGTCTGGCGGCAGCCGTTTCCCGGTCCCGGTCTCGCCATCCGCGTGCTGGGCGAGGTCACGGCCGAGCGCCTCGCCGTCCTCCGGGAGGCGGACGCCATCGTTCAGGAAGAGGTGCGCGCGGCCGGTCTCGAGCGCGAGCTGTGGCAGGCGTTCGCGGTGCTGCTCCCCGTGCACACGGTGGGTGTGATGGGTGACTTCCGGACGTACGCGCAGGTGATCGCTCTTCGCGCCGTCATGAGCCAGGACGCGATGACGGCGGACTGGGCGCGGCTGCCCTACGATCTCCTCGGCCGCATCAGCAACCGTATCAGCAACGAGGTGAAGGGGGTGAACCGGGTCGTGTTCGATATCTCCTCGAAACCCCCGTCCACCATCGAGTGGGAGTAGGGTCGTCGCCCATGCAGCACGCCGAGTTCGTCCACCTGCACGTGCATTCCGAGTACAGCCTCCTCGACGGCGCCGCCCAGCTCGAGAAGCTGGTCACGAAGGCGAAGGCGCTCAAGTTCCCCGCCATCGCGCTCACCGACCACGGCAACCTCTTCGGCGCCGTCGAGTTCTACCTGGCCGCCCAGAAGGCGGGCATCAAGCCGATCATCGGCTGCGAGCTGTACGTGGCGCCGGGCGGCCGAAAGGAACGGGCCTCGGGCGAGGGCGGCTACGAGGGCGCGAACCACCTCACCGTGCTCGTGCGCAACCTGGCCGGCTACCGGAACCTCATCAAGCTCGTGTCGAAGGCCTACCTGGAGGGGTTCTACTACAAGCCGCGCGTGGACAAGGAGCTGCTCGCCCAGCACGCGGACGGTCTCCTCGTCCTCTCCGGCTGTCTCAACTCGGAGGTGTCACGTCACCTGTCGGCGGGCGACACCGGGAAGGCGCAGCAGGCGGCGGGCTGGTATCAGGAAGTTTTCGGCAAGGATCACTACTTCATGGAGGTCCAGGCGCACGGCCTCCCCGAGCAGGTGCGCGTCACCGCGGACACGCTGAAGATCGCGCGCGCGCTCGGCGCGTCCGTGGCCGGCACCAACGACTCGCACTATCTGGAAGCGGGTCACGGTCGTGCCCACGAGGCGCTCCTCTGCATCCAGACGGGATCGACGCTCACGGACCCCGACCGCTGGCGCTTCTCGACGCAGGAGTTCTACGTGAAGTCGGCGGAGGAGATGGCGCGTGTCTTCGCCGAGATCCCCGACGCCTGCCGCAATACCGTCGCGGTGGCGGAGCGCTGCAACCTCGAGCTCGCCTTCGGCAAGTTCCATCTGCCACGCTACGTCGTTCCCGACGGCCACACGCTCGAGAGCTATCTGCACGAGCTGGCGCGCGCCGGCCTTCGCAAGCGCTATGGCGCGACGCCGGGCGACGCCGTGGAAGCACGGCTCGCCCACGAGCTGGCCGTCATCGAGAAGATGGGCTTCGCGGGCTACTTCCTGGTCGTGTGGGACTTCATCCACTACGCGCGAGAGCACGGGATCGCGGTGGGCCCGGGCCGTGGATCGTCGGCGGGCTCGCTGGTCGCGTATTGCCTCGGCATCACCAACGTCGATCCCATCCGCTACGGGCTCCTCTTCGAGCGCTTCCTCAATCCGGAACGCATCTCCATGCCGGACATGGACATCGACTTCGCGGACGACCGCCGCGACGAGGTCATCCGCTACGTCGCCGACCGCTACGGGCGCGACCGCGTGGCCCACATCATCACGTTCGGGACCCTCGGCGCCAAGGCGGCCATCCGCGACGTGGGGCGCGTGCTCGGCATGAGCTACGCCGACGTCGACCGCATCGCCAAGCTGGTGCCGAACTTCCCCCTCAACATCACGCTCGACGACGCCGCCCAGAAGTCGTTGCCCCTCGCCGAGCTGGTGCGGACGCAAGCCCCCGTGAAGGAGCTGTGGGACATCGCGCGCACGCTGGAGGGCTGCACGCGCCACGCCTCCGTGCACGCGTCCGCCGTCGTCATCGCGGACGAGCCCCTCGACGACTACATCCCGCTCTACAAGGACCCCAAGCGCCCGGAGCTGATCACGGGCTACGCGATGGGGCCCATCGAGAAGCTCGGCCTCCTCAAGATGGACTTCCTCGGGCTGCGCACGCTCACCGTGCTCGCCAACACGGCCGCCCTCATCAAGCAATCGCGCGGGCTCGAGATCGACTTCGACGCGCTGCCGCTCGACGACCCCAGGACGTACGCGATGCTCACGGAGGCGAAGACGTTCGGCGTGTTCCAGTTCGAGT
Source organism: Candidatus Methylomirabilota bacterium (assembly GCA_036506275.1). GTDB lineage: Bacteria > Methylomirabilota > Methylomirabilia > Rokubacteriales > CSP1-6 > DASXSB01. The sequence goes on along the minus strand of DASXSB010000026.1, from coordinate 8,290 downwards.
CGGGCGGGATGCGGGACGCGATCCGCGGGCTCAAGCCCGAGCGGCTCGAGGACCTGATCGCGATGGTCTCGCTGTACCGGCCGGGGCCGATGGAGCTGATCCCCGACTTCATCAACCGCAAGCACGGCCGGGCCAAGATCAAGTACGAGCATCCCGCCATGGAGACGTTCACGCGGGAGACGTACGGGATCATGGTGTACCAGGAGCAGATCATGCAGATCGCCTCCGAGATGGCCGGCTTCACGATGGGGGAGGCCGACATCCTGCGGCGAGCCATGGGCAAGAAGGATCGCGACCTCATGGCGCAGCAGCGCGAGAAGTTCCTGGCCGGATGCGCCGAGCGTGGAATCGCGGCCGCCAAGGCCGATCGCGTGTGGGAGCTGATGGAGAAGTTCGCCGGGTACGGCTTCAACAAGTCGCATGCGGCGGCGTACGCGCTCGTCGCCTACCAGACGGCGTACTTCAAGGCGAACTACCCGGTCGAGTTCATGGCCGCCCTCCTCACGTCGGAAATGGGCGATACCGACAAGATCGTGAAGTACATCGACGAGTGCCGCGCCATGGGCATCCAGGTGCAGCCGCCCGACGTGAACGTCTCCGCCATCCAGTTCAGCGTGTCGGGCGACAACATCCGCTTCGGCCTCGCCGCCATCAAGAACGTGGGGGAGGCGGCCATGGCGTCGATCCTCAAGACGCGCGCCGAGGATGCGACGTTCAAGACGCTCGACGATTTCTGCGCGCGCGTGGATCTCCGGCTCGTCAACCGGCGCGTGATCGAGAGTCTCATCAAGGCCGGCGCCTTCGACTCCCTCGGCCTCACGCGCCGGCATCTCCTCGAAGCCACCGACGCCGCCCTCGACGCGGGGCAGCGCGATCAGCGGGATCGCGCGGAAGGCCAGGGGTCGTTCTTCGATCTCCTGCCCGCGGGGCCGCCTCCACGCTCGATCGAACCATCGGTGGCGACGCCGGAGTGGGACGAGGACCAGCGCCTCGCCTTCGAGAAGGAAGTGCTCGGCTTCTACGTGTCCGGCCACCCGCTCGCGCGCTTCGCGCCGGTGGTGGAGTCCATGGGCGTCACGCGATCCTCCGAGCTGCCCGCCCGCTCCGCGGGGGCGCGGGTCTTGCTGCTCGGACAGGTGAGCCAGCTCAAGGAGACGTCGACCAAGAGTGGCAACCGCATGGCGTTCTTCACGCTGGAGGACATGGACGGGACCGTGGAAGTGACAGTGTTTCCGGAGGCCTTCAAGGCAGGCGTGACGGCATTGCGCGCGCGCGAGCCCGTGCTCGTGCGCGGCCGCATCGACGACGGTGACAAGGGACGCGTGGTGCTGGCCGAGGACGTGCGCGCCCTCGAGAGCGCGCTCGCCGCCCCGGCGCCTCGCCCCGCCGGTGAGGGCGGTGGGCTCAATGCATGTCGGCTGCGCGTGGCCGCCGGCGACGACGCCATGGCAGCCCTGGCGAGCGTGCGCCGCATCGTCGCCGAACACCCGGGCCCCGTGCCGATCTTTCTGCACATCATCCTTCCCGACCAGGTGGTGATCGTGCGCGCACGCGGCGGCGGCGTCGATCCCGGCCCGGAGGTCGTCGCCAAGCTGGAGGAGCTTCTGGGCGCCGGCGCCATCTCGGTGGAGCATGCCGGACGCGCTTGACTTCGAGCAACCCCTCCTCGATCTGGAAAACCGCATCACGGCGCTCCAGGAGGGCGAGGACCCGCTCCAGGCCCGCGAGGAGATCGCCAAGCTGGAGGAGCGTCTGGCGCGTCTGCGCCAGCGGACGTACGCGAGCCTCACCGCCTGGCAACGGACCCAGATCGCGCGACATCCCAAGCGCCCCCACACGCGCGACCTGTGCCGGATGCTCTTCGAGGATTTCGTGGAGCTCCACGGCGACCGCGTCTTCGGCGACGACGCCGCCATCGTGGGCGGGCTCGCGCGCTTCGAGGGCCACGGCGTGGTCGTCATCGGCCATCAGAAAGGCCGCGACACGCGCGAGAAGATCGCGCGCAACTTCGGGATGCCGCATCCCGAGGGCTACCGCAAGGCCCTCCGACTCATGCAGCTCGCCGAGAAGTTCAGCAAGCCGGTGATCACGTTCATCGACACGCCGGGGGCGTTTCCGGGGATCGGCGCCGAGGAACGCGGTCAGGCGGAGGCCATCGCGCGTAACCTGCGTGCGATGGCGGCGCTGCGCACGCCGCTGCTGGCGGTGGTCACGGGCGAGGGCGGCAGCGGCGGCGCCCTCGCCATCGGCATGGGCAACCGTGTCCTGATGCTGGAGTACGCCGTCTACTCCGTGATCTCGCCGGAAGGCTGTGCGGCGATCCTGTGGAGCGACGCGGCCAAGGCGCCGGAGGCGGCGGAGCTGATGCGCATCACCGCGCCCGATCTTCTTCGGCTCGGCGTCATCGACGGCATCGTTCAGGAGCCCGTGGGCGGCGCCCATCGCGACTGGGACGCGACGGCGGCGACGCTCCGCACGGTCGTCCGGGAGACGCTTGCCGAGTTCCGCACGAAGTCGCCGGATTCCGTGGTGGCCGAGCGCCACGAGAAATTCCGTCGCATCGGCGCGTTCGAGGAGGCCGCCGTCCCTCTGCGCCGCGGCTAGCTCCGCACGGTGGGAGCCAGTGACGGCGAGTGCTCGTCTCCATACGCGGTAGCGTGGTCTTCGCAGTTCTGACCACAACGGTGGCTTTCTCGATGGCAGCGGCGCCGGAACCATTCGACAACCGTGAGCAGGCGGTGTGCGGCTGGCTCCTAGAGAAGATCGCGTTCGCGCTGTGGAGTACGGCGGCAGGCCGGCCGAACCCCGAGGCCTGGAGATCCGTTCCGGGCACCGAGCGAATTTCACACACCACCGGCGACGGCCGGGTACTGCGCGGCTACAGGATTGCCGCCGCGCGAGGATCGGAGACGATCCCGCCCTCGACGGGGTTCATGCTGTTTGCGCAGGGCAACGCGATGCTCGTCGACCGCCTGCTCGGTGATTTGAAACGCTTCGCCGACTCGGGGGTCGACGTGTTCGTCTACGACTATCGTGGCTACGGGCAATCCGAGGGGAAGCGACGCTTGAAAGCGATCGTCAGCGATTACCGCGAAATCTTCGATGCCTTGAGGCGAAGGGCGCCGGTGCAGCGAAAGTACCTGTACGGCATCTCATTCGGGGGGCTCGTGGTCGCCAACGTGATCGGCGGGGGAGCGCCGTTCGATCGGGCGGTGATCGATTCGACACCGAGCCGGGTTTCACCCCTGGGTTGCCCCGAGCAGTATGATCCTGTCCGTCACGTTGGAGCTGCCGGCGCAAACGTCATGGTGATCAGCGGCGGCCGGGACAGTGTCGTGACGCCGTCGGAGCAAGCGGAACTTCGGACCGTCGCGGGGTCGCGAGGCGGCCGGGTCGTGCTGTCCGACGAGTTTGCGCATCCGTTCATGGATCGGGACGCGGCCATCCATGGCAAGCGACAGGAACTCATCAAGGCATTTCTCTTCTCGCCAATAGCGCGATGATCTCGAAGACGCTCTGTCCCGTCATCGCACGTGATGTTCTTCGCGCATCTCAAGCGCCTCGCCCTCCTCGCGACGAGACAAACCGGCTGCCGACCGTTACCGTCCCGCTGTCACTCCTGGAGCTGGCGGATCATGTCATTCGATGAGCGCCGTGCGATGACACAACCCGCGTGGAGCGTGGGTGTGTGGAGTCGCGTGGTCGTGGCAGGGCCGAGTTAGTCGGCGAGGAGGGCGACGGCGGCGTCCTCGTCGGTGACGAGGACGTTCATGAAGCGGCCGCGGAGGGCGCCGCGCACCGGCTCCACTTTCGTCTTCCCGCCTGCCACCGCGATGACATGGCGATCGTCCTGGCGTGAGAGCGCGCGCAGACGGTCGCCGTCCACGGAGAGAATGCGGCGCGCGAGCGCGCGCAGCTCGGGTCGGTCCACGATGGCGCCGTCGGCGTCGAAGGGCTGGTAGTTGATTTCCCCCACCACGCCGAGCTGGCGCAGGCGCTTCACGCTCACGCCGTAGGACTCGGCAAGCGTGCAGAACCCTGGCGTCTGCTCGCCGATGAGGCCGATGCCGACGAGAGCGATGTCGACGTTCTGGGCGGCCTCGTAGATGCTCCGCACCTCGCCGTCCCGCAGCAAGCGGCGCCGCGCGCGCTCGATCTCGCGCAGCGACAGGAGGTGCTGCACGGGCAGCGCGTGCGCCTTCACGTGCGGCCGGTACTTCGCCGCCATCATGCCGACGAGCGTGTTCGGAAAGAGATCGACGAGCGTGAGCGTGCTCTCGCCGGCGAGGGGATAGAGCGCGAGATCGCGGAAGCGCCGCTCGTGGAGAGCGCGGATCGTCTGGTAGAGCGTAAAGCCACACGACAGACCCACCCGCATGCCGTTCGTCGCGACTTTCTCGAAATACTCGGCGGCGGCGACGCCCAGCTCCGCTTTCACGTCGGCGCGGCCGCCCGCCGCCACCACCACCGCGTCGCGGAGGCCGTAGCGTTCCACCAGCTTCGACTCGAGCTCCGGCGTGCGCGGAAGATCGAGCTCCACGCGCACGAGGCCCTCGTCGTACGCGCGCTTGAGGAGCCGCGATACCGTCGCCGCCGACACGCCGAGGGCCTCCGCGATGTCCTTCTGGCTCTGGCCGTGCCGGTAGTACAGCTCGAGGCATTGCACCATCAAGCGGAGCTCGGGAGCGCGGTGAGAAATTAATTTCATCTCGCTAAAGATCTTGCTTGACGGCCCTCAGTGTACGTCGTTATCCTTTCGCTCGTCACCGGGATTCTTCATCCCAACATCCCAGCGGAGGAGGCGCGGCATGGGAGCCAGGCGTTACGGGCCCTCGAAGGGGCAGTCTGTCGTCTCGATGTCGGAATATCACCAATCCCGAGAGGAGCTCGCAGGCCTACCGATCACCGTGGCCGAGAAGATTCCCGTCACCAGCACCCCCAACATCTTTTCGTACAAGTCGTACGTGTTCGCCAAGAACCCCGCCCTCGTCCAGCGCTTCATCAAGGCCACCAAGGCGGACGTGGGAGGCGTGGGCGGCCACGTGGTGGCGGCGGACGAGGTGAAGTCGGTGGTGGCAAAGTTCGTCCTCGAGAACAACAGCTACCGCGGGGAGCCCATCTTCACCTCCCTCATCGTCACCCACACCGGTGACGACGTTGCCCTCACCGGCATCATGACGGAGTCCGTCGACATGAGCGTGGTGGACGAGCTCATGTGGGACGCCCTCCAGGAGGGCGCCACCAAGGCGGCCGAGCTCGGCCTCTACGGACCGGGGCAGGATCTGGTGGCCGATGCCTTCACGGGCAACCTGCGCGGGGCGGGGCCGGCCACGGTGGCGCTCCCGTTCCCGGTGCGGAAGGACAACGCCTCCCAGACGGTGGTGCTGTCGTTCGCGGACAAGACGGAGCCGATGGCGTTCAACTACTTCGCCACCGGCGCCTATCTGCTGCCGCGCTTCAACACCGGTCTCGTCATCGCGGCCTCCAAGATGAAGCGCGGCTACATCATGGAGATCGTCGATCTCGACACCAAGGCGCAGGCGGTGGAGGCGGGCGCCCATCCGCGCGATCCCAAGGCTCTCGACGGCAAGATGGAAGAGCTCGCCAAAGGCCTCCAGGAAAAAGTGATCCGACTGCGCGCACCGGAGGATCTCTTCGACATCGAGGGTCTCTGCCGGTCCTCGCGCTTCGTGGTGGCGCGGATCTGGAGCCGCAACGAGAAGGGCGAGGCCGATCAGCTCGGTTACATCTGCTCCGCCGAGCGGCTCCACAACATCAAGACGAAGAAGGGCTTCACGTACGGCGGCAAGGACGATCCCGTGCTCCTCGCCTTCGCCCAGGGCGACTGGCCGGCGCCGGGCGAGATCACGTCACCATGGGCGGCGGCGCCGATGGTGGCGGGCGACTGCCGCGGCAGCCACAACCTGCACATCCTGCCCATGCCGATCAACTCGCAGACGTCGTACTGGTCGGGGCCGATCCTGTCGTGCGTCACCCTCTCCTGCAACATCCACACGGGCCGCATCGGCGCCATCTCCGACCAGTTCGCGCTCGGGACCCCGTGGGACGAGGTGCGGCGCCGCGCGTCCGAGCTGGCCATCCAGTTCCGGCTCGCGCACGGGATCAAGCAGCCGGCCACCCTCCACGAGGATGAGCTCGAGTACCAGGAAGGGTGGAAGGAGCGGCGCGCGCGGCTCGAACGCCAGTTCGAGATGAAACCGCCCTTGACGTTCGGCGGCAACGGACACGGTGGCAATGGCAGCTCCGGAAAACCCGTCGCAGGAGCGCGCGCCGGACGTCCGGAAGCGATCGACTGACCGATTGGCGGCGGGGAGAGGGTGCTCGACTCCCCGCCGCCCCCCTCGCCCTCGCCCCGTCTTTGGTCCCAGCGTGCCGTCGCGGTTTGACTTCACCGGAGCCGGATGCTACGGTCGATTGCAACGATCGCGAAAAATCCTTATTTCATATGGCCAAACTCCATCTCATCACGTACGGCTGCCAGATGAATGAGTACGACTCTGAGCGCGTCGCGGGGTTGCTCAAGGCCCACGCGTACGAGCTGACGGAGTCCGAGGCAGACGCGGACGTGATTCTCCTCAACACCTGCGCCATCCGCGAGCGCGCCGAGGACAAGGTCTTCTCCAAGCTCGGGCAGCTTCGCGAGCTCAAGACGCGCAACCCCGAGCTCGTGCTCGGCGTGATGGGCTGCATGGCCCCGCTGCACGGCGCCGACATCCAGCGTCGAGCGCCTCACGTCGACGTGGTGTTCGGGTCGGCGGCCATCGCCCGCGTCGCCGACCTCGTGCGGCAGGCGCGCGAGCGCCGGGGACCGGTGCTGGAGACGGGGGAAGCCCCGCTGGTCAAGATCACCGCACGGCCGGCCGCGCGTCTGCGCGCGTACGTGACCGTGATGGAGGGCTGCGAGAAGCACTGCACGTTCTGTGTGGTGCCGGTCACCCGGGGCCGTGAGCGGAGCCATCCTCCGGAGGCGATCCTGGCCGAGGTGCGCGGTCTGGCGGCGGAAGGGTGCCGCGAGGTCACCCTGCTCGGCCAGACGGTGAATGCCTACGGGCGGGATCTCACCCCGCCCACGGATCTCGCCGCCCTCATGGAGCGCATCAACGAGGTGGACGGCCTCGAGCGCATCCGCTTCACCACCTCCAACCCGTACAACCTGACGCCGCGCCTCATCGACGCCATCCGGGACATCCCGAAGGTGGTGGAGTACTTCCATCTCCCGCTCCAGTCCGGCTCCAACGACGTCCTCGCCCGCATGAATCGCGGGTACACGCGCGAGCGCTACCTGGAGCTGATCGACGCCCTCCGGGAGGCGGTGCCGGACATCGCGCTCTCCACCGACGTGATCGTCGGCTTCCCGGGCGAGCGCGACGAAGACTTCGAGGCCACCCTCGACATGGTGGAGCGCGTCGGCTACGACAACGTCTTCGCCTTCCGCTACTCCCGGCGCCCGGGCACCCCCGCCGCCAGCATGCCCGACCAGGTGCCGGACACCGTGAAGGCCACGCGCAATACGCGCGTGCTGGAGGCGGCCGCCCGCGCCGCCGCCGACCGCAGTCGCCGCCTCGCCCACCGCACGATGGACGTACTCGTGGACGGAGTCGCCAAGAAAGATGCCAGAGAGCTCGCGGGACGCACCCGCTGCAATCGCGTCGTGAACTTCGCGGGGCAGGGGCGGGTGCGTGTGGGCGACATCGCCCACGTCCGCATCACCGACGTGTTGCCGCACAGCCTGCGCGGAACGCTCGTCTCGACACCGGAGGAAGCCGCATGTTTGTCGAAATGAAGGTCCGCGGGCTGGCGCTCGACCCCGTCTCGAACATGCCGATCATCATCCTCCGCGACGAGGAGGACAAGCGGTCGCTTCCCATCTGGGTCGGGATCTTCGAAGCCAACGCCATCGCCCTCGAGCTGGAGAAGATCGCCACGCCGCGCCCGATGACGCACGACCTCATCAAAAATATCCTCGAAACGATCGAGGCGCGCGTGCTGAAGGTGGTGGTGACCGACCTCAAGGAGAACACCTTTTTCGCCGTCCTCCACCTCCAGATGGGAGAGTCGGAGTTCACGGTCGACTCCCGGCCCTCCGACGCCATCGCCCTCGCGCTGCGGGTGGCGGCACCGATCTACGTCGACGAGGAAGTCGTGCGCAAGGCGAAGAGCCTGGAGGTCACCAAGGAAGGCGCGCCCGTGAAGGCGGACGATCCCGAGCGGCTGCGAGAGTGGCTCGAGAACATCAAGCCGGAGGACTTCGGCAAGTTCAACAAAGAGT
>DASXSB010000025.1:0-45426 GCA_036506275.1 Candidatus Methylomirabilota bacterium | reverse complement strand
TACGGTTGCTGCCGGCGACGGGGTTTTGGGGACTGCTGACCGTCAGCGTCGCGCATGCGGCCGCGCTCGCTCCGATCACGACGCTGGCCGACGCGCTCGCACTGCGCGCCGGCGTCTCGCGCGATCCGGGGACCAGGTTCGAGTACGGCTCGGTGCGCGGCACCGGATCGGCGGTCTTCGTCGTGGGGACTCTCCTCAGCGGGCAGGTCGTCGGCACCTGGGGGCTCGGCTCCATCATCGTGTTGCACGCGGCATTCCTCTCTGCCGCCGCGTGTGTGGCGGTGCTGGTGCCGGAACGGGTCCGGCCACAGGCGCTGGCACAAGACGCGGTGGCGCCGGCGACCGAGCATGCGCCACGGGGGCTGGCCGAGCTCCTGAAGACGCGCTTGTTTCGCCGACTGATGCTCGTGACCGCGCTCGTGCTCGGGAGCCACGCCATGCACGACGCCTTCGCGGTCATACGCTGGAGCGCGGGAGGCGTGACTCCAGCCATGGCGAGCCTCTTGTGGTCGGAGGCGGTGGCCGCCGAGGTCGTGGTGTTCGTGTTGATCGGCCCTGCGCTCGTGACGCGGCTTGGCCCCGCCCGCGTGCTGGGGATTGCGGCGGCGGCCGGAGCTCTGCGCTGGGTCGTGATGGCTTCCACCACCGCGTTGATGGCTCTCGCCCTCGTGCAGCCTCTGCATGGCGTCACGTTTGCGGCGCTGCATCTCGCGTCCATGCGTCTCATCGTGGCGATCGTCCCCCAGCGCCTGGCCGCCACCGCGCAGGCGATGTACGCGTTCGGCGCCACTGCGACCACGGCCCTTCTGACGGTGGCGTCCGGAAGGCTCTATGCGAGTTTCGGCGCGGAGGGGTTCCTCGTGATGGCGTTGCTCTGTGTCGGCGCGGTTCCTCTGGCCTTGCGACTGACGATTCCCCCGGCCGTAGGCGAAGCTCGTTGACGCGGCGGTGTTGCCCTCGTATAAGGGCGCGGGGCTGACCTAGCGCGCCGCCGGCTCCGCGACGAAGAGCGGGATCCGTCGTGTGGTCTTCGCCTGATAGTCCTCGTACGGCGGATACGCCGCCACCGCGAGCTTCCAGAGCCGCGCCCGCTCGGTGTCGTCGGTGACCTCGCGCACGCGCATCCGCTGCACCGCCGTATGGTCGCGGAGCTCGATGGCGGGGTTGGCGCGGAGGTTGTTCACCCAGACCGGATTCTGCGGCGCTCCTCCCAGCGAGCCGACGAGGACGTAGTTGGATCCGTCCTTGACGCGCATCAGCGGGGTCTTGCGGACGGCGCCGGTCTTGTTACCGGTGTGGGTCACGATGACCACCGGCAACCCGGTATCGCGCAGCGTGGTTCCTTCCCTTCCGCCGCTTCCCTCGTAGAGCTCGACCTGGTCGCGCACCCACTGCCTCGGGCTGGGGATGTACTCTGGCACGGCTTCCTCCTCCAATTCGTGATCTCGTACCGCCGATCAGCGGTCCGGCGGTAGTTCGGCGAGCAGACGACCGAAGGCCGGCAGCCGGTCGGTGCTCTTGAACGCGCGTAGCATCGCCCACATCGACGCCTGATTCGTGGTCACCACGGGTTTCTCGAACTCCCGCTCCCAGGCGGCGATCGACGACATCGTCGGGAAATTGCCGCCGGGCACCACGAAGGCGTCGATGTCACGCCGATCGATCCGCGCGAACGCATCGCGCGCGCATTCGGGGCCGAGCTGGCCGATCGCGTAGGCGTCGGTCGCGGAAAATCCTTCGCGCGCGATCGTGTCGAGCCCATGTTTCGTCGCGAAATAGCGGGCGGCGCGCTCGTTGACCACATCCGAGTAGGGAGACACGACGGCGATGCGGCGCGCCCCGAGGGCGCGAAGGGCGCGGCCCACCGCCTGGGCCGACGTGATCGCCGGAACGCCGGCCGCCGCACTCATGCGCTTGGTGACGACGTCGTCGTAGTCGTCGGCAGAAAGACTGGCCGACGTCTGGGCGAGGATCACGAGCTCCACCCTGGCCGTCCCCAGCAAGCGCGACTGATGGTCGATGTCCTCATCCCGGCTTGGCGAAAAGCTTCCGCCGCTCGACAGGAGGCGCCCGACGTGCGCCTGGTAGGTGGCAGGCAAGAGTCGGCACTCCACCTCGACGGTCCTGTTCGTGGACGGGATCAGAACGCCGAAATGCCGGGTCACGGTCACGGGCGGCCTCCTCGACTCCGCTAGACTAACGCGCCTTCGGTCGGTGTGCGCGCTCGGCGTGACCGGCCCCTTTGCGTACGCCCTTTTGCTTCCGGCCGTCATCGGCTAGCATCCCGGCGACCCCCTCTCGATCCATGAGATCCACGCAAGACGCTACTCGCGCTCACGTCACGCGCCGGGAGATGCTGGCGGGCCTCGGCGCGCTGGCCCTCGGCGGATGCGGGGCGCGCGCCGGCCGCGGCCCGGACTCCGATGCCGAGGCCGCGGGATTGCTCGATGCCGTCATCGGCGTGGACATGCACTCTCACGCCGCCGGCGCCAACGCGCGCCGCACTCCGACCTACGACCTCGCCGAGCGCATGCGGAGCGGACGGATGACGGCGGTGTGCCTCCAGCACCCGAGCGACGTGCCGGTCACGCACCGCGACGCCCAGAACCACGTGCGCGTCTTCCGTGAGGCGGAGCCCGGCGAGCTGTGGCGGTCCACGCAGAGCCGGCTCGCCTGGTTCGACAACCTCGTGAAGAGCCAGGGGCTGCGTCGCGCGCTCCGGCGAGGCGACCTGGAAACGGCGCATCGCGACCGCGTCCCGGCCATCGTGCAGGCCATCGAGGGCTGCCAGTTCATGGAAGGCAAGCTGGAGCATGTCGCCGAGGTCCACCGCCGTGGCGTGCGCCATCTGCAGCTCGTGCACTTCATGCGGAGCGACCTGGGAGACAACCAGACCGAATCGCCGACGCAGGGAGGTCTCACCCCGCTCGGCCGGGACGTCATCGCCGAATGCAATCGGCGCGGCATCGTGATCGACGTGGCGCACGGCACGCTGGCGCTCGTGGAAAGCGCGGCGCGGGCCAGCCGCACGCCGTTGATCCTGTCGCACACCAATCTCGCCTCCCGCCGGCTCGATCCGTTCACGCGCCTGATCTCGGCGGACCATGGCAAGCTCGTGGCGAGCACGGGCGGCGTGGTCGGCATCTGGGCCGTTCCCAGCTTCGCGTCGCTCGCCGGCTACGTGGAGGGCGTGGCGCGCGCGGCGGAGACCCTCGGCGTGGATCACGTGGGGTTCGGCACCGACAACGGGGGCCTCGGGAAGTCGCAGGCGGTGTGGAGCGACTACGCGGATTTCCCGGTCGTCGTGCAGCTCTTGCGGCGCGCGGGGTTTTCGGCCCCGGACGTCGGCAAGCTCGTCGGCGGCAACTACGTGCGGGTGTTCAACGAGTCGGTCCCGGCGTAGAGTCGATATCGCGCCTCGCGACGGACCGCGGAGCGACGCGCGAACAGGGAGAACGAAGCATGCGCATCGTGGATCTGAGCATGACCGTCGAGGAGTGCGACTCCGCGCCGTTCGCGAAGGACGAATACTACTTCAAGCTCAAGCCCATCGTCAGGTGGGAGGAGAAGGGCTTCGTCTCCAACATGGTGGAGATGACCGTGCACGCCGGCACCCACATCGATACGCCGCACCACTTCTTCCGCGATCGGCCCGGGATCGAGAAGCTCGCCCCCGAGAACATGATCGGAGAGGCGGTGGTGATGGACCTGACGTTCAAAGGGACGGCGAATGCGCGCATCACGCCCGTCGACCTCGAGCGGGCGGAGCGCGCGCTGGAGGCGCAGGGGATCCGGATCGAGCCCGGCGGCATCCTGTTCCTCCGCACCGACTGGCCGAAGGGCCACGTCACGACGGACCCCAAGTGGTGGGACGAGTCACCCTGTCTCACGAAGGCGGCTGCGGAATGGCTCGTGACCAAACAGCCGAAGGTGCTCGGCTTCGACTTCGCGCAGGAAGAAAAGGGAGGCGCCTACGAGAAGGCGGAGGAGATCCTCACGAGCGCCATGCCCGTGCACCGGATCATCCTTCCCCGGGTCGTCTTCCAGATCGAGAACCTCACCAACCTCCACGAGATCCCGTCCCGCGTGAAGGTCATCATGCTGCCGGTGAAGTGGACGACGGAGTCCGCCCCCGCGCGGGTCATCGCATTGCTCGACGAATAGACCGCCCGATGCTTGCCGGGCGGGCGTAGCGCGCGTCGAGGTCGGCCCAGGACCTAAGTCCCGTAGCGACGGGCGCAGAGCGCGTGCACGGTGCTCGGGATGCCGGTCGTCACGCCGTGAGATCGTGAATGCGGGCCAGGGCGCGACCGCGGCTGGCGACCGTCTACGCCTCCCATCGTTACGCGCTCCTCTTCTACACGCTCCTTCTCACGCTCGGGGCGGCCCCGCTGCTCGCGGCCCTCCACTTCAGCGGTGACCTGCTCCAGGTCTTCCTCGTATTCAACCTGCTCGTCGCGCTCCTCGGTGTCCCCGGAAAGCACTCGCGGACCCTGCTCCTTCTCCTCGCCGCCACCGTGGTGGCGCTGCGCGCCGCCCCCGCATCTACGGTGGGCCACGGAATCGCGACGGGCGCCCTCGCGGCCGCCGCCGGCCTCGCCGTGGTGGCGGTGGGCGGTGCGATCCGCTTTGCGCTGTCGGCGACGATCGTCCGTGCCGAGCAGATCTACGCGGCGCTGAGCGCGTACGTGCTCGCCGGCCTCTTCTTCGGCGTGCTGGACTGGGCCGTCGCCATCGCGTGGCCGGGTTCGTTCGGGGAAGCCGGCGCCGCTGGCACACCGGCCCGATTGTCGCTGTCCACGGCGATCTACTACAGCTTCGTCACGCTGGCCACGCTCGGGTACGGGGACGTGGTGCCGAAGACGGAGGTGGCGCGTGGCCTCGCCGTGCTGGAGGCGGTCGGCGGGCAGCTCTACGTCGCCGTGATGATCGCGCGCCTCGTCGGCGCCCGACTGCAGACTCCCGGCGCCGGCGGGACCGCCCGCCGTGAGGACGCGAACTACCCGTAGCGCAGTGTCGGCGGCCGAGCGTCTCAGGGCGCCGCGTCCACCTTCGAATCGGGATTCGTGGCCACCCAGTGCATGAAGATCTGATAGCCGAGGGCCAGCAGCGTGGCGCCCACGAACATTCCGAGGATCCCGGCCGTCGCGAGACCGCCCAAGGCTCCGAGCAGGATCACCGGCATCGGCGCCTCCACTCCGCGACCGAGCATCAACGGCTTCAAGACATTGTCGACCATCCCGGACAGCAACAAGAGAACCGTATACGCGATGGCGGCGCCGTGGCCGTAGTTCCCGCTCGTCCAGATGTAAACGATCGCGGGAGCGATGACGATCAATGCCGGCACCTGGGCCACGCTCAGCACGAGCGTGATGGCTGCCAGCACACCGGCCCACGGGACGTGGGCGACCAGCAGCGCGAGGCCGACGAGCATGGCCTGGATGAACGCGATGCCGATCACCCCCACCGCCACCGCACGGATGGTGGCCGCGGACAGTGAGAGAAATCGTTCGCCTCGCTCGCTGCCGATGATCCGCTCGAAAATCGCACGACTGCCGCGCGCGCCCGCCTCGCCGTACGCCATCACGATGCCGGCGATGATGAACGACGCGAGAAACTGCAGAGCCCCGACCCCGATGCCGGCGACGATCGCCAGCGCCTTCCGGGCGAGCTCGCCGATCTTCGGCTGCATGCTCTGGACGAGCCCGGGCAAGTCGGTATGCGCTTGCGACCAGGTGCCGTAGATCTTTTTGCCGATGAACGGCCAGTCTTTGACACTCTCGCGCGGCGCCGGTACCTCGAGGGTGTTCTGTTGTACCGCACTGACAAGACCATGAATGGACGTTCCGAACGAGTTCATCAGCAACGCAGTCGGCACGATGATCAGGACGCCACCGATGACCACCACGATCGTCGCGGCGAGGCCTTGCTTTCCGCCGATCCTGCGTGCGAGCGACTGGTGCAGGGGATACATCGTGACGGCCAGGATGAGCGCCCACACCATCAGCGTCAGGAACGGCGCGAAGATGCGGTAGCAAAGAATCGCCAAGACACCGATCAACCCCGCCCGGATCAAGACGTCGAGCAGGCGGGCCGAGAGCCGCCGTTCGAATTCGTGGTCGGGCACCGACGACGTACTCACCGGCCGCAGTCCTATCGCCACGGGTGACCTCCTAGCATGGCGGAGCCGAAGTATCGACTGGCGGCGGGATGCACGGGGATCGTGATACCGCGCAATCCGCTCCGTTTCGCGATCTTCGCGCCTTGAGCGCTCCCGGCGGAGACGTAGTCGGGATTCTCGAAGACCAGTCTGAGCACGAGCTCGGCCTCGCGCTCCGGAACATCGGCGTGAGTCACGAGCAGGGCCGTGGCGGCGACGGTCGTCACGTCCTCCTTCTGGCCGGGGTACGTATTCGCGGGAAGCAGAAGACGGACGAGGCCCGGATGCTGGGTGACGAGGCGTCCGATCGCGTTGGCGTCCAGGGACAGCACCCGGATCGGATGACGCGTGGCGAGCCGCTGGAGCTCCGCGGTAGGGGCACCGACGGTCGCGAAGAACGCGTCGAGCCGACCGGCTCGGAGCCCGGCGGCGGCCGCCTCCAGACCTTCATCACTGACCACGAGATCCTTCGCGTCGAGCCCGTGCCCCGAGAGGACGGCGAGCGCATCGGCCCGCGTGCCGGAATCTCGCGCTCCGATCGCCACGCGCTTGCCCTTGAGGTCGGCCACGCCCCGGATCCCCGACTCTGCCGAGACGACGATGTGGACGGGCTCCGGGAACAGGCTGCCCAGCGCCCGGAGCGAGATGACAGGACCTCCCGCAGCGAACGGCCCCTCGCCGGCGACCGCCATCGCCGCCACGTTCGACTGGATCAGCGCGTAGTCGACCTCGTTGGCGAGGATGAGCCGCGCGTTCTGCACGCTGCCCTCGGTTGTCAAATTTCGCACCTTGATCTTCTTGTCGAGCCTTCTTACGCGGGCAACGACCGATTCAACGATCGGATGGTACTCGCCCGCCTCCGGGCCGCTGGCGAACACGTAGACCTGCTTGCGACGCGCGAGCCGAGCGGTGATCGCGCGCAGGGCGCGGTCGAGCTCGTCCGATACCACCTCTTCGGCCTCGGATCCCGGTCCGGGAGGCGGGATGTCGACGAGGGCCGCGAGCTTGTCGATGAGCTGCCTGGACCGCGACGGTGGAGCCGCGTTCCCGGGGGCGGCCGTCTTCGCGACGCCGACGGTTGCGGCCTCGACGCCTTGCCATCGATCGCTCACCCACTCGTAGGTGGAGCTTCCGTAAACCTTGATGACGTCGCCGGGGCGGCTCTCGGCGGGCTTCACACCGATGATGCCCTTCTCCGTAGCGCCGAGCACCTGCGCGAGGGTGCCCGCGCTCAGTCCCTCCCAGTTGCCGAAGTCGTAGCCCTGGGTGAGCTTGAGCGTGGCGTTGAAGTAGACCGCGAGGCGCTTCGCCCCCGTCTCCGCCCCGGGCAACGGCGCGCTGCCCTGGCGCTTGAGCCCCACGAGGGCGAACAAGCCCGGCTTGAACCGCTGATCGAGCTTGCCCTGGACCTCCGCACGCAGAGAGCCGGCGTCGGGCCCGCGCGAGCAGCCAACGATCGCCATGACGAAGACGGTGGAGACGACGGCGTAGGTCGACGTTCGCCACATGGCTCAGAATCCGAAGAGCGGCAGGGCCAGATAGGCCTGGATGATGAGCGCATTCATGATGTCGATGAAGAACGCGCCCACCATGGGGACGATGAGAAAGGCAAGCGGCGACGGACCGTGGCGTTCCGTCACGGACTTCATGATGGCGAGGGCGCACGCGGTCGACGACATCCCGAATCCGATCTGGCCGGCGGCCATGATGGCGGCGTCGTAATTCCGGCCCATGACCCGGAATGTCACCACGACGGCGTAGAGAGCGATGGCGACCGTCTGCGCGGCCAGGATCACGAGCAGCGGGCCGGCCAGGTTCACCAGGTCGAGCAAGCGCATCGTCATGAGGGCCATGACCAGGAAGAGCGAGAGCGCGACGCTGCCGACCACGTCCACGGTCGTGTCGCTCACCCGGAAGACACGGGTGACGGTCCCGGCGTTGCGGATCAACACGCCGAGGAAGAGGCAGAACACGAAGTCGGGCAGGATGAAGCCCGTCTCCGCCAGCACCCCCACGAGCATCTTGCCGGCCGTCAAGCACAGGAGAATGAGGAACAGGGTATTGATCAAGGACCCCGAAGTGACGGCTTCGTCCTCGGGCTCGTTGCGACTCGCGAGCGCGATTTCGGCGGGAGCCGACGCGGCGAGCTTGTGACGCTTCAGGAGGTATTCGGCCACGGGACCGCCCAGAACGGCCCCGATGACGAGCCCCGCGGTGGCGCAGGCCATCGTGAGCTCCATGATCCCCTGGATGTTCATGGTCTCCCCCAGCCGTCCCGCGTAGGCCGCACCGGTTCCATGGCCGCCCACGAGCGTGATCGATCCGCCGAGGAGGCCCACGATGGGATGGAGGTCGAGGAGGCGCGTGGTGCCGATGCCGATGAGGTTCTGGATGACGATGAGGACGACGCTGATGGCGAGGAAGACGAGCAGGCGGGGACCTCCCTTGACGAGCATCCGGGCGTCCGCGGCGAGGCCCACCGTCGTGAAGAACATGAGGAGGAGCGTGTCTTTCAACCCCAGGTTGAAACCGAGCTTGACGTGGATGAGGCTGTCGACGAGGGCGAGCACGAGCGCGATCACGGCGCCGCCGACGACGGGGGCCGGGATATTCAATCGCTCGAGCACGGCCACCTTGCCCACCAGAAGTCGACCCAGGAACAGCACCACCATCGAGATGAGCAGGGTGGAGACGAGGTCGAACTCTACCGTTCGCACGGTCGCCTCCTCATCGAAGATGGGATCCTAGCGCGCGGTCCTCGCCCCCGACATGGGACCTTGGTCCTGATGCCGTCCGCGGTATACGACCAACGTCCCATGGCAGGCGCGCGCGCCGGCGCCTATGAGATGCGATGAGCCGATGTCAGCACGAACAGTCGGGGACTTTGTCCTGCTTGGCGTCACCTCCGCGGAGCTGGCCCTCCTCGCCTGGCTCACACCGACCTTCACCGTCATCGACTGGATCTACGTTTCGCAGCACCTTCTGGTCCTCGCGATCGCGCTCACGCGGGGCTCGCCGAAGGCACAGGACCGCTCACTGGCTTCCAGCGTCGCCGTCGTCGTGGCGTATGCCTACCCGTATGCGCAAATCGCCTACGTGAGGTGGGTACCCGCCGACCCTGTGTGGCCCGCCGCCGGCCTCGTCCTCGTCACGCTGTCGGCGTGCTTGAGCCTCGCCAGTCTCGTCAGCCTCGGCCGGTCGTTCGGGATCCGCCCCGCCTGGCGCGATCTGACGATGACCGGGCCTTACCGGCTCGTCCGCCATCCGATGTACCTTTCCTACGTCCTCGCCGACGTCGGCTACAACCTCCAGGGATGGAATGTCGGCACCGTGCTGCTCGTGATCGCGGGATGGGCGTCGCTCGTCTACCGCATTCATGCCGAGGAGCGGATGCTCGCGCGAGACGACGCATGGGTGAGCTACCTCAGCGTGGTGCGCTACCGTCTTCTCCCCGGCCTCTGGTAGGGCCACGGTGAGCAGCCGGTGGGCCGCGACCGGCGTAGGACCAAAGGTCTATTGCCCAATGGCCCTGGATGCATCAGCTTTACAGCCCTCAAGACCGAGCTCACCCCTAGGGTTGGCGGGAAGGTGAACGTGGCGACGATATCAGCGCGAAAATCCGAAGTGGCGGAACGCAGCGAGGGAGCGGACGGCCGCTCGCTCGTCTTCGTGATCGACGACGACGACTCCATCCGGCGCGCGCTCGAACGGCTCCTGCGCTCCGATGGCCTCGACGTCGAATCCTTCGCGTCGTCCAAGCAGTTCATGGCGCGTCCGGTGCCCGATCGGCCCGCCTGCATCCTTCTCGATCTGCGACTGCCCGGCGCGAGCGGACTGGAAATCCAGGATAACCTCGCGCGCTCGCGGCAGAACATCCCGGTGATCTTCATGAGTGGATACGCCGACGTGGGATCGAGCGTCCGCGCCCTGAAGGCGGGGGCCGTCGATTTCCTGCAAAAGCCCCTCAGCGATCAGGCGTTGCTGGACGTCGTCCACGACGCGCTCGAGCGCGCGCGCGCGACGAGAAGGCAGCGCGCCGAGCAAGCCGCCATCCAGGCGCGGTTCGATCTGCTCACGCCGCGAGAACGGGACGTGCTCCGGCTCATGTTGCGCGGCCTGCTCAACAAGCAGATCGCCTTCGAGCTCGGTATCAGTGAAAAGACGGTGAAATTCCACCGCGGTCACGTGATGACGAAGACCGAGGCGGGCTCGGTGGCGGAGCTCGTGCGGCAGGCGGACAAGATTCAGATCGACCCCGCGCCCGCTGCCTGACCATCGTCTTCGGAGCGCAGGCTCAAAGCCGAGTCGCCACGACCTTCAGCAGAGTGTCTGAGGGCGCAGGTAGCGCGATCGCACCCGCAATCAGCAAGGGCCATCTGGTCCCTCGAGCCCGGCGATCTTCGCCGCGACGAAGGTCCAGTTGCGGGGCCTGGCGCCTGAGGATGTACTCGCGCCAGCGGCGACAGTCTACCCGTGCGGAGGCCCCATGACACTATGCAATTGCCGGCCGCGAACGTCACCGGTGTTGGCGCTGGCGGTCGTCTGCCTCATCGTCTTGCTGGCAGCGCCGCCGGCGCGCGCGGACCACGACCAGGAGCAACACCTCGCGGTCGGGAACGTTCTGCCTCCCCCGGAGCCGCCGAAGGACTGGCTCGGGCGCACCTTCCCCGTGATCGATGAACAGCGGAACAAGTGGCCGGCGTTCTTCCGCGACACGGATCTGAACGTCCATTTCCGCAGCTTCTACTTCAACCGCCAGAAGTCGGACGGGAGCGCCAGCGAAGCGTGGGCGCTGGGCGGATGGTTGCAGTACCAGTCCGGATGGGCCTTCGACACCTTCGCGATCGGCGGCGTGTACTACATGTCCTTCCCGGCCTACGCCCCTGACAGCCGCCCCGGGACCACGCTGTTGACCCCCGGGCAAGACACGATCGGGACCTTCGGCGAAGCGTGGGGCGCGCTGCGCTACAAGGACTACGTCCTCCTGAAGGGCGGGCGAGAGAGGGTCGACGAGGGCTACGTCAACTCCCAGGACAACCGCATGGTCCCGAACACGTTCGAGGCAGTGACGGCGTCGGGCAAGGTCGGCTGGCTCCGCTACGACACCGGCTACCTCTGGACGATCAAGCCGCGGGACTCGAACGACTTCATCTCGATGTCCCGCCAGGCCGGCGCCAGGGGACCCAACGAGGGGCTGATCCTCGGCGCCTTGACGCTCACGCCGATCCAGAACCTCATGATCTACGCGGGCACCTTCTACGTGCCCAACGTCTTCAACACGGTATTCACCAAGACGGAGTACACGCATCCGTTCACCGAGAGCCTCGCCGTCACGTTCGGTGTTCAGTTCACCGACCAGCGGGCGGTGGGAGACGAGCGGCTGGGTGACTTCGCCACCTGGAACGTGGGCGCCGGCGCGCGGGTGCAGTGGAAGGGACTCACGGTCGGCCTCGCCACCCATTTCACCGGCGACGAGGCGTCGATCCGGACCCCCTATGGCTCGTGGCCCGGCTACCTCTCGTTGATGGTGACCGACTTCGACCGCGCGAACGAGAAGGCATGGGGCATCGGCGTCAAGTACGACTTCGGCGGGACGTTGCTGCCCTTCAAAGTGCCCGGCTTGACCGTGCAGGTGGTCTACGGACAGGGCATCGATCGCGAGGACCCCGCCACCGGTCGCGGGCTCGCGACGACGCGCGAGGGAAACCTGGACATCATTTACAACGTGCCGGCCGTCAAGGGGCTCTCGTTCCGCTTCCGGAACGCCTACGGTGACGACGGGGGCCAGAGGGTGTTCAAGGACTTCCGCGTGATCGTCAACTACGAGGTGTCCGTCTTCTGACCTCGCCGCCGCGCCCTTCGCGCCCCGGACGGCCCGACGCTCACGGGCGGTAGAGGGTCACGGGCGGTACGAGGCATCCCAGCCGCCGCCGAGGGCCCGGTACAGGCGCACGACCGCGAGCAGCTCGTCACGCTGCGCCTGCGCGAGCCCCAGCTCTGCATCGAACAGCTGCCGCTCGGTGTCCAGGACCTCGAGGTAGCCCGTGACGCCGCCCCGGTAGCGAATGTTCGCGAGGCGTGCGGCGTCGCGCAGCGACAGGACGAGCGCTTCTTGCTGGACGCGAAACTCTCCCCGCTTCCGATGTTCGACGAGGGCATCGGACACCTCGCGGAATGCCTGCACGATCGTCTGCTGGTAACGCTCGAGTCCCTCTTGCGCCCGCGCTTCCGCGGACCGGACACCGGCGCCGATGCGGCCCCAGTTGAAGATCGGCAGGGTGATCTGGGGACTGATCGCCATCACCCCGGTAGGGCCGAACCAGCTTCCGTTGATCGCCACCCCGCCCGCGCCGGCGGCGCCGGTGAGCATCACGCGCGGAAAGTAGTCCGCCTTCGCCACGCCGATTCTCGCGGTGGCGGCCGCGAGCTGACTCTCTGCCTGCCGGATGTCGGGCCGGCGCTCCAGCAGCGCGGACGGAAGACCCGGGGGGATGCTCGGGAGAGCGACCTGCGTGACCAACGGTCGACCGCGTGCGATCACGGCCGGGTTGCGCCCGAGCAGCACGCTGATGAGGTTCTCCGTCTGCTCGATCCGCCGCTGGACATCGGCAATCGTCTCCGCCGCCGTGTAGAGCAACACCTCGGCCTGTCGCACGTCGATCATGGCGGCCACGCCGCCTTCCTGACGGAGCCTGACCAGCCGCAGGGAGTCCTCGCGGGACGCCAGCGTCCGGATCGAGATCTCGAGCTCGAGGTCGAGCTCACGGAGCGCGAAGTACGCGGTGGCGACGTCGCTGATGAGGGTGGTGACGACGAACTGCTGCACGTCCTCGGCGGCGAGGAGGTCGGCCCGGGCCGCTTCGCTCCCGCGGCGCAGACGCCCCCAGAAGTCGATTTCCCAGAACAGGTCGAGGGTGGCGAGAGGGCTGAAGGTCTCCCGGTCCTGGATCGGCGCCGGTGCCCGATCGCCGACGGTGCGGACGTAGGGAGCCGACCCCGACGCGCTGATGGTCGGGCCCAGGAACGATCGCGCGATGGTGACCTGCGAGCGCGCGTCCAGAATGCGCGCGACGGCGATCCGTACGTCGTAGTTCTCGGCGATCGCGACACGGATCAGGGACTGGAGGGTCTCGTCCTGGAAGATCTGCCACCAGGCGAGGTCCCCCAACGACGTCGGGCTCGCCGCATCGCCGTCGCGCCCGCGGAAGTCGGGCGGGACCGGCACGGCCGGTCGCTTGTAGTCGGGCCCCACGGCGCAGCCCGCCAGGAGCGTCGCGAGCAGCAGCGCCGCGCGCTTCACGCGTGCTCCGGAGTGGGCGCGGCCCGGGGCGCGACGGGGCGCTTCGCCTCCTTCCCCTTTCGAAAGAGGCCTTCCACGAACGTGTAGTTCCCGGGGATCAGGAACACGCCGACGCTGGTCGCGATCAGCATTCCCCAGAATACGGCCGGGCCCATGACGTTCTGGGCGCCGGCGCCGGCGCCGCTGGCGAGCATCAGGGGGACGACGCCCAGGATGAACGCGAACGCCGTCATCAAGATGGGCCGGAAGCGGAGCCGCGCGGACTCGAGGGCGGCCTCTTCCAGCGTCTGGCCTTCATCGTGCTTGGCCTTCGCGAACTCGACGATCAGGATCGCGTTCTTGGCGGCGAGCCCGACGAGCATGATGAGGCCGATCTGCACGTAGACGTTGTTGTCGTAGCCGGCGAGCCAGACTCCGAAGAAGGCGCCGAGAGCGACCAGCGGCGATCCGAGCAGCACGGCCCACGGCAAGCGCCAGCTCTCGTACATCGCCGCCAGCAGGAGGAAGACGAAGACGATCGCGAGCACGAAGGTGGGTGTGGCCGGCGGCGCGATCTTCTCCTGATACGACAGCGACGAGTAGGCGAAGCCCATCTCTTTCGGCATCGTCTCCCGGAAGACCTCCTCGAGCGCGGCCAGCGCCTGGCCCGAGCTGACGCCGCGCGCGGGGGCGCCGTTGATCTCGACCGAGCGCAGCAGATTGAAGCGCGTGGTGATCTCCGTTCCCGTCTCCGACTTGATCGCCACCAGCGTCGAGAGCGGGATCATCGTGTTGGTGGTCTTGCTGCGCACGTAGACGTCGCCGATGTCGGAGGCCTTTCGACGGTAATCCGTGTCGGCCTGGACGTAGACCCGGTAGAGCCGTCCGAAGCGGTTGAAGTCGTTCACGTAGCTGCCGCCCATCGCGGTCGACATGGCCTGGAAGACGTCGTTCACGGGGACGCCGAGCGTGCGCGCCTTTTCCCGGTCGAGGTTGACACCCACCTGGGGATACGTCGGATCGAACGCCGTGAAGAGCGACGCGAATTCCGGTCGCTGCCGCGCCGCGGCCAGGAAGGTGCGGGTCTGGGCTCCGAGCTCCTCCACGCTCAGCGAACCGCTTCGATCCTGGAGCAGGAAGTTGAAGCCGGCGGCGGCGCCGAAGCCGCTGATGGTCGGGACGTTGAACGGGAAGGCGATCGCCTCCGGGATGGCGGCCAGCTCCGCCTGCATGCGGCGCATGATGCCCTGCACGTGCAGCGACTCGTCGTGCCGCTCCTCCCACGCCTTCAGGCGGACGAAGATGCTTCCGAAGTTCGGCTGATAGGTGCTGGTGACGGCACCGTAGCCGCCGATGGTCTGGAACGACTCGACGCCCTCGACCTTCCGGAGGATCTCCTCGACACGGCGAAGCACGGCACTCGTGCGTTCGAGGGAGGCCCCCGGCGGGAGCTGCACGTTGACGCCGAACAACCCCTGGTCCTCGTCCGGGATGAATCCCGCCGGCAGCACGCGGCCGAGGAGGCCGATCCCGACGATGACGACGCCCACGATCACGATCGTGATCACGCCGTGTCGGATGAGGTGCTTGGCGATGCCGACGTAGCCGTTCGTCCCCACGGCGAACACCTTGTTGAATCCCCGGAAGAACGCGCCCAGCGGGCCGCGGGCGGGCCGGGCCGGCTTGAGGAGCATGGCGGACAGCGCGGGCGACAGCGAGAGCGCGCTGAAGGCGGAGAGCAGCACCGAGATCGCGATGGTGAGGGCGAACTGCTGGTACATGCGCCCGGTGAGGCCGCTGATGAACGCGACGGGAATGAAGACGGCGGAGAGGATCAGCGCGATCCCGATGACCGGCGCCGAGACCTCCTTCATGGCCTGCGTCGTGGCGTCGCGCGGGCTCATGCCGTGCTCGATGTGATGCATGACCGCCTCGACGACGACGATCGCGTCGTCCACCACGATGCCGATCGCGAGCACGAGGCCGAACATCGAGAGCGTGTTGACGGAGAAGCCCAGGAGCGGGAAGAAGATGAAGGTGCCCACGATGGATACGGGCACCGTGAGAAGCGGGATGATCGTGGCGCGGAGATTTTGCAGGAAGATGAACACGACGAGGGTGACGAGGATCAGCGCTTCCACGAACGTCTTCACGATCTCGTGGATCGACGCCTGGACGGCGGGGGTCGTGTCGTAGACGATCGTGTAGTCGAGATCGGGCGGGAAGAGGGTCTTGGCGGTGGCCATCGTCTTGTAGATCGTCTCCGCCGCCTGGAGCTGGTTCGCTCCCGGCAGCAGGTAGACCGCCATCGCGCCCGACGGCTTGCCATTCAGCCGGCCGAACGAGTTGTAGTCCTGGCTGCCCAGCTCCGCGCGGCCTACGTCCTTGATGCGCACGGGCGCGCCGGTGGCCGCCTCGCGAATGATGATGTTCTCGAACTCCTCGGCGGTGACGAGGCGTCCGGGCGCGCTCACCGTGTACGTGAACTGCTGATCGGCCGGCGTGGGCGCCGCTCCGATGCGTCCGGCCGGCGCCTGGAGGTTCTGCTCCTTGATCGACGAGATCACGTCGGACGGAGTCAGCCCCAGCTTGGCGAGCTTGTCGGGCCGCAGCCAGACGCGCAGGCCGTAGTCGGTGCCACCGAAGAGGTCGACCTGAGCGATGCCGGGGATTCTCAAGATCTGATCGCGCACGTTGATCGACGCATAGTTGATGAGGAAGTTGGCGTCGTAGCTTTCAGCCGGCGAATAGAGCGAGATCACCATGAGGATGCTCGGGCTCTGCTTCTTCACGGTGACGCCCTGGGCCACGACCTCCTGCGGCAGGCGCGCCTGCGCCGACGACACCCGGTTCTGGGTGAGGACGTTCGCGGTGTCCTGGTCGACGCCGACCTCGAAGTTCACGTCGAGGAGCATGCGGCCGTCGCTCGTGTTCGACGACTTCATGTAGATCATCCGATCGACGCCGTTGACCTCCTGCTCGATCGGGGTGGCCACCGACTGTTCCACGGCCACCGCGGAGGCGCCGGGGTAGTTGGCCGTGACCCGGATGGTGGGCGGAGCCAGGAACGGATACTGCTCGAAGCTGAGCCGGAGGAGCGAGTAGGTCCCGAGCAGGACGGTGAGGAGCGCGATGACGATGGCGACGATCGGACGTCGGATGAAGAAGCTGGCCATCGGTTTAGCGCGCGGGGGTGGTGGGCGGCGAGGCGGCCGGACTCTGGTTCGCCGGCCTCGTCTCCGCCTTCACTTGCATCCCCGGCCGCGCCTTCTGGATCCCTTCGACGATCACGCGTTCTCCGGGCTTGAGCCCGGCCGTCACGATGTAGAACTGCTGGTAGGTCTCGCGCAGCGTCACCGTTCGTTGCGCGACCTTGTCGCCCTCGCCGACCACGAGGACCGTCTTGCTGCCCTGGAGATCCTGCACCGCGATCTGCGGGACCAGGATCGCGTTCGGCACCTCTTCCGTCACCGCCCGCACGCGCCCGAACTGGCCGGGGCGCAGGACGATCTCCGGATTCGGAAATTCCGAGCGCACGTGGATGGTCCCCGTCGTCTGATCGACGGCGCGGTCGACGAAGACGGGGCGGCCTTTGTGGGGGAAGACGGTGGAGTCGGCGATGATCAGCACGAGCGTCGCGGGGCCGGTCTGACGCACCTCTCCGCGGCCCAGTCCCGGGATGCGCTTGACGAACCGCAAGTAGTCGGCCTCGGTGATGGCGAAATCGACGAAGATGGGATCGACGGATGACACCGTGGCCAGGAGCGTGGGTTCACCCTTGCCGACGAGGTTGCCGGTGTCGACGGCGAGCTTGCTGATGATTCCCGAGATCGGCGATTCGATGACGGTATAGCTCAGATTCAGCTCGGCCTGGGTGACGGAGGCGCGGGCCGACTCCACGGCGGCCTCGGCAAGCTGGATGGCGGTGCGCTGGGCGAGCTGCGTGTCCTTGAGTTGAGCCTCGGCGGCGTCGACGGCGGCGACGGCCACCTGCTCCTTCGAGACGGCGGTGTCCAGGTCCTGCTGCGGGATCGCCTTCTCCTGGGCCAAGGGCCGATACCGGGCCACGTCGTTCTGGGTCCGGCCACGCTCGGCTTTCGCCTGCTCGAGGTTGGCACGCGAGCGATCGACGACCGATGTGTCCCGCGCGCGCGTCAGATCGGCGACGGCCTTGGCGAGCTGCGCGCGGGAGGACTGGAGCGCCGCCCTGTACTCCTCTTGCTGGATCGTGAACAGCTGCTGGCCCTTCTGGACCGTGGAGCCTTCTCGGAACCGCACTTGCTCCAGCACGCCTTGAATGCGCGCGCGGATCTCCACGGTGGGCACCGCCTCCGTGCGTCCCACGAACTCGGCGGAGATCGGCACCGTCCGCTGCACCACTTCGGCGACGATGACCGTGGGCGGGGGCGCAGCCGGCGGACCCGCCTTCGACGACTTCGACTCCTTGGCCGTTCCGCGCTCGCAGCCCGTCGTCAGCGCCAGCACGAAGACGACGCCGGCCAGGCACCCGAGCATCGTTCGGAGGGACGCCCTGCCCTTGCTTCCGGACCGATACGCCGTCATGCCGTTTGTCCTCTCACGCGGCGCGCGGTCGCTCGCTCTTCGCGCTCGCCGCCGGCTGGCGGATCAGCTTCAGGCCCTGGCTTGCGTTGTAGCCGTGGATCTCCTTCACGTCGAGCTTGCGCATGAAGTCGATCGTGTCGCGGGTGATGACCTGGCCCGGCACCATGATCGGGAAGCCAGGCGGGTAGGGGATGACGAAGCTCGCGGAGACCAGCTCGGGCCCCTCGTCGAGCCGTTCGTCGATCTCCTTGCTCGCGAGCTTGACGTACTCGCACGCCTCCGCGTCGTAGGCGGCGAAGAAGGCTTCGCGGATGTCGCCTTCCGAGGTCACGCTCTCCGGATCGGCGCGGAAGACGTCCTGGAACCGGCTGAAGTTGGGAAGATCGGGGACGTCCTTCATGAGCGACCGGACACGCGCCTCGAAGGCGGCCTTGGCGGTGGGCCCGCCCTCCCGGAGCTCCTTGTCGATGTCGCGGGCGATGTCGGCCAGCACCTTCACGAGCTGGGCCACGTCGCTCCGCGTGTTGTTGATGTTGGTCTGGAGCAGCACGCTGTTGCGCGAGGTCTTGTTGAGCTGGATGTCGTACCGGCTCGCGAGCAGGCTCTTGAACTGGGTGCCGTCGAAGCCGGCGGTGCCGCACAGGAGCGTGAGGCGCGTGGGATCGAGGGCGATCTCGTCGCCGTTCATCGCCTCCAGCGCCTCCCGCCACGTCGAGTGCGGCCGCCCGTAGTCGCGGAGCTTCGAGGCGCGATATTCCGAGGGGATCATCTCCTCCGGCGTCAGCATGCGGAAGTACTTGGCGATGAGCGGATGGCTGTTGACCTCGCGCCGGATCTGGAGGGCGAGCTCGGTCATCCGCATCACGAGCTCGTAGCCCTCCAGCTCCATCTGCCGGCGGGCCACGTCGAGCGACGCGATGATCTGGAGATTGGGCGACGTCGAGGTATGCGTGAAGAAGGCCTCCTTGAACATCGCCTCCACCTCGTGGAAGTCCTGGTCGGCGACCATGATCCACGACCCCTGCCGGAGCGCCGACATGGACTTGTGGGTGGAGTTCGTCTCCCACACGCGGATACGCGCGCGGGTGGGATCGGGCAGGAGCCGCCGGTCCAGGATCGTTGGATCCTTGGGATCGAGGTTGCCGCCCATTTCCTTCCAGAACGCCTCGCACCGCTGCCGGTACTCCGGATCGGCGAAGCGCTCGCGCAGGATGGCGGCGCCTCCCATGGCGGTGCGACGGCGCATGAACGGCGAGAACCGCGCGAAGCCGAACCACGCCTCGTCCCAGAGGAAGACCAGATCCGGCTTGATGGCGAGACATTCCTCCATGACCTGCACGACGTTGTAGATGTGGCCGTCGAACGTGCAGTTCGTCAGGTCCACGAGGCGGGCGCGATCGAGTCGGCCCTCGGCCTTGAGGTCCAGCAGCGCCCGCTTGATCGTCCGGAGCGGGACGGCGCCGTACATCGAGTAGGCCGTCATCGGATAGGCCTCGAGGTAGAGCGGCTGGGCGCCGGCGAGGACGAAGCCGTAGTGGTGCGACTTGTGGCAATTGCGGTCCACGAGCACGATGTCGCCCGGCTTGCACAGGGTCTGGACGACGATCTTGTTCGAGGTCGAGGTCCCGTTGGTGGCGAAGAAGCAGCGGTCGGCCCCGAACGCCCGCGCCGCCTTGTCCTGGGCCATCTTGATGTTGCCGGTCGGCTCCAGCAGGCTGTCGAGGCCGCCGGTGGTGGCCGACGACTCCGCCAGGAAGAGGTTCACGCCGTAGAACTCGCCCATGTCGCGGATCCAGTTCGACTTGAAGATCGACTTGCCGCGGGCGATGGGGAGCGCGTGGAACGTGCCCATCGGGCGCTGCGCGTAGCGCTTGAGGTTGTCGAAGTACGGCGTCTCGAAGCGGTCGGCAAGACCGTCGAGCAGGCTCAGATGGAGCTCGAGAATCTCCTCGACCTCGTAGAAGACTCTCCGGATGGGCGCCGCCGCGTCCGAGGCCGCGAGCCGCTCCACTTCCCGGTCGGTGAGCAGGTAGAAGTCGAGCTCGGGGCGGATTCGTTTCACGAGCCGCGCGAGCGCGGTGCCGAGGTCCTCCGACGCGGAGACGCTGTCGATGCCGCCGTAGCGGGCCAGCATGTCGCGGAAGACCTGGAGCTCGTGGTGCGAGCGGAGAGGGAATCCGTCGTACGCCACCACCGCCTGGATATTGCTGTTCATGATGACGCCGAGGAGAGCGTCCTCGAAGCTGCCGACGAAGACCGGCTCGTACACGAACTGATCCTGTGCGCGACGGAGGCGCCGTAGCTGCTGGCCGATGTCGTTCGACATGGCCGGGGACGCTGGGCTCACGAACAGGACCTCGAAGTACGGTCGGTGGCTTCCGGCCTGATCGAGGGCAGGCGGGAGTCGGTCGGCGGCGGTGGGCTCGCTCTCGTCGGATAGCTCCCAGGCGTCGGGCTCCCGGCGGTAGTTGCCGGACAGGAGCGCGCTGCTGATGCGCTGCACCAACCGCGCAACGCCCATCCCGTCCCCGGCGGCGACCCGGTCGCGCAGCGCGCCGAGCAGGCGCGGCCCGGGATAGGCCCAGAACGCCTCCAGCGGTCCGATCTCGGCGAGCAGGCGCCCGGCTTCACGGCGGAGCCGGTCGCTGTCCGTCCCCGGCGCTTCCGCGAAGGCGCGCGCGGTGCGGAAAAGGCGGCGCCATCGGTCGAGCCTGGCCTCCGCGGCGGAGAAGAAGTCGACGAGATCCATCGCGGGGCTCTCGGGATTCGTTGACGCCATCGTGTGCTTCTCCTCTCGCTTGGTCAGCGTGGTGGTGGGGCCCTCGGAGGAGGCCCGGATTCGTAGCCGGAAGCTCTCATCGAAGCCGGGGGGCGTCTACTAGACCAAAGTCGGTACGGCGGGCTTACTTGCTGAAGGTCGTCGCGATGGCCTCGGTATGGCGGACGACCACCTCGTCGCCGGGCTTGACGTCGTTCAGCCCTTGCACGCGATCGTCTACCTTCACGATCCTGCGATCGCCGCGTAGGCCGCGGAGGGTGACGGTGCGGCTTCCGTAATCGATTGCTTCCACGCGGGCGGTCAGCGCGACCGTATCGACGACCGTGGCCTCGGGCTTCCCGCCTCTTGGCGCCACCGCGACCGCCGCCGTCTCGCCGGCGGGGGGCGGGGCGCTCGCCTGGCGCAGGGCGACGGCCACGGCGTCGAGGTACTCGGCGCGGACGGCGTCACCGGGGTGGATCTGGTCGAAGTTCTTGGCGTCGGCCGGCGCCTTGAGCGTCAGGATCTGCCCGTCGGGGCGCTTGAGGGTTACCGTCCGCCTGCCCTGATCGATAGATTCGACGGTGCCGATGACGGCAGCGCGCTCGGCAAAGACCACCGTCGGCCTCTCGACGCTCGCGGTCGAAGGCAGTCGCCCCGATCCCGCCTGGTACTTGATCGCCACCGCGACGAGACGGCGGCCGGTGACGGGATACACGGTCCGATCCGAGGGCCACCACAAGCCGCCCGAGATATAGGCGCCGATGGGCTGGAGGCCATCGTAGACGACGACCGCCGCATCGGCGCCGAGCGCCGCCGCCTTCTCCCGGAGTTTTTGCTCGATGTCGGACATGGCCGGCGCCGGCGACGTCGACGCCGTCACGGAGATCTCGCCCAGGCGCTCGTACGGCGCGGCCGGCATGGCTTGCAAAATCTGCACGCTCATCGGATCCGTGGGCGGACGCTGCGCGGCGCCGACGTACGGCATCGACGTCGTCGAAATCGTGGCGCACGAGCTCGTCGCCCACGCGAGGACGGTCGCCGTCAGCCACGCGCGCATCGCCGGTCCCCGGTCCAAGGGCCACCTCCGCCTCGAAGAACCGCTGTCGTCGAGGCTACGAAGTGGAGAGATAGCACGAGCAGGGCCAATCGACCCGTCCTCGGTGAGTTTCGGCGGTGGCGGCGGGCGGGGTCGTACGACCAAGGTCTCGATGACGCGACGTCACTTCGATGGGAGAGTCGGACGCGGAGGATCGACGATGCCCGTAGGAGAAAAGTCGAGCGCGGAGCTCTGGATGCAGTGGTGGCGACCGTGGATGCCGTCCCTGGCGCCGTGGCAGGCGGGGTGGGACTACTGGACGGACGCCGCTCAACGCACCGTCCTCTTCTGGGACGTCATGCGCAAGCGAGGAAACATGGTTCTCGAGCACGAGGCGAAGGGCAAGCCGCCGGTGCTCGTCTTCGACAGCGAGATGGTGCTCGATGGGCGCACGCTCGAGCGCCCTGTCAATTACTTCCTGGTTCGGATCGTCCCCCCCGCCAGCACGCGCCAGGATCCTCGAAAGCGGCCGTTCGTGGTCGTGGATCCGCGCGCGGGCCATGGTCCCGGGATTGGCGGCTTCAAGGTGGACAGCGAGATCGGTGTCGCGCTGCGCGCCGGGCACCCGTGCTACTTCGTCGGCTTCCGGTCCGAACCGGTACCCGGGCAGACGCTGGAGGACGTCGGGCGCGCGGAGGCGCGGTTTCTCGAGGAGGTCGCCGCGTTGCATCCGGACGCCGACGGGCGGCCCTGTGTCATCGGTAACTGCCAGGCGGGCTGGGCCGTGATGATGCTGAGCGCGGTCGCGCCCGAGCTCGTGGGTCCGGTCCTTCTCGCGGGAGCACCGCTCTCGTACTGGGCGGGCGAGGGCACGCAGAACCCGATGCGGTACGCGGGCGGCATCATGGGCGGCTCGTGGCTCGCCGCCCTCGCGAGCGATCTCGGCAACGGCCGTTTCGACGGCGCCCACCTGGTGGCCAACTTCGAGAACCTGAATCCGTCCAACACGCTGTGGACGAAGCCCTACAACCTCTACTCGAAGATCGACACCGAAGAGCCGCGCTATCTCGATTTCGAGCGCTGGTGGAGCGGCTTCTACCTGCTCAACGAAGAGGAGATGCGGTTCATCGTCGACAATCTCTTCGTCGGCAACCGTCTCGCCTCCGGAGCGATGACAACCTCGGCCGGGCGCCGCATCGATTTGCGGAACATCCGCTCCCCCATCGTGGTCTTCGCCTCCTGGGGCGACAACATCACGCCGCCCCAGCAGGCGCTCAACTGGATACTGGACTGCTACGCGAGCGAGCGGGAAATCGTCGCCCGCGAGCAGACGATCGTCTACATCCTCCATGAGGACATCGGCCACCTCGGAATCTTCGTCTCGGGCCGGATCGCACAGCGCGAGCACGCCGAGATCGTTCAGACGCTCGACGTCATCGAGACGCTGCCGCCCGGCCTCTGGGAGATGGTGATCGAGGACAAGCAACCGGGGATGCCGCACACCGAGCTGGTGCCGGGCCGATACCTCGTGCGCTTCGAGCGACGCACGCTGGACGATATCCGGGGGCTCGAGCAGACACGGGCGGACGAGCGGCCGTTCGAGGCGGTGGCCCGCGTGTCGGAGATCACCGAGGGATTCTATCGGACCTTCATGAGCCCGTGGGTCCGCGCCTGCGTGAATGAGACGTCCGCGGAGGCGCTGCGGAACCTGCATCCCAACCGCCTGCAATATTCGCTGTGGTCGGATCGAAATCCGTGGATGGCGGTGGTGAAGGAGCTGGCGGAGAGCGTGCGCCGCCATCGACGCCCGGTCGCCGCCGACAATCCCTTTCTGGCCCTCGAGCGCGAAGTGTCGGGGCAGATCGAGCGCTCGCTCGACCGCTACCGCGACGCGCGGGATCGCACGATCGAGCGCCTCTTCAAGGCGATCTACGAGTCGCCGTGGCTGCAGGCCGCGGTGGGTCTGCGGGGCGCTGACCGCGATCACGCCGCCGTGCGCCCGCGCGACGAGGCGTTCGAGGCGGTTGTCGCGCAGAAGGTGGCGGCGCTCCGGGCGCGGATGGATGAGGGTGGGCTGCGGGAGGCTGCCGTCCGCATCCTCCTCTACGTCGGGAGCGACGATCCGCGCGTGGATGTCCGCGGATTCCGGATGGCGGAGCGAGTGCGCGACCAGCACCTCGCGGGGGAACGCCTGTCCGGAGCCCGGCGCCGCGAGTTGTTTCGCGATCAGTTCTTCCTCCTCCTGCTCGACGAGGGGGAGGCGTTGGCCGCGCTGCCGCGGATGCTGTCGTCCACCAAGGACCGGGCGGCCGCGCTCGACATCGTGCGCCAGGTCTTGTCGGCGAAAGGGGACCTGAACGAGGAACGGCGCGCCCGCCTCGCGCGCGTGGAACAAGTTCTGAGCGCGTCGCCGCCGGCGGCGGCCGCCTAGGGGGTTGGCATGGCGACCGACGTGGTCCGGACGGAGACGCGCGGCAGCGGCAAGTACGAGCAGCTCCTCGCGCGCTGCAAGGGGATGGCGCCAGTCCCCACGGCCGTCGCGCACCCCTGCGACGAGGCGTCGCTGGGCGCCGTTCTCGATGCCGCGCAGGCCGGCATCATCGCCCCCATCCTCGTGGGCCCGGCGGAGCGGATCCGCGCCGTCGGGCGTGCCGCCGGCCTCGACGTGGAAGCCCATGAGATCGTGGACGCGCCCCACAGCCACGCCGCCGCCGCCCGCGCCGTCGAGCTGGTGCGCCTCGGGCGGGCGGAGTTGCTCATGAAGGGGAGCCTGCACACCGACGAGTTGATGAGCGAGGTCGTCCGCCGCGAGACCGGGCTCAGGACGGATCGGCGCGTCAGCCACGTCTTCGTGATGGACGTGCCGACGTATCACAAGCCGCTCCTGATCACCGACGCCGCCGTCAACATCTTTCCCACCCTCGATGACAAGCTCGACATCGTCCAGAACGCGATCGACTTCGCGCATGCGCTCGGAATCGGAAAACCGAAGGTGGCGATCCTGTCCGCGGTCGAGACCGTGACGTCGAAGATCCCTTCCACCATCGAGGCCGCCGCTCTCTGCAAGATGGCCGATCGGGGACAGATTCGAGGCGGCATCCTGGACGGGCCGCTCGCATTCGACAACGCCATCAGCGCGGAGGCGGCACGCACCAAGGGCATCCTCTCCACCGTCGCCGGCGATCCCGACATCGTCGTCGTCCCCGACCTCGAGGCGGGGAACATGCTGGCGAAGAACCTCACGTTCCTGTCCCGCGCCGACGCGGCGGGGGTGGTGCTGGGAGCGCGGGTGCCGATCATCCTCACGAGTCGGGCGGACACCGAACGCGCCCGCATCGCTTCCTGCGGTGTCGCCGCCCTCTACGCGGCGTCGCGACGGCAGGCGGGACTCATTGCCGCGTAACGTCGTGCCGGACACGATCGTCGTCGTCAACGCGGGCTCTTCCAGCATCAAGTTCTCGTCGTACGAGAGCGATGGCGGCGAGCGCCTCCGCCTTGCCTTCAAAGGGCAGATGGACGGGATCGGCACGCAGGCGCGCCTGCGCGTGCGGGACGCGCAGGGGGGCGCGCTCACGGACGAGAAGTACGCGACCGACCACGTTCCCGACGTCCCGACGGCGATGACGGCCGTGGCCGACTGGCTGCGGACTCATCTGGGGGGAGGCTTGCCGGTCGCGGTGGGCCATCGCGTCGTGCACGGCGGACCGGAGTACGCGGCGCCCATGAAGGTGGACGAGACCGTGCTGGTGGCGCTCGATCGCTTCATCCCGCTCGCGCCGCTGCACCAGCCCTACAACATCGGCCCCATCCGCTCGATCCAGGCGCGTTTCCCGGGCCTGCCGCAGGTGGCCTGCTTCGATACCGCTTTTCACCGCGGGCACGCCGACGTGGCTGATCGCTACGCGCTGCCGAACGCGCTCTACGAAGATGGCGTGCGGCGTTACGGCTTCCATGGACTCTCCTACGAGTACATCGCGCGTTCGTTGCCGCGCGTGGCACCCGAGATCGCGGACGGCAGAGTGGTCATCGCCCACCTCGGGAGCGGGGCCAGCATGTGCGCGATCCGCGCGGGCCGCAGCGTGGACAGCACCATGGGCTTCACGGCCCTCGATGGGCTCCCGATGGGCACCCGTTGCGGCCAGCTCGATCCCGGGGTTCTGCTCTATCTGCTGAGCCAGAAGGGGTGGAGCGCCAAGGAGGTCGAGCGCCTTCTCTACCGCGAGGCCGGATTGCGCGGCCTGTCCGGCGTCAGCAACGACGTCCGCGACCTGCTCGCGAGCGACACCCCCGGGGCGCGCCTTGCGCTCGACTACTTCGTCTATCGCATCGGTCGCGAGCTCGGGTCGCTCACCGCCGCCCTGGGCGGCATCGACGCCCTCGTGCTGACGGCGGGCATCGGCGAGAACTCGCCGGACATCCGCGCCCGCATATGCGCCGGTGCGGAGTGGCTGGGGATCCGGCTCGACGACACCGCCAACCGCGCCGGTGGCCCGTGCATCTCCGCCGCGGGCTCCCGCGTCTCCGCCTGGGTGATTCCCACCGACGAGGAGCGCATGATCGCCGAGCACACGCTCGCCGTCGTCAGGGGCTCCGCGTGAGACCGTCGCGCCATCGCCGCCGGCGGCTTGCTCTGCGATACCTGCTCGCCGCGGTGCTGGTACTCGTGCTCGGCGTGGTCACGCCAGAGGCGCAGACCGTGCTCCGGTTCTTCGGCTGGGTGCAGTGGGTCGCAGGGACAAGGATGCAGTTGATGACCGAGGCCGGAAGCTCCATCGAAGTCGACCTGACGCAGACCGACCAATCCTCCTACCAGGGATTGCGTGGCGGCGACGCGGTCGTCGTGGACGGCATCGTCTCCGCCGATCGCGGCCGCATCATCGCGCGCGAGCTGTGGCGCGAGGGCGGCAACGGATACTGGACCCAGTCGCCCTGAGCGGGCGGGATGAGGTAGTGAAGATGACAGCCACCGTCCACCGCACCGTGCTGCTCGGCCAGCGCGCGCTCGTCGTCGGGATCGCCAACGAACATTCGATCGCCTACGGCTGCGCGCGCGCCTTCCGCGAGCTCGGCGCCGAGCTGGCGATCACGTATCTCAACGACCGGGCCCGGCCCCACGTCAAACCGCTCGCCGACGCGCTGCAGGCGTCGATCTTCATGCCGCTCGACGTCTCCACCCCGGACGAGCTGGAAGCGTTGTTCGAGGTCGTCGGCCGGGAGTGGGGCCGTCTCGACATCCTGCTCCACTCGATTGCGTTCGCGCCGAAGGAGGACTTGCAGGGCGGCCTCCTCGCGTGCTCCGCCGACGGCTTCGCCAAGGCGATGGACGTCTCCTGTCACTCGTTCATCCGGATGGCACGGCGGGCGGCGCCGCTGATGACCGAAGGCGGGACGATCTTCGCCATGAGCTACCACGGCGCCCAGAAGGTCGTGCCCAATTACAACGTCATGGGCCCGGTGAAAGCGGCGCTGGAGGCCGCGTGCCGCTATCTCGCGTACGAGCTGGGGCCGCAGAAGATTCGCGTGCACGCGATCTCTCCGGGCCCCCTCAAGACGCGCGCGGCCTCCGGCCTCAAGGATTTCGACCTGATGCTCAACGAGGCCATGGAGCGCGCGCCCCTCGGCGACCTCGTGGACATTATGGATGTGGGCTTCGCGTGCGCGTACCTCGCCACGCCGTACGCCCGGCGCCTCACCGGCACCACGATGTACGTCGACGGCGGGGTCAACATCATGGCCTGAGCGGCAACTCGACGAGGACGATCCGCACCTTTCCTTGCCCCGCCAGCATGCAGACGACCGACTGCGCGGCGCCCTCCGACATGCCGATGCGCTTGGCAATGTCCGCGAGCGTCAACCGTCCCCCCGCGGCGTCGAGGGTGTTGACCACGGCGTCATCGATCTCGGCCCACGCGCTCCCTTCGATCGGCCGGCCATCGATCTCGATGAAGACCTGCGATTGTCGCGGGATCGCATGCGCGACCCAGATCACGGTGGCGACGATGCCGGTCCGCCCGTCGAGCCCCTGCCACATACCGCCCGATGCCGCGCGGTCGCGGCCGGCCTTCGCGACGTCGCGCCGGTACTCGTCGAACCCGCGGCTCGCGAGCGCCTTCACCACCTGCTCGGGGTCGGCGATCCACGCGTGATCCTCGGCGCGCCAGAACATCGTCCCGTTCCGCTCGAGGTCGCTGAGGTCGTGGCTGCCGGCGGCGGTCACCGTTCGCGCTCGATGACCATCGCGATGCCCTGGCCCCCGCCGATGCAGAGCGTGGCGAGCCCCACGTTCCGTGACAGGCGACGCAGGCCGTGCACGAGCGTGACGAGGATGCGGCAACCGCTGGCGCCGATGGGGTGTCCGAGCGCGATGGCGCCGCCCGAGACGCCGGTGACCTCGGGTCGGAAGCCAAGGGCGTGGGCCACCGCCAGGGCCTGGGCCGCGAACGCCTCGTTGGCCTCGATCAGGTCGAGATCACCGACCTTCAGCCCGGTGCGGGCGAGGACCTTGGACACGGCCGCGATCGGCCCTGTGCCCATGATCGACGGTTCCACACCCGCGGAGGCGCTGGCGCGCACGCGGGCGAGGGGAGTGACGCCGAGGTCGGCCGCGCGCTCGGCGGCCAAGAGCACGACGGCGGCGGCGCCGTCGTTGATGCCGGAGGCGTTGCCGGCGGTGACCGTCCCGTCCTTCTTGAAGGCGGGACGGAGGCTTTGCATCACTTTCGCATCCGGTCGCGTGCGCGGAAGCTCGTCCGTATCGAACACGAACGAGGGCCCCTTCCGCTGCGCGACCTCGACGGGGACGATCTCCTCACGGAAGTGTCCGGCCTCGATGGCGTGCAAGGCGCGACGAACGCTCTCCGAGGCGAAGGCGTCCTGCTCGGCGCGCCCGATGCCGAAGCGCTCCGCCACGTTCTCGGCGGTGATGCCCATGTGCACGCCCGTCCACGGGTCGAGGAGACCATCGCGCAGCATCGAGTCGACGAGGGGCTCGTCGCCCATGCGAATGCCCCAGCGCGCCTTGGCCACGAGATACGGCGCGTTGGTCATGCTCTCCATGCCCCCGGCGATGACGACGTCCGCATCGCCGGCCGCGATCGCTTGCGCGCCGAGCGCGACGGCCTTCAACCCCGAGCCGCACACCTTGTTCACCGTGAACGCGGAGGAGCCGAATGGGATACCAGCGTTGACGGCGCACTGACGGGCGGGGTTCTCGCCGAGCCCGGCCTGCAGCACGTGGCCCATGATGGTCTCGTCGACGGCGTCCGGGCTCACGCCGGCGCGCTTGAGGGCTTCGGCGACCACGATGGTGCCGAGCTGGACGGCGGAGAAGCTTTTCAGCCCGCCGCCGAACGTTCCGATCGCCGTCCGGCAGGCCCCCGCGATCACGACGTCGCGCATCATCGGTCCTCCCCCACTTCGACCGCGATCCGTTCCAGGGTCGCGGTCTCGAGGACCTGGACGAATGCGCGCAGCAGATCCGTGTACGTCACGATCCCGACCAGCGTTCCGTCCACGACCGGGAGCGCGCCGAAGCGCGCGTCCAGCATCATGCGGGCGGCGTGCTCGATGCGCGCCTCGGGTGTCACCGTCACCGGATTCGGGGTCATGATCCGGCCGGCGATGGCGCCGGACTCGGTGGCGGCGGACCGCGCGTCTCGGTCCGAGACCATTCCAACGAGCTGTCCCCCCGCCACCACCGGGAGATGTCGAATGCGGTGCTCGTCCATCATCCGGCGTGCCTCGTGGCAGGGTGTCTCGGGATCGATCACCACCAGGCTGTGGGTCATCACGTCGCGCACCATCATCACGATCACTCCGCCATCCTCCCGTGTCATCGCGCCGGCCGCGCCACGTCGTTGGTGCCGAGCGTCATCGTCCGCACATCGCTCGCGACCAGGAGCTCCGTGTCCGTGGCCGACCGTACGTCCGCCACGGCGACGCCGGGGGCCGTCTCCAGCAACGTGGCACGGCCGCCCGGGAAGGCGATCACCGCCAGCTCGGTGACGACGAGATCGACGGGGCGCACCGACGTGAGCGGGAGCCGGCACGCCGGCACGATCTTCGAGCGGCCCTTGGCGGTGTGCTGCATGGCGACCACCACGCGGCGCGCGCCGGCGACGAGATCCATGGCGCCGCCCATGCCGGGGACCATCTTGCCGGGGATCATCCAGTTCGCGAGCCGGCCCGCGCCATCCACCTCCAGGCCGCCGAGCACGGTCATGTCGAGATGTCCACCACGGATCAGTCCGAACGACGTGGCGCTGTCGAACGTGCACGCGCCGGGCAGCGCAGTGACGGCCCGTCCGCCCGCGTCGGTCAGCAAGCGGTGGTGCATGCCGGGCTCCGGCACCGGCCCCGTGCCGATCAATCCATTCTCGGACTGGAAGAACACGCGAATGCCGGCGGGCACGTAGTTGGCGACGAGGGTGGGGATGCCGATGCCGAGGTTGACGAGCATCCCATCGCGCAGCTCCTGGGCGATGCGACGGGCGATGATCTCTTGCGCTTCCATGGGGACCTCAGTGCGCCACCACGTAGTCGACGAGCGGAGCGGGCGTCACCACGTGATCGGGCGCGATCACCCCGGTGGGGACGATGTTGTCCGCTTCCACGATGACCACGTCGGCGGCGGTGGCGATCACGGGATTGAAGTTCCGAGCCGTCAAGGCGTACGTGACATTCCCCAGGTAGTCGGCCAGGAACGCGTTGACGAGCGCGACGTCCGCCCGCAGCGCCGGCTCCACCAGGAACGTGCGGCCGTCCACGACCAAGGTCTGCTTGCCGTGTTCGACGACCGTGCCCACCCCGGTCGCCGTCAGGATTCCGCCGAGGCCGTAGCCCCCCGCGCGAACCCGCTCGATGAGCGTGCCCTGCGGCACCAGCTCCACGTCGAGCTTCCCGTCGAGCATCCGCTGCTGGGTCTCTGGATTCAGCCCGATGTGGCTGACGATGGCACGACGGACGAGGCCGGCGGTGATCAGCTTGCCGATGCCAACTCCAGGCATGGCGGTGTCGTTGGCGATCACGGTGAGTCCGCCCGTCCCGCGGGCGACGAGCGCGTCAACCAAGCGCTCCGGCGTGCCGACGCCCATGAACCCGCCGATCATCACGGAGGCGCCGTCGGGAATCAGGGTGACCGCTTCCTCGAGCGAAATCGTCTTCATTGGCTCGGTCTCCCGTCGCGACGATTACTGGGCGAGCCAGCCGCCGTCCACGGGAAGGGCGACACCGCGGATCTGCGCCGCCGCCTCCGAACAGAGAAACGCGACGGCGGCGCCGATGTGGGCCGGCGTCGCAAACTCGTGCGACGGCTGTTTCTCTTCGAGCAGCGCCTGCTTCGCCTGCGCGGGGGACAGGCGGTCTCGCAACGCGAGATCATCGATCTGCCGCTGCACGAGGGAGGTGAGGACCCAGCCCGGGCAGATCGCGTTGCAGGTGATGTTGGTGGTCGCGGTTTCGAGCGCCACCACCTTCGTGAGAC
The DNA here is from genome assembly GCA_036506275.1 of Candidatus Methylomirabilota bacterium. Lineage (GTDB taxonomy): Bacteria > Methylomirabilota > Methylomirabilia > Rokubacteriales > CSP1-6 > DASXSB01. The sequence continues at coordinate 14,146 of DASXSB010000025.1, read as the reverse complement.
CGAGCACGCCGTGCTTGGCCGCGACGTACGCCGCTTTGTGAACCGACGCCACGAGCCCGTGCGTGGATGCGATGTTGACGATGCGGCCCCAGTTGCGTTCGCGCATGCTGGGGAGGGCCGCCCGCGTGGCGTGGAACACGGCGGAGAGGTTGATGGCGAGGATAGCGTCCCACCGCTCGGCCGGAAATTCCTCCACGGGCGCGGTGAACTGGATGCCCGCGTTGTTGACCAGAATGTCCACGGGGCCCAGCTCGCGGAGCGCCTGCTCGAGCATGGCGGCGATCTCGTCAGGGCGCGACATGTCCGCCGCGCTGTAGGCGACCGGCGTGCCGCCCGCCGCCACCTGCGCGAGGGCGGTATCGATGGCGGGTTTCGGACCGAAGCCATTGAGCAGCACCGCCGCGCCCTGCATTGCCAGCGCATCGGCGACGCCGAGACCGATGCCGCTCGTCGAGCCCGTGACGACGGCCACGCGGCCCTTCAACCCGATGCCGTTACCTGCACTCCCCATGACGTCATCCGACCACGGACCGAGGCGGGCCGCCATGAGACGTTAGCCCTAGTCGTACGCGGTGCGCGGGTCAACGCTTGGACATCGCGGCGTTGTCGACGCGCTGCCACGTCGGGTCGGGGTTGAACGACTTCATGGCGGCCGCCGCGCGCGCCGTCGCGAGTCCGAGGTCTTTCTGATAGACGACGCCGTCGTGGTTCACGATGAACGTCATGACGCCGGAGTTGCCGTAGGTGGCCGGATAGGCGACCAGGCCGAAGCCGCCGATCATGTGTCCGCCGAGCACGTAGTCGTACGCGCCGTCGGGCGCGTTCGCTCCCTGCCGGAGCAGAATCCGATAGAAATAGCCGTGGAAGGGAACGCTGCCGCTCGCGGAGCCGGCGGCGCGGGTGTATCCCTCGACGTCGGCGCGCGTGACCAGAGGACCGAGCGGGCTCGCGGGCTCGTCGGCTTTCGTGGGCCAGTAGAGCCCGTCGTGCTTGCCCGGGCTGCTGCGGATTCGCTGCGCGTACTCGAGCACCCCGTCGCGCTTGCGGCTCTGCGAATAGTACTCCCGCTGCGCGTCGACGTACGCGAGGCAGACCTGGATCACGCTCAGCTCGTTGCGGCCGATGCGGCGCTTCAGGATCTCCTCGCGCCCCGCTTCGACGTCCCACCGCCAGCTCGCGCCGTCGGGGACGAGCGGCAGCGGGAAGGGAAAGTCGTCGGCGCCGACGTAGAGCACGACCTGTCCGCCGCCGCCTTCGAGACGGTGCGCCTGATCGTACGCGGCCACGAACCGCTGGGCCGCGTTGCGGTCGGCGACGTCGTCTCCCGATGACACGAGCGCCTTGCCCTGCGCGCCGAGAATTTCACCGAGCGCTTTTCGGTCGACTGACCGCAGCGCATCGATGAGCGCCTTCACGGCGTCGTCCACCGACCCGAATCTCTTCGGGCCATCCGCCGCGAAAGCCACGGTGCTCCACGTGAGAAGGACCACGAGCGCGACACGAGCGATTCTCATCGGCGTCCTCCTCCTCTCCCACCGCCCCCTCCGCCTCCGCCGCCTCCTCCGCCTCCGCCGCTGCGCCCACCGCCGCCTGCGCTCCCACCACCACCACCCTGGAAGCCGCTCGTCCGCGCCGAGTTGAGGCTCGAGCCCCCGCGGGAGCTGGAGTCGCGCGCCGCGCCACCCTGACCGACGCCGTCGAGCGCCCCCCCTCCGCCGCCGGCACCGCCGCGGCCGCCGGAACCGACGGACGCGCTGCCACCGCCATCACGGCCACCTGCGCCATCGCGGCCACCTGGGCTGTCGCGGCCACCTGGGCTATCGCGGCCGCCGGCGCTGTCGCGGCCACCTGGGCTATCGCGGCCACCTGCGCCATCACGGCCGCCGGCGCCACCGCCCTCGCCGCGGCCGCGGTACCCCTCGCGCGAGGCCGCGTTCGCCGGGCCGCTCTTGTTGAAGCGTTGCTGGGTCGCGGAATCCCGGTACTGCGCGCCCTTCCGGTGACTGGGATCGTGCTGCCACTTGTTGCCGCCCTGGGCGTTGGTGCGCTTCTGCTGGATGTTCGTGTTGCGGTTCACGTTCTGGTTGAAGGTGTTCTGGCGGTTGACGTCGATGTCGACGTCCCCCCCGCCCCAGTTGCAGCCGCCCCAGATTGCCGCCCCCGCCGCCATGCCGATGCCGAACGAGATGGCGGCGCCGGCGACGTAGCCGGGCGGGTAATACGCGTAGGGCGGATAGGCGGGATACGGCCACCCGCCGTACACGGCGGTGGGCTGGTACGTCGGCACGTAGACGACCTGGGGATCCGCCGGTTCGATCTTGATGATGGTCGGCTGCGCGGGCGCCGCACCCGCGCTCGCCGGTGCGGCGGGCGCCGGCTCGACGATCACGTTCTGCTGGGCCGTCGACTTCAAGTTCCCCGACGCCTGCGCCTTCGCACGCAGGCGCTGGATGGCGTCCATGACCTCTTTCTGCTGGGCGAGGACGGCGTCGCCGAGCTTCTGGGTCCAGTCGAGCTTCTCGCTCATCATCGTCAGAACTTGGGGAAAGCTGATGAGCGACTTCACGCTGTCGTCCCACGTCTGGTCCTTCAGCGCCTCGTTGAGCTGATCGCCTTTGAGATTCGCGTTCGCCTTCTGGAAGCGCGCGGCCATGACGATCTCGACGGGATACGTGGAGGCCATGAAGATCTGCGCGATGAGGGGATCGGGATAGAGCGCGATGGGCGCGACGATCTGCTCCAGCTCCTCGGGTTTGAACGCGGGAGCCGACTGTGCCTCCGGAGGCGCGGCTTGCTGAGCCCCGCCGCCGGGAGCAAGGAGGGTCACGAGGAGAAGGATCCCTGTCGACATCGCGACGACGCGCCTGGTCCGCCACATCACGATCACCTCGCCGCTGTGTGTGTACGTCGGTGCAATTTCGTCAGTGCAGCAAGGCCACGATCACCGGACCCCAGGCCGTGAGCAAGATGTTGCCGACGGCGTAAGGCACCGTGTAACCGAGCGCGGGCAGCTTGCTCTGCGACTTCTCCTGAAGAGCCCGCAGAGCGGCCGTGACCGTCCCCGCGCCCGCGCACGCCCCGAGCAAGATGAGCGGATTCATCTTCAGCACGTACCGGCCGAACAGAATGGCCAGCGTGTGGGGAAGCACGGCCACCACGAGGCCCACCACGATCAGGCTCGCTCCCGATTTCTGGAGTCCCGACACGAAGCTCGGGCCCGCCCCGAGACCCACCACACCGATGAAGACGGCCAGCCCCACGGTGTCGAACACCCAGATGGCGGGCTCGGGAATCCGCCCAAACGTCGGACGGATGGCGCGCAGCCAGCCGAAGACCAGGCCCATGATCAAGGCGCCGCCGCTGACGGTGAGCGTGATCGGCAACCCACCGATGGTCACCGTGAGGAGGCCGACGAGCCCACCGAGGAAGATGCCGAGGCCGACGAAGATCATGTCGGTCGCCACCGTGGGCCGGTCGGCGTAGCCGAGCGCGTGCGCGGCCCGCTCGACGTCGGGTTTGGCGCCGATCAGGGTGAGGACATCGCCGCGATCGACGCGCGACTCCACCGTGACCGGCATCGGCTGCCCGAGGCGCACGACCTTCTGAAGAAACACGCCGCGCGCGCCCTCGAGCGCCGCCAGTTCCAGGAGGCTCTTGCCGACCATCCCCTGGTTGGTGACCACGACGTCGAGGGTCTCCACGGGAAAGTCGACGAGATCCTTGTCGCTCACTTCGGGGCCGATGATCGTGCCGCGCGCCATCAGCGCCTCGGTGCGCGTCATCACGGCGATGACGTCGTCCTTCTGGATGATCGTGTCGGGCGCGGGCGCGATGATGGCGCCGTCGCGGCGGATCCTCGAAATGCAGACGCGTACGGCCTCGGGCAGGGCCTCGATCTCGGCGACGCTCCTGTTCACGAGCCGCTCGTTGGTGACGCGATAGGCGCGGACGGTGAAGCTCTGGAAGGCGGAGAGCACGCCCGGCTCGTGCTCCTGCGGCCCGCCGATCGAGCGCTGGAGCTTCGCGGCTTCTTCTTTCAGGTTCACGCCCATCAGCCGCGGCCCGACGCTCGGCAAGAACCACACGATGAAGCCGGTGCCGATGAGGTACGTCACCGCGTAGGCGACGGGGATGTTGTTGATGAGCGCGGTCTTCTCGTCGGCCGGGAGCGCGAGACGAGAGATCGCATCGCCGGCGGTGCCGATGACGGTGGACTCGGTGAAGGCCCCCGCCAGCAGGCCGGCCGCCGTCCCCACGTCATAGCCGAGGAGCTTCGCCGCCGTGAAGGCGCTCAGGAGGCAGCTGACGCAGAGGACGACGGTGACGCTCAGCTGAGGGAGGGCGTCCTTCCGGAGCCCGCGGAAGAACTGCGGGCCCACCTTGTAGCCGGTGGTGAAGAGGAAGAGGTCGAAGAACACGTTCTTCACGATGGCGGGAACCTTGATGTCGAGCTGGCCGATGAGCACGCCCGCGAGGAGCGTGCCCACGACCGTCCCCAGACTGAACGAGCCGACGCGGAGCTTGCCGATGAAGAACCCGACCGCCAGCGTCAGGAAGATCGCCAGCTCCTGATGCTCCCGGAGGGCGGTGACGAGATACTCCATCGGCGCCCCTCACGTCTTCGGCGCGCGCTTCGAGGCCTCGAAGGCGTGCCGGTAGCCGCGCGCGACCGATCGCACCCCGCGCCCGATGTCGTCGTACACGTCGTCGCTCAGATTGGCGAGCGAGACGCGGAGCGACCAGTCGGGCGCCTCGAAGCCGCCGCCGTTCAGGAGCACGATGCCGTGGTCCTCGGCGAGGCGGAACGCGAGGTCGAGGGGATGGACGTTCTTCTTGAGGTACTCGACGGCGTCCTCGCCGATGTTCTTGCGGGCCCAGAACTCGAAGTCGATGAGGCCATAGTAGGCGTCGTAAAGTGAATTCGGCGTGACCGTGAGGCCCAGTCCTTCCAGCATGGCCAGGGCGCGGCGATGCACGATCTTCATGCACGCGTTCTGGTACTCCTTGGCGCTGTCCATCAGCTCGGCGAGCGAGAAGAGGCTCATCATGACCTGCTGGGGCAGGGACAGCCCCGCCGTGTGATTGAGCGCGACGTCACGGCTGTCGGCCACGACCCGGTCGATGAACTTGACCTTCCGTGGCTCCAGCGTCAAGGCGCCGTAGCGGTGGTCCAGAGCCTGCAGCTCGGCGTCGGGCAGCTTCGCGATCATCTGATCGAAGATGTTGTTCTGGTGGACGGCGATGACCCCGAGCCGCCAGCCCGTGCAGCCGAAGTACTTCGAGTACGAGTAGACGCCGATCGTGTTCTGCGGCAGCTCGCCGAGCAGCGAGCGGAAGCCGGGGACGAACGTCCCGTACACGTCGTCGGTGAGGAGCATGAGATCGCGGCGCTTGGTCTTCACGAGGTTGGCCAGCTTGCCGATCGTCTCCTTGCTGAGGGCGACGCCCGTCGGATTCCCGGGATTGACGAGGAAGAAGGCCTTGATCTTCGGATCTTCGAGCTTCTGCAGCTCGGCGTCGGTGAACTGGAAGCGGTTCTCCTGGGGCGCCGCCACCGTCACCATGTTGAGGGCGTAATCCTCGAGGTGGGTCATCTCGAGGTACGGCGTGAAGATCGGCGTGCCGAGGGCGATGGTGTCGCCGGCCTTCAGGAGGCGGTTCGCCTTCAGCGATTTGAAGATGTAGCACATGGCGGCCGTTCCGCCCTCGACGGCATAGAGGTCGAAGGTGCCGGCGGGGCGGGGATCGCCGCACATCGCCCACATCAAGTATTCGTGCACGATGCGCTCGTTGTGGACCAGCATGCGATCCGGAACCGGGTAGTTGTCGCCGATGATCGAGTCCACCAGCTCGTGCACGAAGGCGTCCGGCTCGAAGTTGAACTTCTTCACGGCGAAGGGGACCATCGCGGCCAGGAAGGACGCCCCCGGCATGTCGGCGTGCTTGCTCAGCCACGCCTCCAGGCGGCCCGCGATGCCCTGCGCCTGCGGCATGCCGGCGATGCCGGCCGGATGCTCCATCACGCGCCGGCTTTCGGTGACGGCGAACTGACCGAGCAGGAAAAACCCCTCGCGCGGCGTGGTGGCGATCCAGTTGGGGTTGCCGCGCCCGGCGTTGAGGAAGGCCGATTGCGTGGTCTTGGACGTCTTCTTCGCGAGCTTGATCAGCTCGTCCTTGATCTCGAACGGGCTGAGCGTCTCGAAACTCTTGAGATTCACGAGATCCATGCTTGTCTCCTGGTGGCTCGGGGGGTCATCACGACAGCAGCAGGATGAGGACCATGCCCCAGATGGTGAGTAGCGTGTTGCCGACGGCGTAGGTCACGGTGTAACCGAGCGCGGGCACCTGGCTCTTGGCCATGTCGTTGACCAGCCCGAGCGACGCCGTTGTCGTGCGCGCCCCGGACACGGCGCCGAGCAGGATCGCGTCGTGGAAGCGGAAGATGTACTTGCCGACGTACATCCCGAGCACGATCGGCACCGTCGTCGCGAGCGCTCCCCACAGGAAGAGGCTGATGCCCTGGGACTTGAGGCCGTTGACGAAGCCGGGGCCGGCGGAGATGCCGACCACGGCGATGAAGATGTTGAGGCCGACGGAGTTCATGAACCACACGGTGGAGGAGGGGATCCGTCCGAAGAAGGGGCGTACCGAGCGGAGCCAGCCGAACACGATCCCCGAGATGAGCGCGCCGCCCGCGGTGGACAGCGTGAGCGGCACCCCGCTCACCTTCCAGACCAGTGCGCCGACGAGGGCGCCGAGCGTGATGGCGCCACCGATGAACGCGACGTCGGCGACGTCGCTCGGACGATCGGGCACGCCAAGGTCCTTGACGGCGGCGGTGGTGTCCTGGGTGCGGCCGACGAGGGTGAGGATGTCACCACGGTAGATCTTCGTGTTCGGCAGCACGGGAATCGAGGTGGCGGTGGCGCCGCGGGTGATCCTGTGCAAGAAGATACTTCGCGATGTCGGTCGCTGCGCCAGCTCGGCGAGGGTCTTGCCCTCGATGGCCTTGTTGGTGACGTAGACATCGACGCCCTCCACCGGCACGTTCAGGAGCTCGGGGTCGTCGACCTCGTGGGCAGCCTCCCCGATCACCCTCACGAGGACCTCGCGCGCGCCGATGACGGCCAGCACGTCGCCCTCGCGGATCACGCTGTCGGCGGTCGCGTCCTCGATCGTTCCGTCGCTGCGGCGGATGCGCTCGACGAACACCCTCGCATCCGGAACCATCGCTTCCGCCTCGATGGCGCGGAGGCCGACGGCTTTCGCGCCCGGCCGTACGCGGAAGGCGCGCAGCTCCCACCGGTGCCAGGCGGAGCCGAGCCCGCCCATCTGCTTGACGCCGCCTTGCTTCTGCTCGTAGTCCTTCGCGGCGGCCTCGAGATTGATGCGCAGCAGCGCGGGGCCGAGGAGAGCGATCACGACCGCGGAGCCGACGGTGCCGAACATGTACGTGACCGCGTAGGCGACCGGCATCCCATCGAGGAGGGCCTTGGCCTGGTCGGGAGCCAGCCCCAGTCGATTGATGGCGTCGGTGGAGAGACCCATGGCCGCGGAGATCGTTTGCGAGCCGGAATAGAACCCGGCGGCGTAGCCGAGGTCGTAGCCGGCCGCCCTCGCGATGGCAAACGGGACCAGCAGGCTGAACAGGCACTGGACCACCGAGAACACAGCCTGCGGCAAGCCGTCCTTGGCGACGCCGCGGACGAACTGGGGCCCGACGCCATAGCCGACGGCGAAGAGGAACAGGAGGAAGACGGTCGCCTTCAGAGGCGGCGAGATGGTGATCCCGAGCTGGCCGATCAGGACGCCGGCGAGGAGAGTGGCGGTGACCGACCCCAGGCCAATACCACGAAAGGTGAACTTGCCGAAGTAGTATCCGAGGCCGAGCGAGAGAAAGATCGCGATCTCAGGATAGGTACGCAGCGTCGCGAAGAACCAGTCGATCATGTTTCCCTCCGTTCCTCCGGCGTCCATACCCGCACGCTCGGCGTCGTCGCGTCGTCGTGTTCGCGGGCGTGCCCGGTCATCCCCGATGCACGCGCACTCTGAGACGGTCGGGCGGGAGGCCCAAAGGGCCGGGCGCGCCCTCGCGCGGGCCGGACGGCCCTAGTCGAAGGGAGCGAGCGCTCCGGCCCGGAATTCCTCATGCTGTTTCGCCGAGCGCCGAGCGATCGCCGCCGGTCGCCTTCACGTGCGCGGCCCACATCGCGTCCACGGCCGCGTGGGGCATCATGAAGCGCACGGCGGCCTCGGCCCGACGCGTGACGTGGAGCTTGCCGAACGCATGCGCGAGCCAGTTCTTGACGGTTTTCTCGCTGACGGCCAGGTCCGACGCGATCTGACGATTCGTCTTGCCGTCGGCAACGAGCCGCAGGGCGCGACACTCTGCCGGTGTGAGCGCCGCTTCCCCGTTTCCGACGTCCAGCGGTTCCCGACGGAGATGCTCGAGCAGCACGCGGGTGACGTGCGGGTCGAACGCCACGTCGCCGGCGGCGACCGCGCGTACGATCCGGCGCACGTCGTCGAGGCGTGACGATTCCGCGATGCAACCGTTCGCTCCCGCCCGCACCGCGTTGACGACACACGAGGGCGCGGCGGTGTCGATCACGGCGACGACGTGCGTGTGCGGCGCCTGCGCCCGGAGCACGAGGCACGCCTCGACGAGATTGCCGTCGGCGCCGGCGCCGTCGAGGAGGACGACGTCGGGCCGGAGGCGCGTCACATGCCGGATCGCCTCGTCGTTGCTCGACGCCTCCGCCACCACGCGCACGTCCGGCTCGACGCTCAGCACGGCGCGCAGGCCGACGCGTGTGACCTCGTCTCTGGCCACGATGATGACCTCGATCCGCTTCGTCTCGCTCATCCGACCGACCTCCGTGTCCGGGATGCGGCGCCGTCGTAGCGCTTGATGAAGAGGACGGCGGCCTGGGCCCGCCGGGAGACGTTCAACTTCACGAAGGCGTTCGAGAGGTAATTCTTCACGGTCTTCGCGCTCAGACCGAGGGCGGTGCCGATTTCCTTGTTGGTCTTCCCGTGCGCCACGAGCTGCAGCACCCGGCGCTCCTGGGCGGTGAGGGCGAGGACGTCGCGCCGCGAAGCGTCCCGGCGCGACCGCCACGGCGCCGGCACTTCTCCCATCACCGGTCGCCCGTCCGCCGCGATTTCGCGAAGGGCCCGGCACAAGCTCTGAGCGTCGAGCTGTCGCGAGAGGCAGCCGACGGCGCCGAGGCCGGCCACGATCGTCGTCGGCGCTTCCGGCTGCTCGCCGAGGACGACGATCCTCGCTCCCGGCACCCGCGCCCGCAGCTCCTGGCCGCCGTCGACGTCGGCGCCGTTGGAGACGGGCCCCGCGACCAGCACGAGCGTCGGATGATGGACGGTGGCGGCGACCGCCTCCGCCATGGTGGCGACGTCGGCCACCACTTCGAACCAGCGGCTCCTCTCCAGCACGGAGCGCAGGCCGAGGCGCACGACCTCGTGCCCTCCCACGACGAGAATGCGAATTCGCCGTTCGAGCGGCGGCACCGCCTGCAGGCTCATCTCGACCGCGAGGGTGGGCGAGGACGGGGCCTTTCGGCTACCGGATCAAAGTCATGCGGACTTACGACCAACGTCTCATAGGCTCGCCCGTCCGCTCCTGTTACCCGTGGTGAAATTCCTCGCGAGGAGAGCCGATGAGAGCTCTCGGATCGATCGCCTTCGGTCTGATGATCATCGTCGCCGTGAGCGCAACCGCCGCGCCGCTCGATGGGTCGGTGCCGATGCTGTGCGCCATCGAGACGGTGATGGCGTGCAACGACCCGACGATATGCGTGCGCGGGACGGCCGCCACCGTCAACTTTCCGCCGACGCTGAAGGTCGACGTCGGCGGCCGCCTCGTCAGTGGCGCCGCCACCGGACGAACCGCGAAGATCACGTCCGTCGGCCACGGCGGCGGCCGGCTGCTCGTTTCCGGCGAAGAGATGGGCATCGCCGGCATCGCGTGGAACGTGGTGATCGTGGAGGCCTCGGGCGCGATGTCGGGGGCCGTCCTCGGCCACGGGGGCGGCTTCCTGATGTTCGGCGCCTGCACACCCGGTTCGTAGCGGCCGAGCCGGTCCCCCACGGCGGGACCGCGGCGCGCGCCCCCGCGCTACTTCTTTCGCGTGGTCCGCTCGGCCTCGAGCTGGCCCTGGCGCGCATGGTCGATGACCTCGGCCAGGATTCGCGCCAGTTCCTGAGGCGCGTGGAATCCCATGGAGTTCTCGGCCGCCACGAAGTCGAGCCGCCACTGCGCCTTCCGGTGCTGGGCGGCGGCCGCATGAAGATCGCCCTCGCCGGCGCCGGCCTTCTTCGCGCTCACGATGGCGTCGATCATGTCGGTGGTGGCGCGGGCCGCGCGCTCGAGGAGCGCGTGGTGACGGTCCTGGATCGCGAGCACGCGCGCCTCCAGCTCTTTCTCGGACACCGCGTGGCAGGTCTGGCAGGCGCGGTTCAGGTTCAGCAAGGGACTGCGCACCCAGTGGTCGCTGACCTTGAGCGCGCCGGCGCGCTCGTAGGGCATGTGGCAATCGGCGCACGCCACGCCCGCGCGCGAGTGCACGCCCTGCGACCACACCTCGAACTCGGGATGCTGCGCCTTCAGCAACTTGGTGCCGGTCTCGGCGTGGACCCAGTCCGTGAAGCCCTCGCGCTCGTAGTACGCCTCGATCTCCTCCACCTTGAGTCCGTTGGCCCAGGGATATGTCACCGTCTTGCCGGCGCCTTTGAAGTAGTACTCGACGTGGCACTGTCCGCACACGAACGACCGCATTTCCTGGCGCGTGGCATCGCGGTTCGGATCGTAGTCGGCGGTGCCCTGCTTGGCCTTGAGCGCCTTGATGCCGGCGATGAACCCCGGCCGCGTGACTCGAAGCGCCATGCTCTTCGGATCGTGGCAGTCGAGGCACGCGACGGAATGCTGGACGAGCGGTTGCCCCTTGTCGTCCTTCATCTCCCGTGCCTCGCGGTACGGCATCGCCGAGACCTGCTCGAAGCCCTTCTGGACGTCGCCCTTCCCGACGAAGCGATAGAGCGGCAGGTTCGAGGCGTGGCATTGAATGCACGCGCCGGGCTGCTGGCGCTCGGTCACGCGCCGGGTCGCCTCCTGGTCGAAGAGCGCGTAGTAGTGGCCACGCCGATCGCGGTAATCGAGCGCGAAGGCGTAGCCGGCGAAGACGCGCTTGAGCCAGGGATCGCGATCGAGCTTCTGCTCGGCGAGGCCGCCGTCGCTCGCTCCCAGACCGCGGCCACCGTACTTCGTCGTCGTGGCCTGCGCCGTCCGCAGATAGGAATCGTACTGGAGCGGCCAGTTCTGGCTCCACACCTTGGGATCGGCGGTGTCCTCGGTCACGTCGACGAGACGCACGAAGGCCTGCCGGGCCTCCTGTTTGCGCTCGAAGATGTTCGTGAGGAGCGCGAGCAGGATCACGGTGATTCCCGCGACCCCGAGCAGCGCCAGCAGTGCCAGCAGCCACCCGCGTTCCCGTCCGCCCGCTGCGCCGCGCTCCACCATGGTGTCCTCCGTCTCAGCCACCGGCGCCGTGTCCGGCGCTCGTGTGGCAGTGCAGACAATCGAGCTCTCCGTGGGCGCGACCGGGCGCGTCGGCTACGGCCTGGACCAGGGCCTCGTGACACCGCACGCAGTTGACACGGACGAGCTCGCGGTCGCGTTGCGTGATCTCGATCGGCTCCTTGAAGTTCTGCAGCGTGAAGGCGGCGGAGTGACGGAAGCCGTGCTCCGCCTTGGCCACCCACTTCTGGAGACCCGCGTGGGGCAGGTGGCACTCCACACAGGTCGCCGTGTGCCGGTGGCCGCTCTTGAGCCAACCGTCGTACTGCGGATTCATCACGTGGCAGTTCACGCATGCCCGCGGGTCGGGAGAGAGATAGGAGAAGCCCTTCGCGTAGACGAACGTGAACGCGCCCACGCCGGCCGGGATCCCGAGCAGCCCCGCGAAGAGGAGAGCGAGGCTCCGCCGCGTCATGGCCGGGAGCATCGGGCACGGAGTCCTCATCGCCAACCGGACCTTGGTCCAACACGCGCGGAATTCTCGCACCCACCGGGGACGTTGGCGCCCGCTGTTGGCGCTGAATATGCTCCGAGGAATCGGCTGAGTAGCGCGCCGGCGCTGCGGGAAACGGCCTCACACCGCGGCGCGGAGATGGCGCCATCGCCGGCGCCGCGGTAAGGTACCGGGCCGTGGGTATCGCCTGACGTATGGAGTACCGCGGCGCGCACGTCATCCCGCTCGCGGTCTCGTTCGCGATGATGACGCTGCTCACGTTCCTCGCCCTGCGGGGGTCGTGTCGTCACGCACGGACCGGCGTCGCCGGCGACGGTATTCCGCACCGCGCGTGGATCGTCGTCCTGCGACACCGCTGGTGGATCGTGGCCGGGTTCACGACGTTCGTGTTCCTCGCTGCGAACAACCTCCTTGTCCGCGGCATCGCGCCCGGCAAATGGGACGTCGACGGGCAGTTCTACCCCTACTTCGTGCTCGTAGCCGACCACGCGCGATCGGCGCGACTCGTGACGTGGGACCCGTGGACACAAGGGGGCCTTCCCGCAATGGGCGATCCCCAGCTTGGCGCGCTGTCGCCGCTGACGAACGCGTTCGGCCTCGTGTTCGGCGGGACGTCCCGCGGCTTCGTGGCGTACTGGTTGTTCGTGTGGTGGCTCGGCGGCGCCGGCATCCTGTTACTGGCCCGGCACCTGCGCGCTCCCGCGTGGGGCGCCTGCATCGTCGCGCTCGGGTTTCTGTTCAACGGCGTCTACACCGGCAACGCGCAGCACACTCCCTGGATCGCGGCGTACTCCTTCCTTCCGCTCGTCGTCTGGCGGCTCGACCGCGCCATTCAGGACGGGTCGCGGCTCGCCGCCGGCGAAGCAGGAGCGTTGTGGGGCCTCTCGGCCCTCGCCGGCTATCCAGCCGTCGTGCTGATCACGGCTGGATTCTGTAGTCTGTGGGCACTCGGCCGCGTCGCCTGCGCCGACGACTCACCGCCGGCGGCCCCGGCCTCCCGGAAGTCGCGCACGACACATGCGATCGTGTCTCTCGTCGTCATGGCGGCGGTGGGACTGCTGATCCTGGCGCCCACGTATCTGGCGTTCTTCTACGAGGGCGCCGGCAGTAACCCTCGCGTCGGTACCCTCGACCGCGCGACGGCCCTCCGCGATCCGCTCCCGCCGCCGGCGCTCGTGACCGTCGCCAGCCCGTATATGGCCGCCCTGAACGCAGAGAACCAGGGCCTCGTGTGGCCGGAGAGCAATTACTCGATGGTCGATGTGTACGTGGGCGTCACCGTCGTCGTCTTCGCGCTGTTCGCGCTCGTTCGTCGACGCACGGTGGCGTGGCGCTGGTGGATCCTCGGCATCGCCCTCTGCGCGCTCTCGGCGGCGGTGGGGAGCCATCTGCCCGTGCGCGGGTGGCTCTATGACTGGGCGTTCCCGACGCGGTTCTTCCGGCATACGGCCGTGTTTCGCCTCCACTTCATGTTCGGCCTCTGCGTGCTGGCGCTGATGGGCACCCGGGATTTCCAGGAGGACCTCAGGTCGGGCGCGCGTCGCGTGTCGCGATGGTTCGTCGGCGCCACCGCCGTGAGCGCCGTCGCCGCCGCCCTGGCGGTTGACCCGTTTCTCGGTTCCGCGTGGGAATCGATCGTCCCCCCGACGCTCATGCGGTTCGGACATCTTCACCTCGCGATGATCTGGCTCGGCCTCACGGGAATCGTCGCCGTCGGTCTTCTGCTGCGTCCGCCGCAGCGGGCGGCGGTCATCCCGGTGCTCCTCATGTGGCTCGCCGGTGCCGACGCGCTCTTGACGAGTCGTCTCGGCGTCAGCAGGGTCCTCGGCTACTTCGACGAGGCAGACCGCTGGCGCGCGTTGGATGCGGCGCATTCCGGATCGCTCGACCTTCGCGACAATGGATGGCGGCGCGAGGAGACGGCGTGTCCGCGAGAAACGGACGGCGACAGCCGCCCACGGACGCGCTGTCGTCGAAACGATCAGCTCATCACCAAGGTGCCCGTTCTCGAAGGGTATGCGACGGAGTGGAACCCGCGCCATTTCGCCACCGTCGACGATGTCTCCCTGAGGCGCGCGGCCACCCGCCCCCCGCGACAC
>DASXSB010000024.1:0-12135 GCA_036506275.1 Candidatus Methylomirabilota bacterium | reverse complement strand
CATCAACGAGGCGATCCAGGCCGGCGCCGACATCGTCACCGTCCCCCCCAAGTTCTTCCGGCAGATGACGCAGCATCCGAAGACGGACGAGGCGGTGACCCAGTTCGTCACCGACTTCAAGAAGTGGCTGTCGTAGCAGGCCGTACGTCGACGACGTTCGCTCGTCCCGATCATCGCTAGCGTCCGCGGCGCGCCCCCGCGCGTGAACAAGGACGTCCGGCTGCCACCCGCGGCCATCTCGACACGCGATCTCGCGATCGTCGCCGCCGCATGGTTCGTTGCTTACGCGGTACACTTCTACGCGCTGCCCGCTCTCCTCCTCACGACGCGTCGCGTACCGCCTTTCTCCGACTACCTCGTCCAGGCGCCGGTGGTGCTGACGCTCTGGCTCGTTGCTGCATACGCGGTACGGTCTTTGCGCCGGGTGTGGTCTGTCAGCGCGGCCGGGCGGATCGGCGCCACCGCGACGCTGGCGGCCATGCTCGTCTTCGTATGGCTGCGGATCGTCCTCGCCGGGGCAGGGTATGCTCGTGGCGCCATCGTCTCGTTCTGGCTCTTGTCTCTGGTGGCGGTGCTCGTGTCACGACGGGTCGCTCCCGAGACGGCGAGCGAGTGGTCGGCAGAGCCGCTCGCGGCCGTGCGCGCCGCGCTGATATCGACATTGGGGCGAGGCCTCGCGACGTCGTGGCGGCGGGAGGCGACGGTGGCCGGGCTAGCGGTCCTCGTGCTCGCCGTCGATTGCGCCCAGATCGCGTGGCGAACGGACTTCATCCCCTGCACGCTGGACTGCGGTGAGACGTACGAGTCCTACATCGGTGCGCTGAACCTCCACCGCTTCGGCCTCGCGCACATGGGGGGACTTCAAGACTTCGCCGCCAGTCCCCGCCCTGCCGCGCACGGGACCATCTACACGCACAACCCGAACCTGGGCCTCTACGTCCGCTATCTCCTCTTCCGCCTCGGGGTGGAGGACGTTCATGCTCAGGCCGGCTGGTTCCTCGTGCCCTTCGCTCTCGGCCTCCTCTACATGTACCTGTTCCTGCGCTCGGCCACCGGTGACGGAACGCTGGCGGCGTTTTCGCTCCTGAATGCTTCCACGCTCTACCTTCTGGTCACGCTGTGGGGTTTTCATGGCCTGCGGGTCTTCACGTGGCTCCTGACGTTCGCGCCCGCGTATCATCTGTGGCATTACTCCCGGGCGGCGTCGAGAGGGCGGCTTCATCTCGTCGCCGCCACGACGTTCCTCGCCCTCTCCTTCGGCGTCGACTACCCGTTTGCCGTGTTCAACGGCGCCAATGTGGTCGTCTTGACGGCGCTCGGGGTCCTCCGTCTACGTTTGCGACCGCTTGCCGGTATCCTCGTTGTGTCCTTCGGCGTACCGTTCCTGCTTCGCCAGGTGCAGGTGGCGGCCGTCGTCGGCGTCGACTTCTGGTTCACAGACGTCGTGCTCTCGATGCTGCGGCGGATCGCGATCGCGGGCTTCTTCGTGACGCTGCCCGACGAGGCGACCTTGCGCGCGCTCTACGCGACGCATCACATCCTGAAATGGCCCGATCCGAGCGCCTTCGAACCGCTGCAATGGGGGCGGCGGCTCGTTCGGGTCTATGCCGACGTGCTCGGCGCGCCCTTCATCGGACTCGTTCTTCTGTGGGCCGCCATACCCGTTCTCCTGGGGCGCGGCGGCGCCTCCGAAGTGGGGCGCCGCGGCGGCGGGCCGGCTCTGGCCGCCGCGCGCGTGATCGTCGGCGTGATGGCGGCACAAGCGTTGACGTTCGTGCTCTTCGGTGGCTACTTCGTGAGCTTCTATGGGGAATCGCTCAGTCCGCTGCTCGTGCACTGGATCGTCCCTCTCCTCGGTTGCACGATGTGGCTGGTGTGGGCGAACGCGGGGACGCGCGTTCGGTGGGGGCAGCACGCTGTTCCCGTGGGCGCTGTTCTCCTGGTATTGTTCGTCGGCTGGCGGGCAGCGGCGGAGATTCGTGCGCGCACGGAGTTGCCGCCCGCCGGCTATCCCGGACGGGCCGTCCTCGCCGGGTTGCACGGCCACTCGGTGGTGACTTTCTGGATCAGCAGCGCCGTCGCGGCGTACACGCACGAGTGGGCGGCCGTCCTTCACGAGCCGCGATGGCGTATTGTCCATGCTACTGACCTTCCATTCGACCCCGTGAAGGACTACTACTTCTTCTTCGAGATCGACACCCAGGATGCGCGCTACGGATGGCCTGAGTTCCTGTTCGTGCCTGCGATCAACATCCCCTGGCTCGTCGATCGCCACTGCACGCGCTTCGATGGTCACATCGGCTCGCCCGTGGATGGCTGCACAGGCCTCGACGGCGTCGCCGACCGCCTGACGTCGCTGCCGCTCGTCGCCCGCGGGCCGGAGTATCTCCTGTACGACCTACGACCGCTTCGTGCCGCAGGCGATCGGCGGGGCGGATCCAGAAATCCCGCGGGGGCGGACGCTTCGCGGTGATGCAAGCCGTTGCCTGTGCCACCGACCGTATCATGGTGCGCTCGGTGTGCCCGGCGGGCGTAGTCGCGCTGCTTGCGACGGCCGCCGTGGGTGCGTGACGAATGTTCGTGCGTCCCGCGATGCCGTGGCCGGGCCTGGGTGGTCTGCTCGCCCGGACGGCGGTGGCCGTGGCGCCGGGGCTCGCGTGGATCCAGGACCTTGCCCTCGTGTCGCTTTGCTGGTTGGCGGCGTACGCCCTTCGGTTCGTCGTGGTCGCATCGTGGCTGAAGGCCGGCCGTGAGCCTGTTCTCGATTACGTGGCGGCGCTTCCCGCGATCCTCGCGGTGTACAGCGTGGTGTTCCTCGTCGGCGGCGTCTATCGTTGCCGGGCCGACCACGCGCCCGTCGATGCCTGGCGTGTGACGCTGTGGCCCGCCGCCGTCGCCGGGGTCGCCGTCCTCATCATGCTGCGAGTCGGTCCCCCGGACGTGCCGTTGTCGCGCGCGGTAATTCTCGGATTCGTCATGCTGACGCTCGGTGCGGTGTCCCTGGCGCGGATATTTTTTCGCCCCGTAAGTCCGGCGAGCCTCGAGACCACCGTTCGGACGGACGCCAGGGCGAGGGGCCTTCGTCGAAGTCCGTGGTCGGTGGGACCGAAGGCGCCGCCCGTGAGCACCCTCGCATTGGTCGCCATCGTCGCGGTCTGGAATCTGTGGTGGTACGGCTGGTATCTCTCGTTCCCGTTGTTCGGAGAGGACGGCGCCGCAAACTACTCGACGCTGGTGGAGACCGCCCGGGAGAGTGCCGCGTCGCCGTTCACGTTCCCGATCAAATGGCTCGAAGGCCTGGGCCAGCCGAACGTGTTTGTGACGACGGCCTTCGATCCGTTTTCCTGGGTCATGCTGACGCCGCTGTCGTCCTCCGATGCCTTCCGGCTGTCCTACGCCCTCCGTGCCACCGTGGGCTGGCTCGCCGCGTACGTGTTCGCGATGCGGCTCTTCCGCGGTGCGCGCGCGCTCGCCGCCAGCGTCGCCACTCTCACCGTCATCATTGCCTTCGTCCTGTCACACCCGTGGGGCATTCCCACCTTCGCCGGCATGTTCACCGCGACCCAGATGGCGCTCTTTCCCGCGCTCCTCGCGCTCTATGTCGACCGGGCGCGGGATCCGCGGCTGGTCGCGTGGCGCGACGCCCTCTTCCTCGCGACGCTGGTCGTCGTGGTGCTCGTATACCCGATCGCGTCGATGTTGCCACTCGCCGTGATGACGGCGTTCGGCGCCGCGCTCGTCTGGACCGTGCCGTCCCCCGCTCGGCGGGGTGCTGCTCTCGCTCTGGCCCGGTTCCTGTTCATCGTCACGGTGCTGCTCTTCGCGCCGGTCTTCGGAGTCTTCCAGGCCTGGTCCGCCGTCGCCGGCGTTTCCGCGCGGACCGTGTTCGCGGGCGAGCTGACCACGTATGGGCGCGAGCTGCTGTTGCCCCATCTGTGGCACGACGTGCCCCTCGGCGTGCGCGCGGTCGTGGTCCTCGCCATCCTCGCCATCAGTGTTCGCCACCGCTGGCCTCATCCGCTCCGCGCCGTCGTTCTCGCGCTGGCTGCCGTCGTGGCGGTGTCGCAGGTGGCGGGCCTGGTGCGCTCTCTCGATGCGTGGCCGTGGCTCTTCGCCCGCCTGCCGCGCCCGTTCTACCTGGAGTTCTATCTCCCCGTCTTCTATGCGGTGCCGGCTGCCTATGTCCTGCACCGCTGGAGGGAGCGGCGGCTCCGTCCCGTGGGCGTCTCCGCGGTGGCCGCCGTCATCGGGCTGATACTCGGTGCGGCGGGCGTGCTCGGCACGATCGCCGCCTTTCTGCGCTGGCGCGGGGAGCGACGGTTCCGCGAGGTCCGACATCGGGCCCTCGTGCCGGCCGTCGTCATCGCCGCCGTGGCCGGATCCGCGCTGTGGACGTGGCAGATTTCGCCGCAGACGATGCATCCCGTCTTCGCGCCCTATGTCCACTGCCGGACGCGTGGCATCTGGTGTGCCGACTCCGCCGGCGCCTCCGTCGGCGCGGCGGCGTCGCCCCTCACCGAGTTTCTCCGTGACCGTCTCACGGACGCCGACCACTTCGTCGGGCGCGCGGAGTTCCTGCTACGGCCGCCGCTCCGACTGGCGACGTTCCCACGGGTCGACGAGGATGCTTCCCCCGCCACCGCGGACGTCGTGATGCGCTGGTACGAGCAGGCTCAACGGCACGCCGGCGGAGCCGGAGACGCGCGAGGCGTGGCGCCCGTCACGGCGGCGGCGGCGCTGCGGCAGCTCGTGTGGCGCAACGAGCTGCCCGAAGACGTCGTGCTCGCCATCCGCGAGTGGGCGGAGTCCCATCCCGAGCACGTGCGTGACGTACGGCTCGCCCCCGGATGGGGCCACGAGGCCGAGATCAACGTGGCGGTGCAGGAGCGCAACCGGAACTTCGCCGCCACCGGTAACGGGATGCTGCTGCGCGCGCTGCCCCTGCAGGGGGTGCCCGTGGCGTCGTCGTACGAGCAGAGCCTGGACCAGCTGTACTACCTCCTGTGGACCCGGTACGTGGATGCGGGTACGCCGCTGCGGCATTCGATCAATTTGACAACGCTCTCCCGCCTCTGGCCCGAGCGGCTGGCGCTGATCGGGGTGAAATACGTCGTGGCACGCGACGTACCGTTGAGCCCGTTGCTCGCCCTGCCCGCCGTGTTCCGCTGGAACGGCTACTCTGTCTACGAGATCGAGGCGCCGAACACCGCGGGGTGGAGCGTCAGGGGTATCGTGGGCGCCCCGACGCTGAGCCATGAGCTCCGCGTCATGCGCGATTCCGCGTTCGATCCTCGCCACACCGCCGTCGTCTCCGCCCAGGATCTCGCGATTGTGGGGACGCCACCGTGGGCGCCGCTGGCCGCCTCGAGCGTGAGGCTCAGTGGGCAGTCGCTGCTGTTCACCGCTCGGTCCGCGGGCCGACGCACGCTCGCCGTCCTGCCGTTCAAGTTCTCGCGCTGCTGGCGTCCCGAGTGGCGTAGCGCGCCCGGGCAGATCGTACGTGTCGACGTCGCCCTCCTGGGGGTGGCGTTCGAGGAGGCGACGGACGTGCAGCTGACCTGGAGCGCCGGCTACGGGCACCGCGCGGAGTGCCTGCGGCGTGACGCGGAGCTCACGCCGCAGGTGAAGACCGCCGCCGCCGAGGTCGAGTGACCGCCGATCCGCGCGTACCTGCAAGCGTGAAGACGACCGCCGCGTGCGCCGCGAGGGTGATGTCCGCACGCTCGCGGCCGGCGCTCGTGGCGATCGACGTGGTTGCCGTGTCGGCGAGCTGGGCTCTCGCGTACTGGCTCCGAGCACGGCGCCGGATCCCCTGGCAGTCGCACGCGACGCTGGGGGGCTTCGGCGAGTACATGCACCTGTTGCCGGTCATGCTCCTGGTGTGGATCGTCGTCTTCGACGCCTTCCGCCTTTACGCGGTGGACTCCGGCTCGCGCCGGCGGAGCCGCCGCCTCATGGCGGGGGCCGTAGCCTGCGCCGCGATCGTCCTCTTGCTGTCGCTCCAGCGAGCCTTCCCGCCATTCGGGCAGGGGATGTTCATCTACTTCTGCGTCCTGGTGATCGTGATCGCCTCTCTCCTGCGCGGGATGCTGGAGCGCATAGCGCCCGGGCTGGCATCCACGGGGTTCGACAACCGCCCTCCCCCATCGCTTCGCTCCCAGCGGTGGCCACGGCCGTCGGCGCACCTTCCCCGGCTCGCTCTCGGCGTGACGGCGGCGCTCGTCTTCAATCTCGCGTGGTACGGATGGTTCCTCTCCTTTCCGATGCTCAGCGAGGACGGGGCCGCGAACTATTCCTTCCTGCTGGAGACGCTGCGCGATGCCGGCGGCATCACGCGGTTTCCCATCAAGTGGATGGAGGGACTCGGGCAGCCGAACGTCTTCGTGAGCGTCGCCTTCGATCCGTTCTCGTGGCTGTTCCTTCTCGGCGCCGACCCCGGGCACACGATGCGGGTTTCATATGCGCTTCGCGCCACGGTGGCGTGGATCACCGCCTACCTGTTCGTGGCCGCTCTGTTCCGGCGACACCGCGCCTTACCCGCCGTCGCCGCGTCGCTGTACATGCTGATGACGTTCACGCTCGCCCATCCGTGGGGGAACCGGCTCTTCGCGGGGATGTTCAATGGAACGCACGCCGCCATCTTTCCCGCGCTGCTGTTCCTCTGCTGGTTGACGGCGCGGCAGCGTCGCCTCTTCGGCTGGCTGGACGCCGCCCTCGCGGGCGGCGTGGCGGTGTTCCTTCTTGCCTATCCGATCGGGTCGTTGCTCGGTCTGGTCACGCTCGTGGCGTTCGCGGTGGCGGTCACCCTGACGTCACCGCCCGCGTTGCGCAGGCGCGCGCTCGCCGCGCTCGTCAAGCTCGGCGTGACCACCGCCATCTTGCTCCTGGCACCCGTGATCGGCATCTACCACGCGTGGTCAGCGGTGGCGGCGGTGGCGGCACGCAACGTGTTTGCCGAGGAACTCACGACGTACCCGCCGCAGTACGTGCTGCCGCAGTTCTGGCACGATGTCCCCCTTGCCTTGCGGTTGGTGGTGCTCGCCGCGGTGCTGGTCGTCGCGCTGACGCACCGGTGGCCTCGTCCCCTGCGAACCGTCACGGCGGCGCTCACCGTCGTCGTCGGGCTTTCGCAGTTATGGACGATGGCGCGCGCGTCCGGGATCGCGGCCGCCGTCGTTGCGCGCCTGCCGCGGCCGTTTTACATGGAGGACTACGTGGCGGTGCTCTACGCGACGGCGGCGGCCTACGTGCTCGTCTGCGCCCACCGGGTTCTCGCCCCGCGCCTGCGGCCGCGCTCGTGGCCCCTTCGCCTTGCATTTCTCGCCACCGGGCTCGCGGCGCTCGTGGGGCCGGGGGTGGCACTGCCGGCGGTCATTGCCACCGTGATCCGTGACAGGGCGCCACGAGGAGCGGCGAAGGTCGCCCGAAGCCCATGGCTCCCCGTGACAGCCGTGGTTTCGGTGTTCCTCGCGGCGGTCATCACGTTCCGCTTCTGGCCCGAACAGATCCATCCGCTCTTCGCGGAGACGCTCCTGTGTCGCGAACGCGTCTTGTGGTGCAGGGACGCTCCGGGGCTCTCGATGGGCGCTGCGGCAACGCCAATCACCAATTTCCTTGCTACCCAGCTTGGGGCAGGGCAAGAGTTTGCCGGGCGCGCCGAGTTCCTGCTGCGACCGCCCGTCAGGCTGGCCGGGTTTTCGATGGTGCAGGGGGATGCCGCCTCCGCCACCGCCGAGGTCGTCCGGCGGTGGTACGAGCGCGCCTATCAGGAAGCGCGCGGGGTGACCCCGCCGCCCATGCCACCCGCCACGGCGGTGGCCATGCTGCGCGAGCTCATGTGGAACAACGAAGTGTCCGAAGACCTCGCGCTCACCATCCGCGGGTGGGCGGAGTCACATCCCGAGCATGTGCGTGACGTACGGCTCGCCGCCGGATGGGGCCACGACGCCGAGATCAACGTGATGGTGCAGGAGCGCAAGCGCAACTTTGCCGCCACCGGCAACGGAATGCTCCTGCGCGCCCTCCCGCTGCAAGGCGTTCCGGTGGCGTCGTCGTACGAGCAGAGCCTGGACGAGCTCTATTATCTGCTGTGGACGCGGTACGTGAACGCCGGCATCCCGCTCCGCCATTCCATCAACTTCACCACGCTCTACAGCCTGTGGCCCGAGCGTCTGGCGCTGATCGGCGTGAGGTACCTGGTGGCGAGAGACGTGCCGCTGCGGCCGCCGCTGGCGTTGCCCGTGGTCTTCCGCTGGAAGGCGTACTCCGTCTACGAGATCCCCGCCCCCAACACCGCCGGGTGGGGCGTCGCCCGCCTCGTCGCCGCCACGACGCTCAGCGACGAGCTCCGCATCATGCGCGACGGCGCCTTCGATCCTCGTCGTACCGCGGTCGCCGCCGCCGCCGACCTCGTGCCGCTCCGGGGCCGCGAGTGGACGCCGCTCGCGACGTCGGCCGTGACGCTCGCCGGCCAGTCCCTCCTCTTCAGGGCACGCGCCGTGGGAGGAAGCGCGCTGGCGGTGCTGCCGTTCAAGTTCTCGCACTGCTGGCGTCAAGACTGGCGCAGCCGCCCCGGGCGAATCCTCCGCGTCGACGGCGCGCTCCTCGGCGTGGCGTTCGACGACGAGACAGACGTGGAGCTGACCTGGGAAGCCGGCTACGGGCCCCGCCGGCAATGCTTCGTCCGAGATGCCGAGCTCACGCCACAAGTAAAGACCGCCGCCGCCGAGCTCGAGTGACGTTCACGACGACGCCCCCTCGGGAGCGACGCCGGTGAGGGCGCGGCTCTCATTCATCGTGATCGACGTGGTCTCGGTCTCCGTGAGCTGGCTCCTTGCCTACTGGCTGCGCGCGCGTTTCCGTCTCCCGTGGAGATCGCCGGCGGTGCTGTCGGGTTTTCTCGAGTACATGCAGTTGCTGCCGTTGATGCTCCTCGTGTGGATCATCGTCTTCGACGCGTTCGGCCTGTACGCGGCCGACGCGAGCGCGCGCCGGCGCGGCCACCGTGGGCTCGTGGCCGGTGTTGCCGCCTGCGTCGCGATCGTCCTCATCCTGCCGCTCACGCTCGCCTTCCCGGCATTCGGGCGCGGGATGCTCATTTACTTCTGCGTCGTCGTCATGGTGGTAGCGGCGCTCCCGCGCTGGTTGCTCGAGAGGCGGGCGGTCGGCGCGTTCCCGAACGTCGCCGCCGCCGGCGCCCCCGCGATCCCGACCGCCCCCGCCCATGCCCCCGCGATCCGGCGCACCGCCGCCGCCCCTCCCGCCGGCCAAAGCGCGCCCGTCGCACGCCGGTCCGTCGCGTCGCCGACGTTCGCGGTGGGCGTGCTGGTCGTGCTGATCTTCAATCTCGTGTGGTACGGGTGGTTTCTTTCCTTTCCGATGTTCAGTGAGGACGCCGCCGCGAACTACTCGTTCCTGCTGGAGAGCGTGCGGGAGGCGGGGGCGACCAGCCACTTTCCCATCAAGTGGCTGGAGGGACTCGGGCAGCCGAACCTGTTCGTGACGGCGGTGTTCGATCCGTTCTCATGGCCGTTCCTGACCGCCCTCGATCCCGCGACCGCGATGCGGATCTCGTATGCGCTGCGCGCCACCACGGCTTGGACCACCGCCTACTTGCTCGTCACGGTCCTCTTCCGGCGGCACCGCGCGATCGCGCTGGTGGCGGCTTCGGTGTACATGGTGATGACGTTCACGCTGGCGCATCCGTGGGGGAACCGGCTCTTCGCCGGCATGTTCAACGGCACCCACGCCGCGCTCTTTCCCGCGCTGCTCCTCTTCTACTGGCAGACGGCTCGGCAGAAGCGGCTCGTGGGATGGCCCGACGCCGCCCTCGCGCTCACCATGACGGTGTTCCTCCTTGCGTATCCGATCGGGTCGCTGCTCGGCGTCTTTGCGTTAGGTGCCTTCGCGCTCGCGGTCGTGGTGACGGCGGGACCCGCGCTCCGCGCCCGGGGGGTGGTGACGCTGGTCAAGCTCTGTCTCCTGACGGCGCTGCTGCTCTTCGCTCCCGTGATCGGCATGTACCACGCGTGGTCGGCGGTGGCCGCGGTGGCCGCCCGCAACGTCTTCGCCGAGGAGATCACCACGTATTCGCCGCAGTATCTGCTGCCGGAGTTCTGGCACGACGTCCCGCTCCCGCTCCGCCTCGTCGTCCTCGTCGCTCTGCTCGCGGCCATTCTCGGGCGGCGCTGGCCTCGTCCCCTGCGGGTTGTCGTGATCACGCTCGTCGCGGTCGTCGGCCTGTCCCAGGCGTGGACGGTGGCGCGGGCGTTCGGGCTCGCGGCGCGCCTGGTGGAACGCCTGCCCCGTCCTTTCTATATGGAGGACTACGTGGCCGTCCTCTATGCGACGGTCGCGGCCTACGTGCTCTTCCGCGCCGATCACCTCCGGCCGTCGGCGACGCCGCGCTGGTGGCCCCTTCGCCTTGCCGTCGTGGTGGCGGGGACGACGGCGCTGCTCTCGCGCTGGATCGGCCTCGCCACCACCGTCGCGCTCGTGCTCGAGCGGGGGGCGGCGCCACCGGCGCCCGGCCGCCATGAGAGACCGCGGTGGCTTCCCGCGACCGCCGTCGTCGTCCTGCTCGCCGCCGTCGTGCTCATCTTCGTGCGATGGCCGGAACAGATCCATCCGCTCTTCGGGGAGACGCTGCTCTGTCGCGACCGCGCTCCGTGGTGCCGCGACGCGCCCGGGCTCACGATGGGCGCGGCGGCCACGCCGATCACCGATTTCCTTGCGGCGCAGCTGGCCGCCCCGCCGGAGTTCCGGGGTCGAGCGGAGTTCGTGATCGTGCCGCCCATGACGTTGCGGCGCTTCCCCATCTCGCCGTCGTCGGCGCTGACACCGGCCGAGTTCGAGGCGCTCCGCACCTGGTGGCTGCGCGCGACGGTCGCCGGCGAAGGCGCGCGCCGGCGCTTCGGGCCGGGGCAGGGACAGGACCTCGTGGCCGCAATGGAGGAGCTCGTCGCGCGAGACGAGCTTCCCGAGGATGTCGTTCTCGCGATCGTGCAGTGGGCAGCGCGACATCCCGACCGCGTGGCACCGGTGGAGCTCGTGGGGAGCGGGGAAGGACGGCCGGAGGTCGCGCTGATGGTGCAGGAGCGCGACCGAAACTTCCGCGCCACCGGCAACGGGATGCTGTTGCGAGCGTTGCCGTTCCACGGGATCCCGGTGGCGTCGTCGTACGAGCAGGCCCTCGACTACCTCTATTATCTGCTCTGGACGCGGTATGTGAACGAGGGCGGTCCGCGGCCGCACTCGTTCAACTTCACCACGCTCGCCACCGTCCATCCCGAGCGGCTGGCATTGGTGGGCGTCCGCTACGTCGTCGCCCGTGACGTTCCCCTCCGCGCGCCCCCGCCCTTACCGCGCGCGTTTGGATGGAACGGCTACTCGGTCTACGACGTACCCGCCGTGAACGCTCGTGGCTACGCTCCGACGACGGTGCTCAGAGCGGAGACACTCGCCGACGAGCTTCGGATCTTGCGCCAGCCAGGCTTTGACCCGGCGCGGATGGCGGTCGTGGCCGCGGACGCGGGACCGGGCGACGGCGAAGCGTGGGCACCGCTGGCGGCGTCGAGCATCCGCTTGGACCGGCAGGCCCTCCTGTTCGAAGCCAGGTCGGCGGGCCGCGGCTCGATCGCCGTCCTTCCGTTTCGTTACTCTCACTGCTGGCGTCCCGAATGGACGGGCGCACCGGGGCGGGTGATACGTGCCGACGTCGCGCTCCTCGCGGTGATCTTCGAGGACGCGACCCGCGTGCGCCTGCGGTGGACGGCGGGGTACGGTCGCGACGCCGGATGTCTCCGCGCCGACGCTCACCTCCGAGCGCAGGCGTTGGACGCGGCGCGCGCGATGCCGTGAGTCGAATTCGCCTTCCGGTTTCCCCGCCGTCGCCAGCCGCTCCGGATTTAGGTCCCGGCCGGTGCGAGTGCTCGTGCGCCACCAGCCCAGCCGGCCGCGGTTTTGCGTCGCGCCCGTCTCCGGAGTGAGGTAACATAATGGGCGCTCGATCAGATGACGGTACCAGTCGAGACGACGCACGACCAGAACACGCCGGAGCTCCACGCCAAGTCCGAAGTGCCGGCGTCGTACTGGGAGATCCTGGCCCGCGTCGGCTTTCCCATGCAGGAGCTCCGC
>DASXSB010000023.1:0-35658 GCA_036506275.1 Candidatus Methylomirabilota bacterium | reverse complement strand
AGGAGCTGGAAGCCGGCCGCGACACCACCGATCCGAAGAAGCGCCTCCAGAACTACGCGCGCGCCGAGGAAATCCTCCAGACCGACGTGGGATACATCCCCGTCGCCTGGGTCGTCCGCTACGGCGCCGCCAAGCCGTGGGTGCGCGGCATCGAGAAGAACAAGGCGGGCGACATGGTGGTGGAGGGCAACATCTACGTCGACATGCTGCCGCACCTCTACGTGCTCGAGCGCGGGTAGGACATCTCGCGGCGGGGTGGGATGGTCCTGACGTCCCACCCCGCGCGGCGTTGACTCCCTTCGACGGCCTGCCGTACCGTTCGCAGCGTGGACGTCGCCACTTCGTGTTCGCTTTGTTGAGCGGTGTGCTCGGGGTCCGATGGGTACGTCGACGACGAGAACATCGCCGTGGAGTACCGGTGGGCCGACTGGAAACCCGATCGCGTCTCCGCGCTGGCGCAGGAGCTGGCTCAACTCGGGGTAGCCCTGATCGTGGCCACCGGCGGCAATGCGGCGGCGCTCGCGTCATTGCCCTGGTGTGGGGTCGAGCCCTTTGCCGACAAAGCTAGACTGGCTTACTTCGCCGGAAGCCGTAGGGTCGTAAGATCGGTTCCGACAATCGTCGTGCCGGTGAACCCGCCCGCTTCGACCGCTTTGCGGTAATCCGCTTCCGTTAACGGACCGCCCGGAACCTTCCAGCGGTTGTGTATCACTGCTCCGAGCGACGGAGCAAGATGTGTGAGCACAAGGTACTTCGCTCCCACCCGCTTTGCCATAGCGCCAAGATCGGTAGTAAGGCTCTGGCGATAAAAGCTTGGCGGCGGAAATCCGCTGGCCCGGTCCGGCCCGAGGACGGGGTGGATCGTTGAGTGCACGATGATGTCAACCCCCTGCGCCAATCTCTCCACCTGTTCGGATGTCGAGGAAGCACGGGGCGGCGCGAGCTTATCGTTGGCAGCGTCGCCGCCGATCACCACACTGCCAGCTGGCGTGTCCACGCGATAGGACGCATGGCCCGCAGTGTGGGTAGACCGGATCGCACTCACTTTCACGTCACCGGACGACCAGACAACCTGGGGCTCGTCCTTCGGATCGAACGTGACCACATTTGCTAAATCGGCTGGGCCGCCCGCGAGACGCGCCTTGTCCTCGGAGCGGCGCTCGGCGATCTCGCCGGACTGGCGGAATGCATCGGCAATATGCATGACATATTTTCGGCAGCTGTTGGTAAATCCCAGAACGGATGCTGCATCCGAGCTGCAGACTATGTCGATCTTTGGCCCCTTCAAGTACCAGCGCAGCATCATGATGTCGGCAAAACCCTCCGTATGATCTCCATGCAT
This sequence comes from Candidatus Methylomirabilota bacterium, assembly GCA_036506275.1. Classification (GTDB taxonomy): domain Bacteria; phylum Methylomirabilota; class Methylomirabilia; order Rokubacteriales; family CSP1-6; genus DASXSB01. The sequence continues at coordinate 34,316 of DASXSB010000023.1, read as the reverse complement.
GTGCGTAAAGAAGATTGCATTCAGTGATACCGGAGACACATCGATTTGTGACAGCCGCATGTTTGTGCCACGTCCGGTGTCGAACTGCAGCTTCATGGCCCCGCAATCGTTGCTGTCGTCGCCGTAACGCACGAGCGTTCCAGCGCCAGCCTGACCCTTGAAAACCGACGGACCGCCCTGTGTGCCTGTCAGCGTGACCATGAGACACGGAGCGGCTTCCGCCATCGGTACAGGGGCTACGAACCACACACCGCCGACGAGTGCTATCGCGATAGAGAAACGCTTCATACTGACCCCCCACCAGTCATGGGTACATACATATGGTGCTAGTAGACAGTAGCAGCGCTGGGCCGAGCGGAACACGTTCGGCTCTTGCTTGATACGGCGTGGGCACGGTTCAGCTCGTCGCGGATCGCCCTCAGCTGTCGCTGCTCGAACTCGCCGACCGTGAGCCCACGCCAGCGATCGGCCGCCCGGATCACCGCCGCGTACATCAGCGCACGGCTTCCCGCGGCAGGCCGGCGTGCAGCCGCTCCGCGACGCCGTCGACGAAGAGATAGGCGATCACGAATTCACTGAGGTCGCGGCTGGCGAAGGTTTCGTACTCCTGCCACAGCCGCTCGGTCACCTGTCTCACGGCGCTGCGACTCAACAGGCTGGCCCCGCTCGCATCCCGAAAGGCGGCTTCGATGTCGCGCGTGCTCAGCCCGCGCGCGTCTCGTAGTAGCCGCGGCCGAGCGCCTCGCTCACCTCGGCTTCCAGCGCTTCCTCGACAATCTTGCGAACGGCGAGCTCGTTCGATCTCGTGATCAATCTCGGGACCGCGAAGGTGCTCGGCCTGACGATCTCGGCGTCGGTGCTCGCGCGGGCGGATCAGGTCATCGAGTAGGACGCCCTTCACCTCGCGCGAAACGAAGCGTGCTCCACCGTCCACCGGCGCAGGAGCTCGGGATCGGGCTCCTGGGCGATGCCGGGGACCTGTGACGTGGCTACCTCGCCGGGGCCGCTGAGGACGATCTCCGGCTTGCCGATGTCGTCGGTGTAGAAGTACGACGACGGAAAGACGTCGCCCGGATACGTGAAGTTCGGAAGGGTGGCGAGCTCGGCGCAGATGGCGCCGCCCACGGCGCTCTCCAGCATGCCGCCCACCCAGCACGGAACGTCGTAGCCCGCGCACAGGGCCTGGATGTCGCGGGATGCGCTGAGGCCACCCACGCGCGCCACCTTCACGTTCACGACCTTGCAGCTTCCGAGCCGCAGCGCCGCCTCGGCGTGGGCGACGCTCACGATGCTCTCGTCGAGGCATATCGGCGTCTCGATCCGCTTCTGCAGCTCCGCATGGTTGACGAGGCTCATGCCGTCGTCGGCGAGCGGCTGCTCGATCATGGCGAGGTGGTAGCGGTCGAGCGCGCGGAACATGTCGGCGTCGGCGATCGTGTAGGCGGCGTTGCAGTCGACGTGAAACGTGAAGTGCGGAAACGTCGAGCGGACGGCTTCCACCATCTTGCCATCCCAGCCCGGCCGGAACTTCAGCTTGATGCGAGGGAAGCCGGAGCTGATGGCGCCCTGGACCATCTCCATGAGCGTGTCGAGCGAGTCCTGGACGCCGAAGTCGGCGCCGACGGCGATGCGATCGCGGGTGCCGCCGAGGGCCCGGTGGAGCGGCACGCCCTGGCGCTTGGCGTCGAGCACCCACCACGTGATCTCGAGGGCCGCCCGTGCGAACTGGTTGCCCTTGATGAACGCAATCCGGTCGAGGAGGTCGCGCGCGGAGCCGATGTCCTGGCCGATGATCCGTGGCGCCATGTGCTCGCGCACGGTGTGGAAGGTGGCCAGCGTGTGCTCGGCGGAGTAGGACGGGATGAAGACGGGGCAACTCTCGCCCCAGGCGTGAAGACCGCCGCTCTCCATGCGGACGAGCAAGGTGTCGATGTGGGTCATGTCCTCATACGACGTGCGCCACACGAAGGCGAGGGGGAGGCGCGCCCAGTAGACGTCGATGGCGTCGATCTTCATCGCGATCCTTTCGCGCCCGCGCGCCCGCTCAGATCCGGAGGCCCTTGACCACGTACTCCTGGGCGAACAGCGTCACCACGAGGGCGGGGCCGATTGCCATCACGCCGGTGGCGCTCATCAGGTGCCACTCGATCCCGGTCTCGTGGACGAATTGTGCCATGCGCACGGTGAGCATGGGAGTGCGGGAGCCGGTGAGGATGAGCGCGAACAGGAACTCGTTCCACGTGTAGAGCCAGCACAGGATGAAGAGGGCGACGATGCCGGGCGTGGCCAGCGGCAGGGCCACCCGGAAGAAGGCACCCCAGCGCGAGCAGCCGTCGATGTAGGCGGCCGCTTCCAGATCGGGCGAGATGCTGTCGAAGAACCCCTTCATGATCCAGGAAAAGAAACAGACGTGGACGGCGACGTGGGGGAGAAGGAGACCCCAGTAGGTGTCGAGGATCCCCAGCCACTGCGTGAGGAGATAGAGGGGAATGACCCACGAGATGTAGGGGATGCAGCGAAAGAGATAGATCAGCCCGAACCAGAGGCTGGCGACGGCGCCGTGGAAACGGGACAGCATGTAGCCCGACGTTATCGTCACCGCCAGCGAGAACACGGTGGCGAAGGTGGCGATGATCGCGCTGTTGATGAACGACTCCGTCATCTCCGGCTTGGCGAGCGCCTCTCCGAAGTTCGCGAGGGTGAACTCGGTGCCGCGATGGACGTAGAAGACGCCCGAGGCCGGCCGCAGGGCGGTGAGAACCATCCACGCCACCGGGAACATCACGAGGAGCGTCACCGCCGTCGTGGCGAGACCGAAGAACGCGCGCCGCCATCCCGGCGCCATCACCGGGACACCTCCACCACCGCCGACAGCCCCCGGTAGAGCACGCCGCCCACGATCATGATGATGGCGGCGCCGATGAGGGAGGCGGCGGCGCCGAGGTCGAAGTTCAGGTACACGAAGGCCTGCTTGTAGGCGTAGATCGAGAACGTCTCGGTGGAGCGGGCGGGACCGCCCTTGGTGATCGTCCACACGATGTCGAACACGCGGAAGGCGTCGATGGCGCGCACGACCACGCACACCATCAGCACCGGTTGCAGGAGCGGCAGCGTGATGTGGCGAAACAGTCGCCACGGGCCCGCCCCATCGATCTTGGCGGCTTCGTGCGGTTCCGGCGGCAGCGTCTGGAGCGCGGCCAGGATCAGGATCGTGAACCAGGGCGTCCACAGCCACACGTCGGTGGCGACCACGATGGCGAGGCTCGTCCACCGATAGATGAGCCACGGCACTGGCTCCAGGCCGACGGCCTGAACGACGACGTTCACGATGCCGAACTGATCGTTGAACATCCACGTGATCATGATGGCGGCCACCACGGGCGGCACCATGAGCGGGAGCAGGATGGCCGTCCGCACGAGACGGGCGCCGCGGAATCGTCGATTCAGCATCACGGCGAGGCCGAGGCCGGCGCCGAGGCCGCCCGTCACGGAGGCCGCCATGAACAGGAAGGTGTTGGGGAGGACGGTGCCGTAGAACAGCGGGTCGGTGAGGATGCGGCGGTAGTTCTCGAACCCGACGAACGTCTTCTGGGGATTGAACAGGCTCCAGCTCCGAAAGGAGGCGTTGGCGCCGAGCAGCACGGGAACGATCTGGAAGAGCCCGAGGACGAGGAACGCGGGAAGGATGAGCGCGAGCATGAATCTCTCGCGCTCTCCAACCCGGAGGAGCCCCGTCATTACGCGCGAGCGGCGATCTCGCTCATCTTTTTAGCGCCCTCGGCCAGCGTGGCTTTGATCTGATCGCGGGAGCCGGTGACAGCGCGGACCATGTGGTCGATGCCGGTCGCGAAGAACTCCGGCCACCGCGCGAAGTAGAACGCGCCGTGGATGATCTTCTCGGATTCGACGGTCGCCGCTCGGAATTTCCGGAACGTCGGATCACTCTGGATGAGCTTCTTCTGGACCTCCTCGTTGGGCGGGAAGCCACCCGTCGCCTTCCAGAGATCGACCTGCGCCTCCTCGTTCAGATTGAGCCAGTTGAGCATCTCCTTGGCCGCTTTCTTCTTGCCGGCGTCCACGTGATTGGGGATCGCCCACGCCCACGCGTCCCGCCATGCGATGGACTTGAACGTCGCGCGCGGCCCCATCGGGAACGACGCCACCGACAGCTTGCCCGCCACCTTCGACTGCTTGGGATCGTTGAACTTGCCGTAGAGCGTGGTGTCGGCCATCGTGATGGCGGCGTCGCCGGCCATGAAGATGGCGTTGGCGTCGTCACGCGAGTAGCCGGGCTGGCCGGGCGGCGCGATCTTGTGCGTCTTGATGTTGTCCCACCAGAACTCCACCGCCTCCACCGCCGCCGGCTCCGCGATGCCGACCTTCCATCCCGCCTTCGCCAGCTCCTCGTTGCGGCGCTCGTGGAGCGGCAGCATGAGATCGCCGCCGTTCGCCCAGATCGACCAGAAGAAAGTGAACCAGCCGTGCGGGTACTTCATCCCGCCCGTGAACCCCCACTTCACCTTGCCTTCCTTCTGCAGCCGCTGCCCCGTCTGCACGAGCTCCGGCCACGTGTGCGGGAACTCGCCCTCCTTGATGAGATCGGTGCGATAGAAGAAGGTGCCGATCGTCTCCACGAACGCCACGCCCGTGTCCTTGCCCTCCCACACGAAGGGCGGCTCGTAGAGGAAGCGGTTCATCTTCTTGATGGCGGCCACGTCGTCCACCGGCTCCAGGTAGCGGCCCCAGAGCTGGCCCCAGTCGTCGTTGTGCCAGATCACGTCGTACTGGCCGCCGCGCGAGGTGAGGTTGGCCGTCATCTTCTCGACGTAGACCTCGTACGAAGTCGGCACCAGCGTGAGCGTGACCTTGTTCTGGCTCGCCCACTGCTTCATCCACTTGATGGAGTTCTCGTGGATGGGATGGGGCATGTAGCCGATCTTGAGCTCCATCTGCTGGCCGCGGGCGCGCCGGGGCCAGCCGAGCCCGGCCGCTGCCGTCCCCACACCGACCGTGCCGAGAAATCGCCGTCGAGTGACCATGTGCGCCTCCCGTGTGAAGGGCCTGCGAGCACGCCGCGATGAAGTGCGCATTGGATAGCACTCTCGCGACGTCCGGTCAATCGTGCTACCCTCGCCCGCACTTCGGAGACGTTCACCGGCCCTCGGTAGATCGCACGTGCCGTAACGAGAGGAGGCCCGCCATGGCCGTCGCCCGGGTGACCACGATCATCGGCTCTTCTGCCAAAGGATGGCAGGACGCGGTGAGCGAAGCCTTGACGCGCGCGAACAAGACGCTCCGCAACCTCACCGGCATCCGCGTCCTCGAGCAGACCGCGCACGTCGAGCGCGGCAAGGTCACCGAGTACCGATCGAAGATCGAGGTGACGTTCATCCTCGAGGATTGACGTCGGCCTCGCGGACGTGCGCGACGAGCGCGCCGCCGAGCGGCGCTAGCCCTTGTGGTGGGCGGCGGCGCGCTTGCGCATCTCCTCCTCGGAGAGATCTTCCTTGTGCGTCGCCACGTGCCACACGTGGCCGTACGGATCGGTGAGGGTCCCGGAGCGGTCGCCGTAGAACTGATCCTGCACGGCCCGCACGACCTTGGCGCCGGCGCCGACCGCCTGCGCCACCACCGCGTCCACGTCCTCGACGTACAGATGGAGATGGAGGGGACTCCCCCCGATCGAGTGCGGCCCGCGAAAATCCATCTCGGGATGTTCATCGGCGAGCATCACGCAGGAGTCGCCGATCTGTAGCTCCGCGTGTCCGATCCGTCCATCGGGCTGCGCCATGCGCATCCGTTCCGTGGCCCCGAACGCTTTCTTGTAGAACTCGATCGCGTTCGCGGCGCCCCGGATGCTCAGGTACGGAGTGATCGCGTGATATCCGTCCGGAATAGCCTTGACCTTGCCTGCCATGACACGACCTCCTTATCGAGTCGGGCACACCGCGCCCGAGTCCGCCCATGCCTTCACGAGGGCACCGAACGTCGCCTGCGTGCCGGGCGCCGGCGCGCGGCCGGCACCGGGCTTCCACGCCCAGCCGACCAGCTCATCCTTCGTCATGTGATCGACGATCTCGTTCAGATTATGCCCGCCGTTGCGCGCGGGGTCTTTCACCTGCGCGCAGATCTCGGCCAGCGATAGCTGCTGCCACGCCATCGTCGCCGGCGCCAGCCGCCACTTGGGATTGCCGGGCACGCGGCCGGGATCGAAGTTCTGCGCCTGGTGGCACGTCGCGCACCGCATGGCGGTGACGCCGAGACCGTCAGCACCGCGCTGCACGGCGGGCTGATGCGGATAGCCATCCCCCTGCGTGGGACGGTCGCCGTCGGGGTGACAGTTGAGGCACCGCGGATGCTGCAGGACCTTGCCCGCCTCCACGAAGAGCGCGGCGGAGCGCGCGGCGGGGTCGCGGATGTTGGCGAACGTGCCCGGGGCCCGCAGGGCGCGCTCCGCCTGGGCGCCGACGCCCGGGACATCGACCATCGCCGCCACGGCCGCCGCCGCGGCCACCGTGACGATGAGGGACGAGCGCCACCTCATGACGTTCGCGTGCCGGCGGGGGCGAGACGCGCAAACGGCAACCGACGCACGCGCTGCCCGCTCAGGTGGAAGAGCGCATTCGCCACCGCGGGCGCGATCGGCGGCACGCCCGGCTCGCCGACGCCGGTCGGCGCGGCGCCGGAGGGCACGATGTGCACTTCCACCGCCGGCATTTCCCCGATGCGCAGCGGCCGGTAGCCGTCGAAGTTCCGTTGCTGCACGCGGCCCTGCACGAGCGTGATCTCGCTCCAGAGGGCGGCGGCGAGGCCGTAGCCGATGCCGCCCTCCATCTGCGAGCGCACGACGTCCGGGTTGATCGCGGTGCCGCAGTCCACCGCGCACACGACGCGCTCGACCTTCGGCACCCCATCCGGCCGCAGCGACACTTCGGCCACCTGGGCCACCACGCTCCGGAAGGACTCGTGCACGGCGATGCCGCGGGCGCGACCCGCCGGGAGCGACGCGCCCCAGCCCGCCTTGTCCGCCGCGAGATTCAGCACGGCGAGATGTCGCGGGTGCTTTGCCAGCAGGGCCCGCCGCACGTCGAGCGGATCGCGTCCCGCCGCGTGGGCGAGCTCGTCGAGGAAGGTCTCGGTCGAGTACGCGGTGTGCGTGCTGCCCACGGAGCGCCAGAACAGCACCGGCACCCCGACCTTCGTCGTGTGGAGCTCCACCGTGATGTTCGGGATGGCGTAGGGAAGGTTGGAGGCGCCCTCCACGGACGTCTGGTCGACGCCGTCCTTCACGACCATCGCCTCGAATGGCGTGCCGGCCCCGATCGATTGGCCGACGATCCGATGTTCCCAGGCGACGATCTCGCCCTGGGCGTCCACGCCGCCGCGCAAGCGGTGGACGTAGAGCGGCCGGTACTTGCCGCCCTGGATGTCGTCCTCGCGCGTCCACACGAGCTTCACGGCCTTGTCCCGGCCGACCGCCTTGGCGATCGCCGCCGCTTCGCCGGCGACATCGCCATCCGGCGCCCCGCGCCGTCCGAAGCTTCCGCCCGCGAACAGCGTGTGTACCCGCACCTTGTTCGGGGGCAGTCCGACCACTTGAGCGACCACGTGCTGGTCGATGGTCGGAATCTGCGATCCCGCCCACAGCTCGCACTCGTCCGCGCCCAGGCGCACGACCGCGTCGAGCGGCTCCATCGGCGCGTGGGCGAGATACGGAAACTCGTAGACGGCCTCGAGCACCTTCGTGGCGCGATCGAGGGCCGTCGCGGCGTCGCCCTCCCGGCGGGTCGGCGTCCCCGGCCGGGCCGCCAGCGTGCGGTAGGCGGCGTACACCTCGTCGGTGCCGCGCCGCTCCGCGCGCGCCTCGTCCCACGTGATCCGGAGCGCGTCCCGCCCCTTGCGCGCGGCCCAGAACCCGGTCGCCACCACGGCCACGCCTGACGGCACCTGGACGACGTGCGTCACGCCTTTCACGCGGCGGGCGGCGGTGGGATCGAACGACTTCACGGTGGCGCCGAAGCGCGGCGGCCGCGCGATGACGGCGGTGAGCATCCCCGGAAGCGAGAAGTCCATCGTGAACTGGGCCGTCCCGTCCGTCTTCGCACGTCCGTCGAGCCGCGGCACGCGCGTCCCCACGAGCTTGAAGTCCTTGGGGTCCTTCAGCGTGACCTGGGCGGGCGGCGTGAGCGCGGCCGCCTTCGACGCGAACTCGCCGAACGTCGCGCGCCGTCCCGACGGCGCATGCGAGACGACGCCGCGCTCGACCGTGATCTCCGAGGCCGGCACGCCCCACTCCCGCGCGGCCGCTTCCACCAGCATCGCCCGCGCGGTGGCCCCGGCGCGGCGTAGTTGCTCCCAGGAATTCGCCATGGCGGTGCTGCCGCCGGTGCCCTGCACGGGGCCGAAGGCGAGATTGTTGTATCGCTCGGCGTCGGCCGGCGCCGACTCCACGCGGATCTGCGACCAGTCCGCGTCGAGCTCCTCGGCGAGGATTGTGGCCAGCCCCGTGTAACTTCCTTCGCCCATCTCGATGTGCTTGCTGATGATCGTGACCGTGTTGTCGGGCGCGATGCGGACGAACGCGTTCGGCTGGAGCACCTCATCGGCGGCGGTGGCGGGAACATGATCGAGACGGAATTCCACGAGGAGACCCACGGTGGCGAGGGCCGTCGACTGGAGAAAGCGGCGACGGGTCAGCATGCTCAGCCTCCGATCGCCTGCGCCGCTTCGTGGATGGCGGCGCGGATGCGGACATAGGTCGCGCACCGGCACACGTTGCCGGCCATGGCGGCGTCGATGTCGGCGTCCGACGGACGCCGGATCTCGGACAGCAGCGCGATCGCCGACATGATCTGCCCGGACTGGCAGTAACCGCACTGGGCGACGTCGAGACGCCGCCACGCGTCCTGCACCGCCCGTGCCACGTCACCGGAGAGACCTTCGATCGTCACCACGTCTCGCCCTGTGAGCCCGGCGGCGGGCGTCACGCAGGAACGGGCGGCGCGACCGTCGATGTGCACCGTGCAGGCGCCGCACTGGGCGACGCCGCAGCCGTACTTGGTGCCGGTCAGGCGAAGCTCGTCGCGCAGGACCCACAGGAGCGGAACGTCGCCATCGACGTCCACCGTTTGCGCCGCGCCGTTGATGCGAAGGGTCACCATCTGTAGACCTCCACCGGCGCTGCGGTGTCCGCTGCCGGTACGATGTGCCGCGCGCGACGCCGGATTCCGAGAGTGTTCACGGCATAGCGCGAGTGGTGACAAAGCACCACCACCACCGAGCCGATGGCGTTCGGTCTCTCCACCGGAACGAGATCGTGCTCCATCTTACCGAGGGCTTTCGGCCGCCGCTCAGTTTGGCTTCCGCGTTGCACTCCGGGTTGATGAGAGGAGACGCGCCATGGCAAACCTTCTTTTCAAAGATCATCCCGGGACCTGGCACACCGCCGACTATCCGAAGATCTCCCTGACTCGCGTGAGCTGGGACACGGCACCCAACGTCGCCGTGGCCTACGTGTTCTTCGGGCACCCGATCATCGACTTCGACGGGTCTCCTACTGCCTACGGTCCACCCGGGATCAAGCCCACGCCCCTCGACGATCTTGGCAACGCCTGGAGCGGCGCGAAGGGCTGGTTCGGAGTCGCGGCGTTGAGTGACACCGACCCCCTGGTCACCAGCGGCATCGCAAAAATCGACAAGAAGCCGGAACTCCTTCACAAGGGAAAGTATCCGGTCATTCAACAGGCGAAGAACGGCGACCCCAATCCGGACTTCTACGTCTCCGCCACCCCGCATCCGACCGGTCCCGTGTATCGCCAGAGCAGCTACGTCGATGCATCCCAGGTCTCGTTCGGCGCTCTCTCGGGAGGAGTCGAAGCCCTCGGATTCAAGCTCGGCGATTGTGGCCTTGCCATCCGGCATGACGATGCCCTCCAGAGCGGGTTCTATTTCGGCGACGTGGCGCCCGACGGTCATGTCGTCGGCGAATGCTCGCACCACGTCGGAACGAATTTGGGCGGCACCGGGAGAGCGAGGACGTTCGACAACAATTTCCCGGTGAGCTTCATCATTTTTCCCCGCTCATCCGGCGGGACCGCGGCGCCACGATCTGACGATGCGATCAAGGCGACCCTGACGCCATTCGTGAGACGGCTGTCCCAAGCCGACAACGCGGATGAGCTGCCCCTGCTCATGGGATTCAACGAGGTGGGTCCGCCCACGAGGCCGCAAGGCATGCGGAAGCTCGAAACGTATCGAGCCGCGCGGTGGACCCCGCGACCCATGAACTACGACACTATCGTCCGCGGGCTGAAGACGTTTGGTTGGTCACCGGTCTACACTCCAACCTATACGATGTCGATCCGGCCTTGATGGCGACGCTCAGCGGTCGAGCCAGACGTCCTGCATGCGGGCGTAGTTGTACAGCGAGTTGTGGGGGACGAGGTTCCGCACGTGGGGCCAGCGCGTGAAGTACTCGTTGCGCCAACCGAGCATCGGGCGGGCGACGTCGGCCTCCAGCCTGCGCTGGATGTCGCGCACGAGGCGGAGACGCTTGTCTCGATTCAGCTCCTCCGACTGCTGGTCGATGAGGCGCTCCATCTCGTCGCTGCAGTAGTCGGTGTAGTTGCGCGCGGAGCCGCACTTGTAGTTTTCCAGCAACAGGGCGTCGGGATCGTCGAACGCCCCCGCCGTGAGGTTGGCGCCGATGAGGTAGTCGCGCCGGGTGAGGGTGGGGAAGTACTGCGCGGTGTCGATCTGCTTCACGGTTGCCTCCACGCCCACCTGACGGAGCTGGTCCGCCACGAACGACGCGAGATCGACGTAAATGGCGATGGCGCGCGTGACCATCTCCACGCGCAGCGGCTTGTCGCTCGGGTAGCCCGCCTGCGCGAGGAGGCGACGCGCCTCCGCCTTGTCGACGCCGGGCGCTCGATAGCCCGGAAGCGTTTTCAGCTCGGCGTCGGGCAGGCCCCACACGCCGAACGGCTTCGGCATGAGAGCGCCGCCTACCACGGCCCCGTTCTGACGCACGCCCTGGACGTAGGCGTGCCGGTCGATGGCCAGGCTGACCGCGCGGCGGACAAGGACCCTGTCGAACGGCGGCTTCTTGTGGTTGATGACGACGTTGTCGCTGCCGTTCTGACCGATCTCGGTCACCACCACCGAGGGCGCGTTCTTCTTCACCGTCTCCGCCATGAGGTTCGTCATCTCGAGGGGAACGGAGGTGTCGAGACGCCCCGTCTGCAGGGCGGCCAGCCGCGTGCCGCGCTCGACGATGATCGGGTACCGGATCCCGTCGAGGTAGGGCCGATTCGGGACGAAGTAGTCCGGATTCCGCTCCATCTCGACCATCTGACCCCGCGCGTATTCTTTCAGTCGAAACGGCCCGGTCCCGACGCAGCGCTGCCGCAGCTCGGCGAGCGGCACGTGGGCGGGATACACCGGCGAGTAGCCGGAGGCCAGCATGAGCAGGAGCGACGGCTGCGATCGCTTCAGCCGGAAGACGACCGTGCGCGCGTCGGGGACTTCGATTGCCTCGACGTTCCCGTACCATTCCTTGCGAGGATTCAAGCGTAGCCGGGCAGGAGCGTCCTTCGCCTCCCGCACGACGTCGAACGTGTACTTCACGTCGGCGGCGGTGAAGGGCTTGCCGTCGTGCCAGCGGACGTTGTCGCGCAGGAAGAAGACGAGGCTGCGATAGCCGTCCTGCCACGACCATCGCTCCGCCAGCTCGGGGATGATCGTGTCCGCGGTCTCCAGCGGCTTCTGGGGATCGAAGAGCACGAGGTTCGAGTAGCACGGCGCCACCGGCCACACGCCGGAGATCGTCGACGACTCGTGAATCGAGAACCCCGGCGGATCCTCCACGAGCATCGCGTTGAGAATGCCGCCGCGCTTCGGCGCCTGGCCGGCGGCGGGCAGCGCCGCCATCGCGAGCGCGAGGGAGAGCACGAGCAGGCGAACGACCGCGCGCATCGGGCTAGCGGCCGAGGAAGTCGCGGACCATCCGGGCCACCGTCTCCGGCTGCTCGAGGTGGGGGGCGTGACCGGCGCCGTCCACCGTCTGCACGCGCGCGCCGGGCAGACGGCGCGCGAACTCGTCGGCGTACACCGGCGGCACGAAACGGTCTTCTTTGCCCCACAGGAGGAGCGTCGGCGCCTTCACGCGGTGGATCCGTTTCTTGAGTCCCTTGTCCGGAAGCGGCCAGATGAACTTCCCGGTGGCGCCCATCGCCCACGTGAGGCGGACGCGCGCCATCATGGCCGCCTCCGGATCGCCGGCGGGGTCGCCGAACAGCCGGCGGGCGGCCTCACCGTCGGGATCGCGGAAGAGCTGGCGGCGTATCTGCGAAGGATCGAGCAGCATCCAGTTCACGACGCGGTCGGAGTCGCGCCAGAAGCCGATGGGGTCGATGAGGACGAGGCGGCTCGCGCGTGCGGGATAGGCGGCCGCCAGCTCGCACGCCACCATTCCCCCGAAGGAGTGACCGACGAAAGTCGCGCTCCCGGGGTCGAGCGCCTCCAGTAGCTCGTCGTAGCAGAGCACGAGGTCCCACAGGCCGTCGAGGTGGGTGACGTCGTCGGGCGTATCGGGCGTCGTGCCCGGGTGCTCGGGCGCATGGACCGTGAAATCCCGCGCCAGCTCGTCGAGGAATGGATCCCACGTGAGCCCCCACGGACCGTGGAAGAACACGAGGGCGGGCCCGCTGCCTTTCGAAAAAACGCGCATCCGGACCTTGCCCTGCCAGACGGAAACCGTGCGCTCGCTCATGCGCCGCCGGCCGCCACCGCCGCCATCGCCGGCCGGGACGTCCGCAGCCGCTCCGGCCACCAGTGGTTCACCCAGCCCTCGTCGTCCCAGGTATCGCGCAGGTGCGGCAGCACCTCGCGGGCGAGGAGATCGATGTTCTCGAGCGTGAGCTCGTGGGGCATGGACCCGATGTGGACGAGCAGCATGAGGTTACCCACGCGCAGGTTCTTCACCACTTCTTCCCGGAGTCGGTCGCGCACGGTCGCCGGGCTGCCCGCGATGACGTAGCCCTTCTCCACGAAGTCGCGGTAGCGCAGCTCCTTGGGATTCTCGGCGCGGCGCACGGGGTTTTTGGAGGTCGCGAGGAGGCTCCGGTAGTCCTGGTTACCGGGCGGCGAGAACCAGACGGGGGGCACGTGCAAACACTTGTGATAGAAGTACTCGACGTGGCGGGCGTACTTCTCCTCGGCGCGCGCGTCGCTCTCCGCCACCGCCACCAGCTGTAGAAACCCCGCCCGGTACGGATTGGGATCGCGCCCCTTGTCGGCCACCACTTGCCAGTACCCCTGCATCATGGTGGTGGCCGACCGCGCCCCGGAGTAGCTCAGGAAGCAATAACAGACGTCGTTCTCCACGGCGAAATCGAACGTGCTCACGCTCCCCGACCCCGGCACCCACACCGGCGGGTGCGGCTGCTGGATGGGCCGGGGCCACAGGTTCACGTTGGCGAGCTGGTAGTAGCGGCCGTTCCACGGGAAGATCTCGCGCGCCTGCCACGCCCGGAGCGTGAGGGCAAAGGCCTCGCGGTAGCGCTCGCGATGCTCCATGGGCGTGATGCCGTAGCACAGGTTGACGTCCATCGGACTGCCGAGCGGGAGGCCGGCCACCAGCCGGCCGCCGCTGATGCAGTCGAGCATCGCGTACTCCTCGGCCACGCGGATCGGGGGGTTGGAGGTGGGCAGGGTGGCGCCCATCTGGACGATCGCCACGTTGGTGCCGTTGGTGAGCTTGGCCAGCACGCTGCCCATCAAGTTCGGGCTCGGCATGAAGCCGTACGCGTTCTGGTGATGCTCGTTGGTGCAGACGCCGTCGAACCCGGCGCGCGCTGCGTACAACAGCTCGTCGAGGGTCCAGTTGTAGTACTGGCCCACACGGCGCGGATCGGCCAGTTCCCACCACGGAGGCGTCACCCACACGGATTCGTAACGCTGGTCGAAGTCGTCGGGCAGCTCCCGGTGCGGCATCAGGTGAAACGCGCTGATCTTCATGGGTCCCTCGTCGGCGCTGGCGGCCTCTCTCACCGGCGTTCGGCTCGCCGGGGCCCTCACTGTACTACGAGCCTGCTGCTATCGTGGGCAGACCGGCCCTCCGGTGACGAAAAACGGCGCGCTCGCGAACCCTCGTGTGCCACGCGGTATAGATTTCGGCACGCCACCACCACCACCACCACCGCCTTTTCCCCCGTCTCAATCGCGCATCACCGGCCACCGTGTTCTCGGCGAGGCGCCGGAAACGGCCACCGTTTCGATCGCGCGACAGAGATTTCAGCTACTTGCTCCCAAGGGCGATTCGGTTCCCCGATCGATGCGAAGGATGACCTGCCCTTCCGATGACGCAGCGCAGACCCAAAAATTCGGGCGCACCACTGTGGCGCGCTAGTTGCACCTGTGTCCGTTCGTGGACAACGAGAAGCTAGCGGCCAGGAACGACCGTAAAGGAACCGAGGGTCCCATGAACTCGAGCGGACGGTCCCAGGTGACTCCAGACTCCCCCGAATATGTTCGATCACTGGAGCTGTCCGAGGCTCTCGGCCAGAAGGAGAAGCTGGCGCGGGCCCTCACCGAGGCCCGGGAGCAGATCGTGGCCCTCCGGGAAGAGGTGGAGAAGCTATCGGCGCCCCCGTCAACCTACGGCGTCTACCTGTCCGCCAACGACGACACGACCATCAACATCCTCGCTCAGGGCCGCAAGCTGAAGGTGAACACTCACCCCTCGATCGTGGTGTCGACCTTGAAGCCCGGGCAGGAGCTGATCCTCAACGAAGGCCTGAACGTGGTCGACGTGGCCGGCTACGAGATCCAGGGCGAGGTCGTGATTCTCAAGGAGGTCCTCGACACGGAGCGCGCCATCGTCACCCTGCGCGCCGACGAGGACAGGGTCGGGATCATCGCCGATCCGCTCCGCCAGCAGAAGCTCCGCGTGGGCGACCACGTTCTCATGGATGCCCGGTCGGGCTACCTCCTGGAGAAGCTTCCCAAGAGCGAGGTGGAGGACCTGTCGCTGGAGGAAGTGCCGGACATCGGCTACGAGAACATCGGCGGCCTCGGCGCCCAGATCGAGGCGATCAAGGACGCCGTGGAGCTGCCGTACCTCTACGCCGAGTACTACAAGGAGCACAAGCTGGCGCCGCCGAAGGGCGTGCTCCTCTACGGGCCTCCCGGCTGCGGCAAGACCATGATCGCGAAGGCCGTCGCCAGCAACCTCGCCGAGAAGATCTCCGAGAAGCGCGGCGAGAAGATCCAGGGCTACTTCCTCAACATCAAGGGTCCGGAGCTGCTCAACAAGTACGTGGGGGAGACCGAGCGCAAGATCCGCGAGATCTTCGTGAAGGCCAAGGAGAAGGCCAACGAGGACGTGCCGGTGGTCGTCTTCTTCGACGAGATGGACGCGCTCTTCCGCACGCGCGGCACCGGCATCTCGTCGGACATGGAGAGCACGATCGTCCCGCAGCTCCTCGCGGAGATCGACGGCGTGGAAGGGCTGAGGAACATCATCGTGATCGGGGCCAGCAACCGGCAGGACCTCATCGACCCCGCCGTCCTGCGTCCCGGCCGTCTCGACGTGAAGATCAAGATCGAGCGTCCCGACCGCGGGGCCGCGGCCGACATCTTCCGCAAGTACCTGACGGCGGATCTTCCCATCGCGCGGTCCGAGGTGGAGGCCGCCGGTGACGCCGCCGCCGCCGCGGAATCCCTGATCGCGGCCGTGGTGGACGCGATGTACAGCGTCAGCAACGACAACCGCTTCCTCGAGGTCACCTACGCCAACGGCGAGCGCGAGATCCTCTACTTCAAGGACTTCGCGTCGGGGGCGATGATCGAGTCGATCGTGCGGCGCGCGAAGAAGCTGGCCCTCAAGCGGTACATCGGCCGCGGCGAGAAGGGCCTCGTCGCCGACGACCTCGTCACCGCCGTGCGCGAGGAGTTCAAGGAGAACGAGGACCTGCCGAACACGAGCAACCCCGACGACTGGGCGAAGATCGCGGGCCGCAAGCGCGACCGGATCGTGGCCATCAAGCTCGTCGCCACCGAGCCGCCCCTCCCCACCGAACAGAAGGTGGAGCGGGTGGTCACGACGGGCCAGTACCTGTAGCAGTAGAATAGATCCGCCGCCGGGCGCGGGGCAGCGAGCACCGCCCCCGCGCCGGCGAGCGGAGGGGCATGGCGAACGCGCACGGATACCTGCCGAAGGCCGACCGCGCCGAGCTATCCCCCGACCTCCTGCGGCGGCTGTCAGTCTGGTTCGACAAGGCCTACCGGGACGACAATCTCTTCCTGACCCTCGCGCGCGAGCCGGCCGTGCTCGACCTCTTCCTCGGCTGGGTCTCGCTCGTCTACACGGAGCGCGCGCGTCTCGATCCCAAGGTGGTCGAGCTGTGTCGCATCCGCCTCGCCGCCCGCAACGAATGCGTGCACTGAAGCCTCGCGCGCAGCGCATCGTTGATGCGCAAGGGGCTCACGCAGGAGGAGATCGACGCCGCCCTCGGCGATCTCGAGGCGGCGTCGCTGCCGGCCGCCACCGTGGCCGCGCTGCAGCTCGCCGACCGTCTCACGGACGCCGACCCGCGAATCGAGCCCGCGTTCTATGCCGAGCTGCGGAGCCACTTGGACGACGGGCAAATCCTCGCCCTCGGCGCCGCGCTGGCGGTGGCGTCCGGGTGGCAGCGCTTCATCGAGGCCTTCGGCATCCGGCCCGATGGCTGGACGGCGGAGACGCCGCTCCCGTGGCCCGCGCGCTGAGCGTGCGCGGTCGCCACGCATCTTTTCCGCCGTGCGGCGAGGCCGCGTGCGCGATCATCCGGTTGCGGGATCCGATATCGTGAAAACGAAGGAGAGAGCGAATGGCGGAGTGCAAGCATGGGTTGAAGACGGGCTGCGCGTACTGTCACGCGCGGACGACGCCGGCGCCGCCGAAGGCGCGGGAGAAGCGCCGCCCGGCGAGCTCGCGCCTCTCGGAGAAGATGAATGACCGGATGACCGCCTTGAATCGACGGCTCAAGGAGCTTCGCGGCGAGTAGACCGTAACCGCATCACCCTCGGGAGGCGCGATGGCCACCAGCGCGGACGCGATCAAGCATCTGTGGACCCACAAGACCCAGGACCATCCCTGGCTCGCCGACGAGGAGCTCGTCATCGACCGCGCCGAGGGCGTGTGGGTGTGGACGGAGAAGGGCCGCAAGCTCCTCGACGGTTTCGCCGGCCTCGCCGTCGTGAACGTCGGTCACGGGCGCCGCGAGATCGCGGAGGCCATCGCCGAGCAGACGGTGCGCCTCGCTTACTACCCGACCACGCGCCAGTTCTCCAATCGCCCCGCCGCCGAGCTCGCGGCCCGCCTCGCCGCCCTCACTCCCGGCGACCTCGACTACTCGATGTTCGCCGTGAGCGGCTCCGAGGCCAACGAACGTGCCATGCAGATCGCCCGCCACTACTGGCTGGCGCGCGGCCGCGCCAACAAGCACAAGGTCATCGCGCTCGAGGGCGGCTATCACGGAGCCACCATGGGGACCTTTGCCGTGTGCGGGCTCCCGCACATGGTGGAGCCGTACGCGGCCCTCCACGTCCCCGGATTCGCGAAGGTGGCGCCGCCGTTTCCGTTCCGCGATCGCGGCACCGGCACTGACGACGAGCTGGTCCAGCGCCGGGCGCGCGAGCTGCGGAACGCGATCGTGCGGGAGGGACCGGACACGGTGTCGGCGGTGATCCTGGAGCCCGTGATCTCGTCGGGAGGCTTCATCATGCCGCCCATCGGCTGGCTGCGCGCGGTGCGCGCGGTGTGCGACGAGCTCGAGGTCCTCATGATCGCGGACGAGGTCATCACCGGCTTCGGGCGCACGGGCCGGTGGTTTGCGGTGGAGCACGACAGCGTCGTGCCTGATCTGATGTCGGTCGCGAAGGGCATCACGTCCGGCTACATTCCGCTCTCCGCCACCATCGCGCGTCGTCACGTCGCCGACGCCTTTCCCGAGAACGGGACGAAGGAGAACGTGCACCCGAACACCTACGCCGCCCACCCGGTGGCGTGCGCGGCCGCTCTCGCGAACCTCAAGATCATGGAAGAGGACCGTCTCGTCGCCAACGCGGAGACGATGGGCGCGCGTCTGCTCGAAGGGCTCGAGCGTGCGGTGGGCAAGCGGCGCATCGTGGGCGAGGTCCGCGGCCGCGGCCTGATGGTGTGCGCGCAGTTCGTAACCCCGGACGGCTCCGACCGGCCGCTCGACGCCGCCACCGTCGCCCGCGTCGACCGGAAGGCGTGGGAGCGGGGTGCGATCGTCTATTCCCGCGGCGACGTCGTGCGGCTGGCGCCCCCGCTTTGCATCACCGCCGACGAGATCGATCAGCTCGTCGACATCGTGGCGGCGTCGATCGAGGAGCTGGAAGGAGAGCTGAGCGGGAGGTAGGCCGTTACCGTCCCGGACTGTGCTTGCCGCTGAGCTGCGGCGTCGTCCCTTCCTGCCCGCGCTGCTGGCGCTCCGCGCGCGTCTCCCGCGCCCACGTGCGCTTGAGATCGTCGCGCACGGTCACGCGGAGCCGGCCCAGCCCTTCCGTTTCCAGCTCGATGGCGTCGCCGTTCTGGAAGGCGCTCAGGCCGCGGTGGTTCGTGCCCGTCGCGAGCACGTCGCCGGGCTCCAGCGTGTGGATCGAGGTGACCCACTCGATGCAGCGCGGGATCTTGTGCGCCATGTCGCTCGTGTTGAAGTTCTGCTTCAGCTCGCCGTTCACCCACAGCTTGACGGCGAGACGATGGGGGTCCGGCACCTCGTCGGCGGTGACCAGATAGGGGCCCATGGGCGCGAAGGTGTCGCGCGACTTCATCTGATAGAACGTGTTGCCGCTGGGCGGAAGGCCGCGCGCGGATCCGTCGATGAAGTTCATGTATCCGAACACGTGGTCCATCGCCTCCGCCGCGCGCACCGCAGAGGCTTGCTTGCCGATGACCACCGCTACCTCGGCCTCGCCCTCGAAGATCGTGGCCGGGACATCTGGCAGCACCATGGTGTCGCCATGACCGATGACCGCGTTCGGCGACTTCAGAAAGGCGTTGATCGGCGCCGGCTCCGTGCGTGTCCCGTCCTCCATGTAGTTCACGGCCATGGCCACGATGTTGGCCGGCTTCGGCACCGGCGATCGGAGGTGGACGCTCGCGAGGGGCACGCCGCCGCCGCGGGCGACGGCGGCATCGAGCAGCGGCCGGAACTGGGCGAAGCGGGCGATGAGGCCGCTGAGCAGGTCCTGGGGACCGGTGCGGGGGATGTCGCGAACCACGCCCGAGACGTCGACCACCATGTCACCGTCGAGCACGCCGAGCCGGAAATCGTCGAAGAAGAGTAGCTTCACGGCCGCCTCCCTTCGTGGTGCAGCGTGCGCCGAGGGTATCCCACCCTCAGGGGGGAGGCAACGTCTCCTTCACCTCCGTGATCGACATGGCGGGCATGAGCTTCACGAAGCCGAGGAAGAGCAGGAAGAAGAACCCGAAGCTCCCGATGGTGATGGTGCTGTCGATGAGGGCGGGCACGTAGATCCCCCACGTGTAGGGGGAGAAGTCGTGCCCGAGCGACGGCACGATGATGTTGAAGCGTTCGAGCCACATCCCGATCAGCACCAGCGTGGAGACGATGAAGAGCACGAGGGGGCGGCGCCGCGCCCCGCCGCGGAAAAATGCGAGGGGCGCGATCGAGTTGCAGACGTACTGCGTGATCACGAGCGGCGCGTACGTGCCCGTCGTGCGCCAGAAGAGCGACTGGCGCTCGAAGACGTCGCCGCTGTACCAGGCCGTGAAGGCGTCGCAGACGTAGAAGTACGTCAGCACGAGGCTGGTGACGAGGAGGAGCTTGGCGAGGGCGTCGAGGTGACGCTCGGTGATGTAGGCCTCGAGGTGGAAATACCGCCGCATGGGGAGCACGAGCACGATCACCATCGCGAAGCCGGAGAGGATGGCGCCGTCGACGAAGAAGGGCGCGAACAGCGTGGAGTGCCAGCCGGGCACGAGCGCCATCGCGAAATCCCACGACACCACGCTGTGGACGGAGAGTACGAGCGGCGTCGCCAGCGCCGCCAGCAGCCCGTACGCCCGCCGGTAGTGCCGCCACTGTCGGTTCGAGCCGTCCCACCCGATCGCCAGCAGGCCGTAGACCCGTCGCCGCCAGCCCGTCGTCCCGTCGCGGACGGCGGCCACGTCGGGGATCAGACCCACGATGAAGAACACCGTGCTGATCGTGAGGTACGTCGACACCGCGAACACGTCCCACATGAGCGGGGAGCGGAAGTTCGGCCACAAGAAACGCTGGTTCGGGTAGGGAAACAGGAAGTACACGAACCAGAGCCGGCCCACGTGGATGAGCGGAAAGAGCCCCGCCGTCATGACGGCGAAGATCGTCATCGCCTCCGCCGCGCGGAAGATCGACGTGCGCCAGCGCGCGCGAAAGAGGTAGAGGATGGCGGAGATCAGCGTGCCGGCGTGGCCGATGCCGATCCAGAACACGAAGTCGGTGATGTAGAGGGCCCAGAACTGCGGAGTGCGGAGGCCGGTCACGCCGAGGCCGAGATAGATCTGCCAGGTCAGCGCGAGCACGAACGCGAGCAAGAGGAGACCGCACACCACCATCCACGCGAAGTAGGCCGAGCCGGGGGGATCGAGCGTGCGGATGACGTCGCGGTTGACGTCGGCGTACTGCGCTTCGGGCGGCATGGTGAGACCCGACTTCGACGCTACGCCCGCCCCCGGTGGGAGTCACGACGCAGCGTTTCGACGCGGTGCTTCGACGCGCCGCGATCAGTCGAGGAGCTTTGGCTCGTACGGGTACGTGCAGATGAGCCGGGGCCCGTCCTTCGTCACCAGCACCTGGTCCTCGAGCTTGACGCCGAACGGCGCGCCCACCTTACCCGCGTAGCATTCGAGGCACAGCACCATGTTTTCCTGGATCTCGCGCTTGGGCATGATCCGCCGGGGACCACGGTCGTCGTCGGGGTAGGGAATGCCGGGGCCTTCGTCCTCGAGGCCCGCCTGGTGCGCCATCGACGGATAGCGCTGCGCGCGGTACGCCTCCGGCAGGCGCGGCGCCTGGTGCGCGAACTCCTCGAACGTCATGCCCGGCCGCAGGAGATCGAACATGCCGTTCACGCAGTCGTAGGCGACGCGGTACGCCTCCTTCTGCTCGGGGGACGGTGTGTCGCCGCACAA
Source organism: Candidatus Methylomirabilota bacterium (assembly GCA_036506275.1). Taxonomy (GTDB): domain Bacteria; phylum Methylomirabilota; class Methylomirabilia; order Rokubacteriales; family CSP1-6; genus DASXSB01. The sequence continues at coordinate 13,108 of DASXSB010000023.1, read as the reverse complement.
AAACGTACGCGACACGTCGATCACGTAGCCTTCGTAACCGGTGGCATCGGTGTCCACGCCCACGAGGTCGCCCGGCATCACGGCCTTGTCGTGCGCCTCCGTCAGCCACGGATTGGTGTTGGTGCCCGACGCCACCAGTCGCGTGAACATGCCTTCCCCGTGGCGTCGGAGCAGCGCGTCGCTCAGCACGGCCAGGAGCTCGTACTCCCGGATCCCGGGTCGGATCGCCGCTTCGAACTCGGCGAGCATGGCGTCGCCGATGCCGCCGTTGATCGCGAAGAGCCCGATCTCCTCCGGGGTCTTCACCTCGCGCGCGTCGACGGCGGCGGGGCCCACGTCGACGAGCGTGAGGCCTTGCTCCTGGAGGGAGAGAAAGCCGACGGTGTCGAGCTTGTCCACGGCGAGGCGCTCGCGCGCGAGCCCGAGCTCGCCGAGAGCGGCGCGAATGGAGCCCGCCCACTCGCGCGCCTTGGCGGCGGCGGCCACGCCGCCGTACTGCCACGTGTAGGCCGGCCGCACGTCGCGCACGATCTTCTGGGAGACGTGCACGGAGCCTTTGTACTCGAACAGGATCGGCGCGCCCTCGGCCGGTACCAGGCAGTACCGCGCGAACGTGCCCGAGGACCACACCGACATGACGTCGACGCCCGTCGCGTACCGGATGTTGGCCGTGTTATAGAGGAGCGCGACCGGAAAGTCGTGGCGCTTCATCATCGTCTGCAGTCGCGCGAGCCGGCCCGCGCGGAGCTTGCCGAAATCGATGTCGCTGAAATTGGGCACGGGCAGCGCGTGGACACGAGGGCGAGTCGGCATGGGCGGCAGCATAACGCATCCTGATCGCGCCGCGCGGGCGGCGGCGCTCACGCGGTTCCTTCACGCGCTGCACTCGGCGCTAGCAGACGCCGCTACGAACGCCGTAGCGCCGAACGCGGCGGGCGCCCTCTCGCTCGTGGCCGAGCTGGACGCGTTCAGCCTCGCGCTCGCGTGGACACAGAATCCCAACTACCGGCGCCGACCGCCCGATCCCTCGTTCCTCGACAACTATGGCTATGCGGTCATTGCCGGGCCCGCGGACGGGCCGCCCGCGCTCGCGGTGCACCCCCATCTGGCGCTCGGCGTCCTTCTCCTCGGACCGCACGCGCACTATCCGATCCACGCCCATCCCGCTACCGAGGTCTACTACACGCTGACGCCGGGCGGTGAGTGGTGGCGCGACGACGGTCCCTGGCGCGCCGAGCCCGCAGGCACCGCGATCCATCACCCACCGAACGTGCGCCACGCCACCCGCGCGGGCGCCTCCCCGCTGCTGGCCGTCTATCTCTGGAGCGGCGACCTCGCCACCCACGCGCGGCTCGCCGATCCCGACATGACCCTTCCGGATCTCATCTGATGGGACAGCCGGTGCAGATTGCGGGCGCGGTGGCGCTACTCATCGCGTTCGTCCTCGGGCAGATGGGCGTGCTCACGCAGCGCTCGCTCCCGTACCTCGTCTTGAATCTGCTCGGATCCGCCGTGCTCAGCGTGGACGCGTACCTCGGGCGACAGTGGGGATTCTTCCTTCTCGAAGGCGTGTGGGCCATCGTGTCGGCCTGGAGCCTCGTCAAGTGGAGCCTGGGCGAGCAACCGCGCGCCGGGACCTGAGTCGCCTCAAAGCGGGCGTTGTGATATATGGTTCCGATCATGCCGGCCAAGAACGCGACCCCGAAGACCCCGCGGAAGTCCGCCGGGCTGCTGGAACGACTGGAGGCGGGTCCGGTCATCTGCGCGGAAGGATATCTCTTCGAGTTCGAGCGTCGGGGATATTTGCAGGCGGGAGCGTATGTCCCCGAGGTGGTGCTCGAGCATCCCGAGCTCGTCGAGGGACTCCATCGGGACTTCGTCCATGCCGGGTCCGACGTGGTGGAGGCGTTCACCTACTACGCGCACCGGGCGAAGCTCAAGATCGTCGGCCGGGAGAAGGATCTCGAGAAGATCAACCGCGCCGCCCTCGCCATCGCGCGAAAGGTCGCGCGCGGCACGGGGACACTGCTGGCGGGCGACATCTGCAACACCAGCATCTACGGGACGGACGACGCCGCCTCCCACCGTCAGGCGCGACGGATCTTCGAGGAGCAGATCGAGTGGGCGGTGGACGCCGGCGTCGACTTCATCGTGGGCGAGACGTACTCGTTCGGGGCAGAGGCGCTGCTGGCGCTGGAGGCGATCAAGCGCTCCGGCAAGCCGGCCGTGATGACGTTGACGGTCCCGCGCGAGGGCCGGATGCGCGACGGGTGGACGCTCGCGGAGACGTGCCGCCGTCTCGAAGGCGCCGGCGCCGACGTGGTGGGCCTGAACTGCGCGCGCGGCCCGGCCACGATGCTGCCGCTGCTGAAGGAAGTCCGGGCCGCCGTCCGGTGCCACGTGGCGGCGCTGCCGGTGCCGTACCGGACGACCCCCGCGCAGCCCACGTTCCAGAGCCTCGACGATCCGCAGTACGCGAACGTTCCTCACGGCCGACCGTTCCCGACCGCGCTCGACCCCTTCCTCTGCAACCGCTACGAGATTGCCGATTTCGGCAAGGCCGCGTTCGACCTCGGCGTGCGGTATCTCGGCGTCTGCTGCGGCGCGGGGCCGCACCACATCCGGAGCCTCGCGGAAGCGCTCGGCCGGCGGCCGCCCGCCAGCCGTTTTTCGCCCGACATGTCCAAGCACATCCTGTTTGGCACCGACAAGCGCCTGCGTCAGGACTACCTGGAGTACGCCCGCCGCAACTACCGCTCCACGCCGTCCGCGTCGGGCTGATCCGGCAAACGCGCGATGGCGCGTTTCTTCGTCAAGCACACGCTGTTCCTGTTGCTGACGCTGTTCGTCGTCTCCTTCCTCGTCTTCACCCTCAACGAGTTTTCGCCGGGCGCGGTGGCGCGCAAGCTCCTCGGCGCCTACGCCACCCAGGACCAGGTGGACACGCTCACCAAGCAGATGGGGCTCGATCGGCCGTTGCTCGTGCGCTACGTCGACTATCTCGGCACCGTCGCCACCGGTGACCTCGGCTATTCGCAGCGCTTCAAGCTTCCCGTCAAGGACGTGATCTGGAAGCACCTCCGGCACACGGCGCTCCTGGCCGCCATCGCGTTCGCGTGCATCGTGCCGCTCTCGATGCTGCTCGGGGTGACGGCGGGCATGCGCGAAGGCTCGCGCCTCGACCGCGCCATCCTCATGTTCAGCACGATCGTGGCCTCGATCCCCGAGTTCGCGCTCGGCGTCTTCCTCGCGAGCGTGTTCGTGGCGTGGCTGGGATGGCTGCCCGGCACCGCCACCTTGCTGGCCGGCGGCGGATGGTCGGTCCCGGCGCAGCTCGTGCTGCCGGTGGCGGTGATCGTGCTGTTCGACTCCGGCTACGTCGTCAGCATGATCCGCGCCTCGATGGTCGAGGTCATGCAGCGGCCGTACATCCGCACCGCCGTCCTCAAGGGGCTGCCCTTCCGCTCCGTCATCCTCCGCCACGCCGTGCGCAACGCCATGCTCACGCCGATCACCGTGATCATGCTGCAGATCAACTATCTGGTGGCGGGCGTGGTGGTGGTGGAGACGGTCTTCGCCTATCCCGGATTCGGCCGCATGATGCTGGAGGCGGCCCTCTTCAAGGACATCGCGCTCGTGGAGGCGGGGGCGCTGGTGGCGGTGTTCCTCGCCGTCGTCACCAACATCCTGGGCGACATCGCCTACGTGCTGCTCGATCCCCGCATTCGCGCCTGAGCCATGAGCACGCCTGCCACCGCCGAAGTCCTCTCCGCGTCACCGCCGGCGGCGGCGCGCGTCCGCGCCCGCGCGCGGTGGCGGCGCCGGCTCGATGCGCTGCTCGCCTCCACGCCGGCCACGGTGGGTCTCGCCATCGTCCTCGCCTGGGTCGTGCTGGGGATCCTGGCCCCCGTCGTCGCGCCCTACCCGCCGAACGCGAACGACCTCGGCGCCCTCGCGCGCCCCACGCCGTCGACGGCGCACTGGCTCGGCACCGATCAGCTCGGCCGCGATCTCCTTTCGCGCATCCTGTGGGGCGCGCGCCCGGTGCTCGTCATCGCGCCCCTCGCGGTGCTGGGCGCGGCCGCCCTCGGCTCGCTCCTCGGCCTCAGCGCCGGCTACCACGGACGATGGATCAGCCTCGTCATCACCCGCGCCTGCGACATCGTGCTGTCGTTCCCGGTCATCATCCTCTACATGATCATCCTCGCCCACTTCGGCTCCTCGGCGTGGAACATCATCGGCGTGCTCACGCTCACGAAGGCGCCCATCATCGCGCGCATCGTGCGCGGCATGACCCTCGACCTGCGTGAGCGCGAGTACGTGGCGGCGGCGAAGATGCGGGGGGAGTCGGCTCTCTACATCATGTTCGTCGAGATCCTGCCCAACGCGCGGGGGCCGCTCCTCGTCGACATGTGCCTGCGCACCGGCTACAACATCGTCATCATCGGCGTCCTCGGCTTTCTCGGCATCGGCTTGCCGCCGCCCGATCCCGACTGGGGCGGGATGGTCAAGGACACGTACGGCATGATGACGGTGTGGCCGCACATGTCCCTCTTCCCGTGTGCGGCCATCTCGTCGCTCGTGGTGGGGTTCAACCTGCTCGCCGTCGGGCTGCGGGAGATCGGTCTCCGTGACTGAGCCCGTCCTCGACGTCCAGCATCTCGCCGTCGCCTACGCCACCCGCGCCGGCGAGGTGCCCGTGATTCCCGACCTGAGCTTCCAGCTCAACGCGGGAGAGGCGCTCGGGCTCGTCGGCGAATCCGGCTGCGGGAAGTCGACGGTGGCGCTGTCGATCATGCGCTACCTCGGCCGCGGGGGCCGCATCACCGGCGGGCGCATCGTGTTCGAGGGCCGGGACCTCGGCGAGCTGGACGAGCGAGCGCTGCGCAGCATCCGCGGACGCCGCATCGCGATGGTGTACCAGGATCCGATGGCGAGCCTGAACCCGGTGATGACGGTGGGGCGCCAGCTCGTCGAAGTCCCCATGATCCACGACGGGGTAGCGCGGGCGGCCGCGCGCGCCCGCGCGCTCGCCATGCTGCGCGAGGTGAAGATCGCGGATGCGGAGGCGGTGATGGAGCGCTATCCGCACCAGCTCTCCGGGGGGCAACAGCAGCGGATCGTCATCGCCATGGCGCTCATCGCGGAGCCGGCGCTCCTCATCATGGACGAGCCGACGACCGGCCTCGACGTGACGGTGGAGGCGGCCGTGCTCGATCTCGTGCGCGAGCTGCGCCGCCGCCGCGACACCGCGATCCTGTTCATCAGTCACAACCTGGGCAGCGTCGTGCGCGTGTGCGACCGCGTGGGCGTGATGTACCGCGGCGAGATCGTCGAGGAAGGAACCGTTCGTCACATCTTCACGAACCCGCGCCATCCCTACACGCGCGGGCTTCTCGACTGCCTGCCCACCCTCGGGCGTGACAAGCGCCGGGTGCCGCTGGTGCCCATTCCCGGCCAGGTGGAGCCGTTGTCGGAGCGGACGCTCGGCTGTGGCTTCGCCAGCCGCTGCGGGTACGTGGAGGCGGGCCGCTGCACCTCGCGTCCGATCCCGATGGCGGCGCTCGAGCGCGAGGCCGGCCACCACGTCGCCTGCTTGCGGCTCCACGAGCTGCCGCGCTGGCGGCCGCGGCGCAGCGCGGTGACGACGCTCGATACGGACGCGTCCGCGGATCCGATGATCGCCGTCCATCACCTCACGAAGGTCTACGAGCCGCGCCGGCGGCGCCGCCGGTACGGGCTGCCGCGGCCGCCGGTGCGCGCGCTCGCCGACGTCACCGTCGACGCCGGGCGCCGGCAGACGCTCGCCATCGTCGGCGAGTCGGGGTGCGGGAAGTCGACGCTGGCGAAGGTACTCAGCGGTCTCGAGGTGGCCACCGCTGGCGAGGTCAAGCTGGACGGCGTGGAGGTGGGCGCCGTCCGCGTCGAGGCCCGCAGCCGCGCGCTCCGGCGCACGCTCCAGATGGTCTTCCAGAACCCGGATAGCACGTTGAACCCGAGCCACACCGTGGGCTACGCCATCGGTCGCGCGCTCCGACGGCTCCACGACCGCGCCCCCAGCGATGCCGCCGCCGACGTCGCGCGCCTGCTCGAAGTGGTGAAGCTGGCGCCGGCGATGGCGTCGCGCATGCCGCGCCAGCTTTCCGGCGGCGAGAAGCAGCGCGTGGCCATCGCGCGCGCGCTCGCCGGCGATCCCGCCGTCATCGTGGCCGACGAGCCCGTGTCGGCGCTCGACGTGTCGGTGCAAGCGGCGGTGATCAACCTGCTCAACGAGATCCAGGCCGCGCGCGGCGCCACTCTCGTCTTCATCTCGCACGACCTCGCCGTCGTGCGCTATCTCGCCGACCACGTGGCGGTGATGTACCTCGGCACCGTGGCCGAGTTCGGCCGCGTCGACCGCGTGTTCGCGCCGCCGTACCATCCGTACACGGAAGCGCTGCTGTCGGCGGTGCCCGTGCTCGATCCCGATCAGGATGCCGCGCGCATCATCCTCGAGGGCCCGGTGCCGCGCGCGCACGAGATTCCGCGGGGCTGCCCGTTCGCCACGCGTTGCCCGCGGCGTGTCGGTCAGATCTGCGACGACGTGCCACCGCCCGTGCAACAGCTCGGGGCCGACCACCGGATCGCCTGCCACATCCCGGCCGAGGAGCTGCGCCGATTGCAAACCGCGACCGTTGCCGAGGCGGGGGCACGGTGACGGACGCGCGCGGAGCGGCGGTCGTGATCGTGGGCGGCGGCGTGACGGGGCTCAGCGCCGGCTGGTGGCTCGCGCGCGCCGGCGTCGACGTGCTCGTGCTCGAGAAGGGCATCGTGGGATGGGAGGCATCGGGTCGCAACGGCGGCGGCGCCACCCACGTCTACAGCCCGCTCGGGCTCGAGGAGCAGCGGCTGTGGCCGCAGATGGACGAGCTGCTCGGCTATCCCACCGAGTACCAGCCCTATCGCATCGGGGTGGCGCTGAGCGAAGCGCAGCTCGCGCTCGCCCGGCGCTGGGCGGAGATCGGGGAGGCGCGCGGCTTCCGGTGGGAGTCGCTCGATCGGCGGCAGCTCAAGGAGCTGGTGCCGATCGTCGGCGACAACGCCATCGGCGGCACGTACCTCCACTTCGGCGGCCACGCCAACCCCCAGCGCACGGTGCAGGCGTACGCGTGGGCGCTGCAAGACCACGGCGGGCGGATCCTCCAGCACACGACCGTGACCGGGCTCGCGCGGCGCGGGGGGCGCGTCGTCGCCGTCGAGACCACGCGCGGCACTTTCGGCGCCGACGTGGTGGTGATCGCGGCCGGCCCCCAGACGGGCGCGTTCGCCGACATGCTGGAAGTCTCGCTGCCCCTGGCGCCGGCGCGCGTGGAGATGATCGCCACCGAGCCGATCCCGCTCATGCGCGTGGGCGGCGTGGCCGGCAACGGTCTCTACGGACGGCAGACGCTGCGTGGAAATCTCATCTACGGCGGCGGTCCTCACGAGTGGATCAACGTACCCGACATGACGACGCCCGATCACGCGAACACGCCGCTCGTGCGGAACCTCTCGCGCCGGCTCGCCGAGCTGTTCCCGGGCGCCGCCCACGTGCGCCTGATCCGGGCGTGGAGTGGCCTCGTGGAGAACACGCCGGACGGCCTGCCCGTCGTCGAGCGCCTGGCGCGGCCCGACAACGTCGTCATCGCCACCATGTCGAGCGTGGGCTTCGGGCTCTCCCCCGCGGTGGGGCGCGCCGTGAGCGAGCTCGTGCAGCACGGACGCTGTCTCTTCGCTGATCTCGGCGCTCTCGCCCTCGGCCGCTTCGCCGCCACGCCGCCCGACTGGCGCGAGCGCGCGGGGTGGGTGGCGCCACCGCCGACGGTCGAGGCGGCCGCGCGCTGATGTCGGGGACGGATCGACGCTCGATCATCGGCAAGGCGCCGGTCGCGGAGCGCCACGTCCCCCTCGTCGTCGTCGGCGCCGGCGTGGCGGGAACGGCGGCCGCGCTGGCAGCGGCGCGGGCCGGCGTCGAGGTCCTGCTCGTCGACGAGCATCCCGTGGACAACGACATGATGGCCATGGACGTGCCGCTCTGCTTCGGCGGCCGCATGCAGCCGTCCGTGCGCAATCGAGCGCTCATGCTGGAGCGCGTGGTGGAGAGAAATCCGGAGCTGGCGAGCGTCGCCGACGCCGGCGTCGACGTCCATCTCGGCACCTACGTGTGGGGCGCGTTCGTCAACAGTCCCACCGTGCAGGAGCTGCCGGGACCGATGCTCGGGCTCGCGGACGATCGCCGCTCGTGGCTCGTTTCCTACGACCGGCTCGTCGTCGCCGCCGGCGCCCGCGACGTGCTGCTCGGGTTTCCGGGCTGGGAGCGCGCGGGGACGCTCGGCGCCGCCGGCGCCGCCGCGCTGCTCACGCGTTATGGCGCCCTCGCCGCGCGGCGGATCGTCGTGATCGGGTCGGGCGCGCTCGGACTCCACACCGCGGCCCTCGCCCTCGAGCACGGCGTCGAGGTGGCGGGCGTGGTGGAGGTGGAGGCGAGCGTGCGCGGCGACGCGCGCGCCGCCAAGACCCTCGCCGAGCGCGGCGTCCCGTTCTTCACCGCGCACACGATCGGCGCCGCCCGCGGCCGCACGGGCGAGATCGAGTCGCTTGTGATCGTCGGCGTGGACGGGGCGGGCGCGCCCGTGCCCGGAAGCGAGCGCGAGATCCCGTGCGACGCCGTGTGCATGGCCATCGGCCTCGCGCCCAGCGTGGAGCTGCTGCACCTGGTGGGCGCGCGCCTGCACTTCGTCTCCGGCCTCGGCGGCTGGGTGCCGGAGGTCGACGCGTCGATGCGCACGAGCGTCCCCACCGTCTTCGCCGCCGGCGACGGCGCCGGGTTCCACGACGCGATGCTGGAGGCGCCGGACATCGCGCGCGAGCAGGGACGGCGCGCGGGCCTCGCGGCCGCGGAGTCGCTCGGCGCTGTCGCGCCGCCGGGGCGCCTGATCAGCGCTGATTCGGCGCGCGCGGTGGGCGCGGCGCCGGTGCCACCGGCAGTGCACGGCTACTGGCAGGCGTGGCTGGCGTCGCTCGTCGCCGCCGGCGGCTGGGACGTCAACGTCTGTCAGTGCGAGGAGGTGACACGCCGGGAGCTGGTGGAGACGAAGCCGCCGCGCTATCTGCGCTGGGACTCGCCTGCGATGAAGGCGCGGAACCTCGGCACTCTGCTCGGTGATGGCCCTCTCAACCAGGATCAGATCAAGCGGCTCACGCGCGCCGGCATGGGCCCGTGCCAGAGCCGCCGCTGTCGCGAGCAGGTGGGCCTGCTGCTGGCCGAGGCGGCGGGGACGACGATCGATCGCATCCCGTTGCCCACGTTCCGTCCGCCCGTGCGGCCGCTGCCGCTCAACGTGCTGTGGCCGGTCGACGAGCCGGCGGCCATGCGCGAGGACTGGGTGAGCTGGTTCGGCATCCCCACCCAGTTCAGTCCGCACTGGACGGCGGGGATGGCCATCGACGAGCCGACCGCCCATGCCAACCTCATCATGAGCGACGAGTGATGGCCGATCTCCCGCGAAGCGCGGACGTCGTGATCATCGGCGGCGGCGTGCACGGCGCCAGCGCGGCCTTCCACCTCGCGCGCAAGAAGGCGGGGCGCGTCCTCCTCATCGAGAGGAAGTTCGTCGCGTCCGGCCCCACCGGCCGCTCCACGGCGCTCGTCCGGCAGTTCTACGCGATGGATTTCTTCACGCGCTCCGCGTGCGCCGCCCACGCGATGTTCCGCGACTGGAAGGACGTGGTGGGTGGCGACGGCGATCCGGGATTCCAGCGGGTGGGCTTCCTCGCGCTGGCCGGTCCCGAGCGCGCGCCGCACCTGCGCCGCAACGCTCAGCGCGCGGCGGAGCTCGGCGCCGGGCTCGTCCTGCTCTCACCGGATGAGCTGAAGCGGCTGGTGCCGGCCATGCGCGTGGACGATCTCGCGCTGGCGTCCTACGAGGAGGACTCGGGCTACGCCGATCCCTCCTCGACGGCCAATGCGTTGATGAACCGCGCGCGCGAGCTCGGGGCCACCCTCGTCCAGTATCGCGGCGTGGATCGTATCCGGACGGCGGCCGGCAAGGTCGTGGGTGTCACGTCGGAGGGCGTCGACGTCGACGCGCCGGTCGTCCTCAACTGCGCCGGCCTCTACGCCGGGCGCCTACTGGCGCCGCTCGGCATCGACGTAGCCATCAAGCCCGAGCGCCACCAGATGTGCTTCTTCCGCCGCCCCGCCGGGTTCGGCGTGCACCCGGCGGTGGCCGACAGCCTCCTCATGACCTACATGCGGCCCGAACACGGGGATCTCACCATCCACGGGAAGCTGTCGTACGACGAGATCGTCGATCCCGATTCGTACAACGAGGGCGCCGACCCCGATCAGATCGTGAAGAACGCCGAGCTCATCGCGGAGCGGTTCCCGGTGATGGAGCACGGCCTCGCCATGGGCGGATACTCCGGTCTCTACGACGCCACGTCCGATCATCATCCGGTGCTGGGGGCCGTTCCCGAATACGCCGGGCTCTACGTCGACTTCGGCTGGAGCGGCCACGGCTTCAAGCACTCGCCCTTCATCGGCGACTTGATGTCGGACCTGATCCTGCACGGGAAGACGCCGGACTTCGACCTCACGCCGTTCCGCTGGACCCGCTTCCGCGAGAACGACCTCGTGCCCAGCGCGCGCTGGGCCGCCGATCCGCATCCGAAGCACCGGCTCTAGCGTCCCCCGCAGGGGAGGCGTCACACGTCCGATCGTCTCCGCACGGAATCCCCAATGGCGTTGGAGGTTCGCGCCGCCGTTTGCGTGACGATGCGCGAGAGAAAGGCGGCGGCGGCCTTCGCGCCCGACGCCTCCGAGATCGACGAGACGGCGGCGCCGACCTGCTCGGCGGTTCGCGCGGCGACCGACGCCAGCGCCACCGCGGCCTCCCCCACCTTCGACTGCTTGGCGGCACCCCACATGGCGACACTCACGCGCTCCGCTCCGTGTCTCGCCACTTGATGCAGCATGCGCGCGGCCTCGAGGGACGCGTTCCGCCGCAAGAGCCGGACGTCGGGGGTGGTGAAACTGCGGCAGTACGCACTGGCGAGGCAGCCAATGCGAAGTGTGAGGAACGCGTTCACGGTCCCGTCGATGGACGAGTTCGCGATGAGACTGGCCACGCCGGAAAGGCCCGGGATCGCAGATGCCGCGGAGCCGCCCAGGACGGGCGCGACCACCGAGCCGAGAGTTTCACCGAAATCGAAATCGTCGACGTTCTGGGCGACGAACGCCGCGGTGGCGACATTGGCGTAGAGCGAGCCAAGATCTCGAAGCGACGGCCGCTGCCAGTAGAGGTGCGCGATCTGCCAGATGAGCCGGCTCTGCGTCACGAGAACCATCAAGCCGTCGAGCCGGCCGGACTGGGAGACGGCGGTGCTCACGAACACCGCGGTGGCGGTCTCGATGGTCCGCTGCCGGGCCCGCTGCGCGAGCTCCTCGAGCGCGCGCTCGATCGTCGCCGGATCCTCGGGGGTGACCGGAAGGCCCGCTAGATGGCGATTCCCGCGCAGGCTTCGCGCCAGCGCTTTGAGGTGAGCATCACGGCCGGCGGTGTCGCCCGCAGGTGGCGCGAGGAGGCGCTTCGGGAGGCGGACGAAGGCGACGACGGGGATCGCGACGCAGACGGCATACGTGAGGAGAAGGAGCCAGAGAACGAGCTGGCCGAGCAGGGGGTGAACGGAGCCCGCCAGCACCACGACTTCCCGCGTCTCGCGCGCGACGATCAGCGCAAACGCGATGACGATGAGAACCGCGGCGGGGATGATGATGCGCTTCACGGCGGTCCCCGCCTCGATTCGCCGTCGGCGCGCGCCGCACTCACGTGCTCAGCGCGAGCTGGTGGCCGAAGATGTAGAGCGCCGGGTGCGCGGTGAAGCCCTGCACGCGCTTGTCCATGAACGTGAACACTGCGCGCCACACCGGCTGCACGATGGGGCCGTCGTCCTGGAGGATCTTTTCGAGCTGCGCCATCACCTCGCGCCGCGCCGCCACGTCGATAGTCCCCTCCGCCATGGTGAGGAGCCGATCGAACTCGGGGTTCGAGTACTTCGACTCGTTCCACGGCACGCCCGTGCGGTAGGCGAGGGCGAGGCTCATCACGCCGAGGGGGCGGTGCGCCCACGTCGTGAAGCCGAACGGGACCTTGGTCCACACCTCCCAGTACTGCGTGGACGGCATCACGTTGATCTTCACGCGGATGCCGGCTTCCTTCCATTGCTCCACCATCGCCTGCACCGCGAGGAGCTCCCAGCCCGGCTGCGGGCGCGCGATGATCTCGGCGTCGATGCCGTTCGGGTAACCGGCCTCGGTGAGGAGACGGCGCGCCTTCGCCACGTCGCGCTGGAACATCGGTAGCTTCGCGTACTCGGGATGCACCGGGCTCACGTGGTGGTGCTCGCCCGGCTGGCCCATGGCCCGGTGCGAGATCTGGAGGATCGTGTTCGCGTCGATGGCGTAGCGCATGGCCTGGCGCACGCGCTTGTCGTCGAACGGCTTCACGGGCTGCATGCGCGCAGTGGCGGTGTACGCGGTGGTCACCTGGTACATCTGGACGTGGGAGAGCTTCTGGAGCGCGTCGAGCTGGGTGATGTCGGCGAAGTAGAGGCCGTCGACCTGCTTGCCGGCGAGGGCGCTCACGGAGGCGGCGGGATCGTCGCCGAGGTCGATGAACTGGATCTCGTCGAGGTGCGGGCCGCCGCCCCAGTAGTCCTTCCGCGCCTTCAAGATCTGACGGCGACCCACCTCGCTCTCCACGAGCGTGAAGGCGCCGGTGCCGTTGGAGCCGACCTTGAACTCGCCGTTGTCCGTGGGGTCCTCGATGAGCAGCGGATAGTGGAAGAGCTGCTCGGGTACCGCGAGCTGCGGCGTCTTCCCGTTGAGGCGCACGGTGTAGGTGTCGACCTTCTGGACGGCGTTGGCGTCCCAGAGCCGCGTCGACTTCTTGGCGTTGCCCTTGTCGTCCTTCTCCCCCGTCTCGAACTCCTCCAGGAGAAACCCCTTCATGAGGCCGACCGTGGACGAGCCCGTCTTGGCGTCGAGCACGTGCTTGAGATTCCACACGACGTCGTCCGCCGTGAACTG
>DASXSB010000022.1:0-34482 GCA_036506275.1 Candidatus Methylomirabilota bacterium | reverse complement strand
TTCCCGTGACGCGCGGAAAGGATCTTCACGAGCTCGAACTGGGCGTAGTTGGTGTCCTGGAACTCGTCGACGAGGATGTAGCGGAAACGACGCTGGCAGGCGGTGCGCACGTGCGGCCGCGCGCGCAGGAGCTTGAGCGCGTACACGATCTGGTCGCCGAAGTCGACGGCACCCTCGCGCGCCATCAGCTCCTGGTACTTGGTGTAGGTGGCGCTCAGCTCCGTCTGGGCGGCGGCGACATCGGCGAGCACTTCGTCCGGCGGCGCCCCCGCGGCCTGCTCGCGTAGGCGCGCCGCGCACGCCTCGTACTCGGCGGGCGCGATGTCTTCGTCCTTGCAGCGGCTCATGAGCGTGATCATCGCCTGCAGGTGGCGCGTGGGATCGCCGAGCGGCCGATAGCGCTCGAGCGGGAACTCGAAGAGCCGATCGCGGAAGAAAATCACCTGCTCGGCGCGGCTGAGCACGCGGAAATCGGGGGTGAGGCCAACCTCCAGTGAGTGCTCGCGCAGGAGGCGATCGCCGAAAGCGTGGAAGGTCGAGATCTCCACGTCGGCGTAGCCGTACGGCACCAGCGTATCGACGCGCTCTTCCATCTCGGCGGCGGCCTTGTCGGTGAACGTGAGGGCGAGGATCTCGTGGGGAAGCGCCTTGCGCGCCGCGATCAAGTAGGCGATGCGGCGGGTGATGACGGTGGTCTTGCCGGTGCCGGCGCCGGCGACGATCAAGAGCGGACCGGTCTCGTGCGTGACGGCCCGACGTTGCGTGTCGTTCAGGCCTTCGAGGATCCGATCGGCCGTCATGCGCCTCCGACTCTAGCACGTCGGAGGCGCAGGTCCGTCGCTTCAGACGCAGGCGATCGTGTAGACGTCCCGGGCGCCGTCGGGCAACCGATGCTCGCGCCACGTGGCGCCGCCGTCCTTGGTGCCGAAGACCTGGCCGCTGCGGGTGGCGCAGTACATCTGATCGGGATCGGCCGGGTGCAACGCCACCGCCATCATCGTCCCCTCGGCCTTCACGCCGTGGTCCAGGCGGCGCCACGTGCGCCCGAGATCCTGGCTTCGATAGAGCGACCCGTCGTCGCCGCGCGCGGCCACGCTCAGGCAGGCGACGAGCGTGCGCGGATCGTGCGGGGAGACGGTCACGTCGCGCGCGTACGTGAGCGGCGAGAAGCGGCCGATCTCCATGTCGGTCCAGGTGGCGCCGCGGTCGGCGCTCTGGAAGAGACCCATGCGGACGGCGAGGAAGACCACGCCCGGCGCTGCGCTCGAGATGCAGAGGGCGTGGGAGTCGAGCATGCCTTCCATCTCGGTATCGCTCGCGATGCGGCTCCGGAGGTGCGGCCGCTCGGAGAGCTTGGCAAGATCACCGCTCACGTCCTCCCACGATTTCCCACCGTCCATGCTGCGCAGGACGCCGTCGACCTCGAGGCCCGCGTAGATCTCGTCCGGATGGGTCGGGTCGATGGCGATGCGGGTGACGCGGCACGGAAAGTTCATGGCGACGCGGCCGGGCGGCCTCAAACCTGGCATCCGCTCCCAGGTTTGCCCGCGATCCTCGCTGCGATAGACCGCGGGGGGCGCCGTGCCCGCGTAGATGACCTCGGGATCGCGCGGATGGAAGCGGAACGACCACACGGTGGCGCCCGCGTCCAGCGCCCCCGTCGCGCTCCACGTGTCGCCGCCGTCGTCGCTGCGATAGGCGCCGTGCTGCGTGCCTGCGTAGATCACGCGGGGGTCGTTCGGGTGGATCGCGATGGCCCTCACGTCGGCGTCGGGCGGCAGGCCGCCGCCGAGGCATTCCCACCGGTCGTCGCCGACGGTCAGGCGGAAGAGACCCCCCGGCTGCGCATCCTCACCCACGGAAGTCCAGTGTCCGGCGCCGGCATAGACACGCGTGCTCATGGGGCCTCCTCCCGCGACCCGCTGGGGTCGCTCGGCACGCGGATCGTACCACCGTCAAGGCGGATGGACGACGACGGTCCGGAGCACGCCGAGATACTGCCGGGCCACGCGCTGCACGTCGGCGGGCGTGACCTTCTTCACGTTGGCGGCGTAGACGTCGAAGAACTGATAGCCGACACCCACCAGCTCGCCGGCGGCGAGGTACCAGGCCTGGCGCGCGTTGGACCGGCGGTCCATGGCCTGGTTGCCGACGACGTAGGAGCGCGCGACGGCCACCTCTTCCTCCGAGGCCGGCTCGTTCCGGATGCGCGCGAGCTGTTCCGTGAGCGCCGCCTCCGCCTTGGGGACGTTCGCGGGCGCCGTTCCGAGAATCGTCACGAACGCGCTCGTATCGATCCGCCCCGGGTACTGAGCGAAGGTCGTGTAGGCAAGCGCCTGCTTGTCGCGCAGGTCCGAGAAGAAGCGCGACGCCATTCCCCCCCCGAGAATCGCGGCCGTGACCTTGAGGGCGGCGAAGTCGGGATCGGTGAACGGCGGCGCGAGGGCGGCCATGAAGATCTGCGCCTGCGCCCCGGGGACCGTGAAGACCTCGCGCGTGGCCGACATCACCGGTGGCGCCGGAGGCTTCGGAGCCTCCGCATTGCCGGCGGCGATGGCGCCGAAGATACGTTCGACCTCTCGCAGCACGTCAGCGCCCTTCACGTCGCCGCTGACCGCGAGCACCATCTGACCCGGCACGTAGTAGCGCCGATAATAGGCGACGAGCGCATCGCGCGTGAACTGCTCCACGCTTTCGCGCCGGCCCAGCGAATCCCAGGCGTAGGGATGGGAGCCGAAGAGGGCGGCGCGCATCCGATCCGCGGCCACGTCGTACGGCTTCTCGCCGCGGTTCCTGATCTGGCGCACGAGGTAGTCGCGCACGGCGGGGACGAGGCCCTCCGGTATCGTCGGGCGGAGGGCGACGTCGGCGAGCAGCTCGAGCATCGGCTGCCAGTTGCGCGAGAGGGCGCTGGCGGTGATCTCGGAGTAGTCGGCGTCGGCGTAGGCGTCGATGCTCCCGCCCATCCGATCGGCGGCGCTGACGATCTCCTCCCCGCTCATCTTCTCCGTGCCGCGCACGAGCATGAGCTGGAGCATGTTCGAGATGCCGGCATTGTCCGCGGTCTCGGTGCGCGTCCCCATCTTCACCAGCAGCGAGTAGGCGACGAGGGGAGCGGCGGAGTTTTCCCGCACGACCACGGTCATGCCGTTGGGCAGGCGGCTCCGCGTGATGCCCGGCGCCTGGGCGAGCGCGACCGCGGGAACGAGGACGGCGAGGGCGACGGCGAGGTGGGCGGCGCGGCGGCTCATTGCGTCTTCGCGGGCACGAAGGCGATGCGCGCGTAGGCGGTCAGGGGTAGGTACTTCCGCGCGACGTCCCGGATCTGCTCGCGGCTCACGGCCCGGAGACGCTCGAGATAGCGGAGCTCGTCGTCGAGCTTCGCGGTCATGAGCGCGATCCCGTACGAGGAGGCCACGCCGTCCGTCGTCTCGTAGGACACGGCGTGGTCGGCCTCGGCCTTGGTGACCGCCAGCACGCGCTCCTCCTCGGTCGGTCCCTCCTGCTGCAATCGGGCAATCTCCTCGAGAACGCGGCGCTCCACCTTCTCGACATCGGGCGCCTCGAGCCGCGCCTGGACGTAGATCATGCCGGCCAGCCGCAGCGTCACGTTGTTCATGGCGATGCTGGTCACGATCTGCTCGCGGTCGCGCAGCGTGTTGACGAGCCGGGAGCTCTCGCTGCCGGCGAGGATCGTGGCCAGGAGATCGAGGGGAAGGCTGTCCGCGTCGGAGAAGCTCGGCGCCTGCCAGCCGAGGACGAGGTGCGCCTGCTGCTCGGGCCGCTCCACCGTGCGGCGGACGATGTCCTTGATCGGCGCCAGGGGCGGATTGGGAGGCGGCGTGTAGCTCGTGCGGGGCTCGGCGCCGAACGTCCGGTTCACCATCGTCCGGACGGCGCCCGCTTCGACCGGGCCCACCACCACCAGCATCATGTTCTCTGGGTTGTAGAACCGGCGATTGAACGCCTTGAGATTGGTCTGCGTCGCCGCGTTCAGCGTCGCCGGCGTCCCGAGGATCGGTCGCCCGTAGGGATGCTCCCCGAACACCAGGCCGTGAAGCTGCCGCACGATGGCGGTCCGCGGGTTGTCGGTCTCGATGTGGGATTCCTCGAAGATGACCTTGCGCTCGGCGTCGATTTCCTTCGGATCGAACTTCGAGCGAAACGCCATGTCGTCGAGGAGCTGGATGGCGGTTCCCGTCGCCTCCTTGGGAACCAGGATCTGATACGTCGTGTAGTCGAAGGTCGTGAACGCGTTGGAGCGACCGCCCGTTCCCTCCACCGTGCGATCGATGTAGCCGGGGCCGAACTTGTCCGTGCCCTTGAAGAGCATGTGCTCCTGGAAGTGGGCGTGACCGAGTGTATCCGGGGTCTCGTAACGAACGCCGGTGCCCACCCACAGATAGACGGCGACGATGTCGGCCGCACGGTGGTCTTGCACGACGAGCGTGAGCCCGTTCGGCAGGACGTCGACGCGAGGCTGCGCGGGGTCGGCGGCGACGGTCGTCGTCGCCGACGAGGCGTTGGTGGGGGCGCTGCTGCACCCCCCCGCCAGCCCCGCGACCAAGGCGACGACGAGACTCAGTGTCCACGAGACGCGCGGCCGCGGCCGGCATCGACGGCTCATCCACCGGATTCCAACCGGCCACGACCGCCGAAGAAACTGGACCATGGTCCTACCCCCCGCCGGTCGAAATGCGGCGCGCGACGACGCTTCTCTTTCGGCGCCGCCGACGTATACTCCACGCGCGGACGGCGGACGGTCATGGGTTTGCGACTGACGTTGATCGCCTTGGGTGTGCTCTGGCACCTCGCGGCCGGCTCCCCGGCGGTGCTTGCGGACGAGCGCCCGCCCGCGCCCGGCGAGACGCCCGCGACCGTGCTGGGGCCGGTTCGAAACGTCCTGTTGATCCACGTGGTGCCGCGCTCGACGCCGGCGCTCCTTGCCGTGGAGCAGACGTTCACGAGCACGCTCAGGTCGATCACGCCGGAGCGGCTCGCGTTCCACAGCGAGTACGTGGATCTCGCGATGTTCGAGAAGAAGGAGGCGTTCGAGACCGAGCTGGTCGCGTATCTCGCCGCGAAGTACGCGCACACGAAGCTGGACCTGGTCGGCATCACGGGCTCGGACGCGTTGCGATTCACGATGCGACATCGCGCCCAGCTGTTTGCGGGCGTGCCGGTCGTGTTCATCGCGGTCATGCGGCGCGTGGCCGCCGACATCGCGCTCGACGCCGACGTCTCGGGTGTCTGGCTCTCGACCGACTGGAAGGGAACGCTCGCAGCCGCGCGCCGGCTCCAGCCCGACGTCGAGCGGGCGGTCGTCGTCTCGGGCGCATCGCCGGTCGACAGAATCTGGGCGGCGGACGCCCGCGCCCAGCTCGCACGCCTCGACAACCCCATCTCGATCACGTATCTGGAGGAGATGTCGATCGAGGGCGTCGTGGAGCGGGTGGCGGCGCTGCCCCCACGCACGGTGGTCCTGCTCGGAGCATTCCTGACCGATGCCACCGGGCGGCGTTTCTCGGGGCCGGAGACGAGCGCGCTCCTCAGCTCCGCATCGCCCGTGCCCGTCTACGTCTTGAGCGAGACACAGCTCGGGTATGGCGCGGTGGGGGGGCGCCTCACGAGCTTCGAGCTCCAGGGACGCCGCGGGGCCGAGATCGCGGCCATGATGCTGCGCGGCGAGCGCCCGCCCCCGATCGAGCCGGACACGCTCGCCTACCGATTCGACGCGCGGCAACTCCGCCGCTTCGGCCTCGACGCACGACGCCTGCCGCCCGGGAGCGCGATCGAATTCGAGCGGCCGTCACTCTGGCGGGCCTACCGCGGCTACCTCGTCGCCGCCGCCGCCCTCCTCGCCCTGCAAGCCTGGACGATCATCGTGCTGCTGGCCAATCGCGCGCAGCGCCGGCGCGTGCAGCAGACCCTGGCCGCGGAGCTGCGCTTCGAGACGTTGATCTCGGATCTGCTCGCCAGTCACCTCACGCTTCCGGCCGCCGTCCTCGACTCGCACGTGGAGCGCGCGCTCGCCCTCATCGGCGCCCACCTCGACGTGGACCGCGTGGTGCTCGTGGAGCGCGACGCCGACCGTCGCCGCATCGAGATCACTCACGCGTGGACGCGCGACGCCACCTCCGCCCTGCCGCGGTCGATCGAATCGAGAGCGTTCCCGTGGATCAGCGAGCGCCTGGCGGCGGGACACACGGTGGTGGTATCGCCGCTCCGCCCGCTGCCCGCCGTGGCGGAGACGGACCGGCGCGCCATGCTGAGATATGGCACGCGGTCCATGCTCGCCGTTCCCTTGGTCGTGGAAGAGGCGGTGGTCGGCGTCCTGAGCTGCGCCACCATGCGCAGCGAACGGGAGTGGCCGGAGGCGCTGATCAATCGCCTGCGCCTCGTGGCCAAGGTCTTCGCGAGCGCGCTGGCCCGCCGCGAGGCCGAAGCGGCGGCGCGGGAGAGCGAGGCGCGCTTCCAGCAGCAGCGCGAGGACCTCGCCCGCGCGCTCCGCATCAACACGCTGGGGGAGCTGGGGACCTCCCTCGCGCACGAGATCAATCAACCGCTGTCGGCCATCCTCCTCAATGCCCGCACGCTGTTGACGCTCCTCCAGCGGGGTGCCGCCGCCGACACGACGGCGACGGAGGCGCTCGCCGACATCGCCGCCGACGCCAGGCGGGCGGGCGACATCATCGCCCGCCTGCGCGCGCTCTCGCGCAAGGAGCACGCGCCCGAGCGCGGCGTCGACCTGAACGCGGTCGTCGACGAGGTGACGGGTCTGATGCACCAGGACTTCGTGCGCCGCGGAATCGTGGTCCACCGCTTCTCCACGCCCGCGCTGCCCACGGTCTCCGGCGATCGTATTCAGCTCCAGCAGATCTTCCTGAACCTCCTCGTGAACGCGAGCGAGGCCCTCGAGGGCACCGAGCGAGGCTACCGCGACATCACCATCGCCACCGGCCGGCCGGCGGCGGGATTGGTTGAGGTCGCCGTTCGTGACAGCGGCGCCGGCGCCAAGCACGTCGACATCGAGCGGATGTTCGAGCGCTTCGTCACCACCAAGCCGGACGGGCTCGGGATGGGCCTCGCCATCAGCCGCTCCATCGCGGCGGCGCACGGGGGACGGATCTACGCCAAGGCCAACGCCGACCGCGGCCTCACCGTGTACGTGGAGCTTCCGGCCGAAGCCTGAGGGCCGCCCTCTGCCCTACGGGCATCGGACCTTGGTCCGATGTTCTTGCGCGCGCGCCTTTCCTATTCTTCGTGCACCCGCTGCCTGCGGGGATTCTTCCGTTCAGCACGGACGCGACGAAGGAGGAAGTGATGAGGCGGTGGACCAGGCGCGCCGTCGCAGCGTCCTCGATCATGCTCGTGCTCGTCACCCTTCTGCCCCCGGGCGGGGGGGCGCAGACCAGCGCGCCCGCGAGCGCGCCGTCGACGCCCGCGTTCAAGCCCGAGGAGCTGGAGCAGATCGTCGCGCCCATCGCGCTCTACCCCGACCCGCTGATCGTCCAGATCTTCATGGCGTCCACCTACCCCGTCGAGATCGTCTTGGCCGCGCGCTTCCAGAAGGCGAACGCGAACCTCAAGGGCGATCAACTCAACGAGGCGCTGAAAGACCAGACGTGGGACGACAGCGTGAAGTCGCTCGTCAACTTCCCACCGGTTCTGACGATGATGAGCGAGAAGCTCGACTGGACGCAGAAGCTCGGTGACGCGTTCCTCGGCCAGCAAAAGGAGGTCATGGACGCCGTCCAGCGCCTGCGGGCGAAGGCGCAGGCGTCGGGGAACTTGAAGTCGACGGCCCAGCAGAACGTGATCGTGGAGCCGGCCCCGCCTCCCGCCGCCGCTCCGGCCGCCGTCGCCGCGCCGGCGCCCAGCGCGCCGCCGGTGGTCGTCGAGGCGCAAGCCCAACCGACCATCATCAAGATCGAGCCCACGAATCCGCAGGTGGTCTACGTGCCCACGTACGAGCCCACCGTCGTGTACGGCGGGTGGCCGTATCCCGCGTACCCACCCTACGCCTACTATCCCGCGGGCGGCTACATCGCCGGCGCCGCCCTCTCCTTCGGCGTCGGCATGGCGGTGGGCGCGGCGTTCTGGGGCGGCGCCAACTGGGGCGGGGGGGACGTCGACATCGACGTCAATCGCCAGAACACCTTCAACCAGAACGTGAACCGCAACACGAACGTCCAGCAGAAGCGCACCAACGCCCAGGGCGGCAACAAGTGGCAGCACGATCCCAGTCACCGGAAGGGCGCGCAGTACCGGGATTCCGCGACCCAGCAGCGCTTCAACAAGAGCGGGCCCGCCAACGCGGCGTCGCGCGAGGGCTACCGTGGCCGCGCCGAGCAAGGACGGCAGGACGCGCGCGGTGGCGGCTCCGGCCAGGGTGGCGGGGCCCGCGCCGGCACGCGCGAGAGCGGCGGTCAGTTCGGTGGCGGCGGCGGCCGTGACAGCGGTGGCAGCGCGTCCATCGGCTCCGGCGGCCGCGGCGGGGGCGGCGCCGAGGCGCGCGGTGGTGGTGGCGCCGGAGGCGGCGGCGGGCGTGGCGGCGGCGGCGGCGGGGCGTTTGAGGGCGTCGGTCAGGGCCGCTCGGCACGCGACTCCAGTCAGCGTGGAGGATCGAGCCTCAACTCCGCGCGGTCCGGCGGCTTCCAGGGCGGTGGTGGCGGCGGCGGCGGCGCGCGCGGAGGAGGTGGCGGGGGCGGCGGCGCGCGCGGCGGCGGCGGAGGCGGCGGCGGGAGAGGAGGAGGACGCCGATGAGGGTCTTCCGGTTTGCGATCGTCATCGTCCTCGCGTGCATCGCCGTGGCCTTCGCCGCGAACGGAAAATACTTCGAGTCGGTCGACGACGCCGTGAAGGCGCTGATCGACGCCGTCCGCGCGAACGATCGCAAGGCGCTCGCGGAGATCCTCGGCGAGCACGGGCGCGCGCTCGTGTTCTCGGGCGACGAGGTCGCCGACCGCAACATCCGCGCGCTGTTCATCGCCGAGTACGACAAGGCGCATCGCCTCGAAGGGGGCGGCGGAAAGGTCGTGCTCTACGTGGGTGCCGACGACTTTCCGTTCCCGATCCCGCTCATCCCCGATGGCCCGAGCTGGCGGTGGGACGCCGAGGCGGGACGCGAAGAGATCTTGAAGCGGCGCATCGGCCGCAACGAGCTGAGCGCCATCCAGGTGTGTCTCGCGTACGTGGACGCGCAGCGGGAGTACTACTCCGAGAGTCGCAGCCGGGACGGCGTTCTGGAGTATGCGCAACGGATCCGCAGCAACCCCGGCAAGCACGACGGGCTCTACTGGCCCACGAAAGTCGGTGAGCCGCCGAGCCCGCTCGGACTGCTCGTGACCCGCGCGCGGGGGGAGGGATATGCGCGGGGCGCCGGCTCCGCGAGCGGCGGCACGCCCTACCACGGTTACTACTATCGGATCCTGCTGCGGCAGGGAGCGAGCGCCGCCGACGGCGCCTACGACTACGTGGTAGGCGGGCACATGATCGGCGGCTTCGGGTTCCTCGCCTATCCCGCCGTCTACGGCAGCTCCGGCGTGATGACGTTCATGGTGAACCACGACGGCGTCGTCTATCAAAGGGACCTCGGTGTTGCGACCGCGCGGGCGGCGGCCGCGATCCAGTCGTTCGACCCTGACGCGACGTGGACGCGCGTCGACGAGGCAACGCCGGCGCGGTAACACGACCGCTCACATCGTCCCCGCCCGCCGCACGCATCGCCGCGCACGCGCCACGCTCAGCTCGCGATGAGACCAAGGTCCGATTTCAGGTGGTCGCCCTCGTAGGACCTTGGTCCAGTCGCTGGCGTCGCACGTCTTCCACCATGATCGTCGGCAGCGGAGAACCGTATCGCAGTCGCTGGCGGGGAGAGTCTCGGCGAGGGAGAAGCGATGATCGGTGCGCGGGACGCGGTCGCGTTGTTCTGCTTGGCCCTCTTGACGGGATGCGCGAGCGCGCGCGCCATCCCGGTGGCACGTGCCGACGGCGTGCTGTCGTGCCAGATGGCGGCGCCCGAGCGCGACCTCCTCCTCGGAGTGGCGCTCTCGGGCGGAGGCAGCCGCGCCGCGCTCTTCGGCGCGGCGGTGCTGGAGGCGCTGACGCGCGTGCGAACGGCCGACGGCGCCTCGCTGACCGAGAAGATCTCGCACGTGTCGAGCGTCTCCGGCGGCAGCATCGCCGCTACCTACTACGTCCTCAAGAAGCCCGGCCAGGGTGTGAATGTGCTCAATGGCGACGGAAGCCTGTCGGACGCGTATCGAACGTTCTTCGAGCAATACCGCGCCGACGTCAGTCAGGACTTCGAGACATCGCTGATCTGGCGGCAGCTTCTTTCTTTCCGGTGGATCAACTCGGCCCTCGCCGCCACGACTCTCTCCGAGATCTTCCAGCAGCGCCTCTTCGACGACGCCCGCCTGCAAGACGTCATCGCCCGGGAGAAGGCGGGCGACAGTCCTGGTCTCATCATCAACACCACGCTCTACAACAACGGCCGCCGTCTCGCGATCACGGCGCTGCCGTCTGACGCCTTCGAGTACGACTTCTTCGCCGACCTCGAGCGCAGCCTGCGCGCGCGGGGGAAGGAGATGGAGGCGGCGCCCTACATCCGCGAACGCTGGAAGCTGCTGCGACCCATGACGCCTCTCGACATCCACATGAATCCGTGCGCGGGCCGCCTGGCGGGCGTGGTCACCGCGTCGGCGTCCTTTCCGCCCCTCGTGGGGCCGATCACGTTGCAGGTCGGCGGAGAGAAGACGTACTGGCATGCCGGAGACGGCGGCCTCTACGAGAACCAGGGCATCGAGTCCCTTCTCTTCCTCTACCTGAAACAGATGCAGGCGAAGCGAGTGAAGCGGGCGCTCATCATCGCCGTCGACAGCTCGTATCCCTTCTCCGTCGGTGAGCGAAAGCTGGGGCTCCGCTCCCTCCCGTTCACCCTGCTCACGTTCGACTTCTCCCGCATTCCGAGCATCATGGAGGAGCGGGCGACGACCTACCAGGCGCTCTTCTTCCGGACCCTCCAGATCGAGGGTGTTTTTCCGGACTCCAAGAGCCTCGCCTTGATTCAGATCCGTCATACAGACGCGCAGTGGGCGGCGGACATGAGCGACCTCCCGCCCGCCTGCAAGGCGGAGCCGACGCCCCTCGCCTCTCCCGTGGCGGTCAAGGAGCGCATCGCCGAGATCCCGACGGCCCTCGCGCTGCCGTCGGAGTGCGACCGCCAGCTGCTCGTCACGGCCGCCGACAAGCTGGTCGGCGCCTATCGCGACACGATCCTCGAGTTCTTGAACCGCCCGTAGTGGGCGAGGACCGGACGCGCTCGGTCAGTCGGCGTCGACGTGCTGGCGTAGAATCCGGCGGACTTCCTGGATCGCCGCCGGGTTGCTCTGCAGCGAGTGCGGCGACTGGACGATCTTTTCCGATTCGACGCCCTCGAAATGCGCGCTGCGGTAGGCCACGACGCCGTCGTTCAAGCCGAGCGGATTCCCCGCCCCCTTCACCGCGATGATCGAGTGTGCGTGGACGCCGGGAGCCAGTGGACTCTCGGACAACGCGTGGATGAACGGGTGCCCGGGCCGCATGTTGTCGACGGCCGTCGGCAATTGCCGCCTGGCAAGGAACATGGCTAGGTCCGGATTGTGCTCCCGGAGATCACCCAGGTCTTTCACCAGCCTCGGTGGCAGCGTGACGAGGCGGCGCACGGTGCCGATCACGAGGGAGGTCACGCGAAAACTGCCCTGATGGGGCGTGGCCATGAACACCACGCGCTGGACGGACGGCACCGGCTTGAAGAACATCGCCCGCTGGAGGAGCTCGCGTGTTTCCGCTGACATCTTCAAATCGCCGAGGGGGACGGACGAGACATTTGCCCAGAAGCGGTTGCCGCTGTCCGTCACCATGAGACGCGCCAAGAGACCGCCCTGACTGTGCCCCACGAGCACCATGCGGCGCAGCGCGGGATCCTGCCCGTCGGGATCGAGATCGCTGATGATCGTCTGGAGCGCGATGCGCAGACGGTCCGCGGATGCGAGGATCGGGTTGCTCGTGTTGTACATGAAGAGCCAGACCTGGACTCGGGTGCGGAGCGCGGGATCGTTCTGGATCTCGTTGACGATATCGGCCCAGCGAGCTGGACTGGACGCGGTGCCATGGACCAGGATCACGGGAACGCGACCGCGGCGATACGGGTGCATCATGATGAGGCCGTCGCCGAAGATGCTTCGACCGGCGCGCAGGAACCCCCCGATCTCCGCGCCCCACACCGGCGCCCCCTCCAGCCCCAGCGCCAGCGCGGCCGTCGAGTCCGTCTCGAGCGGCAAGATGACGCCCTCTCCGACGACCGTCGTCGCCTCGTCGACGGCGTTAAGGTCGATGACGCCCCGAATCTGGCCATCGGCGAGCGTGCGCGCGATGTCCTCGAAGCGCACGAACGCGGTGATCGGGACCTTGACCGTGGGCGGGATGCGCTTCCTCGCCCTGTCCGCGTCCGGCCCGTCGATCGGCGCGACCTCGGCGGCGAGGGGGACGCCGATGCCCGGCTGGCGATAGCGATTGCGCAACCCACGCACCTTGTAATCGATGAGCGGAATGAAGTGCGTGAACTTGTACCCGCCCCACAGGAACTGCTCCGGCCGGTTCTGGAGCTGTATGCGACCGAACGGGAGGTCGAGGGTGCGCTCGGTCAGCACGACCTCGTCGCGCGCCGGCGCCGCCCCGTTCGCGAGCGGAGACGATTGGGTGAGTCCCAGGGTGAGGGCGACGTTGTACAGATCCACCGCCCACCGCAGACGGGGATCGGCAGCGGGCATCACCTGGGCGCGTCGCTCCTCGCTGGCGAGGAAGGCGTATGCGTAGACGGCGGCCGCGAGCACATACTCGCGCTTGCGCTCCTGCCGACCGTGGATGAAGCTCAGCTCGGCGAGGGCGAACAAACGCTCGCTATCGCTGCTCGTACGCGTCCGGTGGAGCTCGGCCAGCGTCGCCTCGGGGTCCTTCTCGAAGGCTTCATCCAGCCCGTGGCGGCGGAGGAACTGCTCCGTGAACAGGCTCGGAGAATCCGCGGAGAGGACGCTCTGCGAGAGCGAACGGTAGAGGACCTTCGGGTCCTCGCGCGTCACCCCCACCGGCGTCGCGCAGGCGCCGGCCACCGCGAGCACGAAGAGGAGCACCGCGCCGCGCGGCACGGGGGCTCCCATCTCGCTCACGAGCTTCCAGAGCTTCATCGTGGGTGCGGGATCTCGCCGCGGTAGTCCACCGCCCGCTCCGGGGCCAATCGCCGCGTGATCGGCCGCGCGATAGAGCGGGCGTCGTCGAGTCACGCCAATCACAAAATGGCCGACGCCGGAGGCGGAGGGAAATGGGACCATGGTCGTAGGAAGGGGCCGGCGAGGCCCATCGGCAGGCGTCATCCGGTGACGCGGGCCGGGAACGGGGAACCGTTAGCGCTGGAGCTTCACCAGCTCGACGCGATGCAGCTTGCCGTCGTCGGGATTGCGCGTTTCCGCCTTCACGAGGACGCCGCCGTCGGCGACCCACAAGTGACCCGACTGGTTCAGGCCCGGGTGCCCCTCGCTGGTCTCGGTGATCGTGACCTTGAAGGCATCGAAGGAGCCCGCGAGCACGGCAACGCGCTCACGGCCCACGACCTGGTAGCGGTTGGTGAACGTCAGCGGTGGAAACACCATGGGCGCATTCGGAATGGCGAGCCGCACCGTGTAGCTTTCCGTCCACGTCGCGCCCGGGATCCAGCGTGACCGCACCGGGAAATGGACGCCGCTCGCGGACACCGTTTCGAACTTGACGGACTTCGTGCTGTCTCCCCTCGCCCCGAACATTGCGCGGTCCAGGGCGCGGAGCCCGTCCGGCAGGCACCGCCACCCGACATCGAACATCGCGTTCTCGAACTCGTGCCGCTCCGTGAACCCGCTCTCCGAGACCTCGGTGATCCTGACGGTGTAGGCCAGCGAGGAATCGCCCGCCGTCGTCCGGTACCACGACGTCGTTCCCGCCTTGACCGACACGATCGAGTTGTCGCACGCCCCTGCCACCGCCGATGGGGGTCCGGCGAGGGGAAATCCGCCGAGCACCAGGTACGCGACCAGGACGACCGTGATGGCTTTGGACATGAAGAGCGCTTCTCGCAACCGCGATGCCAGAGCGGACTCCTGAAAGAACAATGCGTTACGGCGACGGACATCCGGATCCGCGAGGTGGACGGTGGAAATCCACCACCACGAACGGCGGTCGCCGGGAGCTTCGATGGCGTGTCCGACCTGTGGCCTATGTTCCTCGGCGAAGACGAAGAGCCGGATACGTCGTTGACAACGCGACCGTCACCGCATAGTAATCGGCGCTACGAGCGGCCGGCGTCGGCGCCAGGGTACTCGAAGCGACGGTCACGCAGCGGAGCGTTGGTTCTCGAGAGAACCGGACTGCGAGAAACAGCCATGAAGCGATTGCGCTGGTCGGCCACCGTTGTGCTTCTCGGCAGCGTTCTCACCACCGGCGCCGCTTCGGCGGCACCGATCTCCATCGACCCCGGCACCGTGAACAACTTCAGGGACACGCGCTCGTTGAACGACGTCGGCGTCGCGCAGGGCGACACGAACCAGTTCGGCGCCGACATCGTCCCGAGCTCGGGGTCGAGCATTACCGGTGTTCAGGGCGGCGTCACCGTGGGACCGGTCGGGTGCGCCCCCTTCGCCGTGAACCCGAATTTCTGCGCGGTATCTCCCCCGTTCAGCGCGAGCCGGCTCGACGCCTGGAGTCTCACGTTCGCGAACGGCCCGAACACCGCCACCATCGTGACGCCGACGCTCGCCGGCGCGGAGACGCCCGTTCCGTTCCCGCACACGGTCACGATTTCGGGAAATGGCTTCACGCCGACGCTCAGCTTCAGCGTCCCGAGCGGGTTCACACCGGATGCGATCCGCATCAACATCTTCGACAAGACGGTGACGCTGCCGAACGGAGCGAACGACGTCGTGCATACGCAGGCAATCCCCGCCAACGCCACGTCGTTCCAGGTGCCCGCGACGCTCTCCTCCGGGCAGAGTCTGCAGGAGGGTCGTCCGTACGTCCTGAACATCCAGCTCGTCGATCTGCGTCCCGGTGCCACGGAGGCAGCCTTCCTGGCCACCAACAACAACGCGCTCATCCTCCGGCGGTCGTCCTCGTTCTTCGATTTCACGCCGCTGACGAGCACGGCGCCGCCGCAATTGCTGCTCCCCACCGTGGGACCGGACCCCAACCCGAACGACAATCAGGGTGCCCCCTATCAGTTCAACATCGGGGAGGTCCTCGCGGGCCGGACGATCTTCGTGGACCCGGTGCTGGCCATCGGCTACGACTTCCAGATTGGGCCCGGGGATCCCAACTTCGCCTCGGTGATCTTGCCCAACGTGGGCGACGGTCGCTTCGACGTCGGCTTCGATCAGACGGTGGTGTCGTTGCTCGCCGGCGTGCAGCTCTTCTTTCCCGGGGATGGCGTGTCGCAGTTCAGCGTACGCGGCATCGAGACGTCGGCCAATCTGGATCCGACCAACGTCACGGCGTTCGTGACCGGGCTCACGTTCATCGCCGACGGCCACTTCACGGGGACCATGACGCCGATCACCCAGTTCGTCCCGGCTTCGGTCCCCGAGCCCGCGACGCTGTTGCTCGTTGGAAGCGGGCTGGTCGCTGTCATCGCCGGACGTCGGGCCCGCCGGCGAGAAGATCATCGACGTCGCGGCGGGCCACGAGCGCGATGTCGCCCCACATCGAGCACTTGAGCGCCGCCACCGCGGAGCCGACGTCGACGGCGGTCTGGAGGTCGCTTCCCTCGAGCGTCGCCGCCAGGAAGCCTGCCACGTAAGCATCGCCGGCGCCGATCGGATCGACGACCTCGACCGGGAACCGCCGGCGCGGACGGATCAGCAGCCCCGCCGCCAGCACCACCGAGCCTTGCTCGCCCTGCATCAGCGTCACCACCGCCTTCGGCGCCAGCTTCGCCAGCGCCTCCAGCGTGGCCTCGGCGGGGCCCGTGAGATCGAGCAACGTCCGCGCCTCCGCCTCGCCGACGAAGAGGTAGCGCACGGCGGGAAGGATCTCCGTGACGAAATCGCGTGCGGCCGGCGGCGACCACAGCGCCGCGCGGTAGTTCACATCGAACGACACCGCCGTGGCCTCCGCCAGTGCCCGCCGCGTCAGGGCGCGACCGTTCTCGCCGAGTGCGGGCGTGATGCCGCCCAGATGCACCAGGCGCGCTTCGCGCACCGGTCGCCAGTCCACGTCCTTCGCGCGCAGCCGCGCGAAGGCCGAATCGCGACGATCGTAGTGCACGCAGATCGGCCGTGGCGGCGCGCCGTATTCGACGAAATAGAGGCCCATGCGCGCGCCTTCGTCCATGCGAACGAACGCGCAGTCCACGCCGTGGCCCGTCAGCTCGCGCCGAATGCGTTCGCCCCACGGATTGGCGGGCAGCGCCGAGATCCAGGCCACGCGCCGGCCCAGCCGCGCGCACGCGGCGGCAACGTTGGCCTCGGCGCCACCGATCTGGACATCGAGCTGGCGTGCCGTCTCGATCCGCCCCGGCGACGGGATGGCGAGCCGAAGGAGGACCTCGCCGAGAGTGACGAGGTCGTGCATCGCCTAGCCGGCGATCTTGACCGTGATGGACGTGCCGAGAATCAGGGAGGAGGCGATCAGCTCAGGGCGCCGCTCCGGCCCGAACACGATCCGCGCCGGTTCATCGGCCCGCGCCCACGACGAGAAGCGCGTCATGTCGAAAAGCGCGGTGGGCTTGCCGGACGCCGCGTCCTTGGCCACCCGAAGGGCGAACGGCGCGAGCTCGGCCCGGTAGCCGGTCGAAACATCGTCCGGCCCCTCGTCGTCGCGGCGCCGACGACGCACGATTTGCGTATGGAAGCTGCCGTCGCCGAGCGGTGGCCAGCGCTTGTCGGCGTAGTTGAGGGTGGCGGTAACCACGTCGTCCACGTGCACGCCGTCCGGGATCGCCACCACGTCGTCGACCACGCGAAGCCGCCGCCGGAAGAACGTCTCCCCGCGGAAGTGGTAGTCGACCCGCCCGCGCTCGTAGTCGTACGCGAGCTCTGACTTCGACTCTCGCCCGCGCACCTCGAACCACGCCGTCGCCCGCACGGGCGCCCACCGGCCGTCCCGCAGCGTCCCGGTCGACTCGATCCGGTTGGCCATACCGGACCCCTGCCCGGCCATCGTCACCGTGTACCGGCCCGCCGCCCGGTCCACCTGCTCGTTGATGCTCCCGGTCATGGCGAGGTGCCAGGCGCCGTAGAGCAAGGAGACGTCCGCCTCGTACGTCCCGCGCCGAACCGCGATCTCGCCCCACGCCCGCCCCAGGGGCAAAAAAGCGAAAAGAAACGGGACTGTCAGGAATTCCCGACGGCTGACTGCGTGCCTAGACATGCCTGGATCGGTTCGCCTATTCTAGCAGCGCGGCGACGAAGGTGCTTCAGTCCCTGGATGCCGCCCTGATACCGTAAAAGTCGGGATTCCCTGCGAAAAACGGAGCTCGACAGAGGGGGCACGGCTTGAACTCATCGGTGTTCCCGGAATCCGGTAGTGCCGTGGAGGCGACGCTGTGAGGCGGCGCCGGGTCGTGATTACGGGCCTCGGAATCGTTGCGCCGAACGGCATCGGCAAGAATGCTTTTTGGAGGAGTCTGATAGCTGGCGAATCAGCGGTCGACTTCATAACCTCTTTCGACACATCCGCGTATCCGTGCAAAGTTGCCGCCGAAGTCAAAAATTTCCATCCCACAGATTTCATGAACGCCCGCACGGCGAAGGTGGCGGGGCGCTTTTCTCAATTTGCGATTGCGGCGACACGTCTCGCTTTGGAGGACTCAAAGCTTTCCATCGATTCATCGCTGTCTCCGTCCACATCGATTTGCTACGGAACGTCGGTGAATGGCGCGGGCGATATCGCGGCCAAATCCGCCGATGCATTTCGACTTAATGGTGTAAAGGCACTCGATCCTTGGGCGGCGTTGGAATATCCGCCTCACGCCGCGGCGAGCTATGTTGCCATCGAGTTCGGGATTAAGGGCCCTGCTGTGTCTGTTTCGTCGAATTGCTGTACCGGCATTGATGCGATTGCCCTCGGTACCTCTCAAATTCAGTCGAATGTTGCGAGCGTAGCGCTTGTAGGCGCCTGCGACGCGCCCTTATTTCCGCTTTCGTTTGCTGGATTCTGCGCACTGGGTGCTCTGAGCAAGAGGTCGAAGGATCCGCAAAAGGCGTCCCGTCCATACGACCTACTCCGCGATGGTCTCGTTCTCGGTGAAGGAGCGGCCACTCTGGTGCTCGAGGATTTCGAATACGCAACCGCAAGAGGCGCCAAAATCTACGCGGAAGTGCTCGGTCATGCCGGCGCCAGCGAAGCGATCGGGATGAGAAAAGGCGACATCGAAGGCGCCGTCATGGCCACGGCCATCCGTCGGGCACTGGCGGCGGCAGCGCTGGCGCCAGAAGATATCGACCACATCAACGCTCATGGCAGTTCGCTCCCGGACTACGACGTCTGCGACACAAATGGGTTCAAAAAGTCGCTCGGATCTCACGCATACAAGATACCGATAACATCCATTAAATCGATGATCGGGCAACCGGTTTCCGCGGCCGGCGCCTTTCAGACTGCCGCGGCTTGTCTGTCCCTCGAAGCGCAATTTGTTCCGCCGACGATAAATCAAGAAGTCCGCGACTTGAGATGCGACCTCGATTACGTCCCGAACGCGGCTCGCATCGCTCGCCTTAACCGAATTCTCATAAATGGGCACAGCTTCGGAGGCAGCGTCGCGGCTCTCGTAATCGGAAAGGCAGATCCGACTAACTAAATGAGCGCCGCACCTCAAGGGGTCGGGATTCTCGCGCTTTGTCTTGTCCTGGTTGGCCTCGGAGTCTTCGTCTTCGCACGGGACCCGCGCGCGCCTCTGAATCGGCGTTTTCTGTTGTCGATGTTGACCGTCAGCGGATGGATTGGCTGTATCTCCATGTATCTTTCAACAAGGGCATACGAGCCCAATGTGTTCCTCGGGCGCATGGCATTCGCATTCGCGAGCGCAATTCCGTTTACTCTGCTGTGGGTCTTTGAATCCTTTCGCGAGCCGGAAGCCCCTCGGAGCACAAAAACACTCGCGATTCCCGGGTTATTTACCGCGCTCTTCGCAGCTCTGTCGTTTACGCCCCTCATCGTCGCGGCGTCGTCATCAAACGAACGCGGGGCGAACTTCGTGTACGGCCCGCTTCATCCATTTTTTGGACTGTACTTCATTACGTGTTTTGGGTTTTCCCTCTACCGGCTCTGGAAAAGGCTCAAGTCAGCGGTAGGGATCAAAAAAGTCCAGCTTCGCTATCTCTTACTAGGGATTCTGCTCGGTGGCAGCGGAGCAATTACGACCAACTTGGTCATCCCGCTGGTCTGGAACACGTCACGGTTCAGCCTCCTCGGACCATACTTCTCACTGGTCCTCGCGATGTTCGCAGCCCACGCAATCATTCGCTACCGCCTCATGGATATTAAGGTGGCGATCAAACGCGGGGTCGTCTACGCGTGCGGAATCGCGATAACCGTGGCTCTCTTTCTAGGTGCTACCGCCGTTCTCCGGGTCATGACTGAGGGCGATTCCGAGCACATCACAACAACAACGGCGGTCGGCGTCGCCATAGTCACGGCGCTACTTTTTGAGCGGACGATCGGAGTTCTGGCGAAGTTAGTAAATCGATACTTCTATCGAGAAGAATACGATTACCAACGCACAGTTCGCGATGCAAGCCGGAGGCTTAGCACTATTCTCGACCCGAGCTCCCTACTTCTGCAACTAGCTGAGATTCTCGAAAATGTCCTGAAGGTCGAAGCCGTTCTCGTATACCTCAGCGATCATCACAAGGCCGCGGCACCCAGGTTGGTTCACGCGTCTGCGCGTTGGGCATCAGGAGCTTCGGCTACCCCCCAAACGCTGCCGGCTGCTCTGCTTCGCTTTTTAGAGAACGACAAACGGCTCTGCGTGAGAGAGGAATGGTCCTCGGCGCCCAGGAAATCTCTTGGCGCATCGGCCGCTGCCGCACTTCAGGATCTAGGAGCTGATTTGGCGGTACCTATACTCGAAGAGGGTCGGCTCTCCGGTGTCATTGTCGTTGGCTCGAAGCTTTCGGGGGATCCCTACTTCCCCGATGATATCGATTTGGTTTCTACGCTGATTAGTCAAGCTGCGATCGCTCTGAAGAATGCGCATCTCTACAGGCAGGTTTTGATCGCCAATGAATACATCGAGAACATTGTCGGGACGATGCAGAGTGGCGTGGTCGCCGTCGCTGGGGACGGAACTATTACTTTGTTCAATGCCGCGGCTGAGCGAATGACACGGCTTCAAGGAAGCAGGGTCAAAGGATCTCGGTTTCAAATCCTCCCGGTCGCGTTGGCTCAAGCGCTAAGTGCGACCATGTCAGATCGACAGCCGCGAACGCAGATCGAAACGGCAATTCACGACGAAGGCGGCCGTCCGCTGCCGATCATCTGTTCGTCGTCGAGCCTCATCGACCGTTCAGGAGCGCTACTCGGCGCTGTCGCCGTATTCAGCGACCTCACACGAATCAAAGAACTCGAGCGGGAGAAGCGCCGGGCAGAGCGCCTTGCATCCGTCGGCGCTCTCGCGTCTGGAATTGCACACGAGATCAAGAATCCACTCGTTGCTATAAAGACGTTCGCCGAGCTGTTGCCAGAGTGGTTTACAGATGAAGACTTTCACGGCGAGTTTTCCAAGGTCGTCGCACGCGAGATCGATCGCATCGATGATTTGGTCGCGCGGCTACGGGACTTGGCAACCCCGCCGGTTCAGCGGTTAGTGCCATTGAACTTACATGAGCCCATGCAGGAGACGCTATCACTGTTGCGCGCCCAACTTGAGCAGCAGCATACAGCGACCCACGTTTTATCCGATCCTCGCCTCCCCCCTATCGCGGGCGATCCCGCCCAAATCAAGCAACTGTTCCTAAACGTCTTCATGAATGCGCTCGAGGCAATGAATAACGGAGGAGAGCTTACCGTTCGGCTGCTGACTCGCGAATCAGAAGATGGAGCCCTAGTTGTCGCCGAGGTTGAAGACACTGGCCAAGGTATTCCGGAAGAAATGCTAAGCAAGATCTTCGATCCGTTCGTCACGACAAAGCCAAAAGGGTCAGGGCTTGGGCTCTCAATCTGCCGCGGCATAGCAGATGCCCACCATGCGACGATATACGCTCGCAACAACGCGACCGGCAGAGGCGCTGCGGTAATCGTCGAGTTCCCGGCGCTTCACAACGGAGGCAGCCCTTCGACAGGCCATGGCTCACCTGACAGTCTACCGTTAAGCAGCCCGATAAACGTCGCCGCTCCATCTAAGTCCTGAGGCAATGTTCGTAATCACGGTCGTATCGTTTCGCTCAAGGGCCTTTCTCTGTCAAGCCAGGCTGGCAGCTCCAGTCTACAGATGGTCTGCTGATTACACGGTGGCGCTTGCGCGATCTCGGTTGCGCCATGCGAAGGACTTCTTATGATCCGCTTGCTCGCGGTTATCGTGGCGGTCTCGTGTGCTGCGCTCGCCGTGTTCGTGTGGCGCTCTAGTCCGAACAGCGCCATTAATCGTCGGTTCGCGGCCTGCACCTTATGCATCGCCGCCTGGAGCGCTGCGATTTGCGGCGTTTACGGATCGTCGAACAATGAACTGTGGGGGCGCCTATCTTTCGCGAGTGCGAGTCTGATTCCCGTAACCTTTTTGTCTTTCGCCCATGCCTATGGGACGTATGCACAGTGG
The DNA here is from genome assembly GCA_036506275.1 of Candidatus Methylomirabilota bacterium. Classification (GTDB taxonomy): domain Bacteria; phylum Methylomirabilota; class Methylomirabilia; order Rokubacteriales; family CSP1-6; genus DASXSB01. The sequence continues at coordinate 12,665 of DASXSB010000022.1, read as the reverse complement.
CTTCCTCGGCCAGCGGAGAAGATTGTCGTATTTGTCGGCTGTATATTCGCTGCACTTTCGCTGACGACGCCGCTGGTCGCATCTGAATTTTCTGTCACTGCGGAAGGCCTCTCCAGGCGAACAGGCCCAATGTACCCGCTGTTTGGGGCATACTTTGTCGTCACTTGGATGACGGCGGTTGCGGCCCTTGCATCGAAGTGGCGGCACGCCACCGGCCAGGCGCGCGCGCAATTCCAATATTTCGGCGCAGGCCTCATCCTTTCAGGCATTGGAGGAATCACAGCGAACCTCGTATTACCTCTTTTCACTGGTCGGTCAACGTACAGTTGGCTCGGTCCGTACTTCGCGTTAATTCTGCTGGCCCTCACCGCACACACGATTATCAGACATCGCTTAATGGATCTCCGGCTGGTCCTGCACCGAGGTCTTACACTTGCCGTTGCGATCATTCTGTCTCTATCGCCTGTCGTTGTGCTGTTCGGAATACTCTGGCCCCGATTGCGAAATCACCTTCGCCATGACGAAATCGTGATCCTAGCCATCGCTGCTGCGGTAGTTGGGCTCCTTATTCCGATCACAAAGGATCTGGCGGAGTCTCTTCTGGATCGCTACGCCTACCGTACGCGTACGAACTATCGACGAGTCGTGCGGGAAGCGAGCAAGGCCTTAACACGGGTACTGGTCCTTAAAACACTCTCTGAATTCCTCCATCGAACAATCGACAACGCCGTGAGAGCCGAGGGGGTTCAGCTTTACCTCCTTGGCCACGATCACGTCGCGCGCGCGATCAGCGATGCGCGGCACGCCGAGGGAAAATTCAGCGCGCCCGCGGAAGCGCCGGCGTCGGTGATGGCGGCGCTGCGGCGGCGGCGCGAGCTGATCGTGGCGGACGAGCTGGCGCGGCGGTTGGACGACGGCGAAGTCCGTGCGCTCCACGCAGATCTTGCGCGCATGAATTGGGCTCTTGTACTGCCGCTCCTTTCCGAAGACACTGTGCTCGGCGCCATCGTCCTCGGGGCCAAACGCTCGGGAGACGCGTATTACCCGCAAGATCTGGACCTTCTCACGACCCTGGCGAACCAGGCGGGAATCGCGATCAAGAACGCCCAGCTCTATGCCGAGATCGTGCTCGCGAAGGAGTACCTCCAGAACATCGTCGGGACGATCGAGAGCGGCGTGGTCGCGATCAACGAGTGGGGCCAAGTCACGATGTTCAACCGCGGTGCCGAAGAGCTGACGGGGCTGCGGGCGGGCGATGTCCAAGGGCGGCCGGTGGCCGCGCTGCCGGCGTGCCTCGCGGAGGCGCTGGGGAGGACGCTGGCGGACGGGCAGGCGCTGACCCAGCCCGAGATCGAGCTGCCGGGGCCGGACCGCACACTGCCCGTGATGTGCACGACCTCGCTCCTCCGCGACGACGGCGGCGCCGCCCTCGGGGCGGTGGCGGTCTTCAGCGACTTGACCCCGCTCAAGACCCTCGAGATCGAGCGGCGGCGGGCGGAGCGGCTGGCCTACTTCGAGGCGCTCGCCTCCGGCATCAGCCACGAGATCAAGAATCCCCTCGTCTCCATCAAGACCTTCGCCCAACTCATCGCGCGGCGCCGGGACGACGCGACGTTCATCGACGATTTCAGCCGTATCGTGGGGCGGGAGATCGGCCACATCGAGCGGCTGCTGGAACGGCTGAGCGCGCTGTCGCGGCCGAGTGATCGTCCGCAGCTCCGGCTGGACCTGCGTACGCCCATAGTCGAGGCGCTGGAGTCGCTGCAGCCGACGTTAGACGAGAAAGGCGTGACCGCCCGCCTCCGGCTCGGCGAGCGACCGGTGCTCGTGCTCGGCGACGACGCTCAGCTCAAGCAGCTCTTCATGAACCTCTTCATCAACGCCCATGAGGCGACGCCGCCGGGTGGCGCCCTCACGGTGGAGTTGTCGGTCAGCGAGGAGCAGGTGACGGTCACCGTCGACGACACCGGCCCCGGAATCCCGCCTGCCCTCCTGGAATGCATCTTCGAGCCGTTCTTCAGCACGCGGCAACGCGGCTCCGGGCTCGGGCTCGCGATCTGTGCCGGGATCGCCGGCGGCCATCGCGCTCGCCTCAGCGCCTCGAATCGCGCCGACGGCGGCGCGCGCTTCACGATCGAGCTGCCACTGGTGGCGGCGGTCAGCGCACCCGCCCCGGCATGAACACGGCCCTCGTCGTCACCGCCGACGACGCCCTGCGCGCGCGGATCGAGCGCGCCCTCGCGCGATACTCGGTCTTCACCGCCGCCAGCGACGCGGAGGCGCTGCGCACGCTGGCCGTGGTCGATGCCGATCTCGTCGTCCGCGATTGCGGCGGGACGTCACGCGGGCTCGAGAGTTTCGTGGTCGGACTCAGGCGCCTCGCGCCCGGCGCCATCCTGGTCGCGCTGAACGCGGAGGAGGCCGAGGTCGCCGATTTCGTCCTCGGCGCCAGCTTCAGCCCGGCCGACCTCGCCCTCGTGCTCCGGCAGGCGGCCGACAAGGAACGCCTCGTGCGTGACGTCGCCGCCTTGCGCGCGCAGCTGCGGGCACGGCCGGCGTCCGACGTCGAAGCCGAGACCCACGGCGAAGCCGCCACCCCCGCGCGTGTCCTGAAAGAATTCACGCGCGCGTTCGCGGCCGGCTTCGACCTGCCCCGCGTGCTGGAGATGTTCCTCGACGGCATCGGCGAGTTCGTGCGCCCCACCCGGTCCGCGCTCCTCCTCCCCGACGCCGGCCGCACGGCCTACCGGATTCACGCGCATCGCGGAGTGGCGCCGCAGATCGTCGGCTCCGTCCGCCTGGCCGCCGACGAAGGCCTGCCGCGCTGGCTCGCCGCGCAGGGCCGCCCGGCGCGGCTCCAAGACCTCGCCGACCCCGACGTGGTGCGGGAGCTCCAGCTCGTGCAGGGCGTCCTCGCCGTGCCTCTCCTCGCCCATGGCGAGCTGGTGGCGATCCTGAGCCTGGGTCAGCCGGTGTTCGGCACCGGCTACGCGCGCCGCGAGACGGAAACGCTCTTCGATCTCGCCACGCATCTCGCCACCGCCATCCGCGACATCACGCTCCACCACGAGCTCCAGCGCGCCAAGGAGTTCAACGAGCGGATCCTCGCCCACATGGCGAGCGGCGTGATCACGATCGGGCGCGACCAGAAGATCGGCATCATGAATCGCCGCGCCGAGGAGATCCTCGAGATCGCGGCCGACACCGTCGTCAAGCAAGACCTGCGCGCCCTCCCCTCGCCGCTCGGCGACATGCTCTACGCCACGCTCGTGACCGGACGCTCGACGCCGCGCGCCGAAGTCCAGCTCGCGCTGCGGAACCTCGCGCTCGAGATCTCCACCTATCCCGTCCACGGTGCCGAATCGGAGCCGCTCGGTGCCGTGCTCGTCTTCGAGGACCTGACGGCCCAGAAAGAGCTGGCCGCCCAGAAGCGCCAATCCGAGCAGTTCCAGCTCCTGGCGCGGGTGGTGGCCCGCATCGCGGACGAGATCAAGAATCCGCTCGTATCGATCAACACTTTCATGGAACTGATCGAGGAGCGGTACGACGATCCCGACTTCCGGAAGCACTTTTCGTCGGTGGTGGGCCGGGACGTGCGCCGGCTGGTGGAAGTCTTCGAGAAACTTGCGGGGTTGGTCAGCGAAGGTGAGCTAAACTTGGCGGCGGTGGACGCCAGAACCGTCGTCGAAGACGTGGTGGCGGCCGTCGAGCTCGCGGACGACGCCCTCGGCAAGAGGGTCCAGCTCGAGGTCGAGCGCGGGCCCTCCCCCCAGATGGTCAGGACGGACGCCCCGCACCTGCGCAAGGCGCTCTCCTATCTGGTCTGGTACCTCGGGCACAACTCCCAGGGCGATCAGGCGAAGGTCGCGATCTCGATCACGCGCGCCGACGACGCCGACAGCGCCGTCCGGATATCCGTCGCCTCCCGCACGGCGACGGTGCCACCCGAGAAATTGGACCGCCTCTTCGACCCCGTGCACATGGTGCAGGAAAGTCTCATCGACGTGGGCCCCGCGGTGAGCCAACGTCTCGTCGAAGCGATCGGCGGGCGGCTGCGCGTGCGTCAGGGCCGGCACGACCTTGCCTTTCAGGTGACACTCCCGGCGGCTATCGGCTAGATGTCCACGTTCGCGCCGCCATCCACGAAACCTCGAATCCTCGTGGTTGACGACGAGATGGGGCCGCGAGAGTCGTTGCGCATGCTGCTCAAGCCGTCGTATCAGGTGAAGACGGCGGAGAGCGCCACCGCCGCCCTCCAGGAGTTGCCGAAGATCCGGCCCGATCTCGTCATCCTCGACATCAAGATGCCGGACATGGACGGCCTGGAGGCGCTGCGTCACATCAAGCGCGCCGATCCCTCCATCGAAGTCGTCATGATCACGGCCTACGCATCCCTGGAGACGGTGAAGCTCGCGCTGAGCCACGGCGCCTTCGAGTACCTCATCAAGCCGTTCTCCCGCCAGGACCTCGAAGACGTGGTGCGACGCGCGCTCCTGCGGCGCCAGGCCGATCTCGGCGCCCGGGGTCAGATCGCGAGCCTCGTGGACGAGATGCGCAGCCTCACCACCAAGACGCGCCAGCTCGAGGAAGCGGCGCGACGGGAGGCGGCGGAGCAGTCGCTGCGCGTGACGCAGCTCTCCATCCTGCGCGAGATCGCGCGCACGATCGTGGGCCACCTGGATCTGCGGTCGATGACGGCGGGGGTGACAGAGCAGCTCCGTCGCGCGCTCGGTTACGACCACGTGCACATCGCGCTCGACCCGGAACCGGTCACCACGGAGCAGGGGCCGGCCGTGGTCGTGTGCGCCATCCGCGACGCCGAGGGCGGGCTGGGCCACCTCCTCGTCGACAATCGCGTGTCCGGACGCGCCATCGAAGGTCCCGAGCGCGAGCTTCTTCAGATGCTCTCGGAGTACCTCGCCATCGCCGTGCGCAACTCACGTCTCTACGGCCAGATCGCGGACACGAAGGCCTCGCTGGAGCAGCTCATCGCCTCCGCGGGCGACGCCATCATCGCCGTCGACGCGCGCGATCGGATCGACGGCTGGAACCCGGCCGCGGAGCGCATCTTCGCCATTCCCACGCGCGAGGCGCTCGGTCATCCGATCACCGACGTGATCCCCCACGAGAGCTACGCCGACGCGCGCCGGCGCCTCGCCGAGGGCGCGCCGACGGTGACGTTCGAGACGTCGAGCCCTGCCAACGCCGCCCGGCCCCGCGCCCTCGCCGTCACGCTCTCCGCGCTGCAGGGCCGCGACGGCAAGCTGCAGCGGCTCATCGCCATCGTCCGCGACATCACCGCGCAGCGGGAGATGGAGGTCCAGCTCCACCAGTCCGAGAAGCTGACCGCGCTCGGACAGCTCGCAGGCGGCATCGCTCACGACTTCAACAATCTGCTCCAGGCCATCCTCGGCTACGCCCAGCTCATGAAGGCCAATCCGAGCGACGCCGGTCTCGTGGGCCGCTCGCTCGACGTGGTGGAGTCCGCCGCCCTCGACGGCTCCGAGACGGTGCGTCGCATCCAGCAATTCGCGCGGCTCCGGCCGGACGAGCAGTTCGTCCCCGTCGACCTGAACAATATCGTGAAGGAAGCGGTGGCCATCACGAAGCCACGGTGGGAAGAGAAGATCGCCCACGACAATCGGCATCTCGATCTCCTGCTGGAGTTGGGCACGGTACCGCCCGTCAACGGCCGCCCCGCCGCCCTCACCGAGGTCATGACGAACCTGATCTTGAATGCGATGGACGCCATGCCGGAGGGCGGGACGCTCACCATCGGGACTGGCACGCTGGACGCGCGCATAGGGCGCATCACCGTCACCGACACCGGCATCGGGATGCCGGAAGCGGTGCAGCGCCGGATCTTCGAGCCGTTCTTCTCGACGAAGGGCGAGGGCGGCTCTGGGCTCGGTCTTTCGATGGCGTACTCGATCGTGAAGCGCCACGGCGGCGAGATCGCCGTGCAGAGCCAGCCCGGCCACGGCACGACCTTCACGCTCACGTTCCCCATCGCCCGCGAATCGACGGACACGCCCAGGACGACCCCCGCCGACCTCCCGCGGCAGGCGGCGCGCGTCCTCGTCGTCGACGACGATCGCCAGGTGCTCTCGACGCTGACGGAATTGCTCCAGAGCGTGGGCCACAAGGTGACGGGCGCCAACAGCGGCGCCCAGGCCATGGCCGCCTACAAGCCGGGACGCTACGACATCGTCCTCACCAACCTCGGCATGGCCGGCATGAACGGCTGGGAAGTCGCGGAGCGCGTGCGCAACACGGATCCGTCCGTCCCCATCCTCTTCATCACGGGCTGGGGCCTTCGCGACGACGAGCACGCGCGCCTGTCCTCGCTCGGCATCCATCGCTGCCTCTTCAAGCCCGTTCGTCCCCGCGAGCTCGACGCCGCCATCCAGGCCGCGCTCCAGCGCGCCTAGTCCGACCGTCAGGCGGAAGCGCCCGCGTTCACCTCCGCGAGAGCGCGGATCTCCGGCGCGAGGGGATCGACGAAGCGCAGCTGCGCGCCGAGGGGATGCCGAGGCAGGTACTCGAACAGCGCGCGCATACGGTGGAAGCTGTCCGAGCGCGGGTAGTCGGTGCGGATGGCGAACGCGACATAGCGGGCGGGGCCTTCGTCGGCGGCGCGGGCCACCAGATCCCAGAACTCGCGCGGGTGCGACCACTCCTTCCACGGATTCAGCGGCAGGTGCTGCCGCGGACGCCCAAGCGCGCGTTTGACCATCCGGCGGTGCCACGGGGCGAGGGCGGTCTCGTAGTCGTACGCCGTCAGCGGCACGATCAAGATCGGACGCCTGTCCGTGCATGACACGCCGGACCGGCCGACGGCCGCGCGCGACGGATAGTAGGGGCGGCGCGGGAAGCCGCGGAAGTCGGTGGACGGGGCGGTGGCGTAGCTCCCGAACGCGCGGTCCTGTTCGTGGGGAACCAGCCCGGGCTCGGCCGTGACGTCGACCTCGATGCCGGCCGCGATCGCGCGATCGATGACCGTCTCGTCGAGAAAATAACCGCCCTGGCTCGATCGCCGCACGGATTCGCGGAAGCATCGCTCGAACGTTTTCGCGGCCACGTCGACGCAGTACGCGACCCAGTCCGCATCGGCGTAGTCGGAGTACGTCGCCTGGCGCCGCTCGTCCCAGCGGTGGCAATGCACGTGGATCCCGAGGGCATCGCCGTGCGCGCGGAGCCGATCCATCGGGCCGCGATGGCGCTCGACGACGAAGTCGGCCTGCCCGAAGCACCGCTCGATGTTGGGATCGAGTCGCAGGAACCACGTCGGATGGGGCGGGACGCCGGCGCGGTCGGCGAGCCGCGGACGCAGCTCCTCCACGAGCTCGACCATGGCCGTGAACCCGGACCACGGCGGCGGCGTGGGCTCCGGGCGATTGTCGGACTCGTCGGGCTCCACGTCGATGCGCCAGATGGCCGGAATCGGCCTCACGCTACGAGGTCTCCGGCCCGGGACGCCGTGAGGCAAGAGACATAGGCCCCGTTCCCAATGAGCAGCACCCCACCCGTCAGCGGGTGGCTCTACCCCCGACGCCAATAGCATACGAGAAAACGGCGCTCGAACGCCTCGTGAAACTCCCTCCGGCATGGCGCGACTCAGGGGCAGAAAACAGGGGCCGGGGAACGTTCCTGAGCAAGTACCACGGCTTCATCGCGGCGAAGCCGTGATGGCGCGCGGGGGTCAGGCCTTCTTCATGGGGCGCCCGCAGCAGATCTTCTGCGCCATGGCAACCTTCCCGCACTTCGCGCAGCGGAAGCCGGCCACGGCTAGAGGCGCTCGATGATGGTGGCGATCCCCTGCCCGGCGCCGATGCACATGGTCTGGAGCCCGTAGCGCTTGCCTGTGCGGTCCAGCTCGTGCAGCAGCGTGGTCATCAGCTTGGCGCCGGAGGCGCCCAGGGGATGGCCGAGGGCGATGGCACCACCGTTCACGTTCACGCGGTCCATGTCGGGGTGCAGCTCGCGCTCCCAGGCGAGGACCACGGTGGCAAAGGCCTCGTTGATCTCGAAGAGGTCGATGTCCTCGAGCCCGAGTCCCGCCTTCTTCAGCACACGCTGGGTGGCGGGGATCGGTCCGGTCAGCATGATGGTCGGATCCACACCGGCAAGGGCGGTGGCGACGATCCGCGCGCGGGGTCGGAGCCCGAGGGCGCGCGCGCGCTCGCTCGACATGATCAGCAAGGCGGCGGCGCCGTCGGAGATCTGCGACGAGTTGGCGGCGGTGACGACGCCGTCCGGCTTGAACGAGGGCGGGAGCGACGCCATCTTCTCGCGGTTCACGGGAACGCGGACGCCTTCGTCGGTGTCGAAGACGGAGCCATCGGGCAGCGTGACGGGCACGATCTCGCGCGTGAACCGCCCCTCGGCGATGGCGCGACCCGCCTTCTCGTGACTCAGGGCGGAATACGCGTCGAGCTCCTCGCGCTTCAAGCCCCACTTCTCGGCGATGAGCTCGGAGGAGAGGCCCTGCGGCACGATGTTGTAGCGCTCGAGCAGCTTGGGCGAGAGCGGTCCCTCCCCGGGGCCAACGGCGTTCGATCCCATCGGCACCCGCGTCATGTGCTCGATGCCGCCGCCGATGACGGCCTCGTACTGCCCCGCCATCACCCCCATGGCCGCGAAATTCGCCGCTTGCTGTCCGGATCCGCACATCCGGTCCAGCGTGGTCCCGCACACGTCGAGCGGGAAGCCGGCGATCAGCACCGCGTTGCGCGCGATGTTCATGCCCTGCTCGCCGAGCTGATCCACGCAGCCGAGGATCACGTCCTCCACCTCGGCGGGATCGACACCGGTCCGCTCCACGAGAGCCCGCAACGTGAGCGCGGCGAGATCATCCGGTCGGAGCCCGGAGAGCTTTCCGTTCTTCTTTCCGACGGCGGTCCGCACCGCCCCCACGATCACGGCGTCTTTCATGGCCCTTCCCTTCGGCGTCGTAGTAATGAACGACCATTCAATTCTACTGACGCCGCTGGGCCGCCGCAATGCACCGCGACCGCCGGACGCTACGCGGGCGCCTCGGGGAGCGCGGCCTCGCCTGCGTCCGCGGCGGCCCGCGCAACGTTCGCCGCCGAGACCCAGATGCTGTCGTCGGGCTGAGCGCGGTCGTAGCGGACGGGGCCGGTGTCCCCCGGCTGCCACGTGTGGGCGGCGCTCGGTGGCAGCGCCCCCGAGCCCGTCTCGTGCGTGCGGCCGACGTGGTCCTGATAGCGGTAGACGATCCGCCACTGCTGCACGCGGTTGATGCGGAGGCTGGTGGGGATCACCTTCACGACGGTGCCGTGCACGAGCACGCCCGTGCGTCGCAGGCGACGATCGTGCGCGAGGCGGCGCCAGTTCCAGAAAACGATACCGCCGCCGGCACCCGCGAAGAAGAGTCCGATCGCCACCATCACCCACGCTCCGCTCCCGGCGCTCGGGTCGGCGAGCCGTTGCGTCTCCGGCGCGCTCGCGAGATAGGTGACGGTGATCGGATCGCCTTCGCGAAGCGTCTCCCACTGATGCACTTCTACCGTGGTGCTGCCGGTCACCGGACGCCCGTCGTCGGTCGTGAACCGATAGCGGACGACGTAGCGCGTGCTCGGATGGTCGCGATCCGCACGCTGCATCGACTTGTCCACCACCGTGGCGCGGGCCATCCGGCCTTCGTCGCGGTAGCGCCGCTCCTTCCCCATCTCGTCGAGGCCGCCCTTGGTGAGGCCGAGACCGACGACGAGCCAGATGCCGCCGAACAGGAACCAGAAATAGCGACCGATGAATCCGGTCACGGCTTCCCCACCCACGTGCTCACCTGCGGCCGCGCACGGTCGAAGCGCACCACGCCGCTGTCGCCCTCGCGCCACGTCTCGGCTTCGTCGGCGGGCATCATGGGCGTCTTGCCCTCGTGGGGTCGGCCGATATGGTCCTGGTAGCGGTAGCGAATCGTCGCTTGCGGCATCCCGTTCACGGTCATCCGGCTCGGCACGATGGCCACCACCTGGGCCTGCGCGGTGAGGCCCTCGCGGGTGAGCCGCATCTGGCGAAGGATTCCGGCCAGGGCGCGGTACACGAGCACGCTCCCGGTGCCGCCGAAGACCAGTCCCAGGAACGTGAAGAGGACGATGAGCATGACGTCGCCGCTCTCGCCCTCTACGCGATGCTTTCCCGGCGAGCGCGGCTGGTAAGTGACCCTGGCGTCCCTCCGGATCGTCGGAGCCATCCGGGGCCGGAAGGGACGTCAGGCCGGCGTGGAGCGCTTCACGCGATCGGAGAGCTTGCAGAACGCGCACACGGTCCCGGTGGTGACCTGACCGCAGCGCGTGCATTCGTTGAGGACGACGTCTTCCACGCGCTCGAAGGCGGCGCGCCCGCGATCCAGGAAGCCGAGCAGGAAATTGTGCTTCGCGCCCGGCGACTCCGCCTCGAGGCGGTTCAGGATCTCCTTGTGCGCGATCGACGTCGCGCCCTTGGCGAACGGGCACTCCTCCACGATGTAGTCGATCTTCCGCAGAAACGCGTAGGCGGCTGTCTCGCGCTCGGAGAGGCGGTAGAGCGGTTTCACACGGCGCACGAGCTTCGGATGCGTGGACGGGAGCGCGGGCGACTGCCGCGGCAGAGCGTCGGTCTGCCAGTGGAGGACCGATCCCAGGAGCGTGGCCGCCTCGTCGTCGAGGTTGTGGCCGGTCGCCACGACGGGAATATCGAGATCCAGCGCCATCCGGTTCATCAAGTACCGCTTCGAGAGGCCGCACCCCGAGCACGGCGGCCGGCGCGTCACGTCCTTGATCACCGGCACCGGCGCCCCCACCTCGGCGGCGACGGCCGTGATCACCAGCTCTACGCCACGGCGGGCCGCGAACGCCTCGCACTTCGCCTTCGATTCGACGGAGTACTCGAAGATGCCGAGGTCCAGGTAGAGGCCCGTGGTGTGGTACCCCTCGTCGATGAGGACGTCCCAGAGCGCGAGCGAGTCCTTGCCCCCGGAGACCGCCACCAGCACGCGCTCGTCGCGGGCGAGCATTCGGTGCTTGCGAATCGCCTCCCGCACCTGGTTGCGGAAGAACTCGAGGAAGTCCGGTGTGCAGAAGGCGGCGTTGTGGCGCCGCAGCTCGAGCACGGCGGCGCCGCCGCACTTACGACACTTCATGCCGCCTCCCCGCTCTCGTGCGCGCTCGTCGCAGGCACCTTCCCGAGCGCCGGTGGGGGCGCGCCACCCGACATCACCGGCCGCAGCTCGAGGGTCTCGTCGTCGCCGACGATCTGGTCGCCGGTGACGAGGTCGTCACCACGAATCACGAGGACGGTTTCGGGAAGGATGTCGAGATCGCGGAGGACCTCCTTGACGCGGCGGTTGCCTGCCACCTCGACCTCCCGCCGCGGGTTGCGCAGTACGACCTTCACGCAGCTCCCTCAGGCGCGCTTCACGCGCGCGGGAACCCCGGGTTCCGCATGACGTCGCGGATCTGCGCGAGGTGAAGGGCGTCGTGCTGCGCCTGGAGCTTCCACCACTGGGCGAGGTTCAGGTCGCCGAACCGAAAGTGCTTGAAGACGAGCGGGCGCGGATCGATCCGTCCGAGCTTGTCGATGGACTGGCGGCTGCGGTCGCGGGTTGCCTTCATGTCGGCGATGAGCTCGCCGATCGGCTTGCCGTGCTCCGGCCACACCACGGGTGGCGCCTCCCCGCCCCCGGGGCTCATCGGGAGCCCGGGCAGCTCGGTGAGGTCGCCCGGGAACGGCGCCGCCGTACCGGCGGCCTCGGCCTCGCGCGTCAGCTTGGTCGTGAGCTTTCCGGTCGCGATCTCCGCGATGGTGAGGTGATGGACGATCTCTCCCACCGACCAGTCCCGCTCGGCGGGCTTCCAGTTCGCCTGCTGCTGCGACAGCGGCTCCACGGCCGACAGCACCTCGGCGCGGACCGCCTGTAGCTCGTCCCAAAGCGCATCGACGGGTTTGGGCAATGCCATGGAAAAGCTCCTCGACGGCGAGTGATCTGCGCGCCGAGTATACCGCGAGTCCCCTTCCGTGGGATGCTCCCGCCGTGGGCTCCACCGATGACCATGCGCGCAGTCGCCTCGCCCGGCATGGGTGGGAGACGCTCAGCAGCCGCCCCATCTACGCGAACCCGTGGATGCGGGTGCGCGAGGACGTGGCGCAGATGCCGGACGGCCGGACCACGCCGTACGGGGTCGTGGAGTGCAAGCCCGCCGTCGGCGTCTTGCCGTTTCTCGACCCCGAGACCGTGATCCTCGTCGGCCAGTACCGCTACGTGGCCCGCGGTTTCTTCTGGGAGATGCCGACGGGCGCCGCCCGTCCCGGCGAAACCGAAGAGGCGGCGGCGCAGCGCGAGCTCGCGGAGGAAGCGGGCTACCGAGCGGCGCGGCTCTCCAAGCTCGGCGCGTTCATCAGCTCCAAGAGCGTGATGGACGAGACATGTCATCTTTACGTCGCCGAAGACCTTCGGCGCGCGGCCGTCGACGCCGATACCACCGAGTTCATCGAGGTGCGCCCGTTCGCCTTCCGGGACGTCCTCGGGATGGTCGACGACGGCGAGATCAGGGACGCGATGACGATCATCGCCGTTCTCCACGCCGCCCGTCGGCGCCCGGCGCCGTGACGGCCTGGGAAAAATTCTTCACAGGGAATCGCACGCGGCGCTCGGAAGATCGGCT
>DASXSB010000021.1:0-18289 GCA_036506275.1 Candidatus Methylomirabilota bacterium | reverse complement strand
CGCCATCACGAAGTTGATTCCGATCCGCCGGTAGTACTCGGAGAAGACGGCGGAGTCACGGAAACGCCCTCCCTCCGGGCAGTCGGAGATGCGCTGGGTAGGACCGCTGCGATGGCTGCCGTGGAACCGCACGAGCGGGTGCTCGCGGAAGTGGCGGTCGAAGGCGGCGCAATCCCGCGCGGGCAAGCTCTCGCCGTCGCGCACGACGACCGTTCGCGTGCCCGCCCCCAAATCGCAGAGACTGAGCGTCGTGAGGTCGGAAGCGACGAGGCGCGGCAGCTCGTCGAGGACACGACGCACGAAGCCGGCGCAGTCGGTGTCGTCGTCGGCGAGCGCCTGCACTGTCATCATCGCCCGCCGGAGATCGCGCGCCGTGAGCGGGGAGAGTGGCGGTGTCATGGACTTCCGACGATACCGCCGTGATCCCGGTCGTGCAATGCGCGCGGCATCGCGTATCCTCCGTGTCCACCACGCCGAGAAGGAAGGCACGATGAAGATAACCCGGGTGGAGACGATCGTGGTGAAGGTTCCGTACCGGCACGGCGGACCGCCGACCGGGTTCGGAGGCAGGGTGTGGACGACGCTCGACACCTTGCTCGTCCGCGTGGAGACGGACGACGGCCTCACGGGCTGGGGCGAGGCGTTCGGCTACAACGTCATTCCGGCCACCAAGGCCGCCATCGACGAGCTGATCGCTCCCCTGGTCGTCGGCCGCGACGCGGGGGCCATCGCCGATCTCTCGCTCTACCTCCAGCGCACGCTGCACAACTTCGGGCGCGGAGGCCCGGCCATCTACGGCGTCTCCGGCATCGACATCGCACTCTGGGACATCGCGGGCAAGGCGGCGAAGCGGCCGCTCCACCGCTTGCTCGGCCATGCGGGGCGTGACGCGATTCCCGCGTACGCGAGCCTCATGCGGTACGGCGATCCGGCGCTCGTCGGGCGCAAGACGGCGGAGGCCGTCGAGCGCGGCTACCGGCACGTGAAGCTGCACGAGCGCGAGGTCCCCGCCGTGCGCGCGGCGCGCGAGGCGGCCGGCGCCGACGTCGCCATCATGCTCGACACCAACTGTCCGTGGACGGTGACGGAAGCGGTGGCGATGGCGCGCGCGCTCACGCCGTACGACCTCCACTGGCTGGAGGAGCCCGTGTGGCCGCCGGAAGACTACGGCGGACTGGCCGAGGTGCGCCGAGCCACCCGCATCCCGATCGCGGCCGGCGAGAACGCCGGCAGCGTGACCGACCTCGCCCACATGATGGACGCGCGCGCGGTCACCTACGTGCAGCCGAGCGCGACGAAGATTGGCGGCGTCAGCGCCATGAACGCGGTGCTCGCGCTGGCGACGAGCCGGGAGGTGGCGGTGGTACCGCATGCGCCCTATTTCGGTCCCGGGCTCCTCGCCACCCTGCACGTGCTGGCGGCGGCGCCGGCCGCCACGCTGTTCGAGCGGCTCTACGTGGATCTCGACGCGAGCCTCTTCGGAGATCTCGTCGATGCCGTCGACGGGCGCATGCGGATCCCGAGCGGACCAGGCCTGGGCGCCGATCCCGATCCCGACGTCGTCACACGATTCCGCGCGACGTAGCCGCGTCGCGTCCGCATCCTGCGCGCCGGCGCTCTCGACGTCGCGCCCGCGTCAGCGGCGTGGACGGCCGCGGACGTATCCGAGCAGGCGGTCGCGCTCGCGCTGCGCGCGCGACCGCGCCCCCGCCGGACCGTAGCCGCCTCCGCCCGGCGTCCGCACCAGCACCCGATCGCCGCGCTCGAGCACGTGCTGCCGCCGGTGATCGACCTTGCGGCCGTTGATGCGCACGTCGCCGCGCCCGCCCGCGCCGCCGCCCGCGAGCCCGGCGGCGGGGAACCGCGTGCGCTCGGCCATGAAGCTCATCACGATGGGCCGGCGCGATTCGCTCTCGATCAGGATGTCCTGACCGAGGCCGCCCTGGAAGCGGCCGGGCCCGCCCGAGCCCGACCGCATCCGCTTGTAGTGGAAGAAGAGCGGGCTGTTGCGCTCGGCGACTTCCACGGGCGTGCTCGAGATGTTGCTGGGCCACGAGAGCACGTGCTCGCCGTCTTTCGCCGCCGTCGCTCCCATGCCGCCGTTGAAGAAGAGGACCGTCGTGTAAGGCCGGCCGTCGTCGCGAACGCCGGTCTGCGCGAGCGCCCACAGCGGCGAGCCCGCCCCCGCCATCACGCGTTCCGGGATGACGCCGTGGAGGGCGCCGAGGACGAGGACGGGCACGTAGTGACCGGTCTGGGCGCGGCTCACCACCGCCGCCGGGAATTGCGGGTTGAGCAGGCATCCCTCCGGCGCCACCACTTTCACCGGGCGATACATCCCCTCGTTGTTGGGGAGTCCGGGCAGGAGCGCGCAGCGCACGGCGTAGGCGGTCATGGCGTACGTGTACGCGAGCACGCAGTTGATGGCGCGCGGCTGGGCGGGGGACGTGCCCGTGTAATCGGCGATGATCTCCTCGCCGCGCACGGTGAGGGCGATCTGGAAACGGTACGGCTGCTCGAAGCCGTCGGTCTGGAATGCATACCGATAGGTCCCGTCGGGGACGGCGCGGATGGCCGCCCGCATCGCGCGCTCCGAGCGCGCGAACAGCTCGTCGCCGAGGGCGGTGAGAGAGGCGAGCCCGTACTCGTCCATGAGGCCGCGCACGCGGCGCTCCATCAGCTCGTTCGCGCTCACCTGTGCCCAGATGTCGCCCACGGTCTGGTCCGGAGTGCGGACGTTGGCGCGCACGAGCTGCACGAGCGTCTCGTCCACCACGCCCGCCCGCATGAGCTTGGTGAGCGGGATGTGCAGGCCTTCCTCGAACAGCTCGCGCGCCTCGATGGCGCGCACGCGCCCGCCGATGTCCGGCATGTGCGCGGTGGTGGCCGAGAAGGCGACGAGGTCGCCGCCGTGGAAGATCGGTTTCACGAGCGACACGTCGCTCATGTGACCGGTCCCCATCCAGGGGTCGTTGGTGATGAGGACGTCGCCCGGCCGCAGCGTGTCGCCGAGCGCGCGCAGGAAGTGGCGCACGGTGGCGGGCAGGGTGCCGATGAAGGAAGGAATGCTGCCGGAATTCTGGGCGAGCGCGAAGCCGCGGGCGTCGGTCAGCACGCACGCGAAGTCGTTGGCCTCGTTGGAGAGCGTGGAGAACGACGTCCGCACGATGGCCTTGGCGGCCTCGTCCACCGCCGAGATGATCCGCGTCCACAGAACTTCGAGCGTGATGGGATCGAGCGGCGTCGTCATGGGGTGGCGAGGGTCATGACGATGTTGCCGCTGGCGGGGACGCGCGCGATCGCTCCCGGGGGGACGACGAGGGTGGAGCCTTCTTCCTCGACGACGGCGGGGCCGCTGATCTCATCGTCGATCGCGAGCTGATAGCGGTCGTACACGGCCGTCTCGACGAGGCCGCCTGCGTCCGGGAACCACGCCGGGCGCGTGCCGCGGTGCGCGTCCGTGATGCCGGCATCACCCCGACGGCCGCGCACGACGACTTCGCTCCCCGCCACCGGCGCCCGCGCCGCCACGCGCACGTTGATGAACTCCACGGGCACGGCGGGCGGCGTCAGCGCGAATTTCGCGCGGTAGGCGCTCTCGAAGGCCGCCTGCAGCTCCGCGGCCATGGCGGGCGTGTCCTCGTAGGGCCCGGCCGGCAACGCGACCGCGAGATCGAAGCCCTGCCCCATGAAGCGTCCATCGGCGAGCCGCTGCACCGTCACCGCCGCCAGCGGCAGCCCGCTGGCGGCGAGCACCGCGCGCGCCTCGTCCTCGAGGCGACGGAACGCCGCCTCCAGACGGCCGATCTCACCGCGGTCGAGACGGATGCCGATGGTGGCCACGCGATCCACGCGGGCGGGCGCCACGAGCAACCCGAGGGCGGAGGCGACGCCCGCCGACGGCGGGCACACGACGCGCGACAGCCCGAGCTTGCGGGCGACGGACCACGCATGCACGGGACCGGCGCCCCCCGTGCACAGGAGCGCGTAGCCGCGGGGATCGCGACCGCGCTCCGCCACGTGCACGCGCGCCGCGCTCGCCATGTTCTCGTCGACGATGTCGTGGATGCCCCACGCCACGTGCAATGGCGGGAGCGCGAGGTCGGCGGCCAGGCGCTCGATGGCCGCCCGCGCCGCTTTCATGTCGACCTTCACCTCGCCGCCCGCGAAGTACTGCGGATCGAGGTAGCCGAGCAGAAAGTCGGCATCGGTGACGGTGGGCTCCTCGCCGCCGAGCCCGTAGGCGGCCGGCCCCGGCTGACTGCCCGCGCTCCGCGGCCCCACCTTGAGCAAGCCGATCTCGTCCACCTCGGCCACGCTCCCGCCGCCGGCGCCGATCTCGATGAGCTCGATGGTGGAGATCCGGATCGGAAGCCCGCTGCCCTCGATGAAGCGCTTCTGGCGCGCCGCCTCGAATCCGTAGGCGGTGAGCGGCTCGCCGTCGTCGACGAGGCTCAGCTTGGCGGTGGTGCCTCCCATGTCGAAGGCGAGGAGCCGCGCGCCGCCGTCGGTGCTGCCGAAGAACCCGGCCGCGATCGCGCCCGCGGCGGGGCCGGATTCGAGCATCTGCACGGGCGTCCGCCGCGCCTCCGCCACGTGCGTGAGCCCGCCGCTCGACAGCATGAGGAGCAGCGGGGCCGGGATCCCGAGCTCCGCGAGACGCTCGCCCATGACGGCCAGGTAGCGCTCGGCGAGCGGCTTGATGTACGCGTTGGCCACCGTCGTCGACGCCCGCTCGTACTCGCGGATCTCCGGCGCCACCTGGTGCGACGACGTCACCGCCACCTTCGGGTACCGGCGCGCGATCAGCCGTTCCGCGGCCGCCTCGTGGCGCGGATTGGCGTAGGCGTGGAGGAACACCACCGCGATCGAGCTGACACCGCCCTCCACCAGCGTGCGCACGCGCGCGAGCAGCCCGCGCGTGTCGAGCCGCCGCGCGATGGTGCCGTCTGCCTTCGTGCGCTCGGCGACCTCGAGGCGGCGATGGCGGGGGACGAGCGGCTCCGGCTTGGTGATGGCGAGGTCGTACAGCTCGTACTTCCGCTCGCGGCCGATCTGGAGCGTGTCCGCAAAGCCCTCCGTCGTGATGAGACCGGTGGGCGCCCCCGTGCGCTCGATGAGCGCGTTCGTGAAGAGCGTGGTGGCGTGGACCACGCGCGTGAACCGCGACGGCTCGAGGTCCGGCTCGCGCAGGAGCAGCGCCACGCCGGCGACGACGGCGCGGGCGGGGTCGTCGTGGGTGGTGAGGACTTTCCGGCTCCACTGCCGGCCGGAGCCGTGGTCGTAGACCACGATGTCGGTGAAGGTGCCGCCGATGTCGATTCCGAGTGAGCAGGGCGGCATCGGTCACTTCGCCTCGAGGCGCCCGGCCGCGCTCGCGATCATCGTGAGCGTGCAGAGAGCAGCGAAGCGACGGAGGGGTGAGTGGGACATGGCGGCGACCCTAGGCTGGACGGCGGAAAAGGTCAAGCTGCCCACTGGGCCTGGGTGAGCGACGGCCGCCATGGACGCAAAAGCATCGCGTCGTCCTGACACACGGCGGACGTCAGGTGTCATGGAGTGGTCGTGGCCCGTCACGTCGCGGACACCAACCGCCCGATTCCACAGCGCGAGCGCCCATCGATGGCCGTGCTCCCGGTGCGGCATTTCTCTTGCTGCCGGGTGACGGCGATGGATCCCGTGCGCGCGAACGCGATGTCTCGGGTCGCCGGGGTGGCGACCGTCGTCGGTATCGCGATGGCCGCGCTCGTGATGAGCGGTTGCGCCGCCAAGCGGCCGGCGAGCTCGACGCCGGCGCCGCCCGCCGCGCCCCCCACACGGTATGCGGCGACGCGATCGCAGGTCGTCGACGCGGCGATGAAGTACGTGGGAGCGCCCTACGCGCGCGGCGGTGCCTCACCGGCCGGCTTCGATTGCTCGGGCTTCGTGATGTTCGTCTACGGCCGCGCCGGCCTCAGGCTCCCACACGGCGCCGACAAGCAATACCAGCTCGGACTGGCGGTGTCGCGCGACGCCCTCGCGCCGGGTGACATCGTCTTCTTCGACGGGCTCCGGCACAGCGGCATCTACATCGGCGACGCCCGCTTCATCCACGCCACCAAGCCCGGCGACGTCGTGAAGGTCTCCCGCCTCGACGAAGAGTGGTACCGGCGCCGCTGGGTGGGGGCCCGCCGACTCCTCTAGCCGTCTTCTCCGGCCGTCTTTCCAGCCGTCAGCGTCTCGAGCGGTCGCCGTCGTTCCCGTCGCCGTCGTGACTGTCGCCGTCGCGGAAGTGCGGCATGACCTCGCGCGCGAACAGCTCCATGGAGCGACGGATCTTGTCTTGCGGCAGCCCGCCGAAGTTCATCCAGCACAGGACGTGGCCGACGCCGGCCGCCCGCATGCCGTCGATCCGCCGCGCGACGGTGTCGGGCGAACCGAAGGCGACGGTCTCTCGAACCAGCTCGTCCCACGAAATGCGGGCCAGTCGTTCGGCGAGCCCGCGAAAGTGCGGCTGCAAGCTCGGATGAGCGTCCTCGATGCGATCGGGGAGCACGAAGCGACGAAAGGACTCCTGATACCACATCTCGGCGTCGTGGGCTTCCGCGAGGGCCTCGGCGTCGGTGCGAGCGACGTAGATCTGGCGTGACACGCCCCACCGCGCGAGGAGGGCCGCGATGTCGGCGTCGCCGCGGCCGTGCTGCCGGAGCGCGGCGACGTAGGTATCGCGGTTCGTGGCGAGCTGTTGCTCGGCGTTGCCGCGCAGTACCGAGTTCAGCATGGGCCAGCCGCGGGCGGCTGTGCCCTCGATGCTCTCCTTGCTGCCACACACCTGGTAGAGCGGTGGATGCGGCTGCTGCCAGGGTCTCGGCATCACGCGGGCGTCGGTCACCGTGAAGAAGCGGCCTTGGTAGGTGAGCCGTTCTTCCGTCCACGCTCGCACCATGATGTCCACCGCCTCCTCGAAGCGCGCTCGCGATTCTTCCTGGGGAACGTCGAACCCGCGAAACTCGGCGGGTCGGTTGCCGCGCCCGAGCCCCACGTCGAGCCGCCCTCGCGAGACGATGTCGACGAGCGCGATCTGCTCGGCGAGCCGCAGAGGGTGGTGGAAGGGAAGGATGGCGGCGGCCAGCCCGATGCGGACATGGCGCGTGGTGGCGGCGGCGACGGCGGCGAGCGCGCCCGGGTCCACGGAGAGGCCGTAATCGATGAAGTGGTGCTCGGTGAGCCAGATCCGATCGAAGCCGAGCTCCTCCGTCCACTGCATCTGCTCCAGCTCACGGTGCACGACGTCGGCGTGACTGAGCCAGGGGACCGCCTGGAAGAAGAAAAACGTTCCGAAGCGCACGCGCTATGTAGGATACACGCTGATGACTGCTCCTGCCGGTGATGCCATGACGCAAGGCGACGGCCGCCGGTGACGGCCGGGCGCATCGTCCTCGCCATTGCGGTCGCCGCGTTCCTCCTCCTGGTGGCGGCGCGCGTGCTGAGCATCTGGTGACGCCGCCGCGCGTCCCCGAGTTCCTCTACGGCACGGCGTGGAAGGAAGATCGGACCTCGGCGCTCACCGAGCTCGCGCTCCGCACCGGCTTTCGCGGGATCGACACCGCCAATCAACGACGCCACTACTTCGAGGCGGGAGTGGGCGAAGCGCTGGCCGCCGCGTATGGAGCCGGTGTCGTCACGCGCGCGGATCTCTTCTTGCAGACGAAGTTCACCTATGCCGGAGGTCAGGATCACCGGTTGCCCTACGACCCCACCGCCGATCTCGCCACGCAGGTGGCACAGTCGTTGGCCAGCTCACTCGAGCATCTCGCGACCGATCACGTCGACAGCTTCGTCTTGCACGGGCCGGCCTCCGGCCGTGGCTGGACCGGCGACGACGCCGCGGTGTGGGCGGCGATGGCGAAGGAGCGTGATGCCGGCCGCACGCGCCTCCTCGGCGTCAGCAACGTGTCGCTGCGCCATCTTCAGCAGATGGTGAGCGGCGGCGCCGAGCCACCCGCGTTCGTCCAGAACCGGTGCTTCGCCCGCTTCGGCTGGGACCGCGACGTCCGCGCGTTCTGTGGCGAGCGCGGCATCGTCTACCAAGGGTTCTCGTTGTTGACGGCCAATCCCGAAGTGCTGCGGCACCCGGTGGTCGCGAGCATCGCCGCCGGCCAGAAGGTGACGCCGGCCCAGGTAGTGTTCCGGTTTGCCCGCGCGGTCGGGATGTTGCCGCTGACGGGAACCTCCGACGTCGCGCACATGAAGCAGGACCTCGCCAGCCGCGACCTTGCGCTGTCCCCCGACGAGGTGGAAACGATCGAATCGCTCGTCGGCTGACCTACGATGCGGGCGGCCACGCGGCCGCGGTCGGAGGTCAGGAGGGAACGCGCGCGGGGCGTGACGGCCAGGCACGGCGAGCCTGGCGGATGATGCCCACCGCGGACGTTCCGAAGATGGCGGCGATGGTGAGGCCCATCACGATGTCCGGCCACGCGGATCCGGTGACGGCGACGGCGACGGCGGCGAGAAGAACACCGCCGTTGGCGACGACGTCGTTGCGGGAACAGATCCACGCCGAGCGCATGTTCACGTCGTCCGCCCGATGGCGCGACAGCAACAGCAGACACGTCGTGTTGGCGGCGAGGGCGACGAGCCCGATACCTTCCATGAGGTGGGCGCTCGGGACCAGGCCCTCCACCAGCTTGAGCACGACCTCGAGCAGCACGCCCACCCCGAAGGCGGCCATGAGCACACCCTTCACGAGCGCCGCCCGCGCTTTCTCCCGGGGCCCGCGCGCGACGGCGTGAAGACTGAAGCCGTACACGATGGCGTCGCCCAGCATGTCGACGGAGTCGGCGAGCAGCGCCGTCGAGTGAGCGAGGAGGCCGCCGCCGAACTCGGCGACGAACATCGCGGCGTTGATCCAGAGGACGACCACGAGGACCCGCCGCTGCCGCTCCCCGACGTCGTGGCTCAGGTCACAACACGTGCTCATCGCGCCTCAGTATGCCGCGCCCGCGGCGCGCCCCGCCTCGAAATCTCGGGAGTACACTTCCACCCGCGCGCAGATCACCGAAAGGAGTCGACCCATGGCGACCATTCTCTACGTCGGGACGGCGGGCAGCGACGACCCCACCCGGGCCGGGTTGCCGTTCAACTTTGCGCTGGGAGCCGTCGAAGCCGGCCACCAGCCGCAGATCTTTCTCGCGGGGGAGGCGGCGTATCTCATGAAGGACGACGTGGCGGCCGCGGTGATGCCCGTCGCCATGCCGCCGCTTCGCGAGATGCTCCAGGGAGTAGTCTCCCATCGTGTCCCCATCTTCGTCTGAGGGAAATGCTCGGTGGCCCGTGGGGTCACCGACACCGATCTGAAGACGAAGAATGCGCAGTTCATAAATCCCAAGGTATTCGCGGAAAAGACGGCCGCCGCCGACAAGGTCGTGTCGCTCTAGGGGGGCGGCGTCGCCGCCGGCGCCACCGCGGCCACCGCGCGATCCCGCACCGCACCGGCGCCTCGCGAACGCGGTCGGGATGTGGTATCAGTCGCCGTCGGCGGCGCCGTGCGCGTTCCCCACCCTAGAGGAGGCGGCGATGAGACTCCTGAGCGACGACGAGCTCGATCGGCTGCGTCCCGCCGAGATCCACGCGTTCCCGGGCCCCGTGCCCACCCAGATCGTGTCCAGTGACGAGTATTTCCCGGAGCCGCAGAGCCGGGCGCAGCGCGAGGTCGAGGTGCGCGTGAAGCGGCTCGGCACGGAGCTGGCGCGCAAGCAGGGGATCAGCCGTCGCCGGTTCTTCGAGACGGCGGCGGGGATGGCGGCCGCCTTCGTGGCGATGAACGACGTGTACGGGACGCTCTTCGACGTCTCCCGCGCCGAAGCCGCCGACCGTGAGATGGCGGACGAGCGCGCCAAGAAGCTGGCGGGGCAGTTCGTGATGGACACCCACACCCACTTCCTGCGCGACGACACGCGCATCGAGACGTTCCTGCGCCAGCGGCAGGCCGTCGGCAAAGCGGGCTGGAATCCCGGGCTCGTCGACCGCCCCCAGAGCCTCGAAGACTTGAAGTTCAACAACTATTTCAAGGAAGTCTTCCTCGACAGCGACACCAAGGTGGCGCTCCTCTCCAGCGCGCCCTCCGACGTGGCCCAGGACTGGTTCCTCACCAACGACATGATCGCGGCCGCGCGCCGCCAGGTGAACGAGCAGCTGGGCGCGCGCCGCATGCTCGCGCACGCGATCTTCACGCCCGGGCAGCCGCGGTGGCTGGAGGAGATCGATCGCGCCATCGCCGAGCTCCGGCCGGACTCGTTCAAGGGCTACACAATCGGCGACAACACGCACAAGGAACTGGCGAAGTGGCCGTGGCACCTCGACGACGAGAAGCTGGTCTATCCGGCCTACGAGAAGTTCGCAAAGGCCGGCCTGCGCAACGTGTGCATTCACAAGGGGCTGTTCCCGCCGTCGGTGGAACAGCAGTACCCGCGGCTGTTGCCGTACTGTGACGTGCGCGACGTGGGCAAGGCGGCGCGGGACTGGCCGCAGCTCAACTTCATCATCTATCACAGCGGGTATCGCTTGCACCCGGGCGGCAGTGCGGAGCAGGCGGTCGCGCAGTTCGAGAAGACCGGGCGCATCGAGTGGGTGACCGACCTCGCGGAGGTCCCCGCCAAGTACGGCGTGAAGAACGTCTACGGTGACCTCGGCCAGCTCTTCGCGCACACGACGGTCTCCCAGCCACGGCTGGCGGCGGCGTTGATGGGGACGCTCGTGCGCGGCCTCGGTGTCGACCACGTCATCTGGGGAAGCGACGCCATCTGGACGGGCTCGCCCCAGTGGCAGATCGAGGCGCTGCGACGGCTCGAGATTCCCGAAGACATGCAGAAGCAGTACGGCTACGCGCCGCTCGGCGCCGCCGACGGCTCCATCAAGACCGCGATCTTCGGCGAGAACGTGGCCCGCCTCTACCAGTTCAAGCGTCAAGCCGAGCTCGACGGCGGAAACGATCGGCTGGGCATCCTCAAGGCCGACTACGAAGCGCGCGGCGGCGGCCGCAGCAATCTCCGCTACGGCTACGTCTCCATGTCGTGATGGCGGCGCCCGCGCTCGAGCGTGGAGGCCCGAACACGACGCGGGATGACGCCTACGCCATGAACACCGGCGCCGGGAAGCTGGGGCCCTCGCCCGGCGGCTGCTGAAAAAAAATTGTCCACCTCGACGTCCATCACCTCCTTCGCCAGGCGCCGCCACGGGTGGGTCGCGTAAGTTGAAATTTTTTCCGGAATCGATCCTCACCGTGAGAGCGTGGTTCGTAGGAGGAAACGCATGAACGGGATGACGATCAATTTCGAGCGGTCCGGTGCCACGAAGCAGCTAGCGCGCTGGAAGAAGCGGATGGACATGACGACGCGGCGGGCCGTCAAGGCGAGCCGTCGCGCGATTCACATGTCCAACAACGGCGGGTCGCCGTACAAGGCCGTCCGTCTGGCCATCAAGGCCAAGAAGGAAGTCGTCAAGGCGGCGAAGGGCCTGTAACCCGAACGGCGGCGGGCCTCACGGTCCACCGCCGTTCGGACTCCACCTCACCGCTCGGTCGGCTCACCGCTCAGACGGCGAGATAGCCGCCGTCCACCACCAGTTCCGTGCCCGTGATGTACGAGGCTTCCTCCGAGGCCAGGAACAGCACGGCGTAGGCGACCTCCTCCACCCGTCCCTCTCGTTTCATCGGCACCGCGCGGAGCATCTTCGCGCGCCACTCCGGATCGGCCGACATCTTCGACGTGCGCATGGGCGGCATGAAGCCCGGATGCACCGAGTTCACGCGGATGCCGTCCGGCGCGTACTGGACGGCGGCCGACTTCGTCATGATGCGGACCGCGCCCTTGGAGGCGTTGTACGCCATATGGATCATGGTCTGGCCGACGAAGCCCGAGATGGAGGAGATGTTGACGATGGCCCCGCCTCCCCGCTCTCGCATGACGGGGATCGCGTGCTTCATGCCCAGGAAGACGCCCTTGGCGTTCACGTTCATCAGCTTGTCCCAGGCGGCCGTGCTCATGGTGTCGGGATCGAAGGTACCGCTGATGCCGGCGTTGTTGACAAGGACGTCGAGCCGGCCGTAGCTCTCCACCGACGTCGTCACCGCTCTCTGCCAGTCCGCTTCGTCCGTCACGTCCAGCTTCACGAAGCGCGCCTGTCCTCCCTCGGCGGCGATCTTCGCGGCCACCTCGTGCCCTTCGCGCTCGAGGAGATCTCCCACGATGACGCGCGCCCCTTCGCGCGCGAAGATCGACGCCTCGCTCTGCCCCATCCCGCTTGCGCCGCCCGTGATGAGCGCCACCTTTCCCGCGAGTCTCATGTTCTCTCCTTTGCGTGCTCGGCGGCCGCGCCGCTGTCGCCGGTGGCCGATGCCGCCCCGTGCTGATCCGGAGTACACTCCTGGCGCGTCCGACGCAAGGAGGTTCGCATGGAGTACGGATTGTTCACGATGCCCTCGCATCCGCCCGAGCGCAGCCTGTACGACGGCCATCAGTGGGATCTCCAGCAGCTCCGGTGGGCCGACGAGCTCGGCTTCAGCGAGGCGTGGATCGGCGAGCACCACACCGCGCCCTGGGAACCGCATCCATCGCCCGATCTGCTGGTGGCGCAGGCGCTCATGCAGACGAAGCGGATGCGCATCGGTCCCGGCGGGTTCCTCATGCCGTTCCACCATCCCGCCGAGCTGGCGAACCGGGTGGCGATGCTGGATCACCTCGGCCAGGGCCGGCTCAACTTCGGGGTGGCGGCGAGCGGGCTGCCGAGCGACTGGGCGCTCTTCAACGTCGACGGCATGTCCGGACAGAACCGCGAGATGACGCGGGAGTCGCTCGACATTATTTTGAGATTGTGGAGCGACGAGCCCGAGTTCGACTACAAGGGCAAGTTCTGGCACGTCACGAAGATGGGCACGATGTTCGGCACCCTGCGCCCGCACATCCGGCCGCTCCAGACTCCGCATCCTCCCATCGGCGTGGCCGGATTGAACAAGGGGTCCGACACGCTCAAGCTCGCCGGCGAGCGCGGGTTCTGGCCGATGAGCCTGAACCTCAATCCCGCGTACGTCGCAAGTCACTGGGACGCCGTCGAAGAAGGCGCCGCCCGCACCCGGCGCACGCCCCGGCGCGCGGACTGGCGGCTCGTGCGCGAGGTCTTCATCGCGGACACGGATGCGGAAGCGATGCGCCTCTCCGCGGGCGGCATGATGGGTCGCATGATGCGCGAGTACTTCCTGCCGCTGCTGGCCGCCTTCGGCTTCACCGAGTTCCTCAAGCACACGCCCGACGTCCCGGACGGCGACGTCACGCCCGAGTACTGCGCGCGCCACAACTGGCTCGTCGGCTCACCGCACACCGTGGCCGAGAAGCTCCACGCGATCTACGAGGAGGTGGGCGGCTTCGGCACGCTGCTGCTGTTCTGCTTCGACTACACGGAGAACCCCGGCGCCTGGCGGCACTCGATGGAGCTGCTCGCCCGCGACGTGATGCCGCAGTTCAAGCACCTGGTGCCGAAGTAGCCAGCGACTCGTGATCGGAGGAGCGCCGGCGCCCGTCGGCGCTCCTCGTTTCCTCCTTCCGTTCGCGAGCGGTTTCCCGCGCGCGCGATGTCGTCCTGTCTCGGGCATGCGAGCATCTTGTCTTCCTCCCGCCGGAATTCGCGTCGGAACACTTCGTTTTGCTTGATCGCCGGTCTGGCGTTTGTCTTGCACCGGGCGACCCGGCGGTCGCGTCCGCGTTCGCTTTACGACGAGGAGGATCCGATGCGCGAACGGCGAAGCAACCACGTCGCTCCCGGGATGGTGGCTGTGCTCCTCCTCGGCGCCGTCGCCGCCGCGGGGTGCTCGCAGGCGATGCGTTCTCCGATGCCGGACATGACCGGCCCCCTCGCGGTGACGGTCTCGCCGGAAGGACCGTCGAAGTCCACGGACCTCCCCACGGGAATCCACCAGGTTCCGGACACCGCCGTGTACATCTCGGGGTATCAGGGCGAGTCGATGAAGATCGGGCAGCACTTCGGACTGGTGGGCGTGCTCGCGGCGGAAGCGGCCGCCAGCCGCACGTCGGAAAAGAAGGCGGAGTCGGCGCAAGGCCACCTGCGTCTCGATCTCGCGCGGTGGACGGAGCGCGTGGTCGCCCAGGAGATCCCGCGCGCGGGCGCCACGCGCCTCGTCGTCAATGGCGCCGGCGGCAACGGCGCCCTCGAGCTGGTTCCGTATCTCGTCGTGAGCTCCACCGGCAACGATCAGGTGCGCCCGTGGATCTTCCTCAAGACCACCCTCAAGGATCCCGCCGGCGAGACGAAGTGGAAGACCCGGTACATCGTCAGCCTCGGCGCGCCGCGTCCGCTCGGCGGTCCGAACGGCTGGGCCACCGGCGACGGCGCGACGTTCCGCGCCGCCGTGGACGCCGGGCTCCGGCGCGCCGTGATCCTCATGATGAAGGACACCTCGGGCGGGCTCGCGCGCACGGGCGGACGACCGGCCAAGGTGAAGACGCAGTGGCCGTGGGTGAAGGAGCCCCTCGTGATCGCCGCCGACGTGCTCGAGGAAACGCCGGACTCGCTCATCGTCCTTCCCAAGGTCGGCGATCTCACCACGTTCGCGGGTATCAACGTGCTCGACAAGGCGTCCGTCAGCGTGACCCCCACCGACAACTAGCGTTCCGCTCGGCGCGGGTTCCCGCGTGCCACCGCGGCTTGACGGTCCGACCCTAATTAGGTATACCTAACCCGGCCGGATCGGCCATCCTAATCACGACCCGGAGGCTCGCGATGCGCATGACGGTGCTGGTCCTCGCGGTGTTCACGATCCTCGGAAGCGTCATCGCTCCCCTGGCCGCGCCGGCGGCGGACGCGCCGCCCGAGATCGCGCTCTCGATCGAGCAGAAGAAGTTCCAGCCCGCCGAGGTCAAGGTCAAGGCGGGGGCGCCCTTCGTGCTCGTCATCACCAACAAGGGCGCGACGGCGGCGGAGTTCGAGAGCAAAGACCTCCGCACGGAGAAGGTGGTGCCGGCCGGCAAGACGGTGAAGGTGAGGATCCGCGCCCTCAAGCCCGGCACCTATGCCTTCTTCGACGATTTCAACAAGGAGACGACGGGACGGATCGTCGCCGAATAGCGGGAGCCGCTCGAGCTCCCGCGTAGGTCAACCAGCCAGCCACCGACGAGCCGTTTCGGGCTTCAGGCAGCCAGCGACGATGCGGGCCGGGGTGTCGCCCCGCGCCCACGGAGGCGCGAATGCTGCCGCGAAGCCCGTTCGTTGCACTCGCTCTGGTGCTCCTGGTGTCTGCGCTTCCGAGCACAGCCCACGCGGCCGCCGTCGAGGATCTCGAGCAGAAGCTGAAGTCGCTGCAGGAGCAAGTGGACGACCTGAAGCAGCAGATCGAGCGCCAAAAACAGACGGCGCCGCCGCCTCCTCCCCCGCCGCCCACCGCCGCCACCGAGCCGCCGATGGCGCCGTCGCGACCGCTCTCGATCAGCGACTTCAAGATCGGCGGGTATGGCTCGGTACGGTTCGAGGCGTCCGATCTCCACGACCTCAAGAGCACCTTCACGTTTCGTCGTTTCGTGCTCAGCGGAGATGCGACCATCGCCAACCGCTTGCGCGGCGTGGTGGAGGTGGAGTTCGAGCGGTTCACCGAGCTCGAGGTCGAGCGGGGGGCGCCGCTGGAGGGAGGGCTGCGCGGCTTCTCGCAGTCGATCGAGAGCAGCGACAAGACCGAGCTGTCGCTGGAGCAGGCATGGGTGCAGTTCGCGCTCACGGACTGGGCGAAGTTCCGGGCCGGGGTGGTGCTGGTGCCGCTCGGGCGCTTCAACATCAACCACGACGACAACCGTTGGGACCTTCCGCGCCGGTCGCTGGTCGACCGGGGCGTCCCCGTCCTGCCCGTGACGGCGGCGTGGTCGGAGGTCGGCATGGGCTTCAATGGCGACATCCCCATCGGGCGCTACGGCAAGCTGACCTACGAAGCCTACGTGATGAACGGAGCGACGCTGGACTCGAGCATCGAGACGGTCGCTCGCGGCAGCGGTGAGCTCGAAGCGGAGGTCGAGATCCAGCCGCGCCGGGGCACCGCCAATATCGACCTGAAGAACGAGAAGGCGGGGGCGTTTCGACTGGCGTGGAGTCCCGCCATCGGTCACGAGATCGGAGCGTCCGCCTATTACGGTCGCTACACGCCGGACTTCTTGCCGTCGGCGTCGGTGTGGTCGGTGAGCGTGGACGGCAAGACGACGCTCGGTCCCTTCGAGATCGAGGGGGAGTACGTGCTCACGCGCTACGACGACATCCTGCGCGTGGCCCGTGGCTTCGCGCGGGCGGTGTCGGAGCGAGCGTTCGAAGCGGAGGTGCCGCCGCTGACGACGACGGTCGAGTTCGAGCTGGCGGGGCTCGCGGAGACGAAGCACGGATACTGGCTCGATGTCCGCTACCGGTTCTTTCCGGACTTCCTGCGCGAGTCTGTCCTCGGGCGCTTGTTCGCCAATCCCCAGTTCATCGTGACCGCGCGCTGGGAGCAGGTGTGGCTGGATGGGCTCGTGCGCGAGGTCGACTTCATGGGGAGCCAGCTCACTTCGCTCACGAAGGAGCATCGCTTCGTCGATCGGGCCACGCTCGGGTTCGCGTACCGGCCGGTGCCGCTCGTCGTCTTCCAGACTGCCTACGAGCGCACGTGGACCGATCGCGGCAAGAGCCTGGCGGGCGTGACCAACTTCCTGCCCGCGCGGGCCGGAGAGGACACGGCGAACGCGTTCCTGTTCGGCGTCGCCTTCGGATTCTGAGATGATCACGCGCCGTCGCTTGCTTCGTGGCGCCACCGGCGCCTGGCTCGTGCTCGTGCCCGGCGCCGCCACGGGCCAGGAGGGTGTCTTTCTCCGCCCCGAGGACGCCCCGCGCCAGCTCTTCCCCGACGGGGGTGACGTCCAGGAGCGCACGGTGGAAGCCACCCCCGCGCTGCGCGAGCGCGTGCGCGCGCTGCTCGGTGGCCCTCCCAGTCTGTGGGAGCTTGCGTACCGGATTTTCACGGTGCGGCGCGCGGCCGCACCGCTCGGCTTCGTGATCGTCGTGGAGGAGATCGGAAAGCACCGGCCGATCACGTACGCGGTGGCCGTGACGCCCACCGGCACCGTCCACGATCTCGCGGTGCTCGCCTATCGCGAGGCGTACGGCGGGGAGGTGAAGGAGCCGCGCTTCTTGCGGCAATACCGCGGGAAGGGCCTCTCGGCGCCCTTGCTACCCTACCGTGACATCGTGAATATCTCCGGCGCCACGCTCTCCGTCGAGGCCACCGGCCGCGCCGCCCGGAAGGCGATCGCGGTGCTGCGGGCGACGGGAGATCTCTCCTGATCGCCGCCGCTACCCACACCCACGTTCGCCCCCGCATGGGCACGTGGCTCGCCGCCACGCTACCCGTCGGCGTCGAGCGGACGGAGAGCCTCACGCGGACGGAGAGCGTCGCGCGCACGGAGAGCGAGCGGCTGCGCACGATCTTCGAGACCGCGACGAGCTGTGACGACGTCATGAGCCGGCATCGGCCGCACACCGATCTCCGTCGGCTGAACCGTCGCGCCGGCGATCCCGGCGGCGTGATCTCGCCGGACCTCGCGGACGTGGTGACGGCCGCGCGGCAGCTCGCGGAGCAAACGGACGGCGCGTTCGATCCCACCGTGACGCCGCTCCTCACGTTGTGGCAGCGCTCGGCGCGGCGCGGACAGGCGCCGAGCGGTGCCGAGCTCCGAGCCGCGCGCGCGTGCGTGGGCTGGCGGGCGCTCCAGGTGACGGGATCGCGCGTGTCGCTCGGCCGTCCGGGCATGGCGCTCGACCTCGGCGGATTCGGCAAGGGCGTGGCGCTCGATCGCATCGCCGCGCGCCTTCGCCGTCACGCCTGCCCGTCGGCATTCCTCAACTTCGGGGAGTCGAGCCTCCTCGCCCTCGGCCGCCCGCCGCGCGGACGGTGGACGATCGTCCTTCGTCATCCCTTCGGCGGCTATGCGGCGGCGTTTCCGCTTCGCGACCGCGCCTGCTCCACGTCGGCCACGGTGGCGCCCCGACGCGTCGCCGCCGGCGGCCGCCGCGCGCGCCCCCTCGTCGATCCGCGCACGGGAGACCTCGTCGAAGCGATCGCGCAGGTGACCGTGCTCGCGCGCTCGGCGGCGGTGGCGGAGGCGGCGTCGACGGCGATGCTCGTGCAAGGACGGTCGGCGCTGGAAGCGCTCGCCGAGCGGCTCGACGTCGACGCCTGCTGGATCGACGGCTCCGGCATCGTGACCACGCGGTGGTTTCCGCTCCAACG
>DASXSB010000020.1:0-11928 GCA_036506275.1 Candidatus Methylomirabilota bacterium | reverse complement strand
CGCCCGCGGATCTGCGCCTCCCGGTATGGATTGTCGAAGGCGACCACCGAGAGCGACACCCGCGGATCGCGCTTGGTGTTGCGCGCCTTCAGCGATCCCTCGCCCGTCGCGACCAGGATGTGATCGCCCTCCACGCCGACCCACACCGGCACCGACTGCGGAGAGCCGTCCGACATGAGGGTGGCGAGGTGCGCGAAGTTCGGCTCGTCGAGCAGCTTGCGAACGTCGTCGGTCAAACCCATCGTGCTACCTCAATACGCGCGCCGCGCGTTCAGGATCTCCGTGCGAGAGGACCCCGCAGCAGCCGGCCCGGCAGCGCGCCCGTGTGCTTCCCGTCGCGCAGCAGGACTTCGCCGTTCACCACGGTGGCGGCCACGCCCCGCGCGCGCTGGATGAGGCGACGGGCGCCGGCGGGAAGGTCGTCGGCGACCTCCGGCATCTCGGCCGCGATCGTGTCGGGGTCGAAGACCACGAGGTCGGCGGCCATGCCCTCGCGGATGAGGCCGCGATCGGCAAAGCCCCACAGCGTGGCCGGCACCAGCGTCAGCATGCGCACGGCCTGCTCCAGCGTGAACGCTTGCTTCTCGCGCACCCAGTGCGCCAGCAGGTGCGTCTGCAGCGAGGAGTCCATGAGCTGGGAGACGTGGGCGCCGGAGTCGGAGAAAGTCACGACCGCGCGCGGGTGCCGCATCAGCTCCAGCGCGTAGTCCTGATCCTCATTGGCGACGGGCTGCAGGAAGAACAGCTCGAGATCGCGCTCGAGCGCGAGGTCGATCATGGCGTCGAGGGGATGGACGCCACGCTCGCGCGCGACCTCCGCCACCGTGCGATGTGGCCCTTCGACGGTGTCGAAGACGAGGATCCAGTCATAGTCCGCGGGCCGCGCCTCCGTCCCGACGGGGAGCCGATCGGGCGGCGTGGTGGACGCCTCGCGCAGGCGGTCGCGCAGCGCGCGATCGCGCAGGCGCTGTTTCTGTTCGGACAGCGGCAGCGCGCGCAGTTCCTTCCAGACGGGCAGGCCATCGAATGGAAGCTGCGTTCGGAACGATAGCAGCGCGCTCAGCGACCGGCTGTGGACCTGGGCGAACATGCGTCCGCCGGCGGCGGCGGTCTCGTCGAGAAGATCCATGTACGCGCGCCAGCTGTTCGGGACCTGGCGGCGGCTGAAGACGCCGAAAGTGACGGGCCGCCCGGTCTCCACGGCGAGATCACGCAGGCGACCGAGATACTCGCCCATGCGCGGGTCGCCGGGATTGCGGTCCACGCCTTCGCCCGCCAGCTCGAAGATCCCGGCGTTCAGCTCGCCCATGACACCGACGAGCCGGCGCACCTCGTCCCAGGGGGCGAGGCGGCTCGCCACGGGACGCCCGTCGGGCGTCTCGTGGCTCGGCGAGCGCGAGGTCGTGAAGCCCATGGCGCCCGCGCGCAGGGCGTCGCGCAGCTCGCGCTCCATGGCCTGGAGGTCGCGCTCGGTGGCGGGACCATCGAAGGCGCGCTCGCCCATCGCGAACGTGCGGAGCGCGGAGTGCCCGATGTAGCCGCTGTAGTTGATGCCCTTCGGAAGAGCATCGAGACAGTCGAGGAACTCCGGGAACGTGGTCCACCGCCACTCGATCCCCGCTGCCATCGCCGCCGGCGGGATGTCCTCGGCGCGCTGGAGATTCCGGATGACGAGATGCTTGTCGGCGGCCGCGCACGGCGCCAGCGTGAAGCCGCAGTTCCCCATCACGACGCTGGTGATCCCGTGGAAGCACGAGGACGTCCCCAGCGGATCCCAGAAGACCTGCGCGTCCATGTGGGTGTGGCCGTCCACGAACCCCGGGGCCACCACCTGGCCGTCGGCGTCGATGACCTCGCGCGCGCGCCCGCGGATGCGGCCGATGTCGACGATGCGGCCGTACCGCACGCCCACGTCGGCGCGGTAGCGCGGCAAGCCGGATCCATCGATCACCGTCCCGTTCTTGACGACGAGGTCGTAGGCCATGGGTCCGTTCCTCCTGGTCGAGCGGGGGTCCTGCCCGCGCCCCCGTATCGTACCCGAGTCTCAGTCGATGAGCTTGTCGGCGTCGCGGAACGGGTAGGGGCCGGCGAAGTCGCCGATGTAGCTGGTGTGGGTGACGAGCCCGCTCTCCTCGCCCCACACGTGGAGCAGGCACGCGGGCGGCTCCATCGTGAACGTCAAGGGCGCATCGGGCCGGAAGTCGAGCGTGACCTGGTGGGCGGTGCTGGGCGCCGTCATGACGAGCGTGCCGTTCCAGCGCGTTTGAATGGGACGGTGGAGGTGCCCGCACGCGATGCAGACGACCTGACGGTGACGGTGGACGATCTCGCCGAACGCCTCCGCGTTGTCGAGGCCGAGCGCATCCATGTGTGCGATGCCCGTCCGGAACGGCGGATGGTGCATGAAGATGAGCGTCGGCCGCGCCGGCGCCTCCCCGAGCCGCGCGCCCAGCCACGCCAGGCGCTCCGCGCACATGAGCCCGCCGCCCTTTCCCGGCACGAGCGTGTCGAGCGCGATGATCCGCAGCGGATGGTCCTCCACGACGTAGTGAAGAAAGCCGCCGTCGCGGGGGAGATAGGCGTGGGTGGGAAAGGCGGTGGCGAGCGCGTGACGGTCGTCGTGGTTGCCGGGAATCAGGTAGACAGGCATGGGCAGCGGCCCCAGCAGCGCGCGGAGCCGCTCGTATTCCTCGGGCAGGCCGGCATCGACGAGGTCGCCGGTCGCGAACACGACGTCGGGACGTGGCGTCAGGGAGAGCACGTGATTCACGGCGCGCGTGAGGTAGGCATCGGTGTCCACGCGGCGGTAGGCCAGCCGTCCCGGCGGCTTGATGTGCGTGTCGGAGATCTGGGCGACGATCATCGGTCGAGCGTCAGCATCGCATCCGTGTCCAGCGCCAAGTGTACCGCGTGTCCGGGCGCGAACTCGCGCCGCTCCGTCGTCTCCACGATGAGCGGGGTGGCGCCCACGCCCTCGACCACCACCCGCGTGCGATCGCCGAGGAAGAACGACGTCAGCACCCGGCCCGTGAGCTGCGCCCGCGCCGCGTCCACGATGGTGACGCTCTCGGGGCGGAAGAGAATCTCGACCTCGCCCGCGCGCGCGCCGCGCCAAGGCAAGCGGCCGCCGGGCAGCTCGAGGTGGCCGTCGCGGGCGACGCCCTTCAGCGCGTTCATGGTGCCGACGAAATCCGCCACGAAGCGATTGGCGGGTGCGAAGTAGATGTCGCGGGGCCGGCCCACCTGGGCCACGCGGCCGCGGCTCATGACCACGATGCGGTCGCCGAGCGACATCGCCTCCGCCTGATCGTGAGTCACGTAGACCGCGGTCATCCCGAGTCGCCGGAGAAGCCCGTCGATCTCGATGCGAAGTCCATCGCGGAGCTTGGCGTCGAGGGCCGTGAGCGGCTCGTCGAGCAGAAGCACGCGCGGCTGCACGGCAAGCGCGCGCGCCAGCGCCACCCGCTGCTTCTGGCCGCCGGAGAGCTGATCGACGCGCCGGCGCCGGAGCTCGCCGATGTGCATCATGGTCAGCATGTCGTCCACCCGCGCCCGCGCGGGCGCGCGACGCACCTTGAGGCCGTACGCGATGTTGTCCTCCACCGTCATGTTCGGGAACAGCGCGTAGGACTGGAACACCATGCCGACGTTTCGGCGCTCGATCGGCACCTCGGTGACGTCGACGTCGTCGAAGAGCACGCGCCCGCCGGGATCGGGCGCCTCCAACCCGGCGATGAGCCGCAGCGTGGTCGTCTTGCCGCAGCCGGAGGGGCCGAGGAAGACAACCGTCTCGCCGCCGCGGATCTCGAGGTCGAGCGGCTCCACGGCGCGCGTGCCGTCCGCGAACGTCTTCGCGCAGCGCTCGAGCCGGATCGACGTCACGCGCCCGGCTCCGGCGCCGCCGCCGTGAAGGCGACCGCTGGTTCTTGAGGTACCGCCGCCGTGCGCGGCCGGCTGATGAGCTGCATCGCCACCAGGAGCGGGATGATCATGAAGAGGAAGACGACCGTGTAGGCGCTGCCGATCTCGAGCCGCATGGAGGCGTAGGAGTCGGCGAGGCCGACGGGGAGCGTCTTCGTGAGCGGCGTGTGCAGCATCCACGTCATGTTGAACTCGCCCATCGAGAGCGTCACCACCATGAGGGAGCCGGCCAGGATCCCGGAGCGGCAGTTCGGGAGCACGACCCCGGTGAAGCGCTGCCGGAACGACGCCCCCAGGCTGGCCGCGCCCTCCTCCAGGGTGCGGAGATCGATCGACGAGAGCACGGCGAGCACCGCGCGCACCATGAAGGGCAGCGTGAACAGCACGTGGCCGACCAGGATGAACGTCCACGACGTCCGGAAGCCGCCGAACGTGCCGTAAGCGAGGATGAGCCCGAGCGCGGTGGCCAGGCCCGGAATCGCCACCGGCACCACCAGCAGCTCTTCGATGAGACGCGTCAGCCACGTGCGGCGCTTCGCGAGCACGTAGGCGGCGGGGACACCGACGACGAGATTGGCGGCGAGGCAGGCGAGGGCGATCATCATCGAGAGCGCGATGGTCTCGCTGTAGAGTCGCCACACCTCCTGGACCCAACGGAGCGTGAGGCCGCTGCGCACGCCCTGGAAGAAATTCACGGTGACGCCGGCGGTCACCGACAACGCCACCGGAACGATCAGGAACGCGCACACCACCAGTGTGAAGGCGAGCTGAGCGTAGAACGCGGTGCCGCGCGTCCGCACGCTACGCGGCCGCCGCTGCCGACGAGCCGGCCGCCGTGCGGGCGAGACCGAGCGCCAGCCACGTGATCAGGCCGAGCACGACCGAGAGCGCGGCGGCGGTGGCGAAATTCGCGCGCAGCGTGAACTCGGTATAGATCGTCATCGGCAACACTTCGATCTCGGTGGCGAGCGTGAACGCGGTCCCGAACGCCCCCATCGACGTCGCGAAGCAGATGGCGCCCGCGGACAGGATGGCGGGCGTGAGCCCGGGCACGATCACGTCGCGCACCACCCGCCACGGCGAGGCGCCGAGCGAGCGCGCGGCCTCTTCCAGCCGCGGATCCAGCTTCTCCGCGGCGGCCATGATCGTCAGGATGACGCGCGGAATGGAGAAATAGAGGTAGCCCAGGAACAGTCCGGCCATCGAGTACGCGAACACGAGCTTCGTTCCCGTGAGGAGCCGGGTCACGTCACCGATCAGACCCTGGCGGCCCGCGAGCATGATCACCATGAACCCCACCACCACACCCGGGAACGCGAGCGGGAAGGTGAGCATGGCCACGAGCACGCTGCGCCCGGGGAACCTGTTGCGCTGGAGGAAGACACCGGCGACGCCGGCTATCAATAATGTGGCGGCGGTGACGGTGGCGGCGAGGACGACGGTGGAGAGCACCGCGCGGAGATAGCGCGGCTCCTGCACGATCGCCGCGTAGGCGGCCACGCCGGCGGGCCCGCCGGCGCCGACCGCGACCAGCCGCGCCATCGGCAGCGCGAAGAACGCCGCGAAGACGATCAGCGCGGGGAAGATGAGGACGACGAGCCAGGGCGTCTCGCCGCGCAGCTAACGCACCTCTTCCTGGTAGCGCTTGGTGAACGCGGCCTGGTGGTCCGCCATCTTTCCGTAGTCCACGGTGCGGGCGCGCGCGTACTCCGACGCGGGGAGGAACTTGTCCTGGGCCTCCTTCGAGATCGCCTTCGCCCGCACCGGTCTCAGGAACGCGTTCGCCCACACGGCCTGACCCTGGTCCGACATGAGGTGGTCGAGGACCTTCTTGCCGTTGTCGGGGTTGGGACCGTTCTTGACGAGGCTCATCACGTACGGCACGACCACCGTGCCTTCGGCGGGGATGACGAAGGCGGCGTTCGCCTTGTCCTTGTACCGGGCGCGGTAGGCGTTGAAGTCGTAGTCGAGCAGGATCGGGATCTCGCCCGAGACGACGCGCGCGTACGAGGTCTGCTTGGGCACGATGGGCGAGTTCTTCTGGAGCTCCTTGAAGAAGGCGACGGCGGGCGTGAAGTCGTCGAGGCTGCCGCCGAGGGCGCCGTTGATGGCGACCGCGCCCACGTAGCCGACGAAGGCGCTGGTGGGATCGAGGTACCCGATCATCCCCTTGTACTCCGGCTTGAGGAGATCCTTCCACGCCTTCGGCACCGGCTTGCCGCCGAGCGCGTCGACGTTCACGAAGAGGCCGAGCGTTCCGGAATGGATCGTGAACCAGTGGCCCTCGGGATCCTTGAGCCCGTCCGGGATCTCGTTCCAGAAGGCCGGCTTGTACGGCGCCGTCACGCCTTCCTTCTTGGCCTGGATGCCGAACGTCACGCCGAAGTACGCGATGTCGGCGACGGGGCGTGCCTTCTCCGCGATGAGCTGGGACAGCGTCTGCCCGGAGTTCTTGTTGTCGTGCGGCACCGTGATCCCGGTCGCGGCCTTGATCGACTTGAGCTGGCTCGCCCAGTCCGCCCACTCGGGCGGGCAGTTGTAGCAGATGGCGGTCTGCGCGACGGCGGGACTGACGAAGGCAAGGCCGACGGCGACGCCGAGGACGACGACGAGCACGATCGATCTCATGGAACGTCCCCCTCTCGAATGGAGTCACGACTATAGCAAAACGACCGAGAGCAAAACGAGCAAGGCCGCGATGTCGGAGGGACAATGCGGGAAGCGGAGGGCATCATGACGGTACAGCGTTCGCGCGCGATCTCTCCTCGACCCGTGGAGCTGGGTCCCCTGCACGCGGCGGCGGCGTGCCCGGCTGCCGGCGGCGGGACGCCGGTGGACCACATCTCGGAAGCGCCCGCGATCAGCGTCCTCGAGCGTCTTGGCTTCACCGCCGAGTTCACCGCGCGCGATGGGCATTTCCGCGTGACGCACACTGGGCGCTCGTTCCGTCCCGAGGACGTTCACATCCGTGATTACTATCGATTCGAAGGCACCTCCGACCCCGACGATATGTCCATCGTGTACGCGCTGGAGGCGCGCGACGGCACGCGCGGAGTGCTGGTGGACGCGTTCGGAAGCTATGCCGATCCCGCCGTCGGTGCGCTCCTCAGCCGGATGCCCGTCGATCGGTTTGCGGGGCCATGCGCATCGCGCTCGACGCTGACCGTCCTCGGTGTCGTCGGCGGCGCGCTGGTCGGACTGGCCGTGGCGTGGTTCGCCGCGTCACGCCGAGCGGCCTAGACGACGACGTAGTTGAAACGTGCGCCGGCGCGGACGATCGCCGGCGTCAGGGCGGCGTCGGCGAGAGCGCGATGGAACAGCGGCCGGTCAGGAAGACCGTCCGTTGCGCGCTCGTAGAGCACGATCGAGGGTTCGTTCGCGTTCATGCTCGATGCGTAATAGAGACCGTCGAGACGGGGATAGGCCTCGTAGATCGCCTGGGACCATCGGCGTGCGCGAGGGCGGGGCCCGGAGTTGATCGCCATCGATGCCCCGGCCCGGGTGGGCCAGGCGCTCCGCAGATCGAGGAGGGTGATCGCGCGCCGGAGCTCGAAGCCGGCCAGCCACGGATCGCGCCGGGCGCGATCGATCGTCCGCGAGTCCTGAAAGACCTCCGCCAGGCACGTGGCCGCGCTCTCGGCGGCGTACATGACCTGGCGGCGTTGTCGCTGCGGCGGCTCGAGGTGGTGATCGAAGCGCGCCGACGTCGGCCCGAAGTCCCGGAACGAATTCCAGGCGGTCGCGTACGGTCCGCCGCGAAAGTAGATGCGCCAGCAGCGTGTTCCCCGGGGCAGCATCCGCGCCACGGGAGGGATGGCGGCGAGCGCGCGCGGCGACGGTGGCTCCCCGAACTTGGCCACCGCGGAGACGTCTAGAGGCCGGCGGCGAGCTTCGCTACCACGTCGGCCGCGTTGCCGAGGCGAAGCCAGTCGAGCGGCGAGATCCGGCGATCACCGTCGATGGTGAGATCCGGGCTCGGAGCCGTGAACCATCGTGACACGGCCACCGGATGAAGCTCGGGCGACAGCCGGGCCACCACGCGGTCGAGCCCGGACACCACGCGACGTCCGTCGAACTGAAACCGCGGGATGCGCCAGCCCTTCTCCGTCTTGATCCCGTACAGCGTGCGCGGCGTCCCCGTCAGGCGCTGGCGGATGCGGCTCGTGTTCACGGAGAGGAGTCGCGCCACCTCCTCCACGGTATAGGCGTCGGTGAGAAGGCTCGCAAACTCGGCGGCGCCGCGGTACACCAGGTGCGCCTCGGCGGCGGCCACGGGCGAGGCGTCGAGGCCGGCCGCGCCGAGCAGGCGTTCCTCGGCGTCGGTGAGAGGCGCTGACGGTGCCGCGGCCTCCCGACGCGCGTGGACCATGGCGGTGGCGACGACGTCGATCTCCGCCAGCCGACGCGCCGCCTCCGCGAGCGCAGACGGCGCATCCGGCGACGTCGGGGTGACCTTGATTCGCCGGAGGGCGACGGTGTCGCCGTCCGCGATCGCGATCAGCACCTCGTCGGTGGCGAGCGCCTTCGCGCGCACGGGGAGGACCACCACGGTGCCGTCGCGCCCGCGGCGTCGTCGCGCGCGCGCCGGGCTCACGGCGCGGGCGAGCGCGTCGATCCCACGGGCGAGGGGGCGGGTGCGGGAGGATGGGCGTCTCATCGGTCTAACGCATCCTAACGCCGTTCGTTGCCGTTAGCAACGGCCACCTTGGGGGCCGAGCTTCGACGCGGGCCGGGCGCCCACGCGGGATCCCGCGCGGTTATGGCGCCGAATGGCCGGCGCGCTGTCACGCGTGCCACGGTGCCCGCGTTCCCCAGGGGGCGAAGTGCGCGACATGTCGCGTCTCTGATCTTGGCAACCACCTTGCGTGCGCGGGGGAGCGTGGCTCCCGGTAACGAGCGCGAGGCCCCGCCCGACCGCAGCGATGCCGCCATCGTCGATCAGCTCCTCCGGAAGCTCCGCGGTAACGCGCGGTCGCCGAAGCCGGTGCTCCGCAGCGTCACCCGGACGACGACGAGCGACGGGAAGGTCCCGCCGCGGCCGATCCGGCGGCGCGTCACGCCGACGCCGCTCGGCACCTGGGGTCGCGTCGGTCTCGCGGTGGTTGTCGGAGGTTCCGTCACGCAGTGGCCCTACGAGCGCGCGTGCGACTGGTGGCTCCTTCTGTATCTCGCGGTGGTGGTGGTCACGGTCGTGACCGCCGTGTGGGCGGCCGCGGCCGCCTGGCGCGCGCGTCTGGCCCTTGCGCACGTCGTCGCGCTCGGCACGATTCTGTGGGGCCTCGCTCTCGGCGCTCAGGAGGTCCTGCCGCGCGTCGGGTACGCCAAGCACCGCGCGGTGTGGCGCTGCCCCCCGCTCGCCGCCCCCGCCCCCCCGTCGTCCGCCGCCCCGCGCTGAGGCCCCGCCTCGCGCCGCCCGGTGGTGAGTTTGAAGCCGGCGTGCGCGCGGAATCGACCATCAACTGATCGCGTCCGCCGTGACCCTGAACCGTAACTCCTCGCCGATGCGGGCCCACGCGCCGTGGCGTTCTTATTGCTCTCCTGGGCGCGGAGGTTCCGTGCGACCGCTCACCGATCGACTCGTCAGCCTGCTCCGAGATGTCTGGTCGTACGTCCCGTCCGGCGGGTCGCTGCCCGAGGCCGTATGGCGCGGACGCCGTCGCTTCCTCGTCGGGCTCGCCTGGTTCCACGCGGTCGCCATCGCGCTGAGCGGCCCCGTGCTCGGCCATCGTTGGGAGTGGAGCGTCGCCGGGCTCTTGACGCACGAGACGGTTCTTCACACGGCGGGGGAGGGCGCGATCGTGGCCTTCTTTGCCGCACTCGCGGGATGGCCACGGGCGACGCGGACGTTCCAGGCCACCTGCGTGGGCTTCGGTCTGATGAGCGCGTCCGGGATCCTCGTCCACCTCTCGGGTGGCTACATCGAGGCGCACTTTCACTTCTTCGTCATGCTCGCCTTCCTCGCGCTCTGCCAGGACTGGATTCCGTATCTTCTCTCCGTCGCCTTTGTGGCCGTTCACCACGGCGTGTTGGGCGTGATGTGGCCCGAGCACGTCTACAATCACGCCTCCGCGTACAACGCGCCGTGGTCGTGGGCGGGAATCCATGCCGGATTCGTGCTCGCCTCGTGCGTGGGGAGCGTCATCGCGTGGCGTTTCAACGAGCGCGCTTTTGCCCAGACGGCGCAGATCCTCACCGCCGCCGGCGAGGGAATCTTCGGTGTCGACCTGGAGCGCCGCATCTCCTTCATCAATCCCGCCGCCGCCGCCACGTTCGGTGAAGATCCCCGCCGCCTCGTGGGCATGCCGGTGACGGCGGTCGTGCGCTATCTGCGGGCGGACGGGACGCCGATCCCGGAGGAGGAGTGTCCGCTGTTCAAGCCGCTCGAGGACGGCCGGCTGCGGCGCGCGGGCGATCACATCTTTGCGCGGATCGACGGCAGTTACTTTCCCGTGGAGTACACGAGCACGCCGATGATCGAGCGGGACCGGGTGACGGGCCTCGTCGTGAGCTTCCGGGACATCACCGAACGTCAGCGCTCGGCGGCGGCGCTGCAGCAGAGCCATCGCCGTCTCGAGGAGGCGCTCGCGGAGCTGCAGGCGACGCAGCGGCAGATGCTTCGGCAAGAACGCCTGCGCACGGTGGGAGAGATGGCGAGCGGCATTGCGCACGACTTCAACAACACGCTGTCGCCCATCCTCGGTTTCAGCGAGCTCCTCCTGTGTCAGCCGGAGGCGGCCGGCGGCGACAGGGACAGGTACGCGCGCCTCATCAACACCGCCGCCCGCGATGCGGCCGCCGTGGTCCGCCGGCTCTCCCATCTCTACCGCGACCGGGCCGTGACGGCGACGTACGGCCCCGTCAACTTCGCGCGCTGCATCGAGGAGGCGGTGGCGTTGACGCAGCCGCGATGGCGCAACGAGGCGCAGGCGAACGGCATCACGATCCGGTTCACGACCGATGTGCCGGAGCGCCTGCCCGACATCAACGGCGACGAGTCGGAAATCCGGGAGATGCTGATCAATCTCGTGGTCAACGCTGTGGGCGCCATGCCACAAGGCGGCACCATCACGTTGCGGGCGTACGCCGACACCGACGGTGTGCGCGTGCAGGTCCGCGACACCGGCGTCGGCATGACGGAGGACGTCCGCCAGCGCTGCCTCCAGCCGTTCTTCTCCACGAAGGGCCAACAGGGCACCGGACTCGGGCTCTCGCTCGTGCACGCCATCGTCGAACGCCACGGGGGGACGGTCACCATCGAGAGCCAACCCGGTCGAGGGACCACCATCACCACGCGCTTTCCGCTGAACGCGGTGGCGTCGTCGCGCGCGATCCCGGACGCCGAGGTGGAAGAGCCGCCGCGCCGGTTGCGGGTGCTGCTCGTCGAGGACGAGCCCAGGGTGCGGACGGTCCTGATCGAGCAGCTCGCGGGCGACGGCCACACCGTCGACAGCGCGGAGAACGGGGCGACGGCGTTGGAGAAGTTCGTCGGGCAGTGGTTCGATGTCGTGATCACCGACCGCGCGATGCCGGAAATGGGCGGCGACCAGCTCGCGGCGGCGATCGCCCGGCTCGCACCCAACAAGCCCGTCATCATGCTGACCGGCTTCGGTGATCTGATGGAAGCCAAGGGCGAGACGCCGGAGGGGGTGAGCGTGCTCGTGAGCAAGCCGGTGACGCTCGCCGCATTGCGAAAGGCCATCGCGCAGGCGACGTCGTCGCCCTCGTTGACGAGGACGGCCGCGCGCTGATCGCGTCCCGGCTCAGCTCCCGGTGTACGTGATGCGGTGGATGCGCCCGCCCTTGTCGTCGGAGACGAGGAGCGCGCCGTCCGGCATGACGAGGACGTCGGCGGGACGGCCGCTGGCCGTGCTGCCCTTCAGCCAGCCTTCCGCGAACGTCTCGTAGGACACCGCGCGCCCGCCCTCGATCTTCACGAACGACACCCGGTACCCGATGGGCGTGGAGCGGTTCCAGGAGCCGTGCTCGGCGATGAAGATGCTGCCGCGG
>DASXSB010000019.1:0-43699 GCA_036506275.1 Candidatus Methylomirabilota bacterium | reverse complement strand
ACGAACGACAAGGCGAAAATGAATCTCCTCATTTTCATGGTTGTCCTCGTTTCTGAATTCGCAGGCGGTCGCTCCCCGCGGCGCTCGTCATCGTCCAGATGACCTCGACCACTGCGCACCGCATCGCGGGTCGTCGCCTTCTAGGCCGCGGTAATCATGCCGCTACCAACGTGTTCTGGCTGAGCACGGTGGCGATCTTCTGCCAGCCGTCGATCCTGCGCAACTTGATCTGGCCGGTCGCCACGAGGCTGAAGAGCAGCACGACGGCCGCGTCTTCGCTCGGCAGCG
Organism: Candidatus Methylomirabilota bacterium; assembly: GCA_036506275.1. Taxonomy (GTDB): domain Bacteria; phylum Methylomirabilota; class Methylomirabilia; order Rokubacteriales; family CSP1-6; genus DASXSB01. The sequence continues at coordinate 43,411 of DASXSB010000019.1, read as the reverse complement.
AGCCTTGCGTCTTCACGCGCCGGCGAAATTCCCCATGAAGTCGCTCAATCGTGTTCGTGGTCCGCAGCGCCTTCCACTGCGCTTTGGGGAAGGCAAAGACTGTGAGCAGCTCGTCGCCGCCTTCGCGAAGGCTCGTCACGACGCCTGGGCAGCGCTTGGCCCAGGTGCGCTCGAAGGCCCCGTAGGCCGCGCGGGCGGCGTCACCGCTCGCAGCGTACACGATGCGGTGGAAGTCATCGCGTATGTCGGCCAGCACATGCTTCGGCGCCTTACGCTCAAGATTCCGGAGCTTGTGGACACAACAGCGTTGAACGGCCGCCCGCGGCCAGATCTCACCGACGGCCCGGCGCAGCCCGGCATTACCGTCGATGATGGCCAGCACGGGTGCTCGCAACCCGCGCGCGACGAGATCCTCGAGGCAGCCCTTCCACGCGGCGAACGACTCGCCGTTGCACAGCTCCAACCTGAGGAGGTGCTTTCGGCCGTCCGCGAGGACGCCGACGACGCCGAGCAGCGGCACGCCGACTACTCTTCCAGCGCTTCGCACGCGCAGGGCAAAGCCATCGAGGTAGACGTAGGTGACGTCCAGGTCGGCGAGCGAGCGTGTCCGCCATATCTCCAGGGCGTCCTTCAGCGCGGCGATGACGCGAGACACTGCGCTCTTCGAGAGGGGCGCGGCCTTGAGCAGCGGCTGGAGCGCGCCGCGAATCCGTCGGGTGTTGCCGCCCGCCAAGTACGTTGCGACGATCGCTTCATTGACTTCCGGCATTCGCCGCTGATAGCGCGGGACGATCGTCGAGGTCCACTCTTTCGCGCTGGCGCCGCGGAAAAGGGTGGCCCGAGGCAACGCGAGCGCAACCGCGCCAGTCGGTCCCGTGAGTGTCCGCTCCCTGATTCCATTGCGATACCCACGCCGGACTTCACTGCGCTCATAAGGGCTCGTGCCGAGCGCGGTCCGCAACTCCTCGTGCACGGCGGTCTCGATCGCAGCGCGGACGTGCCGGTGGATCAGTGCGCCGAGCGAGACGGACTCAAGCTCATGTGCTCCGACCGGCTTGCTGATACCCTTTCCCATGGCGCGTTCCTCCGGTGGCCGCCCTGGCAGGCGGCGTTTTGGTCGTGCACTTCACCAACCAGAAGAATGCGCCACTTCTTTTTTCCACCAGACCCGGGACACGACCTTCCTCGAAACGTTGCGTTCTCTGGGATGGGACCGTGACTGAAACCTGCGCGTTCTGCTGCGATCGGCAGAGGGAAAGTCCGACCGGCTTCCGGCCCTCGCCAGGGAACGTCGACGCTCGCGTCGATGTCATCGTGGCCATCAACACCCGGGCTCGGGTGCGGCCGTTCAGGCGACCAAACAGATACCGATCGTGATGGCCATCGTGGGTGATCCGGTCGCGATGGGGATCGTCTCTAACCTGGCGCGTCCCGGCGGGAACGTCACTGGGATCTCGAACATCAGCCGCGAGCTTGCCGCCAAGCGCCTGGCGTTGGTGAAGGAAGCCGTGCCGGGAGCGAACCGCATCGCCGCTCTCTTCAACCCTGACGATCCGCTCAATTCGCTGCAGATGGAAGATGTGCAGCGCGCCGCGCCCGCCCTTAAGGTTGATATTCATTTTTTCCCCGTGCAGACGCCCGGAGAGCTGTCCGAGACGTTCAAACGCATTGCTGCTTGGCGGGCCGAGGCCGCGCTGTGGCTCTCTGGCCAGAGCCAAGTGCTGCAGCCGGCAGCGGTGAAGTTAGCGGCCTCGTACCGACTGCCGGTCATGGGGACATATCGGGCCGTTGTCGAACGCGGTGGCCTCATGTCGTACTCGCCAGACGATGTGGAACTATTCCGTCGAACCGCCTCTTACGTTGATCGAATTCTTAAAGGCGCCAAGCCTGGTGATCTTCCGGTCGAGCTCCCAACGAAGTTCGTCCTGGTCATCAACGCCAAGACCGCCAAAGCCCTCGGCGTTACCATCCCGCAGTGGCTGCTGCTGCGGGCGGACCAGCTGATTGAATAGGCCATGCGCCGACGCGCCCAACTCAGCGTTGAAGTCGGCCGGCGCGCAAGCGCGCCGCCGCTTAACGCAGCGTTAGGCAAACGTGACGAAGCCACAGATCGCTCTTGAAATCGCGTGGGAGGACCCGGCCGACCACATGATCGCCGCATCTGTCATTGCTTCAAACGGCCGGTTCTCTGGCGCCTCTCAGTTCTACTGCTATCCGAATACTTTGATCTCTTGGGCCCGCGACCTCGATGGTTTCCCCCGTAGTGCTCGAGATAGCCGCGAACTGAAGGTCGGGGGTCCCGACGCATACACCGATATAGCCTTCGACTTCCGTTGTTTCGACGAGGCTGGCCATACCAGTGTTAGGGCAGCAATTCGTGAGTCGACCCAGACCGCGAAACACTCGCCAAAAGATCGTGTGGTGCTCGAGCTTCGCTTCGAGGCCGCCGCTCTTGATAGATTCGTGGAGCAGCTACATTCTCTTGGAACGGAGAAGGCCGGTGTCGCAGTACTCGACGGGATTGCCTAACAAGCCGCTGGAGCGGGCCGGCTCCGCCGGCCGCTCAGCGGCGCGTTCGGCGACAATCTTCCATCAGCCAATCGGGCTAGAGTAGGCGGCACATGGCCAATGCCCTCCAGCACGTCGCCTCGGAGCCCTGCCTGCTTGAGCCATGCCGGGACCGGGCACTGGAAGCCTACGCCAGGCGAAGGCAGGGGATCCCCAACCCTATGATCACCTATTTTGCGTCTGTTCCGTGGATGGCCCGAGCGCTGGTCGATCTGCACCCCGAGTACGGGTTGCTAATGCACCTCGATCAGACCGTGGCGGATCTCATCGTGCTGGTCGTCAGTCAGGAGAACTCGTGCCGCTTCTGCTACGCGGGGGTACGGGCGCTACTGTGGGCCCAGGGAATGTCCCGGGCCCGTATCCAGCGCATGGAACAGGACCTGGCGCGGGCGGATCTTCCGCCGCGGACGATGGCCGCCGTCACCTTCGGGCGGAGCCAGTCACGCTCCGGTCCACCGGGAGCGCAGGCCGCCCGGGAGGCGCTTCACCGTGCCGGACTCGGCGCCGACGAGATGAAGGAGATCGCTTTCGCGGCGGCCGTGACGGACTTTAGCAACCGGGCGCACACGATCCCCGCGATCCCCACGCGCCCGATCGAGCGAATACCAGACCAGATTCACATGCGACTGCTTCGGCCGTTGCTCGGCCGAATCATCAAGAACCATCGCTACCGCGGGCAGCCAACACCGTTGCATTCGGTGCCGTCGCATCCGTACGCCCGCCTCGTGAAAGCTTACGCGGGGTCGCCGATCGCCCCGATACTGGGCAGGACGCTCGAGGAGATGTGGGCCTCCCCGCACCTCACGCGACGATGCAAGCTGTTGCTGCTGGCCGTCGTCGCCCGGGGGCTGGGGTGTGAGGTGTGCGCGCTTGACGTGGGCGAGGCGCTCCAGGCGGAAGGCCTGAAGGCAGCGACGCTCACCCAGATTCTGACTCATCTCGACGCCTCCGAGCTGGAGCCGGTCGAGCGCCTACTGGTGCCCTTCGCGCGGGAGACGATTTGGTATGAACCGGCCCTGGTCCAGCGCCGGGCGCGTGCGCTGCGCGATCGCCTCGCTGGCCCCCAGCTCCTCGAGGCGATTGGCGTGGCGGCGCTGGCCAATGGGCTCTGTCGAATGGGCGCCATGGTGCTGGACCACCCATGACGCTGGGTGTCGTCCTGGGCGCTGCGCTGGTACTCCTAGCGCTCCTCGCCGCCGCGCTTCACCATCAATCCCGGCGGACGGCGAGCCTCCAGATGCAGCTCGACGCGGCCACTACCGAGCTCCAGCATCTTCAGGAGGCGTGCTCCCGACTGGCGCCAGCCGGTGTGGTACAGCGGATGATCACCGATGGGGTGAAGTCGGGCACCGGGGCCACGGCCGAGCGCAAGGTTGTGACCGCCCTCTTCGCCGACCTCGTGGGCTTTACCGCGCTGAGCGAGCGGCTGGAACCGCCCATCCTCGCGCGGGTGCTCAACGGCTACTTCCAGCGCATGAGCGACGCCATCCACGAGCACCGCGGGCACGTTTCCACTTTCCTGGGTGACGGCATCCTCGCCTACTTCGGCGCGCTCCAGCCGAACCCGTGGCAGTGCAACGATGCGGTGTCCGCTGCTCTCGCCATGCGGGCGGCCATCCGCGACTACAACGCCGAGCTCGCGCGCGAGGGGCTACCGCCGCTTGCCGTGGGCATCGGCATTCACCGCGGCCCAGGGTTGGCGGGGCTGGTGGGCTCGCGCGAGCGGACGGAGTACGCGTTCGTCGGGCGCACGGTGAACCTCGCCGCACGCGTGCAGGCGCTCACGCGCACCCACGGGGTGGACATTCTCGTGACCGATGCGCTGCGCGCCGAGCTCGACACGCGCTTTGTGCTGGTGCCCATGCCCGCGGAGTCCGTGAGGGGGATTGCCGAGCCCGTCGTGACCTACGCCGTGCGCGAGAACAGTGGCGCGCCCGGGCCAGTGGCCGGATGAGGAGCAAGGACACGGGACCGAGCGTCTGGACCATTCCGCAGGGTGAGATGAAGCAACGCGTGCTACCACAGAGGTCGCCGAACAAGCGCATGCAGCCGACGGCGCCCAGGGCGCGCCGCGGCTGATTCGCGGCGTTCGCCGCACTAACGGTTCGCCGGGGTTGTGTGAAGGACGGTCGCGAGAATCGCAGTGACTCAATGATCCCGCGGCGCGTGTTCCTTGCCGTCGGCGCCGGGTTGCTCGTCACCCCGGGGGCCGCGACTGCCCAGACGCCGAAGAAGATGGCGCGCGTTGGATTGCTGTCGCCCGGAGATGCGAAGACACGTGCATTCGCGGTTGATGCCGTCAGGAAGACGCTGCACGCGCACGGCTGGGTCGAGGGTGACAATCTGGTGATCGAGTACCGGTACGCCGGCGATGACTACGACCGTCTGCGCGCGCTCGCGAAGGAGCTTGTGCGCCTCAAGGTCGATGTGATCCTCGCCGCGTCCGCTCCAGCGGCTCGGGCGGCGAAGGAAGCCACGACTACTACCCCGATCGTGTTCGTCACGGGCAACGACCCGGTGCGCGCGGGCTTCGTGGCGAGCTTTGCGCGGCCCGGGGGCAACATGACCGGGCAAGCTGGGCTCGGGCCCGAGCTCGATCGCAAGCGCCTTGAGTTACTCAAGGCGGTGCTACCCTCACTCGCGGCGGCTGCACTCCTGGTCAACCCGACAAACCCGATGACGGCTCAACGGCTGCCGGAGTTCGAGGCGACGGCCCGGGCGCTGAAGATCGACGTGCGAACGGTGGGCGCGTCCGACGCGAAGCAGCTGGATGCGGCGCTCCACGAGATTCGCCGCGGCGTGACGGCCGGCGTGATCGTGCTCGAGGATCCGATCTTGATCGCTCACCGCAACCGCATCATCGACTTCATGGCCCAGTATCAGGTCCCGACGATGTACACCTCGTCGGGATGGGCGGAACAAGGCGGTCTCATGGAATATGCTCCGGACCTCCCCGAAATGTACTCACGGGCCGCAACGTACGTCGATCGCGTCCTGCGGGGAGCCAAGCCCGGCGACCTGCCCGTCGAGCAGCCGACGAAGTTCCAGCTTGTGATCAACCTGAAGACCGCCAGGGCTCTGGGCCTGACGATCCCGCAGTCGGTGCTGCTGCAGGCTGATCAGATCATCGAGCCATGAGCGTCAGCCTCAGTCCGGCGGCGAACCTTGCAGTCGAGCGGACGCGCTTCGCGCGCCGCTCACCGCCGCGTTCGCCGCACAAGACGGTGGGCCCATGACGCGAGACGAATCCGTCAAGGCGATTTCGGACGCCCTTCGATCGGCACGCTCCGTCGCTGAAGTTCTTGAGCTGATCACTACGAAGGCGCGGGAACTGGTGGGAGCCCACCAGGCAACCACGAGTGTCGTGTTGAGCGAGGACTGGGCGAAGGCGGTCCACGCCGTCTCTCTGAGCGACAAGTACGCCGCGTGGAGAATGTACGACGAGCGACCCGACGGCTCGGGAATCTACCGGCTGGTCTGCCAGCTCAATCGGCCGATGCGCCTTACGCAGGTCGAGCTCGAGGCGGACCCGGCGTGGCGAGGATTCGGCGCGGCGGCGGAGCGGCATCCGCCCATGCGCGGCTGGCTCGCCGTGCCGTTGACAGGACGCGGGGGCCGGAACATCGGGCTCATCCAGCTCTCCGACAAGCACGACGGCGAATTCAGCGCGGCGGACGAGGCAGTCCTCGTTGAGTTGGCCCGACTCGTGTCAGCGGTGCTTGAAGAGACCCGGCGCTCAGCGCGGGCCCAGCGCCGACGTGACGCGAGCGACCATCACCCGACGGCGATCGAAGGCTCCGGGACGTGACTTCGCGAACGCCCCTTCGAGAGAGCGCCTGGACTATCTTCGGGCGTCGAACTTCGCAGTGCACCGGCCCGGAGCTCGCGTTGCTCGCTCCGGCCGGTGACCGCGAGTGTTCGGCACACAGACGAAGGATCGGCGCGTAGTCGGGGCTGTCGACCCCGTCAAGGTGGGCAGGAGATCGGGAACAATGCGAGACCGGCGATGCCAACGCGCTCACGGCCCGACCGCATGACGCTGGCAATGCGTCGCGGCGCTTTCGTCCTCGCACTCCTATTTTTATTTTCGTCGCTAGCCGTGCCAGTGGCCGTCGATGCGCAGCCGTCGGAGAAGGTCTATCGCATCGGCATCCTCGAGAGAACGTCGCCAGCGAACAATGCGGCCAACCTCGATGGCTTTCGACGAGGCCTGCGCGAACTTGGGTATGTCGAGGAGAAGAACTTCGTCATCGATTACCGATCGGCTGATGGCCGCGACGAAAAGTTGCCGGCCCTCGCGACGGAGCTCGTTCGCTTGAAGGTTGACCTGATCGTGACGAGGGGGACGCCAGGGACTCTGGCGGCTAAGAATGCCACGGGCACGATTCCGGTCGTCACCATCGGAGTCGGCGATCCGGTGGCGCAGGGCATCGTGGTCAGCCTGGCGCGCCCGGGCGCGAATGTGACGGGCCTTAGCCCTCTGGTGACAGAGTTATATCCGAAGCGCGTTGAGCTCCTTCGAGCACTGGTTCCAAGAGCCGTGCGAATCGCGGCCCTCTTCAACCTGAGCAATCCAGCTCTCCCGCCTCAATGGAAAGAGGTCGAGGTGGCCGCGCGATCCCTGGGCATGCAGGCCCAGCTTCTCGACGTGCGGAATCCGGAGGATCTTGGACCTGCCTTCGACGCCGCAGTCCGACAGCGTGCCGATGGCCTCGTCGTGGGCCTTGACACTCTCACGCACGCGAATCGGCGACACATCGTCGACCTTGCGGCAAAGCATCGGTTGCCGGCAATTTACGCCAGCAGCGAGTTTGTCGGCGGGCTCGCGGCCTACGGTGTGAACTACCCTGACCTATATCGCCACGCCGCGAGCTTCGTCGATAGAATATTCAAAGGCGCAAAGCCAGCTGAGCTCCCGATGGAGCAGCCCACGAAGTTCGAGCTCGTGCTGAATCAAACACTGCCAAAGCGCTTGGCCTGGCGATCCCACCGTCGCTGCTGTTGCAAGCGGACCAGGTGATCCGGTGACTCGACCTCCGTCTTCTCCCCGTGTCTGGCCGGTGCCGAACAAGCCGTTTCACCTGACGTCGGCCTCGCTCCCTTCGGTGGCTCCGGCCGTCGCAGGTGAACGGCGGCGTTCGGGCTCTTGAAAGTGGGAGGGGACAGACATGATTAGCTGGCTTAAGTCGATTTTCGCCCGTCCTCAACCTTCTGGCCCCCCGGAGACGATTCGGCTATTCCGGCCCACCGACCGCACTTTGAGTCAGGACTCCATCACCGTTGCACAAGATGGCTGGGTTGTGGACGCGCGGGAAAGTCAGACGATCCGTCTCTTCGAGGTTCAAGACCCGCAAGCCGAGCAGTGTCTGATCACCTACAGAGCAAAGATGAAGACCGATGGTCTGGCTGGCCGCGCGTTTCTGGAGATGTGGTGTCGCCTGCCGGGACGTGGGGAGTTCTTCTCAAAGGGTTTCAACCAGGCCGTTAAGGGCACGACCGACTGGGCCTCCTATGAGACCCCCTTCTACCTGAAGAAGGGGCAGAGACCAGACCTGATCAAGCTGAACCTGGTCGTCGAGGGAAGAGGCAAAGTCTGGCTGAGGGATCTTCATCTCCTCAAGACGCCATTGAATTCCTGAGCGTGGGATCCTGGGGCCGAACCAGCGGCTACAGCGGCCGCGAACCGCGCCGCTGAGCCGCGGCCGTTAGCCGGACGAAGCGTCCGGTGAACCGGGTCCCAGAGGAGTCGCGGCCTCAAAGATCGTGATGGCCCAGTATCGTGTCCGCCATTCATCGGACAACGTGCGATCGTTGCGCGTCGCCGAGAGATGTGGTCTGCGGCGTGACCAGCAGGTCCATCTCATGGAGGGCGTATTGGATCAGTACGTGTGGCCGGGCTCCGACGTGCCCGACAACGTGCTGTACGGGCCGGGGCTCGCGTTCCTGACTCTGGCCAGTGAGCGCGGGCGTTGAGGGCCTCCATGCCCGTCACACGCTACGCGAAGAACGGCGACGTCCACATCGCCTACCAGGTGATCGGCAAGGCACCGCTTGACCTCGTCCTGGCGCTGGGGTTCGCGACGCACGTGGAGGTCCTGTGGGAGCTGCCGGCTTACGGGCGCTTCATCGAGCGTCTGACATCATTTGCCCGCGTGATCGTGTTCGACAAGCGGGGCATGGGGCTTTCCGATCGCCCATCGGTACTCACCACGTTCGAGCAGCAACTAGACGACCTGCGTGCCGTTCTCGATGCCACCGGCGCCGAGCGGCCCGCGATACTCGGCTGGAACGAGGGCGGTCCCATGGCGCTCCTCTTCGCGGCGACATACCCGGAGCGCACGGCCGCGCTCGTCCTCCTGTCGTCGTATGCCAAGGCGACCAAGAGTGCCGACTATCCGTTTGGTCCCACGCCGGAGATTCATGAACTCGTCGCCACCCGCTTCGCCGACGAATGGGGACGCCGCGTGGTGTTCGCGAGCACGCAGGCGCCGAGCCTCGCTCATGACGAGAGCTTTCGACAGTGGCTCTGGCGATTGCAACGCTACTCGATGAGTCCGGGAGCGGCTGTCGCCTGGTATCGCATGACGACCGAGATCGACATCCGGCACGTTTTGCCCGTGATCCGGGTACCGACATTGATCCTCCACCGGGCCGGAGACGGCGTCATGGATCCCGGCGCCAGCCGCTTCATGGCTGAACGCATTCCGTCCGCCCGCCATGTCGAGCTCAACGGCAACGACAACATGCCCCTGGCCGGAAACGCCGAGGTCATCATCGACGAGGTCGAAGAGTTTCTCACCGGCGTGCGGCCCGCTCCCGTGCAGGACCGCGTGCTGGCGACCGTCATGATGACCGACATTGTCGGCGCCACGGCAACGGCGGTCCGGCTCGGCGATCGTGCCTGGCGCGATCTGCTGGAGGCGCACCATGCCGCGGTCCGCGCCGAGCTCGGTCGGTTCGGTGGTCGCGAAGTCGACACGGCCGGTGACGGTTTCCTGGCGACGTTCGACGGCCCCGCCCGCGCGATCCGGTGTGCCGGAGCGATCAGCGCGCGCCTGCGGTCTCTCGGATTGGACGTGAGAATCGGCCTCCACGCCGGGGAGTGTGAGCTCATCGCCGGCAAGATGGGCGGTGTGGCCGTGCACATCGGCGCGCGCGTAGCCGATCACGCGCAGCCGGGCGATGTGCTCGTGACCAGCACGGTCAAGGACCTCGTCGTCGGGGCCGGCTTCCGCTTCGTCGACCGCGGCGTCGCCACGCTCAAGGGCGTGCCGGAGGAATGGCGTCTCTTCGCGGTCGATCTCGACTCGGCCTGAGGTCGGAAGCGGTGACGCCAGCGACTGGACGGCACGGCTTCACGCGGGTCGATGAAGAAGAGAGGCCTCGCGCCTGGGTCGAGTGCCTGGACCGGCTGCACTGCGAACCCTTCTATCGCGAATACAAGGACCGTGTCCGCGCGATTCTCGCCCCGCGGCCGACAGGCCGATATCTGGAGGTAGGTGCGGGAGTCGGGACCGACGCCCTGGCGCTCGGCGCGACGGTCATCGGGCTCGATCGATCCCTCACGATGTGTCGCGAGTCTCGCGCACGTGGCCTGATGCTGTCTGTGGTGGGCGACGCTGAGGCGCTGCCGTTCCGGTCTGGACTAGTCGACGGTTGTTGGTCAGACAGGACCTTTCAACATCTCGCCCGCCCGGACCGCGCTCTCGATGAACTGGTACGGGTCCTGAAGCCCGGCGGCACTCTTGTTGTGGTTGATCCCGATTACGGAACGCAGGTGATGGAGTTCCCTGACCAGCGCCTCGCCCGGCAAGTATTAGACTTTCGGGCGCATCATGCCTTACGACACGGGACGCTGGGACACCAAATGACGGGCAGATTCGTCGAGGCCGGCCTGGAACACGCATCCGTCGATGCGAAGACGCTGATCGTCCGCGACCCGCTGTCGCTCGACGGTGTCATGGGACTGCGCTCTTGGGCACGCGCGGCCTTAGCTCAGGGCATCATGAACCGCGATGAGGTCAATCGCTGGGAGACTCTGTACGACGAAACCGTCGCGCAAGGCAAGTTCCTTTGGTCGGTCACCTTCTTCATCACAAGCGGCCAGAAGCCTGCCGTCCAACATGGCGGTTGAGCGGAGGCTCGCTCGCGGTCGGCGACTGCCGGCGTTAGACGCCTGGGGCCGACGATGCAGGAAATGAAGCTGGTCTGGCCGGCTCGAGAGTACCTGCCGAGCTACGTAGCAGCTCTCGAGCGGGGGTGGTCACCGGACAATATCCGCGGCGGCGTTGCGGCGCGGGAAGAGCTGGAACGAATTACTACTAACCCCGACGCGTTCCTGGCAAGTCTGATCGACAAGGAAGGAAAAGGGAGCCCGGTCACCCTGCCCGACGGAACGACGGTTCCACGGCTCCCTGGCTACCGACGCTGGCTCTGGGACGGCGAATTCTGTGGCAGCATCGGGCTGCGTTGGCAACGCGGGACAGAGGCGCTGCCCCCACACTGCCTTGGGCACATCGGCTACGCGGTCGTGCCCTGGAAGCAAGGGCGTGGGTACGCCACCCGCGCCCTCCGCGAAGTGCTACGAGAAGCGAAGGCCGAGGGCCTTCGTTACGTCGAGATCACGACTGCGCTGAACAACGTGGCTTCCCAACGGGTCATCCAGGCGAATGGCGGCGTACTCGTAGAGGAGTTCGTCACCCCACCAGCGCTCGGGGGTACACGTGAGCTACGATACCGTGTAAGCCTCCACGACGGCGTCTAACAACGGCATCAACCTGTCGGCGGCGACAGGTTGGTGGCTTCATCCTAGGCACGTGTTCGGCGCCGCAGGGTATGCCGGGTGTGAGGCGCCGCGACTCGAGGCAATGGTGAACGTATATAGCCAGCGCGTCGGCGCGACCTGAGACCGACGCCTGTCTTCGCCAGCCGCCAGACAACGGGCCTGGTGTCGACGCCCGGTCGCACCGAACGCGCCTCCAGCAGCTCGCTAGGACGGTCTATCGGCTGCGCGTTCACGAATGAAGCAGGCTAGCGCGACTTCTTGGACGCCTGCTCCCGCTTGCGGTTGGCCCAGTACGCTTTCATGCGCGCGCTCGCGGCGTTGCGCGCGGCCGTGCTGAAGCGGCGGCGCCGGCGGCGGCGCGACGTCGCACGCTGGGCACCGCGCGGGCGGCGCGCGCCATCGAGTGTGAGGGCCGACTGGAGGGCGCTGATCTGCCGGCCGATGCGGTCACGCTCCGCTTCGAGGCTGGCGATGGCAGTCCGGACGACGCGCTCGATTGCTGCTGGCATAGGCGGCTCTCCCTCTCGTTGGTGAGTCTCCGATCGCCGTCATGGTACCGCGCCGCGCGCGGTCCCGGCGAGCGAACGGCCGCCCCCCCGGGCGATCCGGGAGCGGGAGCGGCTTTGACAAGGTAAATGCCTTGTTGTACGGATACCAGCACAAATGACGGCCACCCCCGCCGCTTACCATCCCTCCGTCCCCCTCCACCACCAGATCCAGCGGGTTCTCCGATCCCAGATCGAATCCGGGGAATGGGCCCCCGATGACCGGATGCCGACGGAGATGGCGCTCGTCGAGCGCTTCCGCGTCAGCCGCGCCACCATTAGAGAAGCGCTCGGCTCTCTCACCCGTGACGGACTGATCGTCCGCCACCGCGGCCGTGGCAGCTTCGTCGCTCGGACGCGGTCCACCGCCGCCCGCCCCCGCATGGTGACGAATCTCCTGCTCGGCTACGACGCCGAGATCCGCGTGGTGAGCGCCACCACCGTGCCCGCTCCCGGCCACGTGGCGGAGCTGCTCGGCGTGGAGCGCGGCGCCCCTGTGAAGCGCTTCGTGCGCGTGGAGATCGTCGACGGCCGGCCCCTCGCCGTGGTCGTGAACCAGATGCGGGTAGCTCTCGGCAACAAGATCCGAGCGCGCGATCTCCGGCGGTCGTCGATGCTCGAGCTGCTGCGGGACCGTCTCCATCTCGCGGTCGTCATCGTTCACGAGCAGCTCGAGGCGACGTTGCCGGACGACGACACGGCATCGCTGCTGGGGATCGACCTTACGCAGCCCGTGCTCGCCCTGCGCGCGGTCGTCCGCGACGAGCAGGGGCGCCCCCTGCAGCTCTCGGAAGCCTTCTACCGGGCCGACCGCTATCGCTATGAGCTCGACACGCGCCTTCCCCTGCCGCGCAAGTCCGCGCGCGGGACGAAATCCTCGCACCAAGGAGCCGGTAATGGACAAGGATCGCTTCGGTAATACGTTCGCGCCGTCGTTGTCGTACGCCCGCGGCCAGATCTTGACGAGCACCGAGGACGACTTCCGGAAGCTCCAGCGCGCGTGGCGGATCATGCGCGAGCACAAACCTGAATCCATCTTCATCTTCACCGGGCTGGAGCACGGGCTGCCGCTCACCGCCGAGGAGCTCCGGTTCGCGGACGACGAGCTGGGGCCGGCGCTCTGGTTCGATCGCCTCCACGCGCTCGCGCTCGACCACGTCGGCGGCAACCCCCAGCTCCACGACTTCGCGCTCTTCAACCGCCTCACGGGCGCCACCCTCGCCACCCATCTCACGCTGGTGAAGCCGGGCGACGTGGTCATCGGCGTCTCCGCCAGCCACAGTCACCCGTCCGTGATCAGGGCCGCCCGGCACGCCGGCGCCACCTTCGTCGACACCGCGGGCGTCGACGCCTTCACGAAGGCGATCGAGCGCGAGCCGCGCGTCGCGCTCGTCGACCTCACGCGCCTCGCCGTCACCTACGAGCTGCTCCCCCTCGACGCCATCCGCACCATCGTGAAGCTCGCGCACGACAAGGGCGCGCCTGTCTACGTGGACGACGCCGGCGGCGCCCGCGTCGCGCCCGCCATGTTCGATCACCCGAAGATGCTGGAGCTCGGAGTGGACGTCGGCGCCACCGGTCTCGACAAGTACGGAACGGTGGGACCGCGGTTCGGTCTCCTCGCCGGCGAGAAGTCGCTCGTCTCGCGCATCCGCGCCAAGGGCTTCGAGTGCGGCCTGGAGACGCGGCAGATGCTCTACGGCGCCGTCGTGCGCACGCTCGAGGGCTACCGCCCGGAGCGCGTGCGTGAGCTGATCGAAACGACCCGGGTGGTGGCGGGAGAGCTCAAGCGCGTGCTCGGTCGCCGCCTCCACGAGACGCCGACCACCGCCCAGCTCCTCGCCGACGACATCCTCGAGATGACCATGGAGCGCGGAGGCGTGAAGCAGGCGCCGATCGTGCCCTACGAGGCGACGGCGGCCCTCTGCATGCTGCTGCTCGAGGATTTCAACATGCTGACCGTTCACTTCGTGGGCCTCCCGCCCGGCGGCGGTGACATCCTCTTCAAGTTCATCCCGCCCGAGACGCTGCAGCGGTTCGGCGGCGCCGCGAAGTTCGCGAGCGCGGTGGACGCCTCGCTCACCAAGCTCGGCTCCCTCCTGCGGGAGCCCGCCAAGATCCGGCAACTTCTCTTCGGAGACCAGTGACGTGCAGATGGTGCACGCAATGTCCTGATCGCATCGCCAAGGAGGCGTCTATGCGGACATTCCGCGTTCGTCGACTGTCGCGGCTGCTCGTCGTCATGCTGGTCGTCGCCGCCGCCGAAGCGGCCGCGGAGGAGAAGTCGCGTCTCGACACCGTCGTCGAGCGCGGGAAGCTCATCGTGGTGACCATGACCACGGCGCCGCCCTTTGCGTTCAACGACGACAAGGGACAGGTCGTCGGCTTCGACATCGACATCGCCCGCCTCATCGCGCAGGCGCTGTTCAAGGATCCGACGAAGGTGGAGTTCGTGAGCGTCACCGCCGAGGGCCGGTGGCCCGCCATCGAGAGCGGGCGCGCCGACATGGGCGTGGGTGGGACCACCACCTACCCCGACCGCGCCCTGCGCGTCGCGTTCACGCGGCCGTTCATCGACTCCGGGGTGTCGGTGCTGGTCAGCAAGAAGAGCGGCATCAAGTCGGTGAGCGATCTGAATCAGGACAAGTTCACGATCGCCAACCTCAACAACCCCCAGATGGCCGACCGCGCCAAGCGCTTCTTCCCGAAGACGAAGATCCTCACCTTCGACACGCCCTCCGCGCAGTTCCTGGCCGTGCGCAGCGGTCGCGCCAACGCGCTCCAGATCGACACGCCGTCCGCCGAATACTGGGCGGCCCAGAACAAGGACGAGATGGAGGTGCTCCCCGGCCTCCTCGGCGCCTCCCAGAACAACGGCATCTTCCTCAAGCCCGGCGACTTCAAGTGGTGGCTGTGGCTCGACACGGCGGTGGCGGAGATGCGCACGGGCTCCTGGTATCCGCAGTACACCGAGATCTACCAGAAGTGGTTCGGCAAGAATCCGCCGCCCCAGAAGTTCTACCTGGAGCAGAAGTGACGGGCGAGCGCGCGTGACGTTCGCGCGCTGGATCGCGATCTACGGGCCCACCTATGTGACGGGTCTGGGATGGACGGCGATGACGGCGCTGGGGGCGGCCCTCGGCGCCATCGGGTGGGGATGCGTGCTCCTCCTCCTCCGCCTCTCCGGCCCCGGGCCCGCGCGCGCGGTGGACGCCTACGTCCAGCTCTTCCGCAACACGCCCGTGCTGCTGCCGATCTACCTCCTCTACTTCGGCCTCCCGCTCGTCGGCCTGCCGTGGCCGGCGGTGATCTGCGGCGGCCTCGCCCTCGTCCTCCAGAACGGTGCCTACGTCGCCGAGATCCTGCGCGGCGGCCTCAAGGCCATCGATCGCGTGCAGTTCGACGCCGCCCGCAGCATCGGTCTCAGCCCCTGGAACACGTTCCGGAAGGTCCTCCTCCCTCAAGTTCTCGTCTACTCGATTCCCTCCCTCGGCAACCAGGTGGTGCTCCTCGTCAAGGACACGTCGCTCCTCTCCGCCATCACCGTCACCGAGCTCACGATGCAGGCGAAGCTCCTCACGGAGCAGACCGGCGCCGCCTACGAGGCGTTCGTCGTAGTCGCGCTGCTCTATCTCCTCCTCGTATCGGCGACGGAAATCACGTTCCGCGCCGCCCACCGGGCCGTGCGCTGGCACTAGGAATGGGCGGCGTGCCCCCCGGCAGCTTCGCCCTCCTCCTCCACGGCGCGGCCGTCTCCCTCCTCCTCGCCGCCGTCGCCATTGCGGGAGGGACGGTGTTCGCGATCGCGCTCGCCACCCTCGCCTTCTCCCGCCTCGCGGTCGTGCGCGCCGTCTACGGGCTCTACGTCTACGTGGTGCGGGGTACGCCCCTCCTCGTGCTGGCGCTGCTCGTTTTCTACGCGCTGCCCGCGCTCGATCTCCGCACTGGACCCTACATCGCGGGCACCCTCGTCCTCGTGCTTTACGTGGGGGCGCTGTTCGCCGAGGTCTTCCGGGGCGGCGTGCTCGCGATTCCGCGCCCGCAGTGGGAGTCGGCCCGCAGCCTCGGCCTTCCCCCCTTCGCGAAGTTCCGAAAGGTGATCGCGCCTCTCGTGACCCGTTACACGCTCCCACCGTACGTCAACGTGTGCGTGATGACCGTCAAAGCGTCGTCCGTGCTCTCCATCATCAGTGTGTGGGAGCTGACGCTGGCCGCCCGCGAGATCATCGAGCGCACCTTCGCCGTCTTCACGATCCTCGGGATGGCGGCCGCCCTCTACTTCGTCATGTGCTTCGGGCTCGACCGGCTGGGGCGCCGCCTCGAGCGCCACCTCCTCCGCCGCGGTTTCGTGGGGGAGCGCGCGTGATCCAGATCCGCGGCTTGCGAAAGTGGTTCGGGAGCCTCCCCGTTCTGCGCGGCGTCGACCTCGACATCGCCGACGGCGAGGTGGTGGCGCTCATCGGCCGCAGCGGCTGCGGCAAGACGACGCTCCTCCGCTGCATCAACTTTCTCGAGGAGTACGACGGCGGCGACATCCGGCTCGACGGGGAGGCGCTCTGGTATCGTGACGACGCCGCCCGCGGCCGGCGGCGCGTGTCGGAAGCCGAGGCGCGCCGCATGCGGCAGACGATGGGCATCGTCTTCCAGCAGTACAACCTGTTTCCGCACATGACCGTGCTCGAGAACGTCGTGCTCGGTCCCCGCTTCTCCCAGCACGTGCCGGCGGCGGAGGCGGAGGCGCTCGGCCGCCGCCTGCTCACCCGGGTCGGGCTCGACGCAAAGATCTCCGCCTACCCCGCCCAGCTCTCGGGCGGCCAGCAGCAGCGCGTGGCCATCGCCCGCGCGCTCGCCATGCGACCGAAGATCCTCCTCTTCGACGAGGTCACGTCCGCCCTCGATCCCGAGCTGGTGGGAGAAGTGGAGGACGTCATCCGCGCGTTGCTCTCGGACCGGATCATGATGGTGCTGGTGACCCACGCCCTCGGCTTCGCTCGCGAGATCGCGCACCGGATCGCCTACCTCGCGGAGGGCACGATCGTGGAGCTCGGCACGCCCGCCGAGATCCTGGACCGCCCGAAAGATCCCACGCTCAAGGAATTCCTCCGACGAATGCGCTGAGGAAAAGGAAGAGAGCCGACCATGCCCGAGCGCGTCATCTACCTCAACGGCAGCTACGTTCCCGAAGCCGACGCGAAGGTGTCCGTCCTCGATCGCGGCTTCCGCTGGGGCGACGCCGTCTATGACGCCACCCGTACCTTCGAGGGGAAGCTGTTCAAGCTGAAGGAGCACGTCGAGCGCTTCTTTCGGTCTCTGCGCTACGCGCGGATCGACCCCGGGCTCGGCAAGGCGGAGGTGGCGGCCATCTGCGAGGAAGTGGCCCGACGCAACGAGCCCGCGCGCACCGAGGACGACGGCGACTACCTCCTCACCATGCAGGCCAGCCGCGGCCTCGTGAGCGGCATCTACGCGCCCCAGTCCGTGATGCCGACCGTCACCGTGTACGCGCTTCCCCTCGCCTTTCGCACGCATGCGCGCTATTACCGGGACGGCGCGCACGTGATCGTCGCCGCCACTCGCCGCACGCCGCCCGATGCCGTCTCCCCCCGCGCGAAGATCTCCAACAAGATGAATCACTTCCAGGCGGAGTTCGAGGCGAAGGCGAACGATCCCGACGCCTTCGCGCTCATGCTGGACGTCGACGGGAACATCGCGGAGAGCAGCGGCTCCGATTTCCTGTTCGTCTCCAACGGAGTGCTGCGCATTCCGCAACGCCGCACGCACCTCACCGGCGTGAGCCTCCTCACCGCCGTCGAGCTGGCCGAGAAGCTCGGCGTCGCCACCGACGAGGGGAGCTTCACGCTGTTCGACCTCTACCAGGCGGAGGAGGCGATGCTGACGGCGAGCACGTACTGCGTGCTGCCCGTCGTCCGCGTGAACGGCCTCGCCCTCGGCAACGGCAAGCCGGGGCCGATCGTCACCCGACTGCTCCGTGCCTGGAGCGAGATGGTCGACATGGACATCGTGGCCCAGGCGGGGCGACATCGTTCGCCCACGCCCGCGTGAGGTACGATGGGCGCCGGCCCCATCAATCGGACGCGGAGGTGTGAGCGTGGAGATCGTGCGCTTGACGGAGACGCAGGAGCTGACGAGCGAGGATCAGAAGTTCTGCGAGGCGACGAAGGCCTGGTTCAAGATCGACTTCGTCCCGAAGATGAGCCGGGTCCTATTGACCGTCCCCGAGTTCGGCCGCTCCTACGGCCGCGCCTCCCGGCGCGCCATGTCCGACGGCGCCCTCAGCCGCGGCCAGAAGGAGCTCATCGCCGCCACCGTGAGCGCGATCAACGTCTGCGAGTATTGACTGGTCGCGCACAGTGCAGCCGGGAAGCTGCAAGGATTCTCCGACGATCGCATCTGGTACGAGATCGCGTACGTGGCCGGGGTCACGCACGCGCTCAATTCCGTCGCCGACGGCCTCCGGATGGCGCCCGAGTTCGTGCCGGCGGCCGCGCGCCCTCCGCTGGTCCCGCTCCCCGACGCCTTCGAGCCGGAGGTCAAGACGGTCCTCGACGAGATCGCGGCGTTCTACGCGATGGAGCGTCCCCCCGCCGTTTTCCGCTGGATGAGCCGTGATCGGATTTTTCTCGCGGGCTACTGGGGCGCGACGCGGGCAGCCTTCAGCGACGGCGCGCTCGATCGTCCCCTGAAAGAAATCCTGGCCCTGGCGGCGTCGATGACCGGGAAGTCGGACTACGGCGTCGACCTTCACCTGCGCGAGGCGCGACGGCTCGGTCTCACCGAGCAGGGGCTCACGGAGGTCGTGGAAGTGGTCCAGCTCTTCAACACGGTCACCAAGATCGCCGACACGCTGCGACTGGAGCCCGATTTCAACCCGCGCGCGAACGGCGACGGGGCCGAGCGCGCGCCGCAGGCCTGATCGCACGGGACCGCCGGTGATCCGCCCGCACACCGCCGCCGTCCCGCGCGCGCCCTTTCGCGAGCTGCGCTCGCTCTGGTTCCAGATCACGGGCACGCTCTGCAATCTCGCCTGCCGTCACTGCTTCAACGCGAGCGGCCCCCGCGATCCCTGGCTCGGAATGCTCACCGCCGACGTCGTCCGCCGCTCGCTGCGCGAGGCGGAGGCGCTCGGCGTCCGGGAGCTCTACTTCACGGGTGGCGAGCCGTTCCTCCACCCGGACCTCCTCTCTCTCATCGAGGCGGGGCTGGCGGTGGCGCCGGTCACGGTGCTCACGAACGGCACCCTCGTCGACGACGCCATGGCCGATCGCCTGGCACGGATCTCCGCCTCGGCGCGCTACTCGCTCGAGCTCCGGGTGAGCCTCGACGCGCCGACGGCCGCCGAGAACGACGCCATCCGCGGACATGGCAGCTTCGCCAGAGCGCTGCGCGCGATCCAGTTGCTCTCCGCGCGCGAGCTGCATCCGATCGTGACGGCGACCGAGATCCTCCCCGCCGCCTCCGGCCCGTCGCTGTACGAACGACTGCGCGCGGCGCTCCTCGACGCCAGGGTGGCACGGCCTCGGATCAAGATCCTCCCCGTCCTTCCCCTCGGCCGCTGCGAAGGCCGCCGGCCCTACCGGATGCTGACGAGCGACGATCTCGTCGGCTTCGACTTCGCAAGACTTCAGTGCACGGAAACCCGCGTCGTCGCCGCGGATGGAATCTACGTTTGCCCGATTCTGGCCGGGCTCCCCGTCGCCCGCGTCGGCGCCGACGACCTCGCCGGCACGCTGGCTCCGACCGCGCTCGACCATCCTGCCTGCGTCACGTGCTACGAGACGGGGATCGCGTGCAAGAACTTCTGACGGCGCGCCGGGTCGCCCTCATGGGCGGCGTCTACGCCAACCACCTCGCCCTCGAGGCCGCCCTCGCCGACGCGCGCGGGCGCGGCGCGGAGGCCGTGTATTGTCTCGGCGATCTCGGCGGCTTCGGTCCCCATCCTGATCGCGTCTTTCCGCTGCTGCGCGACGCCGGCGTCATGTGCGTGCAGGGCAACTACGACCTCGCCATCGCGCACGGCGCCCCGGACTGCGGCTGCGGCTACACCGACCCCCGCGACAACCACTTCGCGCGCATCTCCTACGAATACACGCTCCGACGCACGTCCACGCCGCACCGTCGCTGGCTGGCCGCGCTGCCATCCGCCGTGCGTTTCGCGCTCGGCGAGGCGCGCGTGCTCCTGTGCCACGGCTCGCCGCGCCAGATCAACGAATTCCTCTGGGAGACGACGACACCGGACGGGCTCCTCGAGAAGTTCTGCCGGGACACGGACAGCGACGTCGTCTGCTTCACGCACACGGGAATCAAATGGCACCGAGCTCTGCCCAGCGGCCGCCACGCCGTGAACGTGGGCGCCCTCGGACGGCCGGAGAACGACGGCACGCCGCGCGTGTGGTACGCGTTGCTCACGGCCGGCCCCGACCTCACGGTGGAGTTCGTGCCCGTTCACTACGATCACGAGCGGATGGCGGAGGAGATGACGGGCGAGCGCTTGCCCACCGAGTTCGTGGAGACCATCCGCTCCGGATGGTGGACCTGCTGCCTCGAATCCATGCCGGTGAAGGAGCGCTCACGCGGCCGTCATTGACGGCCGCTCTTCAGCCCTCGGAGGAAGCGAGCGGTGTGCGAGGTCTCCCACTCCGCCTCGTCCTCCATCGACTGCGCCAGCCGATCGAGGTCGGCGGCCGTGTCCACGTCGAACCAGCGCGGCAGCACGGCCACGCGCAGCCCGGCCGTCCGCGCGCGGCGCAGCGTCTCGGCGGCGACCCGTTCCGAGCTCCACGGGATGGACGCAAAGAGGGCGGGATGGTGCTGGCGGAGCCCGATCAGGTAGTAGCCGCCGTCGTCGGTGGGTCCGAGCGCGACGTCCACCTCCGGCTCCGCGAGGCGGGCGAGCGCCTCGTGAAACACGGCCAGCGGCAGGGTCGGCGTATCGCTTCCGATGAAGAGCACGGGCCGATGGCCGCGCGCGAGCAGGTGCTCGAAGCCCGCCACCAGACGGTCGCCCAGATCGTCTCCGGCTTGCGGCACGAGCGCGACACCGGGCGCGAGCGCCTCGAACAGCGCGCGCGAGTCCGGTGGCGTGTAGAAGACGGCGACGACGGCGCCGTCGACCGCGCGCACGCGCTCGATCGTGTCGAGGAGAAAGCGTCGAGAGAGCTCGGCGGCGACGTCCGCCGCGAGAGGTGGGCTGAGCCGCGTCTTCGCGCGCCCGGGCTCCGGCGCTTTGGCCATGATCGCAATCGCCGCCTTCATCGCGGCGCCGTCGGCCACGCGCTGCCGGGCGGACGATCGGCGGGGCCGCGCCAGCGCTCGGCGTAGCGTTCGGTGTCGAGACGCAGGGTGTTGAGGAGCAGCAGCCAGGCGCAGAATGCGGTCGTCCGCCACGGCCCGCGCGCGAGAAATCGCCGCCCCGACGTCACTACGGGGGTGGGGATGAGCACGGTATGGCCGGCGCGTCGGAGCCGCCGGCTCCAGTCGATGTCTTCCATGAGCGCGAGATCGCGGAAGCCACCGAGCCGGCGAAAGACGTCCGCGCGCACGAAGAGTCCCTGATCGCCGTAGTAGTTGCCCGTCGTGCGGTAGCGAAAGCGGTTCATCGCGGTGAGGAGCCGCAACGTCCACACGGGCTCCGCGAAGAGGAACTCGAAGGCGCCGCCCACCGTCTCCGGCCGCCGGAGCGCGGCGTCGATGAGGGCGACGGCGTCGCGCGGGGGCAAGGAGTCCGCGTGCAGGAAGAGCAGCGCGGGGCCGCGCGCCACCGCAGCACCGGCGTTCAGGAGGCGAGCCCGCGTCGATTCCCCCGGCCACAGGAGCCGCGCCCGTCCAGCCGCCGCACGCTCTGTCTCTGCGCGACCTCCCGCCGCCGCCACGATGACCTCGAAGCGGTCCGGCCCGTCCAGGCGAGCGAGATGGTCGAGCGTGCGGCCGAGCGCCTCCGCGTCGTTACGAGCGGGAATGACGACGGAGAGCGCGGGTTCGCTCATCGCATGGCCGCCGCGCCTGTGCTCGGACCCGGTGCCCTACACCGCCAGCCGCGTGGGCGTGCCGCGCGGACGACGATCCGGGTAGCGGCCGTCGGGAAGCCGCCACCAGGCGCCGTGCCGCCGAAACGGCATGACGAGCAACTTTCCGAGCGTGAGCGCTTCCCGCGCTCGATACGCCGGCACCCCGATGACGAGCGCGTCCTGGGCGACGTCGAGCCGCAGGGTGCCGTGCAGGCGATCCCACCACGAAAACACCACCGACCAGTTGGCGGTGGCCTCGCGCTCGACGATCGAGTGATGGATGGCGTGCATGCGCGGGGTGACGACGAGGAGGCTGAGAGGCCGCTCGAGCGCGACGGGCAGACGGAGATTGCTGTGGTGGAACGCGGTGGCGGCGTCCATGGCGATCTCGTACACGAGGAGGAGAGCGGGACCGAGGCCGAGCACCACGATCGCCAGCGCGCGGAAGCCGAGCGACAGCGCCAGCTCGCCCGCGTGAAAGCGAAAGGCGGTGGTGACGTCGAGGTCGAGATCGGTGTGGTGAACGGCGTGGAAGCGCCACAGGAACGGAATCTGATGATTGAGCCGGTGCCAGAGCCACGTGGCGTAGTCGGCGGCAATGAAGGCGATGCCCGCCGCCGCCGGCGCCGGCAGGTCGAGGAGGGGCACGAGGCCCCAGCTTCTCGTGGTGACCATCGTCGCCAGCAGGACGCTCACGGGGATCACGAACCCCCGCACCATCACGCTCGCGATCGCCATCATGGCGACGTTGGTCGGGAGCCGTTCCCCGCGCGTCTGCACGCGCGCCCGCAGCGGTCGCGCCGCCTCCGCCGCCAAGCAGACCACGAGCACCCCGAGCAGGATCGGGCTGCCCACGAGATCCAGCGGCGGGAGCAGCGCCATCGCGACGGTATTGAACCACGGCGTGCCCGTGGTTGCCCCGCCCCGCGCGGCGCCGAGTGCATAGCGCGTCTTGACAACCCCGCGCGGGCGCTCCTAGCATGCGCCTTCTGCGAGGTCGGCCCTCGCCGTCGACGGGAGGTGAGAGTTAGGTCGTTCCGTGCGCGCGGTGCCGGTGGTCTGGAACCAGACCTTTTTCTGGGAGGACATCATGAAGTCTGGTTTGCGAGTCGTCTCAACGCTTCTCCTTCTCGCGGGTGCGGTGCTTTGGATGACGAGCGTGCGCGGCGTCGATGCGCAGAGCAACGTCGGCGCCACCATGGCTGCCGCCATGAAGGACGCCGAGGTCATCGACCTCACCGTCCTCATCTCCGAGCAGCTTCCCGCGCACTGGCCGACCCACGCTCCCTTCCAGCGGTGGACGTTCAACTGGTTCAAGCCGGTGAAGGGCGCCTACGGCGACAACCTCGCGCAGAGCGTGTTTCCGTATTACGGCCAGCGGTACGTGATCGACGAGCACACGGGCACGCAGCTGGACTGTCCAGCCCATTTCATCCCACCTGAGGGGTCCGGCATGCCGTTCGAGGGCCCGATGGGCAAGATGACGTGCGACAAAATGCCGGTCTCGCAGTGGCTCGGCCCCGCCGCCGTCGTCGACGTGCGCGCCATCCTCGACAAGGCGCCCAACGGCAAGAGCCCGATCATCACGCCGCAGATGGTGCGTGACTGGGAGGCGAAGAACGGCGGCCTCCAGCGCGGTGAGATCGTGCTGTTCTTCTCCGGGTACTCCGACAAGTACTACAAGCCGTTTCCGGAGGGGAATC
This sequence comes from Candidatus Methylomirabilota bacterium, assembly GCA_036506275.1. Classification (GTDB taxonomy): domain Bacteria; phylum Methylomirabilota; class Methylomirabilia; order Rokubacteriales; family CSP1-6; genus DASXSB01. The sequence continues at coordinate 19,785 of DASXSB010000019.1, read as the reverse complement.
GCCTCGCGTTCGATCCGCTCATCCTCCAGAAGTCGCCGGGCTGGCCAGCGCCCGGTCCGGAGACGATGGAGTACCTGAACTCGAAAGGCATCAAGCACATCGGCTCCGACGGCCCCAGCATGGGCCCGGTGGAAGCCGGTCAGGCCACGCACGTGGCGGGGCTCAAGTACGGCATGACCTGGGACGAGCTGCTCACGAACGTCGGGAAGCTGCCCGTCCGCGGCGCCTTCTACATCGCGCTGCCGACGAAGATCGTCGACGGCAGCGGCGCCACCACGCGCGCCATCGCCCTCAAGTCGCGCGGTCAGAAGGGCGTCGGAGAGTAGCAAGTGTCCGGGCTCGCCCGGGCGCAGGACGGGGTGACGATCTTCCTCGGCGTCATCATCGAGGCGGCCCCCTTCCTGCTCCTGGGCGTGCTCGTCTCGCAGGCGCTCGCGCTCGTCCTCGCCCGTGAGCGCACGCTACGCTGGCTTCCGCGCGATCGCCTCGGCTCGCTGGCGGCGATGGCGGGGCTCGGCGCGTTGTTCCCCGTGTGCGAGTGCGGCAACGTGCCGGTCGCCCGCCGCCTCATCACGCGGGGCGTGCCCGCCGCCGCCGCCGTCGTTTTCCTGCTCTCGGCGCCGGCGCTCAATCCCGTGGTCGCCCTCTCCACGTTCGCCGCGTTCCGCGAGCGACCCCTGATGGTCGTCTACCGGCTCGCCTTCACGTTCCTGGTGGCGATGGGCGTCGGCCTCCTGCTCACGTGGCATCCGCGCCCGGACGACCTGTTGCGCCGGCGCGTGATCGACGACGGCCACGATCACGGGGCACCCGTGACCACGACGCCGGTGCGGCGCTTTGCGCAGGGGACGCTCGCGGAGTTCGTGGAGATGGGCGCGGTGCTGGTGGTGGGCGCCGCCCTAGCCGCGCTCACCCAGACGCTGGTGCCGCGCACGGCGCTGCTCGGCATCGGTCAGGGCCCCGTCGTCTCCGTCGCGGCCATGATGGCGCTCGCGGTCGTCCTGTCGATCTGCTCGACCGTCGACGCCTTCGTGGCGCTCGCCTACGCGGGCACGTTCACGGACGGGTCGCTGATCGCGTTTCTCGTCTTCGGACCCATGGTCGACATCAAGAGCCTGTTGCTCATGCTGACCGTCTTCACCGCCAAGACGGTGGCGCTGGTGGCAGTGGTGGTCACGGAGATGGTGTTCCTCCTTGGCCTCGTCCTGAATTACTGGATCGGATGAAGCGGACCGCCGCCGTCCTCGCGCTCGCCTACGGCATCTACTTCCTCTCTCTGTTCGGCACCGGCGGCCTTTACTTCTACATCCATCCCATCTACGTCGTGCCCACCGCCGTGACCGGCGCCCTCCTGGTGGCGCTCGGTCTCGCTTCGTGGCGCAGCGGCGGCCCCGCCGTGTCACGTCTCGCGGCCGTCATCCTCGCCCTGCCCGTCTCGCTCGGCTTCCTGCTTCCCGCCCAGCCCCTGAGCCCTGCCACCGCGAGCCAGCGCGGCGTGGCAAGCGCATCACTCGGGCGCGGCGACGCGCCCACCTTCGACGTGGAGGCACGGCCCGAGCGCTACACGATCAAGGACTGGGTGAAGGTGTTCGCCGCCGATCCCGAGCCCGGGCGCCACGCCGGTAAACCCGTGCGCGTGACGGGCTTCGTGCATCACGATCCGAGCTTGCCCGCCGACTCCTTTCTCGTCGCGCGATTCGTCGTGCAATGCTGCGCGGTGGATGCCGAGCCCGTCGGCCTGCCCGTCCGCAGCGCGGGGCCGCCGCCGCCGGCCGGGCGCTGGGTGGAGGTGGAGGGCGCATGGGAGGTACACGACGTGAACGGGCGCCGGCGAGCCGTCATCGCGGCAACGGCGGTCACGCCCACGGCGCGGCCGGACCAGCCGTATCTCTACTGACGCGCGCGCGGCTCGGTTCGATGCGCTGTCCGTGGTCGTCATCCTCGCGCTCGGCCTCGCGATCGCCGCCGTCATCGTCCTCGCCGCGCCTCGCCCGCTCGCGGTCGTGGACGTGAGCCCGGCCGCCGGCGCCACCGACGTCGCGCCGGCGGCGCAGATCGTGGTTACCTTCAGCCGTCCTCTCGACGAGGCCACCGCCGCCGCCGCCATCACGATCGCGCCTTCCGTCGCCGGCTTCACCAGCGTCGCCGGTCGCCGCCTCGCCTTCACGCCCCGTGCTCGCTTCAGCGCAGGCACGACCTACGTCGTGACCGTCGGGGGCGGTGTGCGCGACCGCGGAGGCCGGGCGCTCGCACGTCCGCTCGTGATCACGTTCAGGACGCGCGCGGCCGCGCTCGTCGCGCGCACGCGTTCCGGCCTCGTGCGGATCACGCTCGGTGCCGGGGTCGTTCCCCTCGTCGAAGGACAGGTGGGCGCGTTCGCTGTCAGCGGCGCCGGCGCCCTCGCCTACGTCGATCCGCGGCCGCGACAGCTCGTGGTTCAGCGCGCACGAAAGCCCGTCCTCCGCGTCGCGGTGCCGTCGGACCTCGACGTGCGCGACCTCGAGTGGGCGGGGGAAGACGCGCTGCTCTTCCTCGGGGCTCGCCTGGACGATGCGGGACGGCCCTTCATCGTCAAGCTCGACGCGCCGGCGCCGGCGGTGGCGCCGTTCGGCGATGGCAGCGCGGGCGCCCGTCTCACGGGGCCGCTCGTCATTGAAATCTTGAAATCGTCGCTCGTGGACGTGGTCTATCGGCGCGACTCGTACGCGATCACGCCGGACGGTCGGAACGTGATCGTGCGCGACCGCAACTGGGACCTGGCGCTCGTCGATCTCGACGGCGGACGCCGCGGGACGATCGGCCCCTTCCTCGCCGTCGGGAACGCATCCCCGCGCGGCGACGGCCTCGCCGTCGTCGACGTCGATCCCGGCGATCCCGCCCTGCGGCGGCGTGTCTTTCGCTACGGTCGTGACGGCGCCGCGCGGCCATTGTCGCCGCCGGAGGCGGACACGCATTCGCCGCGGTTCGCGCATACGGGCGAGCTCATCGCGGTGGCAACGGCGCCCGCCGTCGGGCGCCCCGCGGACCGGCCGTTTGCCCTCGCGCTCATCGACGTCGAGAGCGGTGCGCGCCGGCCGCTCACCTCGCCGCCCCCGGGAGCCGCGGACGATGAGCCGCGTTGGTCCACCGACGACGGATGGATCGCGTTTCGCCGGTCAGCTATTGGGAATCCGAGCGCCGGGCGCGTCTGGATGGTCCCTGTCGCCGGCGGTGAGGCCCGGGCCGTCGAGCCGGAGGCCGACGCCGTCCGGTGGGTTCCCTGACCGTCTCCCCCGCTCGAACCGCAAGGGTCAACTGCGCGTCACGGGTTCCCGATGATCCTCCCCGCGAGGTCGCGTAGCTCCGCGGCGTCGACGTCGGAGACGAGCGCGTAGCCGAGGTCGCGCTGGCGCCAGAGCAGCACGTTGAATCCGCGCGCGGTGGTCGGATAGACGTCGACGGCGCCGATGCGCTGCGTGTCGCGCGCGGCCCACGGCAGGCCGTCCGCGCGAAACACGAACAGCGAGATACCGTGAAGCCGGCGCTTGAAGACGAACGTGGCCGCCTTGCGGTCGATGAACCAGGCGACGGCGCCGCCCTGCAGCGGAAAGTCCTCGTCGCCGCCGAACGCCACCACAGGCGCGAAATCGAGCCGGCCTTCGAACCACGGCTTGACCTGGTGGACACCGCCGCTCGCGATGTCGAGCGGATGCTCGCTGCCGATCACGCGCAAGTGGTCGTTCACGGCCTCGGTGACGAGGGGCGTCATGCCGGGGCCGCCGCCCCGCAGCGCGGGCGTGGAGAGGAGCAGCGGAACGGCGACGATGACGACGGCCGCCGCCGCCAGCAGCGGGGCCCACGCGCGCAGCCGCGCGCGCCACCACGGCGGCGGCGGCGTCACCGGCGCCGGCCAGGCCGCCGCCAGCCGTCGCTTCAACGCCGGCGACGCCGCGTACTGGGGCATACGATGCTCGAGCGCCTCCGTCAGCAATCGGTCCGCCTGCTCCTCGTGCGCGCAGGCCGGACACCCCGCCACGTGCGAGCGCAGCTCGGCGTCCTCGGGCGGCTCGAGCCCGCCGCGCTGACCCTCGAGCAAGCGCATGCGCACGTCGTCGCACCGCATCCGGTCATCCTCTCCCATAGTCGCCGAGCTGGCGGCGAAGGGCGGCACGGGCTCGCGCCAGCCGCGACTTCACCGTTCCCACCGGACACCCGAGCACGTCCGCCACTTCCACCTCCGTGAGCCCTTCCAGGTCGAGCAGGATCACCGTGCGCGCGTCGTCGCCGAGACTCAGGAGCGCCCGCTCGATCTCCTCACTCACCACCTTGCGCAGGCGGTCGAGCTCGATATCGCCGAGGAAGCTCGCCTCGGCGGCAGTCGGTACGCCGGGGTTCACGGTGTCGAGACCGCCCACGACGGGGTCGTGACGCCGACGCCGATACAGGCTCAGGTACGCGTTGCGGAGAATCCGGCACAGCCACGCTTTGAGATTCGTGCCCGGCGTGAACTGATCGGCCGCCCGCAACGCGCGCGCGTACGTCTCTTGCACGAGATCCTCGGCGTCGACCGTGTTGCCGGTGAGATAGCGGGCGAGGTTGTGAAGGGCGTCGGCGTGCGCGAGCGCCTCCCGCCCCAGCGCCCATCGTCCCGCCTGCTCCCACATGACCGCCTCATGATACGCCTCGCCCACCGCGCGCACGCCGCGTCCCCGCCCGCATCTCCACCTTCACAGCGCTAACGCGCGAAGCGCTTGGTCGTTCCCTCCGCGCGATCGATTTTTCGCGAGGGAACGGTCGAGCGGCGCGTGCGTTGGGAGGAGTGCGCGGCCACACGGCGGCGCCGAAGGGAGAGACGAATGAAAGCACGGATTCGAAGCACGTCCTGGATCACGGCGGTGGTGACGCTGGCCGCGGTGACGCTGAGCGCCGGTCGCCCCGCGGGCGCCGCGCCGGCGGCAGTCACGGTGGAGATCACCGACTTCGCGTTCCAGCCGGGAACGGTCACGGTCGCCCCCGGCACGACCGTGACCTGGCACAACGACGACGAGGAGTCGCACACGATCACGTCGACGGAGGGTGTCTTCAAGTCTGAGGCCCTCGAAGGCCCGGGACGGTTCTCGTTCACCTTCACCAAGGCCGGGACCTATCACTACTTCTGTGCGCTTCATCCCCACATGCGCGCCGACGTCATCGTCCGCTGACGGGCGCCGCGAAGGAGACCGCGATGAAAGTCGACCGTCGTCAGTTTCTCGAGTGCATGGCCTGGGCCGGCACCGGCCTCGTGTGGGCGGTGAACGGCGGCGTGCTGTCGTCGCGCACGCTCGCGGAGGCCGCGGAAACGCCGGGCACCGATTTCACGTTCGCCCAGATCAGCGACACCCACATCGGCTTCAAGGGCCAGCCGAACGGCGATCCCGTGGCCACGATGCAAGAGTCGATCGCCCGCCTCAACGCGCGCCCGCACGCTCCCGCGTTCGTGATCCACACCGGCGACATCACGCACGCCCAGAAACCCGGCGCGTTCGACATCGTCGCCGAAAACATGAAGACCGTGCGCACCGAGCGCGTCTTCTACGCCCCCGGCGAGAACGACGTGTTCCTCGACGGCGGCAAGGAGTACCTGAGCCGCTTTCCCGGAAGCAACGGGCGGGGCTGGCAGAGCTTCGACTACAAGGGGGTGCATTTCGTCGGCCTCGTCAACGTTCTCACCTACAAGGCGGGCGGCATCGGAGCGCTGGGGACGGAGCAGCTCGAGTGGCTCGAGCGCGACGTGGCCGCCCTCGGCGCGAGCACGCCGGTCGTCGTCTTCACCCACGTGCCGCTGTGGGCGGTGTACCCGGCCTGGGGTTGGGCCACCGCCGACGCCGCGGAGGCGCTCGGCTACTTGCGACGGTTCGGCTCCGTCACCGTCCTCAACGGCCACATCCATCAGGTGCTCCAGAAGGTCGAAGGCAACGTTACCTTCCACACCGCGATGTCGACGGCGTTTCCGCAACCGGCGCCCGGGGAGGGACCGTCACCGGGGCCGCTGAAGATCCCCGCCGAGGACGCGCACGGGATGCTCGGCGTGCGCGAAGTCAGCTACGTGCAGGGTCAGGCCCCCCTCGCGGTGGTCGATGCGCGCTTGGGCTAAGATCGGCGGGTGCAATCCGAGCTTGCGCGAGAGCAGCCCCATGCGCCGGGCGGGGTGGCGCCGGCAACACCTCGTCAGCGTTGCGCGATATCGCGACGGAGGCCGGGCCCCCGCCACCTGAGCTTGCGGGGGCGCCGCCGATACCGCGCGTTGGCGCGGGTTTTCGTGTGGCACCGCGCTTGCGATTCTCCCTCGCCATGACATCCCGCTCCGCCCCCGCCAAGCGACGGTCGGACGTGTTCATCGGGGTGGACGTCGGCGCCACCTCGCTTTCTGGAGGCCTGGTCACCGGCGACGGCGAGGTGCTCCAGGTCCTCGAGCGCCGGACGCGCGAGGACGGCGCCGGAACCACGCTCGATCGCATCCTGGCGGTGATCGCCGCGCTCCTCGCGGAGGCACGTGGCCGCGGCATTTCCGTTGCCGGCGTCGGCATCGGCCTGCCCGGGATCGTCGATGTCGACAAGGGAATGATGCCGGCCGACGTCTACCTGGTTCCCGATCTCGAGAAGGTGCCCATCGCCGAGCGCATCCGCGAGGCGACGGGCTTGCCGGTGTTCCTCGACAACGACGTGAACGCGCTCGCCCTCGCCGAGCACCGCTTCGGCGCCGGCCGCGGCGTCGCGTCGCTCGCGGTGCTCGCGCTCGGAACGGGACCCGGCGGCGCCCTCGTCTTGAACGGCGAGCTGGTGCGCGGGCGCAACGGGTACGCCGGCGAGTTCGGTCACATGCCGGTCCTGCTCGACGGGCCTCCGTGCGTCTGCGGAGGCCACGGCTGCCTGGCCGTCTTCGTCTCGCACCCGGCCATGAGCCGCCGCGCGCGGCTGGCGGCGACCGAGCATCCCGAGTCCGGGCTGTGCGCTCTCGCAGGCGGTGATCCCTCCGCCATCACGCCGCGCATCATCTTCGCCGCCGCCGCCGACGGTGACCCCGTCGCGACGGCGCTGGTGGACCGCGCGTGCGAAGCGCTCGGCGCCGCGCTCGGCATCATCCTGAACGGCTTCAACCCCGACGTGGTGGTGGTGACGGGCGGCATGGCGGCGGCGCTGGTGCCGCTCGAGCGCGATATCCTGCGCCGGACGGCGCGCTACGCGTTCGACCGCGTGCTCGCCGACACCACCATCCGGATCGTGCCGTCGTCGAAGCGGGAGACCGTGCGCGGCGGCGCCGCCCTCGTCATGTACGAGTCGGAACGTCGAGAGCGCGCCCTCCGACGTGCCACGTCGAAGCCGGCGCGGAAGCGAGGCTGATCGATGTACGTCTCACGGCCGGACGCGAAGATCTTCTACGAGGTCACGGGCGCGGGCGCGCGCGACCTCTTCCTCTGCCCCCCGTCCCAGCCGGTGGTGGGGGCGCGGATGTGGAAGAACAACATCGCCTACCTGGCGCGGCACTTCCGCGTCGGCGCCATGGATCCGCGCGGCCACGGCCGCTCCGATCGTCCGCGGACTGGCTACGACTTCGCCACTCGCTACGGTGATCTCACGGCCGTTCTCGCGCAGGCGGTGCGGCCGCCGTTCGCCCTCGTCGCCTACAGCTGCTCCACCATGCTCGCCGTGCGCTACGTGCTCGATCACCCGGGCGCGGTGTCGCACCTCGTCGTGGTCGGCGCCCAGTATCGCCAGTCGCTGCCGCAGCCATTCGAGGAGAAAGTGGCGCGCGTGATCCGCGACGACTTTGCGAGGTGGCAGGAGCGTCTCTTCAAGAAGATGTATCCGGAGCCGCATTCGCTGCGCGCGATCGAGGACAATTTCCAGTGGGTCGCCGAGACCGCGCCCGAGATCCTCGTGGAGGCGCTGGGGCAGATCGGCAAGGACGACGTCTACGACCTCCTCGGTCAGGTCACGGTGCCCACGCTCCTGATCCACGGCACCGACGATCCCATCATCCCCTACAGCCACTGCCAGAAGTTCGCGGCGGCGGTACCGGGGGCCCGTCTGGTGACGTTCGAGGGTGGCGGCCACGGCTTGCAGGGGCGGGATTGCGTGAAGGTGAACCGGCTCATCCGCGACTTCGTGCTCGACCGGCCCGTGGTCACGCATTCGATCCCGCGCACGACCGAGCGCAAGGCGCCCGCCGTGCTGCGCGGACGGCCGGCGCGCCGCATCCTCTGGCTGTCGAGCCCCATCGGCCTCGGCCACATCCAGCGCGACATCGCCATCGCCCGGAGCGTGCGCGAGGCGTTTCCGGACACGAGGGTCGATTTCCTCGCCGCCGATCCCTCCCGACGCGTGGTGGAGCACCTGGGCGAGCGTCTGCATCCGGCCACCGACCTCCTCCAGAACGAGAGCGCGCACGTGGAGGGCTGGGCGTCCGCCGATCACGAGCTGCACGCGTTCAACGCGCTCTGGCACATGGACGAGATCATGGCCGCCAACTTCGGCGTCTTCGCGGACGTGGTGGAGGCCGAGGACTACGACCTCTGGGTCGGCGACGAGGGCTGGGAGCTCGACTACTACCTGCACGAGAACCCCGAGCTGAAGCGCGCGCCCTACGTCTTCATCACGGACTTCGTCGGCGTGCTCCCCATGCGCGACGATCCCGCCTCCACCGATTTCATCCGCGCCCGCGAGAAGAATGCGGAGAACATCGATCACCTGCGGCTGCACCCGGACGTGCGCGACCTCTCCCTCATGGTCGGCGACGAAGAGGACGTGCTCGATCGGGACTTTGCGCCCGGCCTCCCGAACATGCGCGCCTGGGCGCGCGAGCACTTCAAGTTCTCCGGCTACACGTACCACTTCGATCCGGCCGCCTATCGCGACCGCGCCGCCCTTCGGCGCCGGCTCGGCTATCGCGACGACGAGCGCGTGATCCTGGTCTCGGTCGGCGGCACCCGCGTGGGCCGCCGGCTCCTCCAGCGGTGCGCGGAGGCCTTCGCGTCGATCGCATCCCAGGTGCCGGAGACGCGGATGATCCTCGTGGCCGGCCCCCGGCTCGACCCGCGCGAGCTGCCCGCGAGCCCGCAGATCGACGTCCGCGCCTTCGTGCCGGATCTCTTCGAGCACCACGCCGCCGCCGATCTCGCCATCGTGCAGGGCGGGCTCACCACCACCATGGAGCTGGCCGCGTTCCAGACGCCGTTCTTCTACTTCCCGCTCCGTAATCATTTCGAGCAGCAGTACTTCGTGCACCGGCGCCTCGAGCGCATGGGCGCCGGGGTGCGCTTCGACTACGACCGCACGTCGGCCGACGCGCTCGGCGCCGCCATCCTGACGCATCTCGGCCGGCCGGTACGCCACGCGCCCGTGCCCGCGGACGGCACCGCCAAGGCGGCCCGCATGATCGCCGAGCTGCTGGAGTAGCGACGCGATGCGCGCACGATATCCGGACCGCGAAGGCGACGCGCAGTCGGCCGGCGTCTCCGTCCACTGGGAGGAGTACGGCAGCGGCGACCGCACGGTCTTCTTCATCCCGGGCTGGCAGATCGTGCACAGCCGCTGCTGGAAGATGCAGATCCCGTACTTCGCGCGGCACTTCCGGGTCCTCACGTTCGACCCCCCCGGCAACGGGCGGTCGGAACGGCCGTCGACGGGTTACAGCGCGGAGGCGATCGCCGCGCACGCGCTCGCCGTGCTCGACGCGACATCGACGACGCGGACGTCCCTCGTGTGCTGGTCGCGCGCGACATGGCACGGCCTCCTGCTCGCCGCCCAGCATCCGGAGCGGGTGGACCGCCTCGTCCTCGTCGGCACCCCCATCGACGGGGCTCCGCGTGATGGTTTTCGCGACGTCAAGGACAGGTACGAGGGGTGGGACAAGTACAACGCTCACTACTGGCGCGAGAACTATCCGGACTTCGCTCGCTTCTTCATCGAGCAGATCTTCACGGAGCCGCATTCGACGAAGCCGATCGAGGACGGGATCGCGTGGGCGCTCGAGACCACTCCCGACGTACTGATCGCGACCATCGACGACGGTGGCTGCCGGACGCCCGCGACGGAACTCGTCCGGCGAATCTCCGTGCCCACGCTCGTTATACACGGAACCGCCGACGCGATCCGGCCCGCCGAGCTGTCGGCGCGGCTTCACCTGGCGATTCCCGGCTCCGAGCTCATCCCCTTCGAAGGCTCCGGGCACTCGCCGCACGGGCGCGATCCCGTGCGCTTCAACATCGCCGTCCGGGATTTCCTGGAGTCGCGGCCACCCTCGCCCCGGCCGTGGAGGCGCGCGATGACGCGCGGGCGGCGCGCGCTCTTCATCTCCAGTCCCATCGGTCTCGGTCACGCGTTGCGCGACGTTGCCATCGCGCGCGAGCTGCGCGTGCTCCATCCCGATCTGCAGATCGACTGGCTCGCCCAGGACCCCGTCACGCGCGTGCTCGAGGCGCGCGGGGAGACGATCCATCCCGCGAGCGCCTGGCTGGCCGGCGAGTCCGCGCACATCGAGTCGGAAGCGGGCGAGCACGACCTGCGCGTCTTCCAGGCGTGGCGCAACATGGACGAGATCCTGCTCGCGAACTTCATGGTCGTGCACGACGTCCTCGACGCCCAGCCTTACGACCTCGTCATCGGCGACGAGGCGTGGGACGTCGACTACTATCTCCACGAAAACCCTGAGCTGAAGCGAACGGCCTTCGTCTGGCTCACGGACTTCGTAGGCTGGCTGCCGATGGAGGGCCCGGACTCCCGCGAGGCCGCCCTCACCGCCGACTACAACGCGGAGATGATCGAGCAGATCGCGCGGTTTCCCCGCGTGCGCGATCGCGCGCTCTTCGTCGGCAACGCCGACGACGTCGTGGACCGCGCCTTCGGCCCCTCGCTGCCGAACATTCGGGAATGGACGCGGTCGCACTACGACTTTCCCGGCTACATCCTGCCCTTCGATCCCGCTCAGTTCGCCGATCGCGACGGCGTGCGCGCTCGGCTCGGGTTCCGGCGCGACGAGAACGTCGTGTTCGCCGCCGTGGGCGGCACCGGCGTCGGCCGCCATCTGCTGGAGAAGGTCGTCGCGGCGTGGCCGCACGCACGCCGTTTGGTGCCCGAGTTGCGGATGATCATCGTCACCGGTCCGCGCCTCGACCCCCGCGCGTTCCCACAGGCCCCTGGCCTCGAGTACCGGCCGTTCGTCCCCGATCTCTACGCTCATCTGGCCGGTTGCGATCTCGCCGTCGTCCAGGGCGGTCTGTCTACCTGCATGGAGCTGACGGCGACCAAGCGGCCGTTCGTCTACTTTCCGTTGCGGAATCACTTCGAGCAGAACATCCACGTCGCCCACCGGCTCGGCCGTTACGGTGCGGGCACGCGGATGGACTACCACCAGACGGAGCCCGAGGCGCTCGCGCACGCGATCGCGGACGGGCTCAAGCGTCCGGTGATCTATCGAGACGTCGAGACCGACGGCGCGCGCCGCGCCGCCCACAGCATCGCCACCCTGCTCTGAAAGAGGAGAACGACCATGGCCGACCGACTCAACGACGTGAACCTCGAGGAGATCAAGAAGGTCGACGCCGCCGTCCGCCAGAACCCCGCCATCGGCAAGTGCGGCTTCTACGCGAAGTCGACGTGGCAGCGCGGCACCAAGACGCAGGTCTCCATCGGCCGGATCACCGCCGCCGGCGGCGGCGCCGAGATGGCCGCGCCCACGCGACGCTTCACGATCACGGTCGATGAGCCGCCCTTCCTCGGCGGCGTGGACAACGCTCCCCAACCGGTGGAGGTGCTGCTCTCCGCGCTCGCGGGCTGCGTGACGGCCGGCATCGCGACCAATGCGGAGATGTTCGGCGTGCCCATCGACGCCATCGACCTGGAGCTGGAGGCGGACGTCGACGCGCGCGGCATGCTCGGCCACGACAAGACCGTGCGCAACGGCGTGACGGATATCCGCTACACCGTCACCATCCAGAGCCCGGCGTCGGAAGAGCAGGTTCGCAAGTGCAAGGAGACGATCGACCGCAAGTCGCCCGTGCGCGACACCATCGCCAATCCCGTCAACATCACATCGAAGCTCGTGTACAAGCCCCGGTAGGCGATGCCGGGAGAGGTCAACTGCATCTTCACGAAGGTGCTCATTCCCTTCGTGGAGCAAGAGGTCGGCGAGAAGGGGGTGGCGGCGATCCTGGCCGCGGCCGGGCGGAGCCGCGAGTACCTGATCGCCGACCACAACTGGCTGCCGCTCCCCGTCGCCGACGGCCTCGCCCGTCTCGCGATGGACATCATGGGCGAGACGGACGAGGTCAGGTGGGCGCGCCGCTTCGGCGAGTACCTCATGGACTGGAAGCCCACGCACGAGGAGCGATCCTACATCGGCAGCTACACGATGGGCCTCGGGAGCCCGCGCGCGATCTACGAGAAGGTCGAATCCCTCTACCGGCACATCAACCGCACGTTCACCATGCGCGTGGTCGAGATGCACCGCGCGCGGGCGCGCTTCCGGCTCGACCTGGCGCCCGGGTGCTTCATGCCGAAGTGGCTGTGCGAGGAGGTCAAGGTCGGCATCGAGCGCTATCCCACCAACTGGGGGTTGCCGCGCGCGATCGTGCACGAGCGGGAGTGCGCGGCGCAGGGGGCGCCCGCGTGCCTCTGGGACCTCCGCTGGAAGAATCCGCCCATCGGCGCGCGCTTCTGGGGGGCCACGCTCGCCGGCGCCACCGCCGGCGGCATCGCGAGCGCGATGTGGGCGGCCGGACAGCTCGCCTCGAACGTGGAGGGCGCGCTCCTGACCGCGCTGCCGATCATGACCGGCGCCGCCCTCGGCCTCGCCTGGCGGGAATCGCATCGTCGCCGGGAGACCCAGCGCCTCCGCGATATCCAGAGCGAGGAGATCCTCCACTCCGCCAGCGAGCTGGAAAAGAAGTTCCGCGACCTCGAGACCAAGATCGAGCAGCTCTCGCTGTTGATCGACTTGAGCGCGGCCATCAACGCCACCCTCGACGTGGAGAAGATCTACGAGCAAGCGCTCGATCGTCTCGTGCACCGCATGCGCTTCGAGGCCGCCAACATCTTCCTGGTCGACGACGCCCGCCGCGTGCTGCGCATCCACCGCCGGGCCACCCGCGACGGCGCCCCCCCCGCCCTCGACCACGTCGAGTTCCCGCTCGACACCGACACGAGCGTGAACAGCCGCGTGGCCCGGACGGGACTGCCCATCATCGTCAACGACGTGCAGGCGACGACGGCGCCCGTTCACCTCCCGACCGCGCACGCCCTCGGCGTCCGCTCCTTCGTCGCCGTCGCCCTCCGCGTCAAGGATCGGATCTTCGGCGTCCTCAACGTGGTCGCGCGCGAGCCCGGGCGCTTCGCGGAGGCCGACGTGGAGCTGCTGTCGGCGGTGGCCAACCACGTCGCACTCGCCGTGGACCGGGCGGAGAGCTTCCAGACGATCGAGGACCTCACGCGTGGGCTCGAAGACAAGGTGCGCGTGCGCACGGAGCAGCTCCGCAGCGCCAACGACGAGCTGCAGGCGGCGTACCGGGACCTGCAAGTGACGCAGATGCAGCTCATCCAGCGCGAGAAGATGGCGTCGGTGGGGCAACTGGTGGCGGGGGTGGCACACGAGCTGAACAATCCCATCGGCTTCGTCTTCTCCAACGTGACCACGCTCGAGGACTTCGTGAAGCGTCTGCGCGCGATGCTCGACGTCTATCGAGGGGCGGCCCTGCCCGACGCGGAGGCAGCGCGGGTGGGCGAGCAGTGGAAGACGCTGAAGATCGACTACGCCCTCAAGTACCTCGACTCCATGATCCAGGGCATCCGCGAGGGCGCCGAGCGGAGCCGCAAGATCGTCCGCGACCTGCGCGTGTTCGCGCGCGGGCAGGACGAGGTGTGGCAGGCCGTCGACCTCCACGAGGAGATCGAGTCGAGCCTGACTCTCTTGAACCATCTGCTCAAGGACCGCGTGGTCGTCGAGCGCAAGCTCGGCGCGCTGCCGGCGGTGGAGTGCATCCGTTCCCAGATCGACCAGGTCTTCTTGAATCTCCTCGCCAACGCGGCCCAGGCCATCACGGGACCGGGTGTCATCACCATCGAGACGCGGGCGGAGGACAGCTTCGCGGTCGTGGTCATCGCCGACACGGGGCCCGGGATTTCCGCCGACGTGATCGGCAAGGTGTTCGATCCGTTCTTCACGACGAAGCCGGTGGGCGAGGGTACGGGGCTCGGGCTCTCCATCAGCTACGAGATCGTCAAGAAGCACGGCGGTGAGCTGTCCGTGGAAAGCCCGGCCGGCGGCGGCGCCCGCTTTACCGTGCGGCTTCCCCTCACGCGAGCTGTGAAATGACGCCGGCCGACCAGGCCACGGTCCTCCTCGTCGACGACGAGGTACGCGTGCTCGACTCCCTCGAAGCCCTCCTCGGCATGGAGTACGAGGTGCTGCGTACCGACCGTCCCCAGGACGCGCTGCGCATCCTCGGAGAGACGCGGCCGGCCGTCATGATCAGCGACCAGCGCATGCCCGGCATGCTCGGGACGGAGCTGCTCGCGCACGCGCGCGACATCGCTCCCGACACCGTGCGGATCTTGTTGACCGCGTTCACCGACGCCGATGCCCTCATGGAGTCGATCAACGCGGCCAACATCTACCACTTCCTCCTGAAGCCGTGGGACCCCAAGGAGCTGCTGCACGTCGTCCGCGGCGGCGTGGAGCGCCATCGCCTCGTGCGCGAGCGGGAGCGCCTCGTGCGGGATCTGGAGGCGCGCAACGCCGATCTCGAGCAGGCGCTGGCCCGGCTCCGCGCCGCGCAGGACGACGTCGTCCGCGAAGCGGCGCTGCGCGCGAACCTCCAGCGCTACGTCTCGCCTCGCCTCGTGGATCTCGCGGTGGCGAACCCGACCCTCATCGAGCTGCCGGGCGGCTGGCGGGAGGCGACGGTCCTGTTCGCGGACATCCGGCGGTTCACGCGTCTCATCGAGACCACGCGCGCGCCGGTCATGATCAAGCTCCTCGACGAGTATTTCACGGCCATGATCGACGTCATCTTCGAGCGACTGGGGACGGTGGAGCAGCTCATCGGAGACGAGATCGTGGCCCTCTTCGGCGTGCTCGACGGCGAGACCGACGCCGCCCCCCGTGCGGTGGAGGCGGCCCTCGACATGATCGCGGGGATGGAGCGCCTGCGCGCGCGCTGGACGGCGGCGGGGTTGCCCACCTTCGACATCGGGATAGGGCTCAGCTCGGGCCAGGTCATGGCGGGCACCATCGGGTCCGAGCGCCGGCGCGAGCTGATCGTGGTGGGGCGGCCGATGATCGCGGCCGCGCGCATCCAGCGCATGACACGCCTGTATGATGCGCATATCATCGCCGGCGAGGAGACGTTCAAGCAGGTGAGCGACCGCGTGCGTTACCGCGAGCTCGGGAGGCCCAAGCTCAAGGGCATCAAGGTGCGCACCGCCCTCTACGAGATCGTCGGCCGCAAGGAGACGGCGCCGGAAGTCCAACCCGCGTGAGCGCGTCTCCTTCGAGAGAGACGCCGCCGCCGGGAGGACCGATGGAGCAACACACCGTGCTCGTCGTCGACGACGAGCCGCGCGTCCTCGATTCGCTGGAAGCCGTGCTCGCCACCGATTTCCGCGTGTTGCGCGCGGGCGGGGGCGAGGCCGCTCTCGAGCTGCTCCGCCGCGAAGACGTCGCCGTCATCGTCACCGATTACCGGATGCCGGGGATGACGGGAGTGGAGCTGCTGCGCCGCAGTCACGAGGTGGCTCCCGACGCGCTGCGGATCGTGCTCACCGCCTACACCGACGTCGACAGCCTGATGGACGCCATCAACACCGCCCGCATCTACCACTTCCTGCCCAAACCGTGGGACCCGAGCGAGCTGTTGCTGGTCGTCCGTCGCGCCGCCGAGCGCTACGAGCTCGTGCGCGAGAACGCGCGCCTCAAGGACGAGCTGGAGCTGGCCTACAACGCGCTTCGGCGCGAGGTCGCCGACACGCGCGCCCGTCCCCTCGCCTTCGACCGCCTCATCGGGGCCCAGAGCGGTCTCCGGGAGACGGTCGCGCTCGTGCGGCGAGTGGTCGATTCGAACACGACCGTGCTGCTCCGCGGGGAGACGGGCACGGGCAAGGAGCTCTTCGCCCGGCTCATCCATGAAAACGGTCCGCGGCGCGATGCCCGTTTCGTGGCCCAGAATTGCGGCGCCCTTCCGGAGTCGCTGCTGGAGTCCGAGCTGTTCGGTCACGCCCGCGGCGCCTTCACGGGCGCCACCGCGGAACGGCGCGGCCTCTTCGAGGAGGCCCACCGCGGCACCATCCTCCTCGACGAGGTGGGCGAGATGACGCCCGCCACCCAGCTACGCTTGCTGCGGGTGCTGCAGGAAGGCGAGGTGCGGCGGGTGGGCGAGTCGGGCGTGCGCAAGGTCGACGTGCGCGTCATCGCCGCCACCAACGCCGACCTCGAGGCCCAGGTGGAGCACGGCGCCTTCCGCCGCGATCTCTACTACCGACTCAACGTGTTCCCGGTCACGCTGCCGCCGCTACGCGAGCGCAGCAGCGACATCCCCGCCCTCGCCGACCACTTCTTGCGCGTCCATCGCGAGCGCGCGCGGCGGGCCATCCCTTCCCTCACCCCGGAGGCCGTGCGCGCGCTGCGGGCCTACCCGTTCCCGGGGAACGTGCGCGAGCTCGAGAACGAGATCGAGCGCGCGGTCGCCCTCGCCGAGGACGGCAAGCCCATCGGCCTCGAGCATCTGTCCCCTCGCATCCGCGACGGGGGCGCCCCGCCGTCGGCGCCGACGCTCAACGAGGCCATCGAGGAGCTGAAGCGTCGGATGATCGAGGACGCCCTGCGCGAATGCGGCTCCAAGACGCGCGCCGCCGAGCGCCTCGGCCTCACCCGCCAGAGCCTGCAGCAGATGCTGCGCCGCCGTCAGGGCTGAGCGCGCGGCTAACCGAGCTGCTTCCGGAACCGCCACGCGCTCACGCCCACGAGGAGGCTCGCGAGCGCGATGAGCGCGAGCAGGTTCGGGTAGACGACGTCGAGGGTGGCGCCCTTGATGAGCACGCTGCGCGCGATGATCGCGAAGTGGGCGATGGGGTTGAACAGCGTGAGCGGCTGCACCCACTTCGGCATCGCCTCGATCGGCGTCAAGCCTCCCGAGAGCATGGCGAGGGGCGGGTTCACGAAGAAGCCGATGAGCTGGGTCTGATTCGCGGACCGCGCGAACGTCGAGATGAACGTCCCGAGGCCGATCCCCGTCAACACGCAGCACGCGCAGGCGGAGAGGGCGAGGAGCGGATTGCCGCGGAAGGGGACGTGGAAGACGAGACGTGCCACCGCCAGCACCAGCAGGACCATCGCCATCAGGAGCACGAAGAGCGGCACCATCTTCGCCGCCACCACCTCCAGCGCGCTTGCCGGCGTCATCAGGAGCTGCTCCACCGTCCCCCGCTCCTTCTCGCGGATCATCGTGGCCGCCGACACCAGCGAGCCGTTGAGGATGATGAGGGTGCCGAAGACGCCGGTCACGATGAACCACGCGCTCACCAATCCCGGGTTGTAGAGAAAAGCGGGCCGGAGCTCGATGGGGGCCGCGCGCCGGCCGTCGCGCTGGCGGTTGAGCGATGCCACCGCGCCCTCGACGTAGCCCTGGGCGATTTGCGCCGTGTTGGCGTTGGAGGCGTTGAGCAGCACCTGCACGGTCGCGGGCTGTCCGCGCGCGCGCAGCTTTGCAAAGTCGTACGGCACCACCACGCCGACGTGCAGCCGGCCGCGGGCGAGCGCGCGGCCGAGGCCGTCCGTGGTGGCGTACGTGCCGGCGATGTCGAACGTCCCGTTCTGGGTGAGCGTCGAGATCAGCTCGCGGCTCTCCGCCGTCCGGCTCTCGTCGACGAACCCGATCTTGAGATTGCGGACCTGCGTGTCGAGGGCGAAGCCGAACAGGAGCACCTGCAGCGTGGGCGGGATCACGAGGGAGATCGTCAGGCGCCGGTCGCGCCGGATCTGGCGGAGCTCCTTGAGCGCGAGCGCCCAGAAGCGAGCCCGGAACAGCCGGCGCCAGAGCGCGCTCACGCCTGCCTCTGCCCCTGCGCCTGCGTCCGGCGCCGTGCCGTTGCTCACGCCTTCACCTGCATCCGGCGCATGGTGCGCCATGCGAGCGCGTAAAAGACGATCCCGATGGCGCCGATGGCGAGCACCGCCCACCATACGGCCGGCCACCCGCCGCCCTGGAGAAAGGCATCACGCACGATGACGACGAAGTAGCGGGCTTGAACCACGGCCGAGATCCAGCGCAGGCCGGCGGGGATGTTCTCGATGGGAAAGATCAGCCCCGACAGCAGGAACGAAAGGAGAAAGCCGCCAAGGGAGACGGCCTGGACGGCCGCCGCCTGATTGGGGATGGCGGCGCCCACGAGGGAGCCGAAGCTCGCCACGCAGAAAAGGAAGAGCACGCTGCCGGCGATCAGCGGTGTGGGGTCGCCCGGGATGCCGAGACCGAAGAGCGTGAACATGAGGACCACCGCCAGGCCCCACTGCGCAAGCCCGATCACCATGCCGGCGAGGATCTTGCCGAGCAGGAACTCGTGGGCGGAGATGCTGGAGACGTAGACCTGAAGGATCGTCTGCTGCTCGCCCTCGCGTGACATGGCGAGGGCGGCGAGCACGGTGGGAAAGATCGACAGTCCCAGCACGAGAAATCCGGGACCGTAGAACTTCCGCGGCTCCCGTCCCGGGTTGAACCAGAGGCGTGTCGCCGTGTTGACGGCGGGGACGACACGGGCGGGAGCGACCTGTCGCGCAAAGGCGTTGTTGATCTGGCCGGCGTTGCCACGGGTGAGCAGGGCGGTGTTGCCGTCGGTGGCGTCCACGAGCATCTGCGTCTCCGTGGGGCGGCCGCGGCGGATGTCGCGCGCGAAGTGGGCCGGGATAATGAGCGCCGCGCGCACCCGTCCGCGCGCCAGCATCCTCTCCGGCGACGTCGCGGGCGGCAGGGTAATCACATGGAACGTGAGCGAGCTGCGGAAGGCGTCGGCGTACTGCCGCGACAGCGGCGTCTGGTCGAGGTCCTGGATGACGATCGGGATGTCGGTCACCGTGAGCGAGATCGATGTGCCCAGAAGCGTGATGAGGCCGACGGGAAGGACGAGGGCGAGGGCGAGGGCGAGGCGGTCGCGGACGAGCTGCGTGAGCTCCTTGCGAGCCTGGGCGAGGATGCGTCGCATCGCGTGCCCCCGGGCGCCCCGTCAGGCGGCGGCGACGGTGACGTCGGCGCGGCGTCGCTCGGCGATGGCGAGGAAGACGTCTTCCAGCGTGTAGTCCTGCTCGGTCGCGTCCAGGACCCGGATGCCGTCACGGGCCAGCCTGGCGTCGAGAGCGCGCGCGGCCGCCGCCGCGTCGCCGTCGACGATCACGTGCAGGCGGTCGCCGAAGAGCGACACCCGCCACGGCTCCATCTCGCCCTTCAAAACGGTGACCGCGCGCTGGGGCGCGTCGGCGCGGATCTCGAGGACGCGGCCGCCCTGCGCGGCCTTCACGCCGCTCGGCGTGCCCTCCGCGACGAGCTCGCCGGCGACCATGAAGCCGAGGCGGTTGCACTGCTCCGCCTCTTCCAGATAGTGCGTGGTGACGAGGATGGCGGTGCCGCGATCCGCGAGCTGGTTGATCATGGCCCAGAACGCCCGGCGCGCGATGGGGTCGACGCCGGAGGTGGGCTCGTCGAGGAACAGCACGCGCGGCTCGTGCATGATCGCCGCCCCGAAGGCCACGCGTTGCTTCCAGCCGCCGGGGAGGCTGCGCGTGAG
>DASXSB010000018.1:0-2765 GCA_036506275.1 Candidatus Methylomirabilota bacterium | reverse complement strand
TCTCGGCACATCGTGGCGGACGGGCAAGCCCGTGCTCGAGCTCATCGTCGAGCGCCTGCCCGTCACCATCGAGCTCACGCTGCTCGCGGTCGCCTTCGCGCTCGCGCTCGGGATCGCGGCCGGCATCGTGTCCGCCGTCCGTCGCGACGGCGCCCTCGACAACATCACGCGCGTCGGCTCGCTCCTCGGGCTCTCGGTGCCCGTGTTCTGGCAGGGCACGATGCTGATCCTCGTCCTCTCCATCTACCTCCGCTGGATGCCGCCCGTGGTGTGGGTGGACTTCGTGAAGGACCCGGTGAAGAACCTCACCATTCTCTTGTTGCCGGCGCTGTGCCTGGGTACGGCCAGCGCCGCCAACATCGCGCGCACCACCCGCGCCTGCATGCTCGACGTCATGGGCTCGGAATACATCCGCACCGCCGCCGCCAAGGGCCTCGTGCCGCGCCTGGTCGTGTTCAAGCATGCCCTCAAGAACGCGCTCATCCCGATCATCACCGTGGCCGGACTGCAGATGGGCATCCTCCTCGGCGGCACCGTGGTGGTGGAGGAGGTCTTCACGCTGCCGGGGGTGGGGCGACTCGTTCTGTGGTCGATCTACCAGCGCGACTACCCGCTCACGCAATCCACCATCCTGTTCGTGGCCGTCATGTTCATGGCCATCAACCTCGTGGTGGACATGCTCTACGCGTATCTGGATCCGCGCATCCGGTACGGCGCCTGAAGGACGGAGGTCTCATGCGAGCATCCGTGCTCTTCGAGCCGCGCACGCCGTTGAAGGTGGAAGAGGTGGATCTGGAGCCGCCGCGGGAAGGCGAGGTGCTCGTGCGCATGGCGGCGAGCGGCGTCTGCCACTCGTGCCTGCACGCCGCGGACGGCTCGTGGCAAGGGGTGCCGATGCCGATCGTGCTCGGCGACGAGGGCGCCGGCGTCGTGGAGGGCGTCGGGCCCGGCGTGCGCACGCTGAAGCCCGGCGATCACGTCATCCTGTCGTGGGCGCCCACGTGCGGTCGCTGCCACTACTGCGTCATCGGCCGCCCCAACCTGTGCGAGACGCGGCTGCCCGGCCGCGGCCTCCTCCCCGACGGCACCACGCGCATGTCGCTCGGGGGCACGCGCGTCCACCACTACGGGCACGTGGCGACGTACGCCTCGCGCACGGTCGTCCACGAATCGTCCGCCATCGCCATCGATCCCGCCATGCCGCTCGATCGCGCCGCGCTCATCGGTTGCTCGGTGATGACGGGCGTGGGCGCCGTCATCAACACGGCCGCGGTGCCGGCGGGCGCCAGCATCGCCGTGTTCGGCGTGGGCGGCGTCGGGCTCAACGTGGTGCAGGGAGGCGCGATGGTGGCGGCGCATCCGATCATCGCCGTCGACGTGAAAGCGGGCAAGCTCGATCACGCGCAGGCACTCGGCGCCACCCATGCCGTCGACGCCGGCAAGGACGATGCCGTGGCGGAGATCCGGCGCCTCACGAAGCGCGGCGCCGACTTCACGTTCGTGGCGGTGGGCGACGCGCGCGCCATAGGCCAGGCCGCGGACGCGCTCGCCCCCGGGGGGACGTGCGTGGTGATCGGTCTGCCGGCGACCGGACAGACGGTGCCGCTCGACGTTCGCCCGCTCGTCTCCGGCGAGCGCGTCATTCGTGGCTCGAGCTACGGAAGCGCGCGCACGCGCGAAGACCTGCCGCGCCTGGTCGCCCTCTATCAGGCGGGCCGGCTCAAGATCGACGAGCTGATCACGCGCCGCTACGGCCTCGACGAGGCCAACGAGGCCTTCCGCGCGCTCGCGGCCGGCGAGCTGGCCCGCGGCCTCATCGTGTTCTGAGGTCGGCGTGCGCGAGCTGGTGTTCGCGCTCGAGTTTCGCGGCCATGCCGCCGCCGGCCCCGACGGCACGCGGCGGGCGAAGACCGTCGCCCCCAGCCAGGCGCTGACGACCATCCTCGGCGCGCAGGGAGTTCGCGCCGAGGTCAAGGCGCTGGACGGCGGGCGCGCCATTCTCGAGTCGGCCGTGGAGCGATTTCCCGACGGCACCTTCGTGGAGGACGGCACCATCACGTACGGCGGCGCCGGCGCCGTCACGTTCGTCACGGTGGGACGCGGGACCGTGCGCCCGGCGCCGATCGCGGGCTGGACGAGCGGCGTCGTCATGTGGACCGTGACCGGCGGGGCGGGGGCCTTCGAGGGCGCGACCGGATTCATCACCTCCAACTTCACGGTCAGCGTGGCCGGCGAGGTGATCGATCACCACGTGGCGCGCCTCTACCTGACATAGCCGCGCGGTGACGGACCGCGACCGATCGTGCCGCCGCGCGCTGCGCGCGCTCATCTTTCTCGCCGTGACCGGCCTGCTGATGCTTCCCGCTCGCGACGCGCGCGCGGAGCCGACGGGATCGGCGCTGTCCGGGCTCAAGGCCTACGACGAGCTCATGACCGCGCTCCTGCGCAAATGGAACGTGCCCGGCGCGAGCCTGGTGGTGGCGCGCGACGACAAGCTGGTGCTCGCGCGCGGGTACGGGCTTGCCGACAAGAGCCGTCATGCCCCCGTCGAGCCCACGAGCGTGTTCCGGCTCGCGAGTCTCTCCAAGACGGTGACCGCGGTCGCCGTCCTCACGCTCGTCGAGGAGGGCCGCCTCCGCCTCGACGACAAGGTGTTGCCGATCCTCGGTGAGCTCGGTCCGCGCCCCGGCAAGATCAACGACCCCCGCGTCCACGACGTCACCGTGCGCCACTTGCTCGAGCATTCGGGCGGCTTCGACCGCGTG
>DASXSB010000017.1:0-51807 GCA_036506275.1 Candidatus Methylomirabilota bacterium | reverse complement strand
GCGATGAGCGCGAGCAGCGCGGGCGCGTGCTTCAAGATGCCACCGATGTAGTAGAGACAGGTCTTGGAGATGTCGGCGTAGCCACCGCGCTCGTAGAAGAGGTTCTTGCCGCCTTTCCACAGCGACTGGTGGGTGTGCATGCCGGAACCGTTGTCCTGGAAGAGTGGCTTCGGCATGAAGGTGGCGGTCTTGCCCCACTTCCGCGCGGTGTTCTTCGCGCAGTACTTGTACCAGAGGACCTTGTCGGCCATCTTCGTGAGCGTGTCGTACCGCATGTCGATCTCGGTCTGCCCACCCGTGGCCACCTCGTGGTGGTGCACCTCCACGCGCACGCCCACACTTTCCAGCGCGAGCACCATGTCGGAGCGGATGTCCTGGAACTTGTCCATGGGCGGCACGGGGAAGTAGCCCTGCTTGTAGCGGGGCTTGTAGCCGAGGTTCGGACGGTCGAGAGTTCCCTCGAGGCCGGTGTTCCAGGCGCCGGCTTCGGAGTCGATGAAGTAGTAGCCGGCGTTGTAGGTCTGATCGAAGCGGATGGAGTCGAAGAAGAAGAACTCCAGCTCGGGCCCGATGTACACGGTGTCGGCCACGCCCGTCTTCTTGACGTGCGCCTCGGCCTTCTGGGCGATGTAGCGCGGGTCACGCGTGTATGCCTTACCGGTGACGGGATCCTTCACGTTACAGATCAAGACCAACGTCGGCACCGCCGTGAACGGATCCATCACCGCCGTCGTCGGGTCCGGGATCAGCAGCATGTCCGACTCATCGATGGTCTGAAAGCCGCGGATCGACGAGCCGTCGAACCCCAGGCCGTCCTCGAAGATGTCTTCCTTGAGCTCCGACACCGGGATCGAGAAATGCTGCCAGAGGCCGGGCAGGTCGATGAACCGCAGATCGACGATCTTGGCGCCTTTCTCCTTGGCCAGCTTGAGGACATCCTTGGGCGTCATCCCGACTCCTTCTCCTCTCCCTCGTGGGGGGCTATGAGTGCCGCCGGGCTCAGCGCCGCGAAGGCGACGCCGAGCCCGACTACCTTAAGGTGAACTGCCGCACCGAATCAAGCCGGGCGCGAGCTCTCAGTGCGCAGTGCGGGCCTTCGCCTTCGCTTCCGCGGCGCGCACGGTGTCCGCCCCGAACGTGGTACCGGCGGCGAACTCGCTGTAGGAGCCGCCGGCGAGGCTGTAGGCGGTCTCGGAGTGCTGGGAGAGATCGAGCCCCGCCACTTCGTCCTCCGCTGACACACGCAGCCCGACCACGACGTCGACGACCTTGAGGATGATGAACGTCCCCACCACCGCCAGCGCCATCGTCGCCGCCACCGCCACCATCTGCGGCCACAGCTGGCCCGGGTTGCCGTAGAAGAGCCCATCGGCACCGCCGTCGTTGATGACCTTGGACGCGAAGAGGCCGGTGGCGAGGGCGCCCCAGGTCCCGCCCACGCCGTGCACGCCCACCACGTCCAGCGAATCGTCGTAGCCGAGCTTCGACTTGAGATTGCAGGCGGTGTAGCAGACCGCGCCCGCCACGGCGCCGATGACGATGGACGACATGGGCCCCACGAATCCGGACGCGGGCGTGATGGCGACCAGCCCCGCCACCGCCCCCGAGGCGGCGCCGAGAACGGTGGGCTTCCCCCGCGTCATCCATTCCGTGAACATCCACCCGAGCGCGGCCGCCGCCGCCGCCGTGTTGGTGGCGAGGAAGGCGCTGGCGGCGAGGCCGTTCGCCTCCAGAGCGCTTCCCGCGTTGAAGCCGAACCAGCCGAACCAGAGGAGGCCGGCGCCCATGACGGTCATGGGCAGGTTGTGCGGCTGCATCGGCTGATGCCCGTAGCCGCGGCGGCGACCGAGGACGATCGCGCACACGAGGGCGGACATCCCCGACGAGACGTGAACCACCGTCCCTCCCGCGAAGTCGAGCGCGCCCAGCTTCTTCAGCCACCCGCCGTCGCCCCACACCCAGTGCGCGAGCGGATCGTAGATGAAGGTCGCCCACAACAGCGTGAAGAGCAGGAACGCCGAGAATTTCTTCCGCTCCGCGAAGGCGCCCGTGATCAGAGCGGGCGTGATGATCGCGAACATCATCTGGAACAGCATGAAGACCTGGTGCGGGATGGTTTTCGAGTAGGCGTCGAACGGATCCGCGCCCACCCCGCGCAGACCCATCCAGTCGAAGCCGCCGATGATGCCGCCGCGATCGGGACCGAAGGCGAGGCTGTAGCCCCACAGCACCCACTGGATGGAGATGATGGCCATGATGATGAAGCTCTGCATGAGAGTGGCAAGCGCGTTCTTCTGGCGCACCATCCCGCCATAGAAGAGCGCGAGTCCCGGCGCCGTCATCAGGAGCACGAGCGCGGACGACGTGAGCATCCACGCCGTGTCGCCCTTGTCGATCTTGGAGGGAGCCGGCGCCGGCGCCGCGGGAGCGGCGGGGGCGGGTGCCGTCGCCGCCGGCGGTGACGCCGGAGCCTGCTGGGCGGAAGCCACCACGGCGGTGGCGCCGACCACGGCGGCGCCGAGCACGAACAGCGTAGCGAGGGCGAATGGCTTCACGGCGTTCTCCTTTGTCCGGCCTGGAGCGCGTGTTCTACAGCGCGCTTTCGTCACGCTCGCCGGTGCGGATGCGAACGGCGGACTCCACGGGGTGCACGAAGATCTTCCCGTCTCCGATGTTCCCGGTCTTGGCGGCGCGCGCGATGACGTCGGAGACCTTGTCCACCAGATGGTCGGGGACGACGATCTCGACCTTGATCTTCGGCAGGAAGTCGACCGTGTACTCACCACCACGGTAGAGCTCGGTGTGCCCCTTCTGCCGACCGAAGCCGCGGACCTCCGAGACCGTCATGCCGATGACCCCGATGCCCGTGAGCGCCTCCTTGAGATCGTCGAGCTTGAACGGCTTGATGATCGCTTCGATCTTTTTCATCGCGCACCCTCCCGGCGCCGCTCGAAGCAACGGACATGCCGCGCCCTCGCCGCGTCGGTGGAGCCGGAAAGTCGGTGACTTAGGGCGGCGGCGCGACCGTGGAGGCATCGCCCGTTGCCCACCAAATAGGCAGCCGTGGCGACCCTGCTCGCGCCGTGGGCGACGCCGAGGAGGTGCGCTCAGGCGCGGCGCTGGGGGATGTTGTGCTTCCGCATCTTCGAGTACAGCGTGGGACGGCGGAGGCCGAGGAGGGCCGCCGCCGCTTGCTTGTTCCAGCGCGTCTGGTCGAGGGCCTTGAGAATCGAGGCGCGCTCGATCTCCTCCAGGGATCCCGACGGCACTTCCGAGGGGACGATCGCTCCCGCGCTGCCGCCCTCGCCGCTGGCCGCCTGGAGCGCCTCCGGCAGATCCGTCACCGTGATCTCGTTGGTGCGGCCCACCAGCACCGCCCGCTCGATCGCGTGCTGGAGCTCGCGGACGTTGCCGGGCCACGGATAGGTGAGGAGCCGGCGGTACGCCTCGGGATCGATGCCGTCGACGCGACGCGCGTGCTTGGCGCGATAACGGTCGAGGAACGCGCGCACAAGGATGGGGATGTCGTCGCGGCGGTCGCGGAGGGGCGGGACCTGGATCGCCACCGTGTTGATGCGGAAGTAGAGGTCCTGGCGGAGTTGCCCCTCGCGCACGGCGTACTCGGGATTCCGGTTGCTCGAGGAGATGAGCCGGAAGTCGACGGCCACCGACTTCGCGCTCCCGAGCCGGCGCACGACGCGCTCCTCGAGAACGCGCAGGAGCTTCGGCTGGAGGTCGACCGGCATCTCCGTGATCTCGTCGAGGAGCAACGAGCCGCGGTGCGCCTCTTCCAGGAGACCGGTCTTCTCCTGGGTGGCGCCCGTGAACGCGCCCTTCATGTGGCCGAACAGCTCGGACTCGATCAGCTCTTTCGGGAGGGCTGCGCAGTTGATCTTGATCCAGGGACCGTCGCGTCGGCTACTCTGCTGATGAAGCGCGTTGGCGATGAGCTCCTTGCCCGTCCCGCTCTCGCCCACGATGAGCACGTTGGCGTCGGCGTCCGCCACCGACGCCACCGTCTCCATCACGCGCTGCATGCTGGGCGCGCTCCCGATGATCTCGCTGTCCGCCGTCTGCTCCGCGAGGCGTCGCTTGAGATCCGAGTTCTCGGCGAGGAGCTTCCGGTGCTCGAGGGCGGTGCCGAGCAGGGCCAGGACCTCGTCGGGGTCGAACGGCTTCTCGAGCACGTAGTAGGCGCCCGCGCCCTTCGTCGCCTCCATCGCCTTCCGCACCGAGCCATAGGCGGTGATGACGATGACCTCCAGGAAGGGATCGCGCTTCTTCAGCTCCCGCGTGAGGGCGAGGCCGTCGCCGTCGGGAAGCATGAGGTCGACGATGGCGGCCTCGGCGTCCGTCTGCGCGATGGCGGAGAGCGCGGTGTGGACGCTCCCCGCGATGCGGACCGAATAGCCCTCCGCCTCCAGCGTGAGCCGCAAGCCGTCCGCGATCGTCGCCTCGTCGTCGACCACGAGCACCGACGCGCGCTTCACGACCCGCCTTCGCTCTCCGCGCCGGCGGCGCCGCGCCCGTCGCGGGGAAGCCTGATGACCACGCGCGTGCCCTTGCCGGGCGCGCTGAAGATCGCGAGCTCGCCCCCGTGGAGGTCGATCACGGAGCGCGCGATGGCCATCCCGAGACCGGTTCCCTCCGGCTTGGTCGTGAAGAAGAGGTCGAACATGCGGGAGACCGTTTCCTCCGTCATCCCCAGCCCCGTGTCCTCGATGGCGATGACGACGAGGCCGGCGTCGGCGGCGTACTGGGTGCGGACGGTGAGACGGCCGCCGCCCTCCAGCGCCTCCAGCCCGTTCAGGATGAGGTTCAGGAGCGCCTTGCGCATCTCGCGCACGTCGAGGACCGTCGGCGGCAGCATCGGATCGTACTCGCACACGACCTCGATGGCGTCGTCGGGCCGGCGCGCGCGCGCGAAGGCAAGGCACTCGTCGAGCAGCTCGTGGAGGGCCGTGGGCGCGCGCTGGAGCTCGGGGGGGCGGCCGAAGGCGGTGATCTCGGACACGACGCCGGCGAGGTGGTCGACGGCGGCCGAAATCTTGCGCGCGACCTCCGCGCCCTCGCCGTCGCGCGTGCGGTCGAGGCGCTGCTCCAGGTGGCGCGCGTAGAGCCGCAGTCCCGCCAGCGGATTCTTCAGCTCGTGGGCGACCTGGGTCGCCATGCGTCCGAGGGCGGCGAGGGCGCCGCTGCGCAGGCGCTGGAGCTCGTGCGTGTTGCGAATGGCCACCGCCGCCTGCGCCGAGAAGAGCGCGAGGAGGTCGAGGTCCTCGTCGCTCGGCTCCACCCGGGCCGGCGTTTCGATGACGAGCGCGCCCGCGGGCCCGCGCTGGACGACGAGCGGCGCCGCCACCATCAGGCGCCCGTCCGACCGCGGCATGGTGGTGGGAACGCCCTTCTGCATCGCGAGCGAGGCCGCCCGCTGCAGCGCGTCCCACGACGCCGGCGGCGCGCCCGCGCTCGCCATGGGCACGAGCCGCCCCTGCTCGAGCTGGAACACCACGCAGCGCTCCGCCTCCGTGGTCTCCACCGCCGCCTGCGCCACCGCATCCAGCACGCGTTCCATCATCCCCGAGGATGCAAGCACCTCGCCCACCGACAAGAGTCGCTCGCGGTCGCGCGCCCACCGCCGCACCGACAGCGCGCGCGCGATCTTGGCCCGCAGCTCGTCTTTCACGAACGGCTTCGTGAGGTAGTCGAAAGCGCCGCGCTGCACGGCATCCACGGCGGTTTCGATCGTCCCGTGCGCGGTCATGATGAGCACGGGCAGCCGTGGATGCTTCTGGTGGATCGCCTCCATGAGCGCGATGCCATCCATGGGGTCCATGCGGAGGTCGAGGAGGGCGAGGTCGTAGCGGGCGTCGGCGACCGTCTCCAGCGCGCGCAAGGGATCGCCCGTCGCCGTCACGTCGAAGCCCATGGCCCCCAGCCGCATCTCCAGCACTTCCAGGATGGCGCCATCGTCATCGACCACGAGCACGCGCCCCTTCATCGGCGTGGACGCTCCAGGCGGAGGTCGATCTTCTTGAGCTGCTCCAGGTCGGCGCGGAGCTGCTCCGCCTCACCGGCGAGCCGCGCGACGTCGGCTTGCCGGCGGCCAACCTCTTCGCGCAGGCGCAGGATCTCCGCCTCGCGGGCGGCGATGACGGCGCGCAGACGCGCGGCTTCGACGAGCGGCTCGCGACGGGCGCGCGCGCGCGTGGCGCCGGCGCTGTCGGGGTAGCGCAACAGGATTTCGTCGTACGCCTCGAGGGCGCCGAGGTAATCGAGCCGCTCCAGCCGCCGGTCCGCCTCCTCCAGGAGGGCGTGGCTCTGATGCCGGGCCGACCACGACGCGCAGCCGCCGAGGGCGAGCGCGAGCGAGAGGGCGGCCGCGAACGACGGTCTCACGCCGCGCCCCGTCGGCGCGGCAGCAGGACCGTGAAGCGGCTGCCCTTGCCTTCGTTCGACTCCGCCGTGACGTGGCCGCCGTGGCCCTGCACGACGCTGCGCACGATGGCGAGGCCGAGCCCGGTGCCGCCGCGCTGGCGATGCGCCTGACGGTAGGGCTCGAAGATCCCGGGCAGCGCGCTCGCCGCGATGCCGATCCCGGTGTCCTCGACGTGGATCTCGATCTCGGGCCCGGCGTCGAGGAGGCGGACGTGCACGTTGCCCCCGCGGGGCGTGAAGCGCACGGCGTTGCTCACGAGGTTGACCACCACTTGCACGAGACGCTCCTCGTCGCCGATGAAGACGAAGTCGTCGCCGATGCGTTCGCGGGCGAGGCTCACCCCCGCCTCCTCCGCCTGGGGCCGCAGCTCGTCCACGCCGCGCGCCACCACCCGCTCCAGGTCGACTCGCTCGCGCTCGAGCGACAGGAGCCCCGCGCGCAGGCGCGCGAGATCGAGGATCCGGTTCACGAGTCCGAGCAGACGATCGCTGCTGGATCCGATGATCCCCACCAGCCGCGCCTGCTTGGCGGTGAGCGGGCCCGGCACCTCGTCGGCGAGAAGGTGCGCGGCCTCGCGCACCGACGTGAGGGGCGACCGCAACTCGTGGGAGATGGTGGCGAAGAATTCCTCCTTCATCCGGTCGATCTGCTGGAGCTTCACCGTCATGGCGTTGAAGGAGCGGGCGAGGGCGCCCACCTCGTCGCGGTCCTTCACCTCGATCAGGTCGTGGAACTCGCCGGCGGCCACGGCGGCGGTGGCTTCCGAGAGGCGACGGAGGGAGCGCGTCATGCGCCACGCGATGAAGCCGGTGCCGACGAGGGCGAGGGCGAGCGCGGCCCCGAGCGCGAGGACGACGGCCGTCCACGTGCGGCGCTCGAGCCGGGCCGCTTCCACCTGCTTCGCGGAGACGGCCGCCTCCGTCGCCTTCATGAGATTCTCGAGGCTCACCTCCACGCGCTCGCGCCGCGCGCGGCCCTCGCTCTCCGCGAGCCGCAACGCGCCCGCGTGGTCCCGGCGGCGGACGAGGGCGCGCTCGCGCGCCACCACGTCGCGGTAGGCGTCGAAGGCGGCGCGGGCGTCCTCCCATCGCACGCGCTCGCGCTCGGTGGTGATGACGTGCTGGAGGTGGGCGAGGTCGTCGTCCACGCGCGCGGCCGCCTCGTCCCAGAGGGCGGCGAAGCGCGCGTCGCGCAGCACGAGCGCGCGCGCTTCCACGCGCGCGAGGGAGGCGAGGGCCTCGCGCAACGACGCGCCCAGACGAAGGGCGGGCACGCTGTGGGTGCTGATCTCGCGGTTGACGGACACGAGGCGGCCCACCGCGCGCAAGCCGAGCGCGCCCACGCCCACCAGCACGACGATCACCAGCGACGACGTGAGGAAGATCTTCGAGGCTAGGCGCACGCCGCCCTCACCGCCATCCGCGGTCCGCGCCGCGCGCGCTCAGCGCTCGGGAGCCTCACGCGTCCGCTCCCGTCGCCACCATCCCGTTCCCCGCCCCCCGCGGGCCTGCTCGTAGACGTTCTCGCCGCGGGTCTCCTGCACGAGCAGGGACAGCAGCATCGAGCCGAGGAGAAAGACGGTGCAGATGCCGAACGCCGTCTGGTACGCCGACACCGGATACACGCGCGCGCCGGCCGTCATCGTGCCCGTCCAGCGCGCATCGAGCACGGCTCCGATCGGTGCCTGGGTGACGGCGGCGCCGAGGAAGCCACCGAAGTTCACCACCGCCACCGCGACCCCCGCCAGGGTGGGCGGATTCACTTCGCGACCGATCGGCCACGTCAGAACGAAGGATCCCGCGCACAAGCCGATGACGAACAGCAGTCCGTACACGCCCGCGAGCGAGACGGAGCCGAGCGTGAGCACGAAGACCGTCCACACCAGGAAGTGCGCCGCGGAGAGGATCGCGTAGGGCGCTTTGCGGCGGTGCCACACGGCGTCGGACAGGTAACCGGTCAGCGGCGCGGAAAAGATCAGCGCGATGCCGGGAGCGGTCGCGTACGCCGCGGCCCGGGGTGTCGACAGTCCGTAGGTATCCTGCAAGAAAGGCACTATCCACAGCATGAGGTTGCCGAGGGCGCAGTAGTAGCAGAAAAAGGCAAGAAACGGCGGCCAGGTGCGGGGATTCCGGAGGACCTGCGCCGTGCCCCGAACCACCGCCCGCGCGCCCAGGGCGGGCGCCGTCGAGACCCCGCCCCCGGGCGGACGATCGCGCACCAGCGTGAGACAGAGGACGGCGCCCACCAGCGTGACCAACCCCACGAGATCGAAGGCGGCGCGCCACCCCGCCAGCGCCACCAGCGCCGCCAGCGGGTAGGTGGCGACGATGGCGGCCAGCACCCCCACCGTGGCCGTGAGCGCGGAGAGCGTGGCGAAGCGCGAGGGCGGAAACCAGGCGGCGGCGATCTTGAGCGTTCCCACGAAGGTCACGGTAGCGCCGAGGCCGACGACGAGGCGGCCCGCGAAAAGGACGGGAAGCGCCGTCGCCAGCCCCATCGCCAGCGCCCCGAGACCCATGACCGCGCCGCCCACCGCCAGCGCGTAGCGTGCCCCGTAGGCGTCGATCAGGAGACCGGCCGGCACCATCAAGGCCGCGTACGTGTAGAAGTAGGCGGCGGAGAGCGCGCCCACCGCGGCCGCGCTCAGACCGAACGAGTCCATGAGGTCGCGCGTGATGACCCCGGGCGCGGCACGATGAAAGAAGCCGATGAAGAACAGCGCGACCGGGATTCCCCACATCAACCACCTGCCCCGCATCGGCAGCGCGGGGGCGGTCACCAGGCGGCCGCCACCGGCTGCAGACGGCGACACCACACCGCGAGGATCGCGATGGCGGCGGGGGTGACGCCCGGCACGCGCGACGCCTGGCCGAGCGAGCGAGGCCGCACGGCCGCCAGCCGCTCCCGGATCTCCGTGGAGAGTCCGGGCACGCTCGCGTAGTCGAGCGCGGACGGGATGAGAGCCTGCTCCATCTCCTTGAATCGATCCACCTCGTCGCGCATGCGGCGGATGTAGCCCTCGTACTTGGCCGCCACCTCCACCTGCCGCGCCACGTCGGCGTCCACCCGCGCTTCGGGATCGAGACGGACGATGTCCGCGTAGCCGACGTCGGGACGACAGAGCACCTGGAACAAGGCGGCGCCGTTCACGCGGCGCTCGCGCAACCGCGCGAGCGCGCCCTCGACCTCACGGCGGCGCGCGTCGACCGCGTCGCGACGGGCGCCGGAGACGAGACCGAGACGGTGGCCGGCGTCGGTGAGACGGAGATCGGCGTTGTCCTCGCGCAGGAGGAGACGATACTCCGCGCGCGACGTGAACATGCGATACGGCTCCAGCGTCCCCTTGGTCACGAGGTCGTCGACGAGCACCGCCATGTAGGCCTGGGAACGATCGAGCAGGAACGCCTCCCGCTCCTGCACGGCGCAGGCGGCGTTGATCCCCGCCCACAGGCCGAGCGCCGCCGCTTCCTCGTAGCCCGTGGTGCCGTTGATCTGTCCGGCCAGGTAGAGCCCGGGGACGTCGCGGCACTCGAGGGTGGACGCGAGCTGCGTCGGATGAACGAAGTCGTACTCGATGGCGTAGCCCGGACGCATGATCTCCGCGCGCTCGAGCCCCGGAATGGAGCGCACGAGCTCCTCCTGGGCGTCGAGGGGCAGACTCGTGGAGATGCCGTTGGCGTAGACCTCCTCGGTGTCGAGCCCGTCCGGCTCCAGGATCACCTGATGTCGCTCGCGGTCAGCGAAACGGACGACCTTGTCCTCGATGGAGGGACAGTAGCGCACGCCGGTGGCGTCGATGACGCCGGAGTAGAGCGGCGAGCGATCCAGGTTCGCGCGAATGATCGCGTGCGTGCGCGCGGTCGTGTACGTCGCGTGACAGAGGATTTGCGGCAGCGGCAGCCGCGCCGTCGCCCAGTGGAACGGGCGCGCGTCGGCGTCGCCGCCGTGGGCTTCCAGGCGCTCGTAGGCGATCGTCCCGCCGCGGAGCCGGGGCGACGTTCCCGTCTTCAAGCGCCCGAGGGCGAGGCCGAGGTCCGCGAGCGCGTGCGAGAGGTCCACCGCCGCGAACTCGCCCGCGCGTCCGGCGCTCTGGCGATTGAGGCCCACGTGGACGAGGCCGCGCAGGAACGTGCCCGTGGTCACCACCACCGCGCGCGCGCGATGGCGAACCCCGATCGCGTCCTCGACACCGACCACGCGCCCGCGCTCGACGACGAAGCGCGCCGCCTGCGCCTGTCGCACGTCCAGGCGCGGCTCGCTCTCCACCGTCTGCTTCATGCGGGCGCGGTAGCGAGCGCGGTCGCATTGCGCGCGCGTGGCGCGCACGGCGGGCCCGCGGGACACGTTGAGGGTCTTGAGCTGGATGGCGGCGCGGTCGGTGGCGCGTCCCATCTCGCCCCCGAGGGCGTCGATCTCGCGCACGAGGTGGCCCTTGGCGGTGCCGCCGATGGCGGGATTGCACGACATCTGCCCGATGCCGTCGAGGTTCATGGTGAGGAGCAACGTACGGCAGCCCATGCGGGCGGCGGCGAGGGCAGCTTCGCAGCCGGCGTGGCCGGCACCGATGACGATCACGTCGTGGATCTGCACGCGATGTAGTAAAGCAAAGAAACGCGCGGGCGACTAGGACCCCTCTCCCCTCTCGTTGCAAAGGTAGGGGGGCTGGCCTACCATGGGCGGGACTTTCGACCGGCCGTCTCCTCGGAGGGGCTTCTGGACTTCGGTGTCTCGCTTCCCGGTCGCGGCCCGCTCGCCGAGCCCGACTCGCTCTTGAAGATCGCCATCGACGCCGAACGGCTGCGCTACGACTCCGCCTTCGTGAGCGATCACGTCGTGCTGCCGGTGTCCTCCGCGCGCTCGACGTATCCCTACTCGCCCACGCGCCAGCTTCCGGGCGGCGCCGCCCAGAATTACCTGGAGCCACTCGCGCTCCTCGCGTTCCTCGCGCACGCCACCCAGCGCATCCGGCTCGGCACGAGCGTGCTCGTCGTGCCCTATCGCAACCCGCTCCTCGCCGCCAAGATGCTCGCCACCGTAGACGTGCTGTCGGGCGGGCGACTGATCCTCGGCGCCGGCGTGGGCTGGCTCGTGGAAGAGTTCGAGGCCCTGGCGACGGAGCCCTTCGAGGCGCGCGGACGGGTCACCGACGAGTATCTGACGCTCATGCGGCGCGCGTGGACGACGGACCCCGTCAGCTTCGACGGGCGCTACTACACGATCAAGGACGTCCACGTCATGCCGAAGCCGCGCCAGCGCGCGGGCATTCCGATCTGGATCGGCGGCCACACGGAAGCCGCGCTCCGGCGCACGGCCGCCCTCGGCAACGCGTGGCACCCGATCGGTCTCCGGCCGCCGGCCCTGCTCCATCCCGAGGAGTACGCGGCGAGCGTGCGTACCCTGCGCGCCTACGCCAAGGAAGCGGGGCGTGATCCCGACGAGATCACGCTCACCTTCCGCGTGCCGATGCGCGTGCAGCCCACGCGCGCGAAGGCGGCCGGCGGCGATCGTCCGCTCTTCCAGGGCACGGCGACGGAAGTCCTCGGCGACGTCAGCACGTACGCCGCCCTTGGCGTCACCCACTTCATCTTCGATCCCACCAGCGCCGACGTGCGGGAGACGCTCGCCAACTACGAGCGCTTCGCCGCCGACGTGCGCCCGCGCCTGCGCGCCGCGGAGCCGGCCGCACCGCGCGCGCGGGCGGGACGAGCGGCGACGCCGCGCGGCGGCGGCGCGACCGCGCGCGACGCGAACGCGCGCGGGAGTGGGCGCCCGAGCGCGCGCGGTGCGCGCCGGCGCCGGAGCCGGTGAGCCCCTCGTGATCTCGCACGCGGAAGCGGTGCGGCTCATCGAAGCGCCGGCGCCGGCCCTCCCGGAGATCGTCGCCGCCGCCGGCGAGCTGCGCGATCGCGGACGCGGGCGCCACCTCACCTTCTCGAAGAAGGTCTTCATTCCGCTCACCACGCTCTGTCGCGACTATTGCGGCTACTGCACGTTCCGCCGCGACCCGGGGGAGCCGGGCGCGCACACGCTCACGCCTGACGAGGTGACCGCTCTCGCGCAGGCGGGCGGGCGGCTCGGCGCCAAGGAAGCGCTCTTCTCGCTCGGCGACAAGCCGGAAGCCCTTTTCCCCGAGCATCGCGCCTTTCTCCGCCGCCACGGCCATCGCACCACCCTCGGCTATCTGCGCGCGATGTGCGCGCTCACGCTCGAGGCCACGCCGCTCCTGCCCCACGTCAACCCGGGCGTGATGCCGGAGCGGGACCTCGCCGCTCTCCGCGAGGTGAGCG
The DNA here is from genome assembly GCA_036506275.1 of Candidatus Methylomirabilota bacterium. Taxonomy (GTDB): domain Bacteria; phylum Methylomirabilota; class Methylomirabilia; order Rokubacteriales; family CSP1-6; genus DASXSB01. The sequence goes on along the minus strand of DASXSB010000017.1, from coordinate 39,084 downwards.
TGAGCATGGGGCTCATGCTGGAGACGGTGTCGGAGCGGCTGCTCGCGCCCGGGATGGCGCACGACCGGGCTCCCGACAAGGTGCCGGCGCGGCGGCTTCGCACGATCGCCCTCGCCGGCAAGCTCGGCATACCGTTCACGACGGGGATTCTCATCGGCATCGGGGAGACGCCCCGGGAGCGCGTCGATGCCCTCGCCGCCATCCGCGATCTCCATGAGCGTCACGGTCACGTCCAGGAAGTCATCGTGCAGAGCTTCCGCGTCAAGCCCCGCATCCCGATGCGCGACGCGCCCGAGCCGTCGGGCGACGAGCTCGTGCAGACGCTGGCGGTGGCCCGGCTGCTCCTCGGACCCGACGTCAACATCCAGGCGCCGCCCAACCTTTCCCCGGGCGCGTATGCGCCGCTCATCGCGGCCGGTCTCAACGACTGGGGCGGCGTCTCGCCGCTCACGCTCGATCACATCAACCCCGAAAAGCCGTGGCCGTTCATACGCCAGCTCCGGGACGCCACCCACGCCGCCGGCTTCACGCTCCGCGAGCGGCTGGCCATCTATCCCGAGTACACGGGACGTCCCGAGTTCCTGGCGGAGTCGCTGCGGGGTCGCGTGCGCGCCCTCGTGGATGACAACGGCCTCGTGAAGGAGTCGCATGAACACTGGCGACGCTGGTAGCCTCCGCTCCGGTCTCGACGGCGCCGCCCGCGGCGTGCGCGCCGTCCTCGCCCGCCTCCTCGACGGCGGCGAGCTCTCCGTCGACGACGGCCTCACCCTCGCGGAGACGCGCGGACGCGATCTCCACGCCCTCACCGTCGCCGCCGACGAGCTGCGGCGCCGCCAGGCGGGCGAGGTGGTCACGTTCGTCGTCAATCGCAACATCAACTTCACCAACGTCTGCATCAAGCACTGCACCTTCTGCGCGTTCAGCCGTGATCACCGCGAGGAGGAAGGCTATCTGCTGCCGATGGAGGAGGTGGTACGGCGGGCGGAGGAGGCGTGGTCGCTCGGCGCCACCGAGGTCTGCATCCAGGCCGGTCTGCCGCCGAAGCTGGACGGACGGTACTACATCGACCTCTGCCGCGCCCTCAAGCGCGCGCTGCCCGACCTCCATCTCCACGCCTTCTCGCCGGAAGAGATCCTGTACGGGTCCGTGCGCTCGGGGCTGCCGATCCGCGAGTACCTGACCGAGCTGAAGGCGGCGGGGCTCGGGACATTGCCGGGGACGTCGGCGGAGATCCTCGACCAGGAGATCCGCGACGTCATCGCGCGCGGGCGCATCACCGTGCGGCAGTGGGTGGACGTCATCACCACCGCCCACGCGCTCGGCATCCGCACCACGTCGACGATCATGTACGGTCACGTGGAGACGTCCGCGCACTGGGTCCGCCACCTGGACCTCCTGCGCGCGATCCAGAAGGAGACGGGCGGCTTCACGGAGTTCGTCCCCCTCTCGCTCATTCATGCGGAGGCGCCGATGTACGCGAAGGGCCTCGTCCCCGGTGTGCGGCGGGGCGCGAGCGGCGTCGAAGTCGTGCGCATGCACGCGCTCGCCCGCTGCTACCTGGGCGCCGCCGTCCGCAACATCCAGGCATCGTGGGTGAAGGAGGGCCCCAAGCTCGCCCAGATCCTGCTCGACGCCGGCGCCAACGATCTCGGAGGCACGCTCATCAACGAGTCGATCTCGACGTCGGCGGGAGCGCAGTTCGGGCAGCTCGTGCCGCCCGCCGAGTTGCGGCGGCTCGTGCGCGACGCGGGACGGGTGCCGGCCCAGCGCGACACCGTGTACCGCATCCTGCACGAGTACGGAGACGGCGACGAGCCGGCCTCGCCCCTCGACAGCGTCACCGATGCCGAGACGAGGTTCGGTTCCTATCGGCGTCTCATCGCCTCCGGCGAGTTCCGCTTTACTGGGCGGTAGCTGTGCCGGAAGGGGTGTGATATTACTTCTCTCCACGTTTCATCACATCTGAACGGAGGACGATGCCCGTGGCGAAGATGATGACGAAGTCCGCGACGCTCGGTTACCTGTCGCAGAAGACCAACCTGTCGAAGAAGCAGATTGCGGAGATCTTCGATGAGACCCTGAACCTCGCCTGCAAGGAAGCCAAGAACGGGTTCGTGCTGCCGGGCTTCGGCAAGCTCGTGCTCGCGAACCGCAAGGCCCGCGTGGGGCGCAATCCGCAGACGGGCGAGCCCATCAAGATCCCGGCCAAGCGCGTGTGCAAGTTCCGCCTCGCCAAGAGCCTGAAGGACACCGTGCTTGGCAAGAAGTAGCGCCCGGGGGCGCCGTCCCTCGCCGCGGGCGGCGCCGCCGCACAGTGAATCGCCTCCGTCAGGGGCCGGACTCGTGTCCGGCCCCTCGCTCGCTTCCGCGACCCTTCCCCGCGTGTGGCAGGGCATCGCCTATCGCGTCCTCGCCGACGCCGCGGCCGCACGCCCCCTCTTCGACTTCGCGGCCGTGGCGTGGCCGCCGCCGAGCGCCGACCTCGTGGCCGCGTGGGGCGCGTTCGTGCCCGCTCCCGAGAGGGAACAGCTGGTGGGCGCGGTGGTGATCGAGCGTGGCGGGCGCGCGATGCTGCTCCACGGACCGGTGGTGACGAGCGACTCCACGCCGCTCGAAATCGCCGCCCAGCTCGTGGCCGCCACCGTCGATCACGCGAGCGCCCTCGGTGCCCGCACGGTCTTCGCGCGGCCGCAGGGTCTCGACCGCGTGTGGGTCCGCTTCGGCTTCATCCCCGTGCCCGAGGGGGCGCTCCCGGCCGCCCTCGCCGGGCGTCCCGGCCGGGGACTCTTCGCGTGGCGCGGAGGGAGCGCGCTGTGGTCGCTGCGCGACACCGAGCCCGACTGACGCGCGCGGGATCGCCATGCGCGTGACCGCGCTCGCCGGCGGCACCGGCGCCGCCAAGCTCCTGCGTGGCCTCGTCGCCTGCGTGGGCGGCGACGATCTCACCGTCATCGTGAACACGGGCGACGACGCCGACATCTGGGGGCTGCACGTCTCGCCGGACCTCGACACCGTGACCTACGCCCTCGCCGGCCGTCTCGACGTCGCGCGCGGCTGGGGCCTCAGCGGCGAGAGCTTCCGCTGCCTGCAGGCGATGGCCGATCTCGGCGGAGAGACGTGGTTCAGCCTCGGCGACCGCGACCTCGCCACGCATCTCACGCGGACGCGATGGCTGCGCGCCGGGCGTTCCCTGTCCGCGGTCACCGCCGAGCTCGCGCGCCGCCTCGGCGTCGGTCCCCGCATTCTTCCCATGTCCGACGATTCCGTGCGCACGCGCCTCCGTACTCCGGACGGGTGGCTCTCGTTCCAGGAATATTTCGTGCGCGAGAAGGCGCTCGTCGAGGTGCTCGAAGTGGAGTACGCAGGCGCCTCCACCGCCCGTCCCGCGCCCGGCGTCGAGGAGGCGATCGCGCGCGCCGACGTCGTGGTCGTGTGTCCGTCGAACCCCGTCACCTCCATGGGGCCCATCCTCGCCGTGCCCGGCCTGGCGCCGGCGCTCGGCGCCACCGCCGCCCCCGTCATCGCCGTCAGCCCCATCGTGGAGGGCGCGGCCGTGAGCGGACCCGCCGGCGCTCTCATGCGCGCGCGCGGCCTCGAGGTGTCGCCCCTCGGCGTCGCACAGGCCTATCGCCCGTGGCTGCGGCGGCTCGTCCTCGACGAGCGCGACCGCGCGTGCACGCCCGCGCTCGCGAAGACGGGCGTCGTTCCCGTCGTCACCGACACCCTCATGACGAGCGCGGCGCGCGAGATCGCGCTCGCGCGTCGCGTGTTGAGCGCGCCGTGATCGTGGCCGCCGTGCCCGCCAAGGACCTCGCCCAGGCCAAGCAGCGCCTGGTCGCCGTGCTCACCCCCGCCGCGCGCGCCGACCTCGCGCGCGCCATGCTGCGCGACGTCCTGCGCGCGCTGACGGCGGCGCCCCTCGACGCGGTGTGGGTGGTCACGCGCGACCCCGGCGTGGAGGCGGTGGCCCGCGCCGCCGGCGTGGGCGTGCTCCCCGAGACCGAGAACCGCGGGCACACGGCGGCGGTGGCGCTCGCCCAGCGCGAGGCGGCGCGGGCCGGCGCCCGCTGCTTCCTGACCGTCCCCGGCGACGTGCCGTGCCTGACCGCGGAGGAGATCGCGACCCTTGTCGGCGCCGCTGCCGACACCGACGCCGCCGCCGTGTTCACGCCGTCGCGCTCCGGGCTCGGCACCAACGGCGTCGCGCTCGTCCCCCCCGGCGCCATGCCGCTCACGTTCGGGGAGCCCTCGTTCGAGAACCATCTCGCCGCCGCCCGTCGGCATCACCTGACGCCGCGCGTGGTGCCGCTGCCCGGCCTCGGCCTCGACGTCGACGGACCCGAGGATCTGCGCGCGCTCCTCCGCCGCGGCCCCCACACCGAGAGCGGCCAGCTCGTGGCGAGCTGGCGGCTCGAGACGCGCCCGGCGAGCGCACGCGCATGACGTCGCCGCGCTACGAGGTGATCGGCATCGCGGGCATCCCCGAGGTCAAGCCCGGCGACGACGTGGCGCGCCTCGTGGTGGAAGCGGCGCAGCGCCAGGACACGCCCTTGCGCTCGGCCGACCTCGTTGTCGTCGGCCAGAAGATCGTCTCGAAGGCGGAGGGGCGCCTCGTCCGACTCCCGGACGTCACGCCGTCCGCGGTGGCGCAGGCGATGGCGGCCGGGCTCGGGCGCGATGCGCGGCTCGTGGAAGTGATCCTGCGCGAGTCGCGGCGGGTCGTGCGCATGGATCGCGGCCTCCTCATCACGGAAACCCACCACGGCTGGATCTGCGCCAACGCGGGCGTGGACCAGTCGAACGTGGACACCGACACGGTGGCGCTCCTCCCCGAGGACTGCGACCGTTCCGCGCGCGTGCTCCGGGAGCGCGTGCGCGCGCTCACGGGGGCGGAGGTGGCGGTGCTCATCGCGGATACCTTCGGCCGCCCCTGGCGCGAGGGGCTCACGAACGTCGCCATCGGAGTGAGCGGCTTCACGCCGCTTCGCAGCTATCTCGGCGAATGCGATCCCGCCGGGCGTCCGCTCCAGGCCACCATCCTCGCCGTCGCCGACGAGCTCGCCTCCGCCGCCGAGCCCGTGATGGGCAAGCTCGATCGGATCCCGGCCGCCATCGTGCGCGGCCTCCCGCTCACGGCGAGCGAGGAAGGCAGCAAGCCCCTCCTGCGCGACCCCGCGCGCGATCTCTTCCGGTAGACGGCGCCGCATGAAGATCGCGATCCTCGGAGGGACGGGCAAGGAAGGCGCGGGCCTCGGGTCACGGTGGGCGCTGGTGGGACATTCGATCATCATCGGCTCCCGCGATCCCGCGCGCGCCAAGACGAAGGCGGCCGAGCTGCGGGACAAGACGCACAAGATCCCGATGATCGGCGAGTCCAACGTGGAGGCGGCTCGTCTCGGCGACGTGGTGGTGGTGGCGCTGCCGGCGACGGGGCTGGCGACGACGCTTCCCGACGTCCGCGAGGCGTGCGCGGGCAAGGTCGTCGTCAGCACCGTGGTTCCCCTCACCTTCGGGGGACCACGGCTCTTCACGCCGCCGCCCGCCGGCTCCGCCGCGGAAGAGGTGCAGGCGCTCCTGCCCGAGGCACGGGTGGTCGCGGCCTTCCACCACATCGCCGCCCACGAGCTGGCGGAGACGGATCATCCGATCGAGTGCGATCTCCTCCTGTGTGGCGGCGACGCGGAGGCGAAGGCGATGGTGACGGAGCTGGCGAACTCCATGCAACTGCGCGCCTTCGACGTCGGGCCCCTCTCCAACGCCGCGCCCCTGGAAGGGATCACGGCCGTGCTCGCCACCATCAACCGCCGCTACAAGCTGAAGAACTCCGGCATCCAGATCACCGGCCTCTAGCCGCCCTCCGTCGCGTCAGGCGCGGGAGACGGCGAGGCCGAGATAGATGATGATCACGCCGAGCCCGAGCACGACGCGGTCGAGCCACGCGATGGTGCGGAAGGCGGCGGCCGCGTCGGCGCCGCGGAGACGGGGCACGTGAGCGAAATCACGCTGGCCGGCGAGGGCGACCGCGAGCAGGACGAGGATGAACTTCCCGGCGAGGAGGAGCCCGGCCCCGCTCTCCATCACCCGCGCCAGCGGCCCCAGCGTGGTGACGTTGTAGAAGCCGGTGAGCACGACGAGAGCGATCGCCGTCCACGTCACCGGACGTGCCCGCGCGGCGGCGGCGGCAAACGTCTCGCTCCCATGCCCGCCCGCGAGCGGCCGGAGGACGTGCGCCTGGTACGCGAGCCCGCCCAGCCACACGGAGGCGCCGAGCAGGTGCAGCCACAGCACGAGGAGCTTCACGGAGCGGTGAGGGCGCGGAGGGCGGCGTCGACTTCCGAGAAGTCGCCGAAGAGGAGATCGGGTCGGCAGGCGGCCAGCTCGTCAGCGGCGTGGAAGCCCGTGGCCACCGCGACGGCGACGGCGCCGCACGCGCGCGCGCAGTCCACGTCGAGCGGCGTGTCGCCGATGATGGTGACGCGCTCGAACGGGAACTCGCAGCCGACGAGCGCACACGCCCGCGCGCACGCCACCGCCGGCAGGCGGCGACGATCGGCGTCGTCGGAGCCGAAGGCGCCCACGCGAAAGTACGGCCACAGTCCGGTCGGACGCAGCTTCACGCGCGCTCCCGCCTCGATGTTACCGGTGAGGAGCCCCACCAGCGCATCGTCGCGCGTGCTCAAGGCGTGCACGATGTCGGCCACTCCCGGCATGACGTCGACGCGGGAGCCGTCGCCGATGACGGCGTCCAGCTCGCGCACGTAGTGCTCGAAGCAGGCGGATAGTCCCGCCCTCACCACCGCCTCCGGCACCCCCGCCGCCTGCATGAGATCGTGGACGATGCGGGGATCGGTCTTGCCGCGAAAGTCGTAGCCGTCGATGGCGCCCGCCGTCCCGTACGTCGCCACCAGCGCGCGCTGGATGGCGACGCGCCCTGCCCCGCGCGCGCGCACGAGGGTGCCGTCGATGTCGAAGAGGAAGAGCCGCACGTCAGGGCGCGAGACGGCGCAAGCGCTTGACGATGGGCGGCAGCACGTCGAGCACGACGTCGACCTCGGCCGCCGTCGTCCATCGCCCGAGCGTGAAGCAGAGCGAGCCCTCGTACTCGGCGCGCTCGCACCCGATGGCGCGCAGCACGTGCGACGGCTCTCCGGTGAGGGCGTTGCACGCCGAGCCCGAGGAGGCGGCCACGCCGCGGAGGTCGAGCTCCATGAGCACGCTGTCCGCCTTCACGCCCGGCACCACCACGCTCGCGTGATGCGGCAGGCGGGCGGCGCCACGGGCGCCCGTGATGCGCGCGTCGTCCACGGCGTCGAGCACGCCCACGAAGAGACGATCCCGCAGCTCGCTGAGCCGCGCCACCTCCGCGCCCCCTTCCACACGGGCGAGGTCGGCCGCCACGCCCATGCCCGCGATGGCGGGCAAGTTCTCGGTGCCGGAGCGAAAGCCGTGCTCCTGGCCGCCGCCGAGGATGATCGGCGCCAGCGGGACCTCGGGGCGGACCCACAGCGCGCCGGCGCCGGGCGGGCCGTACAGATCGTTCGACGACACGGAGAGGAGATCGATCCGGCACTCGTCCACGGTGAACGGCACTCGTCCCGCCGCTCCCACCGCGTCCACGTGAAAGGGCACGCCGCGCCCGTGCGCGATCCGACCGATCTCGCGCAGCGGCTGCAGGGTGCCGATCTCGCCGCTGGCGGCCGTCACCGACACGAGCACGGTGTCGGGCCGGAGCGCGCGCGCCACCGCCGCCGGATCCAGGCGGCCGTCGCCGTCGACGCCGACGTACGTGACCGCGTAGCCGTGCTTCTCGAGGTCGCGGCAGGCGTTGAGGATGGAGATGTGCTCGATGGCCGATGTTACGAGATGGCGACCGGCGGCGCGAAGGGCGACGCCCTTCACGGCGAGGTTGTTCGCCTCCGTCGCGCTCGCCGTGAACACGACGCCGCCGGGGGCGCCGCCGAAGAGCCGCGCCACCTTCGCGCGGGCGCCGTCGAGGGAGGCGCGCGCTTCCACGCCGAGCGTGTGGGGCGCGGAGGGATTGCCGACGCCGCCCTCGAAGAACGGCCGCATGACGGCGACGACACGGGGATCGACGGGGGCGAAGCCTCCGTAGTCGAGGTACACGCGCGTGAGCGAGACCCGGGAGCTAGCCGGTCTTTCGGAGGAGGAAGCGGAAGATCGCGCCATTCTTCTCGATGTCCAGGAGCTCGTGGCCGGTGCGCGCCGTCCAGCTCTTGACGTCGGCCTCGGACGCCGGGTCGTCGGACGTCATCTCGAGCACCTCGCCGGGTGCCAGGCGCTTCATGGCTTCACGGGTCTTGAGGATCGGCATGGGGCAAAACAGCCCTACGCAGTCGATCTTTTGGTCGGGCGCCACCGACATCCGTCCGGGTAATTCTCACATTGACAGTACGCAGCGGCAACAAGAATAATTGTTGGATATGTCAGTCGGCCAGCCGGATGACGTCGGCTTCGTCGGACAGCGGCTCAAGAGACGGATCGTGCTGGCGCTGGCCCTCTCGTCGATCCTGCCCGTGCTCGTGCTCGCCTACGTGGTCACGAGCTACGTGCTGCCCAACCTGAATCCCGCCCACACCGTACGGTTCTTCGGCCTCCAGCTCCTCCTGATCTTCACGCTCCTCGCCATGGTGGCGGGCGGCTACGTCATCTACGACCTCGGCCGCATCGTGGCCCGCATCGCCGAGCTCATGTCCAAGGACCGCCATCTGCCCTCCCCCACCCGCGGCGACGAGGTGGGCACGCTCATGGAATCGTTCTCGAAGATGCTGGCCACCATCGAGCAGCAAGCGCTCGAGATCAACACCTTCGCCATGCGGCTGGACGCCGCCTACAAGGAGCTCGAGAACACCAACGCGCGATTGAAGGAAACGTCGTTCAAGGACGACGTCACCGGCCTCTACAACCGCCGCTTCTTTTCCATCCGCCTCGAGGAAGAGCTGTCGCGTCACCGCCGCTTCAATCACCCGGTGTCGGTCGTCCTGTTCGATCTCGACGGCTTCAAGGCCGTGAACGACGAGCTCGGCCACGCCGTGGGCGACGAGACCCTGCGCGACATCGCCCAGATCCTCATGAAGCACTCGCGCGGCATCAACGTCGTGTCGCGCTACGGCGGCGACGAGTTCGCCATCCTCCTCGTGGAGACGTCGAAGGCGGGCGCCCGCCTCTACGCCGACCGCATCCGGCAGGTGGTCTCGCAGTACCCGTTCTCCCACGGCAAGCCCGTCACCGCCAGCTTCGGGGTGGCGAACCTGCCCGACGACGAGGCGGCGACGTCGGAGGACCTCTTCCGCGCCGCGGACGAGGCGCTCTACATGGCGAAGCGCGCCGGGAAGAACCAGGTCGCCGTGAGCGGCACCACGGAGCGGGTGGTCTAGGGTGGCATCGCGCCTCATCCTCGTCGTCGACGACGACCAGCAGGTGCGCGAGGTCCTCCACCAGATCTTCCTGTCCGGCGGCTTCGTCTGCCTCACCGCCGGCGACGGGCAGGAGGGCCTGGCCGTCTTCGAGCAGCATCGTCCCCCGCTCGTGGTGACCGATCTCAAGATGCCGGGCATGGACGGCGTGCAGCTCCTGGCCGCCGTGCGCGCCGCCGACCCCGACGCCGCCGTCATCGTCCTCACCGGCGCCGCCGACGTGAAGACCGCCATCGACAGCCTCAAGCTCGGCGCCCACGACTTCATCATGAAGCCCGTGAACGTGGACGAGCTGCTCATCGCGTGCGAGCGCGCGCTGGAGCGACGCCAGCTCCTCATCGAGCGCCGCCAGTACCACGAGCTGCTGGAGCGCCGGGTGGAGGACGCCACCCGCGATCTCGCGGGCGCTTATCGCCAGCTTCAAGACACGTACAGGGCTACCCTGGAAGCGCTCGGCTCCGCCCTCGACAGCCGCGACGTGGGAACGGAGGCACATTCGCGGCGCGTGCACGGGTATGCGCTCACGCTCGCCCGCGAGCACGGCGTGCCCGAGCCCGACCTCCCCGACATCGCCCACGGCGTCCTCCTCCACGACATCGGCAAGATCGGCATCCCCGACGCCATCCTGCTCAAGCCGGGGCCGCTCACGCCGGAGGAGTGGGAGATCATGCGACGGCATCCCGGGATCGGAAAGAGCCTCATCGAGAACATTCCCTTCCTGCGCGGCGCCGTCCCCATCGTGTTCCATCACCACGAGCGCTGGGACGGCACCGGGTATCCGGTGGGCCTCCAGGGCGAGGCGATTCCGCTCGGCGCCCGCATCTTCTCCGTCGTCGATGCCTTCGACGCCATGACCTTCGATCGGCCCTACTCGAAGGCGCTGCCGTTCGACGTCGCCCTCGCCGAGATCAAGCGCTGCGCGGGCTCGCACTTCGATCCCGACGTGGTGGAGTCCTTCCTGCGCATCCCGGAATCGGTGCTGGCGGAGATCAGACGAAAGAGCGTCGAGCCCTGACCCATTAAGATCACCGCCATCCGCGCCTCCTGGCTGCGCGCGCCCGTCGCCGCCGCCCGCGCCCACGTCAGCGATTTCGGCCGGAACGAGTCCTTCAACACCTGCCTCGTCGAGATCGACACCGACGCCGGTCTCACCGGCCTCGGCGAAGCGAAGGTCGGTGTCGGCAACCTCGGCGACTACGCGGCTCTCGTCGTCCTCATCGAGCGCGAGCTGGCGCCGCTCCTCGTGGGCCGTGACCCGCGCGACATCAGCGCCCTCTGGGACCTCGTCTACAACGGCTCCCGCGCCCACTTCGTGGCCCGCACCGGGCGCACGCTGCCCGTCCTCGGCCGCCGCGGCATCACCATCTCCGCGCTGAGCGGGATCGACATCGCGCTCTGGGATCTGCTCGGGCGCGCGCTCGGGCAGCCGGTGTGGCGGTTGCTCGGCGGCTGCTACCGCGACCGCGTGCCCGCCTACGCGAGCGGCGGGTGGGCGGGCGTGGGCGGCATCGGCAAGCAGATGGCGCAGTACGTGGAGCGTGGCCACCGCGCCGTGAAGATGCGCGTGGGACTGCAAGATCGCGACGTGGACGACTCCGTGGCGCGCGTGCGCGAGGTGCGACAGGCGCTGGGACCATCCATCGCCGTCATGGTCGACGCGCACGGGACGTGGAGCGTGCGGGACGCGCAGCGCTTCGCGCGCAAGGCGGCGGACCTCGATCTCGCGTGGCTGGAAGAGCCGGTGACGCCGGACGACGTCGCCGGTCAGGCGGAGGTCCGCGCCGCCACCGACATTCCCATCGCCGCCGGCGAGAGCGAGCAAACGCGCTTCGCGTTCCGCGATCTCATCGCGGCGCGCGCGGTGGACATCTGTCAGCCCGATCTCGCCATCGCGGGCGGCCTCACGGAGACGCAGCGCATCTGCGCGCTCGCGGCCGCCCACAACCTCACGGTGGCGCCGCATCTGTGGGGCGGCGCCGTGCTCTTCGCGGCCGGCCTCCAGCTCGCCGTGGCCACGCCGTGCGTGACCACGCTCGAGTTCAGCCGCGGCGAGAATCCGCTCCTCAACGATCTCGTGGAGGAGCAGTTCGAGCTGCGCGACGGACACGTGCGGGCGCCCGCCGCGCCCGGCCTCGGCCTCACACTCCGTCGCGACTTCGCGCGGTCAATTACCGTCCGCTGATCGGGGGTGACACGACGCCGGCCGGCTTGACACCGGGCGCGGCCAATAACTATCCGATCCCCGAGCGCGCCCGCATGTTTTCGCGAGCTTACTGCTTGGTATTTCGCTTGCTCAGTATCGCGCTGCCCGAGCTATCGGGCGTTCCCAACGTGAGTCAGGAGACAGCGCGAATGTCCACCGAGCAGGCCTTCGATCAGATGCCGCTCGACGTCGATACGATCCCTTCCGGCACCGCGGTGGCGCCGGAGCCCCTGAGCGACCAGGAATCTCGCAAGGAGAGCGAGCCCGGCGGCAGCGGCCTCCTTCGCACGCCGCTCTCGCGGCTGCAGGCCGTGATCGGCATCGCGGCCGGCGTGCTCTCCATCTCGGGAGCGCTCGTGCCCACCGCGCGCATGCTCAATCCCGGGTCGATGCGCGGCGAGGTCGTCGCCGTCGTGCAGGACGGGCGCTTGGGCACGCCGGTGTCGGACGCCACCATCGAGGTCCTCACCCCGGAGAACGCGGTGGTGACCACGCTCAAGCCGGACGCCAACGGTCGTGTGCGCTTCGTGGTCAAGGAAGGACGATATCGCGTGGCGGTCACTCACGCCCGCTTCCCGGTAGAGAAACGCCACATCCAGGTGATGGCGGGCCAGGCGTCGGAGGTCCGGTTCCGGCTGGTGTCGCGCGCGACGCCGGAAACCGGCTCTACCCTGGCCGCCGCACCGAAGATCAGCGCGGGGCCGGCTCCTCCGCCGGCAACGGTGATCGTCGCGCCCAAGCACGAAGCCCCGGCGGCCGCGCCGGCGGCGACGGCATGGCCGCGCGGCGGCCGCAGCGAATCGCCGTAACCCGCGCCTCGCTTCAGGCGTCGCGGGCGGGGACCGCTTCCACGGGACCCCGCCCGCGCGCGACCGCGCCCGCCAGATCGTCCTCCGGCACCCCGAGCTCTCGCGCCCGGCGCAGCAACTCTCCGAACTCGAGCTCGCCGTCCTGTCCGTCGCCGACGTATCGTTCCGCCACCGTCTCCAGCGCCCGCACCACCGCCGCCCGTGTCTCCGCGCGCTGGTCCGCGGAAACGTCGCCGAAACCGAGGGCCCGGAACAGTGGCTCGAGGGCGGCGTCGACGCGGCCGTGCTCGAGATGCACCATCCCGAGCTTCGTGTAGCCCCACCACAGCCGGCGATCCACTTCCTGCCGCCGGCGCGGCGCCAGCGAGGCCTGGGGAATCACGCCGAGCAATCCCTCCGCGCGCTGCAGCGCGGCCAGCGCCTCGCCCTCGCGCTTCCTGTCCATGCTGCGAATGGCGAGGGCGGTGAGCTTTCCGATCTCACCACTGAACGTCGAGCAGAGGAGCGCGCGGAACGTTTGCGCCGACGCCGCCGGGAACGCGCTGTCCGCGAGGGCTTCACGGAGCAAGCGCCGCGCGCGGTGGAACTCGTGATGACGCGTGAGCACCACCACCGTCTGCTCGTAGGCGGGCCACAGCGCCACCAGCGTCGTGGCCAGCATCTCCTCCACCTCGGCGTCGCCGTCGGCCACGGCGCGGCCACGTCGAAGCCACGTCACGGCGGCGCGGAGGGCGGTGAGTCGTTCCTCGCTGTGCCCACCCGCGTCGTCGGCGTCCCCGAGGAAGCGGCGCGCCTCCTCGCGGACGAGGGCCAGGAAATGATGCTCGTACGGCGGCCGCTCCTGCGCGGGCGCCACCTCGATGGCCGCCTCCAGCGCAAACGCGGCTCCGTCGGAATCTTCGAGTCCCTTCTTCGCGAGGCCGACCACGCTCCATAACGCCGCCACGTCGTGCGGGCGTCCCGAGCGACGGGCGGCGCCGGGATCGGCGGCGAGCGCCCGCTCCCCGAGCGCGACCACGTCCGCATACCGTCGCTCCTGATACAGCGCAAAGACCTCCTCGAGACACGGATCGGCCGCCGGCGCGGCCTCGGAAAGCGTCGCTGCCGCCGGCTCGGGAGGCGGCACGGGCGCCCCGGGCAGCGCGGCGGCGGCGGTGATCGCGGCCGCCGGCGCGCGCACGGCGGGCGCCGCCGACGCCGGCGCGCGGATGGGCGTGCGGCGCGTGAGCGTATAACCACGGCCGGCGGGATGGACGCTTCCACGTCCGGGCGGCCGCCGACGCATGCGCCGGCGCACCGATCGCCGCGGATCGTAGCGGCGGCCGCGCCCGCGCGGCGCCGCCGGCCACACGATCTCGAGGGCGCCCAGCAGCACCATCCCGCACGCGATCAGCCCTGCGAAGACGAGGAGCGTTTCCTCGCTCAGCATCCGAGCTCCACCGCCCTCCGCTCCGCGATGGAGCGATAGGCGGCGAGCACGACCGCGAGATCGCGACGCCCTTCCTCGCCGCTCATCTCGAGGGCGTGGCCCGCGCGCATGGAGGCGTGGAAGGCGGCGAGCAGGTTACGGTGACCCCGGATGTCGCGAAGGAAGAAGCGGAGCCGCAGCCCGCGCTCGCCCCGGATGCCGACGACGCGACCGCGGTTGTCGCTGAAGCAGGTGGCGACGGTGCCCGTCACTGTCGACCATTGAAACCGCGGAACCCCCGGCGAACCAAGAGAATTGACGAGCAGTCCCACCGCCCCACCCTCGAGCTCGGCGAGCAGATCCACGCAATCCTCGCCCGCCATTCCCCGGAGCGTCGCCGGCGGCCGCAGCGCGAACACCCGGCGCACCTCTCCGCCCCACCAGCGGAGGGCATGGACATAGTGGATGCCGCCGTCGATGAGCGCACCGCCGCCCGCCGCTTCCTCCTGGCGCCAGCCGGAACGCACGCGAAAGCCGCGCGCGACGAGATGGAGCTCGCGGAGCGCGCCCACCCGGCCCTCCTCCACGAGGGCGCGCACGTAGCGAAACGCCGGCATGAAGCGAAAGTTCTCCGCCACCATCAGGACGCGGCCGGCGGCGGAGGCGGCCTCGATCATCGCGTCCGCCTCCGCGAGCGTGCACGCGATCGGCTTCTCCACGAGGACGTGACAGCCGGCCTCGATCGCCGCCAGCACGTCGGGCAGATGCGAGGCGTGGGGAGTGCAGATGACGGCGCCCAGCGCACGCGGGTCGCGCAGCGCTTCCGCGTAGCTGCCGCAGGCGGCGACGCCCCCGAAGCGGCGGGCATACGTACGGGCGCGGGTGAGATCGCGGCTGGCGAAGATGATGGGGAGGCGGAGGGCGGCGGCGGCCCGCGCGTGGCGGCGCGCGATGGCGCCGCAGCCGACGATCACGAGCGCGTCGCGCGCCACGGGTGAATCCTACTATGCCGGAAAGTGGACAGGCGCGCGCGCGGTGACATAACGTCGCTGAGAGTGCTCTTCAACAGCCTCCCCTTCCTCTACGGCTTCCTGCCCGTCACGTACGCGGTCTTCTGGCGGCTCCGATCGCGGACGTCGCGCTACGCCTGGCTGGCGGTGACGGGCTATGTCTTCTATTCCTTCTGGAACTACAAGTTTTGCGCGCTCATGGCGTTCTCCACCCTCGTGTCCTACCTCGCCGGCCTCGGGTTCCTGCGCTGGGACGATCGCCGGCGGCGCCGCCTCTGTCTCGTCGTCCCCATCACGCTCGACCTCGCGCTCCTCGCCTTCTTCAAGTACACGAACTTTCTCCTCGACAGTGTCCGGGCGGCGGCGCCGTGGCTGCCGCTGCCGGTGCCGGCCCCGCTCGACATCGTGCTGCCGGTCGGGATCTCCTTCTACACGTTCCACACGATCACCTACGTCGTGGACGCGTACCGGGGCGTGATCCGGCCCACCCGCAATCTCTTCGAGTTCGCGTGCTACGTCTCGCTGTTCGCGCAGCTCGTGGCCGGTCCGATCGTCCGATTCCGGCAGATCGAGAGCGACCTCGACGCCATCGACCGCGCCGACCGCTCCTCTCACCTGGACCGCGGATGGTCCTTCTTCGCGATCGGTCTCGTCAAGAAGGTCCTCATCGCCGACACCATCGCCGCCGTCATCGATCCCGCCCTCGCCCACCCCGCCGAGCTGTCCACGGCGGGGGCGTGGCTGTGCATGCTCGGTTACACGTTCCAGCTCTACTTCGATTTCTCGGGGTACAGCGACATGGCGGTCGGTCTCGGTCACCTCTTCGGCCTCCGGCTTCCCCAGAACTTCGACTCGCCGTACAAGGCCGTCGACATCGCCGACTTCTGGCGGCGGTGGCACATCTCGCTCTCCACCTTCCTGCGCGACTATCTCTACGTCCCCCTGGGCGGGAATCGCCGCCGCCCCCTCATCACCTATCGCAACCTCTTCGTCACCATGCTGCTCGGCGGGCTCTGGCACGGCGCGAGCTGGACGTTCGTGGCGTGGGGCGCCTATCACGGTCTGCTTCTCGCCGCCTATCGCGCCGCTGCTCCCGTCTGGGATCGGCAGCCGGCGTGGCTCCGGCGCGCGGAGACGTTCGTGCTCGTCGTGATCGGCTGGGTGCTCTTCCGGTCCACGGATTTCGGGATGGCGGCCACGCTGCTGGCGCGCATGTTCGCGCCGCACGGCGGGACGGCGGTGGCGGGGGCGGAGGTGCTGACGGTGATGGTGGCGGTGGCGGGCGCGGTGGCGCTGCTCGCCCCCAACACGTTCGAGCTTCGTCATCGATGGTCGCCGCTGCCCGCCCTCGCCATGGCCGGGCTCCTCGTGCTTTCGATGCTCAAGATCTACGGCAGCGGAGGGACGCCGTTCCTCTACTTCCAGTTCTGATGGAGTCCGCGCTCGGCCGCGGCCGCCGTCGCCTCCGGGTCGGATACGTCTTGCCGCGTCTGGTGCTGCTCGTCTTCGCCGTCGACCTCGCGCTGCGCGCGCTGCCGGTCACGTGGCTGACGTACCGTCCCGACGAGGCGCTCCGCGCCCGTCCCGCCCGCGGCGGGGGTTTCGCCGCGAACCGCTCGCTCCACTACCCGCGCGGGTACGGTGACCTCGCTGCCCTCGCCAACCTCCCGCACCGCCGCGAGTACCGCCCTTTGCGCTTCACCACCGACGACCTCGGCTTCCGCAACGGGAGCGCGCGCGGGCCTGTCGGCGCCGTGCTCTTCGGCGACTCCTTCGCCTACGGGTCGGGCCTCGACGACGGCGACACGCTGTCGGTGCAGCTCGGCGCCGCTCTCGGCTGCGGCGTCTACAACGCGGCCGGCGCCGGCGCCCGTCATGCGTCCGAGATCCTCGCCGTCACGCGACGGATCGGGCTCCGGCGCGGCCTCGTGATCATGGAGCGCGTGGAGCGAGAGCTGCGCACCGTTCCCGACGCTCCCGCCGTCGTGGCGGGAGCGCTGATGGGCTACGACGCGCCCTTGCGTGTCCGTCTCGCCAGCGTGGGGCGGCGCGCGAGCTCCGTGCTGGCGCGGGCGGCGGGGCGGCTCCAGCGGGAGGCGGAGCTGGCGACGGCGCTGTCGCCCGTGCGCATCCTCACCACGCGCCTGCACAAGGCGCTCGAGAACGAGCAGGTCCTTCCCAACAGCTACGCGCACAACGCGGTGATGGGGACGCTACGCAACGGCGACTGGATGCTGTTCTATCCGGATGAGCTGGAGGCGGACGAGGACGATTCGGCGCCGGCGACCGCGTACTGGACGTCGCTCGCGCGCGAGCTCCGGGCTCACGGGCTCGAGCTCATCGTGCTGCTCGTGCCCGACAAGCACACCGTCTATCACGAGCTGTTGCGCACGCCGCTGGCGCCGGCGACGCGCCCGGGCCAACGGATGGATCGGCTCGAGCACGCGCTGCGCGCGGAGGGGGTAGCGGTGGTGAACTTGCGATCGGCCTTCGCGGCCGCCGTCCCCGCACTCTTCGCGCGGGGCGAATACCTCTACTGGCGCGACGACACCCACTGGAACCCGCGCGGCGTCCATCTCGCCGCCGCGGAGATCGCGCGGGCCGCGCGGGCGGAAGCGGGACGTCCCCTCAGGCCTCTCCCACCTTGCGGGTCATCCACGGCAGGCGGTCGTAGGTAGCGGCCACGGCGACCCGGCGGAACGCGCGGCGCAGCCAGCTCGGCGGCTGGAGCTCCGGTTCCTGCACGCGCACGAGCTGGGCGGTGATGTTGTCGTCGCTGCCGCCCTCGTTGGCGCGCTCGATGAGGCGCTTGCAGGCGGCCTCCGGCTCCGGGCTCTCGGTCACGATGCGCAGGAGCTCCGGATCGTCGAGCGTCCCCCACAGGCCGTCCGTGCACATGAGGAGCATGTCCCGATCGTGGATGGCGATGGGCACCCGCAGCACGTCCACCTCCACCGTGGGGCGGACGCCCACCGCGCGCGTCAAGATGTGGGCGAAGGCGGGCCCGCGTTCGCGCAGCGAGTGGTCGCGGGTGAGGCGGAGGATGCGATCGTCGCGGATGAGATACGCGCGGCTGTCGCCCACGTGGGCGATGAAAGCATCGCCGCCGCGGAGGGCGATGAGCGTGCACGTGGTTCCCATGCCCTTCCGATCGGGGTTCGCTCTCGCTTCCTCGTAGATGGCGGCGTTCGCGCGCTGGATGCCGCGCGCGAGGGCGTCCGCGGGCGTGGCGTCCGGATCTTCGAAGTAGGCGCGCAGCGTGACCTCGACGGCGGTGCGGCTCGCGATCTCGCCCGCCGCCTCCCCGCCCATACCGTCCGCGACCACGAAGAGACGTCCGCGGCGGGCAAGGACGTCCGCATCCTGAGGCACGTGGGAGCCGAACGCGTCCTCGTTGTCCTCGCGCTTGCGCCCGATGTCGGAGAGGCCGGCGGCGGTGATGCCGGGCATGGTCGGGGACGGCCCGTCGTTCACTGTTGCAGCAGGGGCCCGCTCCACGCGGAGGCGCTCCGCACGTCGGTCTGCGCCGGCGTGGTGCACGCCTTGCCCCGGCTGCTGTAGGTGACGGTGGCCGGACGGAGCCGGCACGTTCCATAGGTGTTCACGAACTCCACCTCGCCCTGCACGGCCGTGATGGCGGTTTCGCCCTCGTGCTGTCGCGCCACCATCTCGCCCTGCTCCGTGACCGCGATCCCGAGCGGCGTCTCCACCTCGATCGGATTCTGCCCGGCGGGGGAACGCAGCCAGATCTCGCCCCGATCGAGACGGATGATCCGGGTCACGCCCTTGCTCTTCTCCCACCGCGACGTCAGCCGCATGGACGTGTTCTCGTTGATGGCGACCACGCCGCCGCCCACGAGGTCGAGCGCGGCGCGGCCGCCGGCCTCGGTGGTGAGCACGTCCTGCTCGAAGAGCTGGACGGCGCCCTTGCCGAGGAGCCGGTCCTCCACGCCGTCCGCGTGCACGATGAGCAGCCCGCCCACCGCCATGCGCGCGGTCCCGGCCTGGGACCCCTGCGACAGCGCCGCGAGCGGCACGGCGAGGAGGAGAGCGACGACGAACCCCGTGAGGATGCTGCCTCGCTCAGTCATGATGATCCTCGCTCTTTACCGCGATACCACGACGCGGATCGGTTTGCGGCCCACCGGTACCTTGGCGATGACCTGGCTCGTCCCCGTGTCGATGACGCGGACGTCGTTGGAATTTTCGTGCACCACGAACACGCGCGTGCCCTGGGCGTTGGCCCACACGCCGTTGGGCCGGTCGCCGACCTCGATCTCCTCCAGCACCTGGAAGCGCCGGGGATCGGCGGGCAGCACCAGCACCTTGTTGAAGCCGCCCACGCTCACGTAGGCGTTGGGGCCGGTGAGCCCCTTGTACGCGAACGCGATCTGCTGTGGCTGCGGCCCCACCTGGAACGATCCGATGATCTCGTTGGAGGCGGGATCGATCACGTAGATGTCGTTCGAGCCCGTGTTGCAGCCCCAGATGCGACCGTCGGGGCCGAGGACCAGGAAGTGAGGGTTCGTCCCCACCGCCAGCCGCTTCACGATGCGTTGCGAGTTGGTGTCGATGACGGTGACGGTCTTGTCGCCCTGATTGCTGATGTACGCGAAGCGCCCGTCTCGCGAGAAGGCGAGCCCCGTGGGTCCCTTCCCGGTGGGAATGGTCCCGATGATGCGCAGGGTGGCGGTGTCGACCACCGACACGTTGTCTTCGCCGATGTTGGCCACCCACGCCTGTCGATTGTCGTTCGTGAGCGTCACCACGTGCGCGCGCCGTCCCGTGAAGACGGAGGCGACGGTCTCCATGAGGTCGGTGTCGATGACGGAGAGCCGCCCCGACGCCAGATTCGTCGCGAAGAGGCGACGTCCATCCCGCGACAGCGAGAGATCGTGGGTGGAGTAATTCTTGGCGTCGATGGTGCCCACCACCTCGAACGTGTCCGCGTCGATGACGCTGACCGAGTTCGAGCTTTCGTTGGCGACATAGATGCGCGAGCGCCGCTCGGCGGTGGCCGCGGGCGGGGCCGCCGCCACGCGCGGCCGCGAGGTCTGTCCCTGACTGCCGCTCGCGGGAGCGGAGCTCTGCGTGGCAGGCCGATTGGCCTGGGCGGCGGTGCCGGCGGCGCTGCCGGCGGCGGGCGCGGCTTGCTGGGCGCGCGCGGCGTCCGCCTGCGCCGTCGACCGCGGCGGGTCATCGGTGACGCAGGCCGCCGTCAACGCTACTACTCCGAGGACGAGGAGACACGTGGTCTTCATCGAGCCACCCTCACTATCGCCGCCGTGCTACTGGCTCTCGGCGCGTTTCGGTATCGTGATGTTCTCGCGGATTTCGCGAACTCCCGGCGTTTCCCGGATGATACGGACCGCCTCGTTCTGCAAGGCGGCGTCGCGCAGCGTTCCCGCCACCGTCACCACGCCGTTGGCGGCGACCTCGACGCTGACGCCCCAGCGATCGGACGCGCTCTCGCGGAGGAGACCCCGGCTCCGCAGACGCTGCTCGATGGCGGCGCGGGTGCGGACGAGATCCTGGCCCGACTCCACGCCGGGAACGGTGATGTTCGCCCGCACGTCCTGGACGCCGGGCACCTCGCGCGCGGCGCGCACGGTTTCGTTCTGGAGGTTCACGTCGCGCACGCGCCCGCTCAGCCGCACCACGCCGCCGTCGCCGACCTCGACGGTGACGCCCCAGCGGTCCTCGGCGCTCTCCTTGAGCAGACCGCGGCTCCGCAGGCGCTGCTCCACGGCGTTGCGCAGGCGCGTGGGATCTTGTGGAGGCACGGCTGCGATCCGACGATCTTCGGCAGCCTTCGCCTCCGCCGCCCGCGCGGCTTCCGCCTGCCGGGCCAACTCCGCCTGGTGCGCGGCGTCCGCTTGACGGGCGGCCTCCGCCTGCCGAGCGGCTTCCGCCTGCCGCGCCGCCTCCGCCTGGCGATTCGCCTCCGCCTGACGCGCCAGCTCCTGACGGCGCGCGGTGTCCGCCTGCCGCATCTCGATCTCGAGCTGTCGCTGCCGCTCGGCGGCGGCGCGGCGCGCCTCGGCTTCGCGACGATCGCTCTCCGCCTTCGCTTCGAGCGCGCGGCGCCGCGCGGCCTCGCGGGCGGCGTCCGCCCGCCGGCGCGCCTCCCCGGTGTCCGGCGGCGGCGTCTCCGCGCGCGGCGTCGGCGGCGTCACCGTTTCCGCCGCGCGCGGGAGCTCACGCTCGCTCGGCGCCGACGCGTCGGCGCGCGTGGTCTCGCCACCAGGGGGAACGACGGCGCGTCCGCTCTCCGCCACGGGCGGGGCAGGTGAGGCGGGCGTGGTCGGGGCCGCGTTCTCCGGCGCGGCGCGTTCGGTGGTGGCGGCGGTGTCTCTCGATGACGACCTGGAGGTGCCGCGATTCATGAACAGGGCCACCACGGCCGCGATCACGATGAGAGCGACGGCCGCCACCGCCACCGGCTTCTTCCACCCGCGGCGTGTGGTTTCCTCGGGGCTGGGCGCGATGGTGGTGGCGAACACGGTGGCGGGGCCGGCGATCTGCGTACGCGCGACCGCGTCTTCGCGCGCGCGCGTGTCCTCGGAGGAAAGATCGCCCACCGCCGTCTTGAGCGCGGCGAGAACGGCGGCCATGCTCTGCTGACGGCGTTCCGGCCTCTTTTCGAGCGCCTGCATGACGATCTGCTCGACCGTGCTCGGCACCTCGTGGCGGAGCGTCCGCAACGGCGAGGGCACCTCGCGAAGCTGCTTGGTGATGACGCTCGCGGGCGTGCGCGCCTTGAACGGCGCCACTCCCGCCAGCATCTCGTAGAGCACGATTCCGAACGCGTAGATGTCCGTCTTCTCGGTGATCTCGCCGCCCTCGATCTGCTCGGGCGCCATGTACTCGGGGGTGCCCATCATGACGCCCGCCCGCGTCAGTCGGGTGCCGGAATCGGTCTCGCGCATGCGAGCGATGCCGAAGTCCATCAAGTGCACGGTGTCGTCGTAGCCGATCATGATGTTCTGCGGCTTGATGTCGCGGTGGATCACGCCCGCCTGGTGGGCGGCCGCCAGCGCGTCCGCGATCTCGATTCCAAACCGCAGCGCTCGCCGGACATCGAGCGGCGCTTCGCGCGAGAGTAATTCGTTCAAGCTCTGCCCTTCGATGTACTCCATCGCGATGAAGAGCTGGCCATCCTCGGCCTGGTCGAAGTCGTAGACGGTGACGACGTTGCGGTGCTTGGCCGAGATGGCGGCCGCCGCTTTCGCTTCCTGTCGGAAGCGCTTGACGAACTCACGGTCGTCGGCGAACTCCGCCTGCAGGATCTTCAGCGCGACGCGCTTGCCGAGATTGAGCTGATCGGCGAGATAGACCCGGCCCATGCCGCCCTGGCCGAGCCGCTTGGTCACACGATAACGACCTTTGAGGACCTGGCCCACGAGCGGATCGGGCCGCGCGGTGTCGAGGCGCAGAGTGGCGGCGTCGGCTTCACAGATCTGGACCTCGTCGTCATAGGTACGTTCACAGAGCGGACAATACTTCATTCAGGAACTCTCCTTGGCGACCGACCTGCGTGCGGACGACGGTGGGGCAAGCGCACACATCGGCGCCCTCGCTCGACGCACGGACAGCACGGGGGTCGAGCCCCGAAACTAAAGCGCACTCGAGCACGCCTTGTCAAGTTAGCGGGGCGCACTTCCGCAGGCGCGCGCCCGCGTTCCCGTCGGAATTCCAGACAGCGGAAACGTGTGGTGCGCGGCCCCGCGAGGGATCGGCCCACAAAGTCTGGGCGTCGCGCGCGGGTGCTCTACCAGCGCTCCACAGCACCGCCGGCAGCCTGGTGTCGGCCGACCTTACATGTCGCGCGCACCGGACCCGCTCCCCTCCCCGTATCCCCGCGATCGGTCTCGCCTTTCGTTGGAGGCACGCCGGTTGCGGCATGCCGGCGGCCGGGAGGACACATCCATGCGTATCCGCACGCTCGTCGTCGCTGCCGTCGTAGTCGCCGCGGCCGCTCTCGCGCCGTACGCCGAAGCCGTCACCGTCACGCTCAACTTCGCGGTGACGCCGGATCCGAACAGCGGTCAGATTGCGGTCGTCAACGGCACCAACGACTTCACCAACTGCCTGGCCACCCAGGGGTGCTTCGCAAAGACCGGGTTGGGCGGGAACCCGATCGGCACCAACGCCCTGCTGCTGCCCGATACGCTCAGCTACACCTTCGTCCTGCCCCAGCCGGCGGGCGGAAACGGGACGCTGACCGCGGTCGCCTCGCGCGACATCGGTCACCGGGTCGGTGAAGCTGCGACGGACTTCCTGGTCACGACGAGCGGGGCCACCAACCTCGGCAGCCTGTTCCTGAACACGGTCTCGCCCTGCCCGCTCGGAGAATCCGGAGGACTCCTTAACGGCGTGCCGTGCGGTCCGAACTTTCACGACGACATCCAGGCGACGGACTCCGTTGCCGTTCCGCAGGGCTTGCTGAGCGGCGCGACCCTCGCCGTCGTCCTGAATCCGACGGACGACGTCGGGCGCCTGAAGCTCTTCAGCCTGACGCTGGACTATCCGGCCGTCGCCACCACGACCGTCCCCGAGCCCACGACGGGGCTCGTGTTCGGCACCGGCGCGCTCATCCTGGCCGCGCGGCGCGCCCTCCGGCGTCGCCGCACGGCCCGCTAGCGGGCTCTCGGCGAGAGAGCGGACCGGGAACGGCGCCACTGCGCAGCGGCCGGGTGCCATGGCATCACTGAGCGCAGAGCGTGACCGCGCGCTGAAAGCCGGCGGCGACAGCGGAGGCCTTGTCCGCGTCGCGCTCCTCGAACCACACGGCGACACCGTTGAAGACGTCGTCACCAACGGTCCGGCTCTCGCCGTCCGCCCACGGTAGGTCGACCTTCCACCCGTTGTCCCCCCGCGTGGACCGGATCTTGGTGCGGTCGACGTTGGGAAGCGCGGCCTTCACCCGGAAGCCGCCGCCCGACTCGCCCATCGCCTCGAACTCCACGTTGCAGGCATCGAGGCGAACGACGCGATAACCCACGTGGCGCGCCGTGTAGCCCGTCCGCGCATGATCGCGGACGGCTGCCGCGAGCCAGGCGATCGTCTGGTCGAGCCCGGCGTCCGACGCGAGCGGCGTCAGGGCGCGCCGTGGCGACGACGCGGCGGGGACGGTCGGCGCCGGCGCCACGGGCGCGGGCGCGCTCGGAGGTGGCGCGGCTGCGACGGGGGCGTTCGACGGCGGTAGCTTCGCCACTTTCGTCTGGTCGGCGTCGCGCGCGGGCCGAGCATCGCGCGCGGGCAGCTCGACGGGTCCCTTCGGCACCACGGGGGTTTCCGCCTTCGGCTCCGCGGCCGGCGGCGACGCCGCCGGCTGCTCCCGCGTGGGAGCGGCGGCGTTCGCGGGCGCCGGTGACGTCGCCGGGACGGAGGCGGCGGGCGTCGTCGTCTCCAGCGCGCCCACCATCTCCGCCACCGTCTGACCCGTCCCTTGCGCGGGCCGCCAGGGCGACCACGGCCCGTACATCGCGGCGAGCCCGACGCCGACCACGAGGACGACGATGGCGGCGACCGTCAGCGGCAGGCGCCCGCGCCGCCGGTCACGCGGCGTCTCCAGGTGGGCCGGCGATTCCAGGACTTGCGTGACCGTGGTCATTTCCCCGGGCTCGAGACGGTCGGCCGCGTAGACGGTCGTGGGCGCGACCTCGCGCGCACGCTCGACGGCGAGGCGGGCCTCGCGCGCGCCCTCGAGCGCGCGCGTGTGATCGGGAACTTCGCCGAGCACCCGTTCGAAGGCGCGGAGGGCGGCCTCGGCGTCGCCGTCGGCGAGCAGCGTCCACGCCCGATCCACCGCGCGGTCGAGGCGCGCGGACTGCGCCGCCTCCGCGCGCAGTCGCTCCAGCCGCGCCGACACCTCCCGCTCCGTCTGCACGATGGCGCGGATGTCGGCATCGCTGCTCACCGCTGGCATCGCTCCCGTCGTCACCGCGCGCCCCTGCCGCGACAGCGTCCGCTCCAGCTCGCGCAGCTCCTCGATCCGCGTCTCCAGCCGTCGCCGCGCCGATTCCGCCTCGTTGACGACGCGGAACTGGACCTGGGCGAGGGCCTGGCGCATCTCGCCGAGGTCGGGATAGCGCTGGGCGGGGTCCTTGCGGAGCGCGTGCGCGATGACCTCGCCGAGATCGGCCGGGAGCGAGGGATCGACGGACGTGAGAGGCGCCGGCTCGAGGAGCCTCACGGCCTCCATGATCTCCATGGGGTCGTCGCCCGGAAACGCGGGCTTGTAGGTGAGCAGCTCGTAGAAGACGGCGCCCAGGGAAAAGATGTCGGAGCGCTTGTCCACCCGGCCGCGGCTCTGCTCGGGCGACATGTAGCGGAGGGTGCCCATCACGAAGCCCGTGCGCGTGAGGTCGGGATCGCCGGTGGCGAGGCGCGCGATCCCGAAATCCAGCAGCTTCACCCGCCCCGTGGAAAGCACGAAGATGTTCCCCGGCTTGATGTCCCGGTGGATGATCCCGCGCGCGTGGGCGTAGCCGAGACCGTCGCACGCCTGCAGCATGAGCGAGAGCTTGTTCTCGAGGCCGAGATTCCGGCGTTGCCCGATGACCTGCCGCAGCTCCTCCCCTTCCAGGAATTCCATGACGATGAAGAGCTGGCCGTCCTCCTCGGCGAGGTCGTGGACGGTCACGATGTTCGGATGGGAGAGCTTGGCGCCCGCCTGCGCCTCGCGGAAGAAGCGCGCGCGCAGGTCGTCGGTGACTTCGATCTCCCCCGAGATGACTTTGAGGGCGACGAGCCGGTCGAGGATGGGATCGTGGGCCTTGTACACGTCGCCCATGGCGCCCCGACCGATCCGGGCCACGATCTGATACTTCCCGATGCGCTTCACCATGCTGCGCTCACTTCCTCACGCGGGATGCGACGGGGGGAGTCTACGTCGCACCGCCCTCTCCGACAACTAGTTCCGCACGCCCTCCACGATGATCTCCACGCGGCGGTTGCGAGGATCCTCCACGCGGTCAGGGACGGCGGGTCGACGCGACCCGTAGCCGATGTCGGTGATGCGGTCTCGGTTGAGGCCCGCCTGCACGAGCGTCTCCTTGACGTTGCGCGCGCGATCGTCCGAGAGCCGCTGATTGGTCGATTCCGGCGTTGCCTTCTCCCGGCTCGCATGCCCTTCGACCACGATCGGCTCCGCGCGCGTGTGGTCCTTGAGGGCGGTCGCGACGTCGGTGATCTTGCGGGCGCCGTCGGGACTGAGATCGGCGCTGTTGACCTCGAACGACACACTGGCGAGCGTGATGACCACGCCCCGCGCCGTCTGCTCCGCCTGGAGACCGCGCGCGCGCAGCACGTCCACCAGCCGCTGGCGCACGGGCGGCGGCGTCTCCACCCGCCGCTCCATGCGGACGAGCACGCGGTCGACTTCACGGCGGAGGAGAACGGTGTAGGCCGCGAAGAGCGCCGCCGGCACCAGGAGCACCACCGCGAACCATACCGGATGCACGGCCCGCAGCACCCGTCCGGCCGCGATGGTGGGCTTGCGGTAGGCGTCGGGGAACAGGCGCGGATAGCGCTGCCGGATCTCCTCCGGCGAGCGCACGAGGCGACGGTAGAGACGCTTGCGGAGCTCGCGCAGCGCCCCCGGCTTCTCCTCGATCGCGTGGTGCCCCTGGAAGCCGAGGTTCAGGCAGAGGTAGTAGACCTCGCGCACGTCGCGCGCCTCGGGGGGGAGAGCATCCATGCGCTGGAAGAACTGCTCGCCCGCGTTCAGCGTCCCGAACGAGCTCAGCATCAGATGCCGCCACTGACCGCGATGGCGCCACGCGGAGGTGAGGATGACCTCGTCCACCCACGAGAGCACCGCGAACAGCGCCTCCCGGTATGCCTCCCACGGGGCTTCCCCGGTCTTGACCCGCCGCTCCTGATCCGCGATGAGCCCGACGACCTTGTCCCTCACCTCGCTCATCGACAGCTCCTTCTCCCCGCACGTGGCCTGGAAGAAGAGCACGTAGGCGATGAGGTCGGTGAAGATCCCACGCAGCGCCGTCGTCGGCCCCCGCGGCGCCGCCGGCGCGGACGGGATGATCTTGTCGAGCGAGCGCCGGAGCCACGTCTTGGTGACGGAGCCCTCGTCGCCGCCGTTCCGCAACAGACGATCGTCAGCCATCGCGCGAGATCCGCAACGTCAGGGCCCGATGATCACGGTCGGGCAGCCCATCGCGATGGGATTGGGGCCTCCCGGGATCTCGATGACCTGGTCCATCACGCGGCACGCCATCTGGAAATCGATGAAGACGGTCGGACTGCCCATGACGACCACGCCCCCCACATCGGGCACCAGTCCCTTCACGATGGGACAGGCGTGGAAGTCGATGAGGGTGCGCCACGCCGGCAGGAACCCGATCAAGACGTCGACGCTGCCGGGCCCCGGAAACAGCGGCGATCCGTGGGTGGTGAGATCGGTCAATCGCGCGGCGAAGGGCATGGTCGTCTCCTTTTACGCGGCCGGGTATTTCCAGTCGGGTCGGAGCGCGAGCACATCCGTTCCGGGATCCTCGCGCGCCGCCAACCACTGCTGATCGGCACCGTCCAGTTGCCGGCCAAAGAAGACGGCGGCGCGGAGCGCGCGCGCACGGTACATGTCGAATTGCGCCTGCCAACGCCCACCGCCCGCCTGGTAACGGCGCCCGAGCTGGACGAATACGTCGGCGATCTGCGGCGCCGCTTTGGGCTGGCCGCGGAGGCGGATGAGGGTCATC
Source organism: Candidatus Methylomirabilota bacterium (assembly GCA_036506275.1). Classification (GTDB taxonomy): domain Bacteria; phylum Methylomirabilota; class Methylomirabilia; order Rokubacteriales; family CSP1-6; genus DASXSB01. Next base: position 11,498 of record DASXSB010000017.1, on the reverse strand, counting down.
GCGGCCCAGTACCGCAGATCGGGATTCATCTGGGTGGCATCGCCGATGTAGAGGGCGGCGAGCGCGGTGATCCGTTCCCCGAGCGGCAACCCCTCGACGGTACGCCGCACCTCGTTCGCCTTCTCGACGGCGGCGACCTGGATCGCGAGATGCTCCTCGAGCTCGTCGACCCGCATCTGCACCGCGGCCTCGCCCCCCGGCTGCGGGCGCTGTGCCTGAAGGCGAGCGACCTCACGTTCGATCCAGCGGCGGTAGTTTCCGATCGCTTCCCGTGTCCCGAAGGTGGCGGCGGCCTCCAGCATCGGCAGTCGATGGATATCGACCGGCGCGCGCTCGAGCAAGCCGCGCAGGGACTCGTGCGCCGCCGCTCGCGCGGCGGGATCCGCAATCCACGCGAGCGCGATGACCGCGAGCGCGGAACGGGCGTAGTCGTCGGTCTGTGTTTCGCCGTGGTTCAGCAGACGCTGCATCACCGGCGCCGTCTCCCGGAGGTCGTAGAAGATCGCGACGTCGACGAGCTTTCGGATGATTTCCACCGGTTGCCCCGGGCGCACGCCGTCGTTGACCGCCTGGATCGCGACCCCGCGCTCGAGGGGGGCCGGGATGGGGGCGATCACGTACTTCGGCGACGCCGCCAGATAGCCGCGCACGCGCTCGGCATCAGTCACGGCCGCTTCCACCACGACGGCCAGCAGCGTGATCGCCATCCCGAGCCAGATCACCGCGCATGCTCCTCTCCACCTCCGGACTAGAAGGCATCGACGACTGCCGCATTGGCCGTGCGCAGGAGCGTCACCGGATTGCCGCGCATCCCGTTGTCGAACGCCACCGTGTTCGGCGCCACGAGGTCGCTGATGCGCTTCGGCCCATTGACGACGCGCTCGTTGGAACCGACAGGAGAGCCGTTCGTCAGGAGCTCGATGACGGGGACCGCGTGACTGTTGTTCACGTCCATCAAGGTGTGCCCGAGCTCGTGCGGAATCGTCGTATGGAAGTGATCCTTCTTCACGACGGGGTCCTTGGTGACGATGGCGGAATTGACGACGGTGTCGAGCGGGTGCGGACCGGCCACGCGCGGCGCGAACGGCGGGAACGCCTCCCCGAGCGCGCCCGACGACAATCCCTCCACGATGAAGAGGTCCACCCGGTCCCGGCCCGTATCGTAGTTCTTGAGCAAGACGCGTTCGTGGGCGGTGCCCACGTGCATGTTGGCGTTGTTGAAGTCCACCACCGTGGTCGTGGTGATCCGCGCCACCGTGACGGGGTGACCGGCATCGTTGCTGGTGATGACGTTGAGCCGGATCTTCTGTGTGCGCGGATCGCCCACGAGCACGTCCGCGCTTCCGATGGCTTGTCCGATCAGGGGCGGGTTCTGCGTCGCCGCCGCGACCGCGGCCACCGGCGGCGTCGCCGCCCCGAGGGCCTTGTTGATCTCATCGGCGAGGCGCTTCGCGGACTCGAACGGCGCATCACCCGGCACGGTTGTGATGTCCAACGTCTCATCGAAGCCGGCATCGATGCGAACGCGCACGCGCACGGTTTGACCGCCCACCGCGGGTTGCCCGTTGCCGTCGGCGATCGCGAACATGTTAGCGGGCGCGGGCACCTCGCGGATGGGCGCCACGATCTTGACGCTCATGTTGGCTTGCGCGTACAGCTGGCGGATGTACTTGAGACAACTCTTGCGCGTCTGATCGACGGTGGCCACCGCCGTCCCCGTCCCCGGGTCTTTCAGAATCTGAGCCGCAATCTTCACACGCTTCCGGTCGGTGCCGATCTCGGCCACCGTCGTCACCTGGCACTTGCGGCCGCCGGTCCCCGGGCAGCGCTGGATCACGTACGTCGAACGCACGCGCTGGTCGAGGATCTCGACGGCTTCGTCGCCGGCATCGACGAGATCGGTCGTGAGGAGCGTCTGGCCCGGCGCTGCGTTGAAGTCGTCGTCGTCCACGACGAGTCGCATGTAGCGGGAGCGGAACGCGACGTGGCCCGCGCGTACCTGCTTGCACTCGAGCGGATCGACCTTGCGCCGGGCGGCATCGGGCACGCCGGTGATCGGCTGGTGCTCGATGCTGCCATCCGGCTTGACCACGCGCTTCAACGCTTCCAGCAGCACGTTGACGCTGCCACCGGCGGCGGGATCGACGACCTCGACCTTGAACGTGTCTTCGTCGGCATGGCCGTCGGCGTCGAACCCGAAGCCCGCCGGGAACGCGTGGGTGCCGTCGGGGCCGCCTTTGTTGGTCACGAAGTTGCTGACGTTCAGATGCGGCAGGGTGTCGTCGAGCAGGTACTTCTTATCGGGTGATCCGTGGACGTAGCGGATCGACACCGGCGGCGAGTTGCGCTTGATGAACCGGTGCCGGGCGTCGGTGGCCTTGGGCGTGTGCTTGGTCTTGCGGTCGGGCACGGTCACCTGATCGCCGGCCTGCAATCCGCGGTTGAGGAGGCCCGCGTTCGCCGCCTCCGCGCGCAGCAGCTCGCAGTCGAGAAAGCCGGCGTCGATGGCGATCCCGCACAGGGTGTCGCCGTCACGGGCGGTGACGATGGTCACTTCGGCTCCCACACGCTGCCGTCGAGCTCGGGGAACGTCACCTTGCACGTGCCGGGATCGATGCCATCCACGCGCGCGCGCCCCTTGTCGTCGGTGGTGCCTTCGGCGAGGGTGGTGCCGTCGGGGAGCGTGATCCGGTAGCGCTCGCCCGGCACCGGCATGTTGTTGGTGTCCACCAGCTCGATCTCGATCCACGACTTCTTCTTCTTGTTGTCTTCGCTGGTGGGATCGTGCGAGGGTGCGTCCGCCGCTGCCTGCTCGTCGGGCGACTTCGAGGCCCGCTGCTGCTTGTAACTGCTGTCCTTGCTGCCGGGGTCGGCGTTGTCGGCGATCTCCGCCACCAGCGGCGTCATCGGGCTCACGAGCGCGCCCGGGTTGCCGGGGAGGGCGGCGCCGCCGCTGTTGATGAGCACCATCGGCCCCGAGATCTGCACGCCGGCGGCGTTGAGCGTGATGAAGCTGCCGCCCACCTTGATGGTGAGACCGACCATCCCTTCGAGGACGACGTTCATCCCCTTCAGGTAATAGTTCATCGTCACCTGCTCGCTGTGGTTCATCTTGAACTCTTCGATGACGTCGCCCGTCACGGCGAGCGAGTGCGAGCCGGTGATGGCGATGGCCTGCTTGCCCTTGACGGCGAGGTTGTCGTCGCGCTGGATCTCCTCCACGCGATCGCGCTTGACCACGACGTGCTTGTCGCGATCGACTTCCTCCGCCTTGTCGCGCTTGACGATGAGGTGGCGATCGCGCCCGATCCATTCCCGGCGGTCGTTCTTGATCCGCTTGTCCTCGTCCTTCTCGCCGTGGACGAAGATCTGCTCCTCGCCCTTCTTGTCCTCGATGCGGATCTCGTTGAAGCCGTGGCCGTCGGGGGTGCTGTTGGACTTGAACAGCACCGTCTTCGTCTTCTCCTCGGGCAGCGTGTAGGGGGGCATCTCGTCGGCGTTGTAGACGCCGCCCACCACCAGGGGCTGGTCGGGGTCGCCCTCCTGGAAGGCGACGATGACTTCCTGCCCGATGCGCGGGATGAAGACCATGCCCCACCGCTTGCCCGCGATGTTCTGGGCCACGCGCAGCCAGCACGAGCTGTCGGCGTTGTACTCGCCCTCGCGGTCCCAGTGGAACTGCACCTTCACGCGCCCGTACTTGTCGGTGAAGATCTCCTGCCCGCTCGGCCCCACCACCACCGCCGTCTGCGTGCCCTGCACCACCGGCTTCGGCGTGACGCGGGTGGGCCGGAACGGCACCCCGAACGGGATGCAGATGAAGCTGTTGTGGTAGACGAACCCGCCGCCGTCCCCGGAGCGGTACTCGTGGGGCATGCGCGCGGAGTGGGAGACGGACGTGAGGAGATACTCGCCGTCGGCATTGAAGTGGCGGTCGAGCTGGAACTTGTAGCCACTCACGAAGTGCCGGCAATCGCCGACGCCGCTGATGACGAGCCCGGGCACGGTCTCCTGCTCGATGCGGATCTTGGTCGTACGCGCGTTGTCCTGGAAGATCTTCTGGAGGTTGCTCGACTTGTCGGCGCCCCCGGGGTCGACGCCGTCGAAGCGCTGCGCGTACTCGCCGGGATAGTCGTAGATCTCGAGGAGATCGTTGCGCCCGACCTTGAGCTTGTGGGTGACCTTGCCGGCGGCCACGCTGTCGAGGATCGTCTGCTCGGACTCGAGCTTCTTGTGGGGCAGCTCGAAGGAGTGGTCCCACAGCGTGTACTTCCCGGAGCGCAGCTCCTGCACCTTCTCCCAGGTGTGGATGCGGTCCTCGTCGCGCACGCCGCCCTCCAGACCCTCGAAGATGATCTTGCTCTTGTCGGGGAGGTCGGGGTGACTCTGCGGCGTGTTGGCCACCACCATCGTGTGACCGCCGGCGGTGTGCTTGAAGAAGTAGTAGATGCCCTCCTCCTCCATGAGCCGGTTCGCGAAGTTGAAGTCCGTCTCCCGGTACTGCACGCAGAAGTCGCGAGGCGCGAAGTTGCCCTGGATCTCGTACGTCACGTCGAGCCCAGTGAGCACGTCCTTCAAGATGTCGGGCACCGACTTCTGCTGGAAGATCCGGCTCTGGGCGCGCTTGGTGAGGAGCCAGAACTGCGGCACCACCTCCATGCGGTAGGAGGTAAACGTCTTGTCGCGCGCGCCCTCCACCACCCGGTTGCAGATGCCGCTGAAGTACCGCTTCTTCCGATCGGGCACGGCCAGCTCCACGGTGATCTTGCTGCCGAGGAGCCGGTCGAAGGCAACGGTCGCCGTGTTCTCGGCGAGGAGGTCGAGGTGATAGCTGAAGAGTTGGGAGAGCGCCTCGGTGCCGGAGAAGCCGACGAGGAGGAGCACGTCCTTGCCCAGCGGCGTGTTCACCACGAGCGGTCGGTCTGCCTGTACGTACGTTGCCATGTCTACGCCCTCGTTTCGCCGCGCTCAGGCGATCTCATACCGGAACTCTCCCGCCTCCGACACCCCCACGTGCACCCGCTCCACGCTGTCCCCCGCCGCCATCCGCGCCAGGAACTCGCGCGAGATCTCGGGCAGGAGCGTGCGCGTCAGAATGTGATCGACGTTGCGCGCCCCGCTTTCCACCTCGGTGCAGCGCCGCGCGATCTCCGTCACCACCGCTTCGTCGTACGTGAACTGGGTCCGGTTGTTCTGCTGCAGGCGCGTCTTGATGCGGCCGAGCTGCAGCTCGATGATCTTCAGCAAGGCATCGTCGCTGATCGGGTAGTAGGGCACCACGATCACGCGCCCGAGGAAGGCGGGCTTGAACACGCGCAGGAGATCGCCGCGGAGGGCGTCCGCCAGCGCTTCCGGATCGGGCCGCTTCTCGGGATCGGCGGCCAGCTTCATCACGCGGTCCGTGCCCACGTTCGAGGTCATGATGATGAGCGTGTTCTTGAAGTCGATCTCGCGCCCTTCCGCGTCCTCCAGCACACCCTTGTCGAAGACCTGGTAGAAGAGCTCGATGACGTCGGTGTGCGCCTTCTCGATCTCGTCGAGGAGGACGACGCTGTACGGCCGCCGCCGCACCGCCTCCGTGAGCACGCCGCCCTCGCCGTACCCGACGTAGCCGGGCGGCGAGCCCTTCAGCCCCGACACCGTATGCGCCTCCTGGTACTCCGACATGTTGATGGTGACCATGTTCCGCTCGCCGCCGTAGAGGACATCCGCGAGCGTGAGCGCGGTTTCCGTCTTGCCCACGCCGCTCGGGCCCACGAGCAGGAAGACGGCGGTGGGCCGGCGCGGGTCCTCGAGCTTGGCGCGCGCGGTCCGGATGCGCTGGCTGATGGCCTCCAGCGCGTGGGACTGGCCGATGATGCGCTGCTCGAGGTGATCCTTGAGCGCGAGTACGGTGTGGATCTCGTCCTTCACGACCTTGCCCACCGGGATGCCCGTCCACCCCGAGACGACCTCCGCGATCGTCTGCGCTTCCACGCACGCCTGCATGAGCGGCGTCTCTCCCTGCACCCGCGTCAGCTCACCGTTGAGGCGGGCAAGGTCGGCCCGGAGCCGCTGGACTTCGTCGTCGGGGAGGCGGCCGTCGGCAGCCGTCCCCGACGGCCCCACCGTCGCGTGCGCCTCCAGCTTCTGACGCGCGGTCCGAAGCTCGCCGATGATCCGGCTCTCCTCCTTCCAGCGCGCCTCCAGCTCCGCGAGGCGGGTCTCCGTGCTCGTCTTCTCCGCCACGAGGGCGTCGAGGCGCTCGCGATAGTCGGCGCCGGCGGCGCTCTCGCGCTCCAGGATCCGGATCTCCGTGTCGAGAAGCCCGATGCGCCGGCGCGCGTCTTCGACCGCGGGCGGACTCGCCATCTGGCCGAGGGCGACGCGCGCGCACGCGGTGTCGAGCACGCTCACCGCCTTGTCGGGAAGCTGGCGGCCCGAGATGTAGCGATGGGACAGCTTCACGGCCGCGTCCATCGCCTCGTCCAGGATGCGGACGTTGTGGTGGCGCTCGAGCGTCCCCACGAGGCCGCGCATCATCCCGAGCGCCTGCGCCTCCGTCGGCTCTTCCACCTTCACCACCTGGAAGCGACGCGCGAGGGCGGCGTCCTTCTCGAAGTACTTCTTGTACTCGGACCACGTGGTGGCGGCGATCGTCCGCAGCTCGCCGCGGGCGAGGGCGGGCTTGAGGAGGTTGGCGGCGTCGCCCTGGCCCGCCTGGCCGCCGGCGCCGATCATCGTGTGCGCCTCGTCGATGAAGAGGATCACCGGCTGCGGGGACGCCTTCACTTCCGAGATCACCGACTTCAAGCGATTCTCGAACTCGCCGCGCACGCCCGCGCCCGCCTGGAGGAGGGCGAGGTCGAGCACGCGCAGGCTCACGTTCTTGAGGGGCGTGGGCACGTCCCCGGCCACGATGCGGAGGGCGAGGCCTTCCACCACCGCCGTCTTCCCGACGCCGGCTTCGCCGGTGAGGATCGGATTGTTCTGGCGCCGGCGGGTCAGGATGTCGACGAGCTGGCGTACCTCGAAGTCGCGTCCGAGCACGGGGTCGATCTCGCCCGCCCGCGCGCGCCCGGTGAGGTCGATCGTGTACTGGTCGAGCCCCGGCGTCGCGGTCGCGCCGGCCGCCCGCGGCCTGCCGGCGTCGGTCACGGCGGCGGCGGCTTCGCCCTTGTCCTCGACACCGCCCGCGACGAGATCGCCGAGCCGCGTCTTGAGGTCCTCGACCGACACCTTCTTGAACTCGGCGGACGCTTCACGGGCGAGGAGGCCGAGCTCGTCGTTGGCGAGGAGCGCGAAGAGCAGGTGGCCCGAGCGCAGTCGCGGGGCGCCGTACTCGATGGACGCCGTCGTCCACGCCTCGCTGAACAGACGCGGGAGCCGCGGCGAGAGCGCGGGCGTGCGCGTGTTGCCGGTCTTCAGGCGATCGAGCGCGCGCGTGAGATCGCTCACCAGCCGCGTGTTGTCGACGCCGTAGTGACGCAGGATGCGCGTGACGTCGCCGTCGGGCACCTCGGCCAGCTTCAGGAACAGATGCTCGATGTCGACGTCGTAGTGCGTGCGCGTCAAGCAGAGACCGGCCGCCGCTTCGAGCGCGCTGCGGCAGGTATCGTTCAGCTTGCCGATCAGGGCCTTCAGGCTGACGTTCATCGTCGCTCCCCCCCGGGCTCGCTCCGCCTCATGCCGGCAGCGCCCCGATTTCGGTCAGGCGCCCGCCGAGGATCGGGTCCTCGGCATCGCGCGAGAATGGTTCCGTCTTGAGCCATGTCGACCAGCCCAGCCGCGGCGCCCGCGCGCTCTCGTCACCGAGCCGGCATCCCGGCACCTCCGCCGCCTTCAGCACGAGCTGCACGTCGAAGTCGAATTCCTGACCGACGAAGAAGCGCGCCAGCTGCACGTACGCGCGGAAGACGTCGCCCGACGGCAGGAGATCCGAGAGCTCGGCAAACGTCAGCGGCCCCAGGCGCAGCCGGAAGCCCGCCTGCTGATCCCAGACGCGGCTGCCGATGAGCGCGTTCACGCCGAGGACGTTGTTGGCGTCCTCACGCAGAAGACCGCTCCTCGGGTCCGGCGAGGCCAGTCGCGAATAGCTCTCCGCCGGCAGCGGCAGCCATCGGCCGCGCAGCTGCACCACGTGGGCGGGGACCCCGAGGTAGTCCGTGAGCATGCCCGCGAGCGCCGTCGCCGAGCGCGGCTGCTGGGCGAGCAGCCCCGCATAATAAAGGAAGGCGTCGTCGTCGACCTGGAGCCGGCCGCGCAGACCCGCCGTGCCGAGCCCGATGAGGTCGAAGAGCGCGAGCGAGAACGGATCGTAGCCTTCCTTGCGCGTGGCCGCGCGCTCGTAGCCGATGGCAACCCGGTACTTCTCCCACGCCCGGAAAAAGAGCGACGTGAGGCGATGGTTGAAGAGGTCCAGGAAATCGCGGAGCGTGTGGTCTTTCAGGCGGGCGCGTTCGAGCAGGAGCTCCGTGTAGTGGCGCGGCAGCACCCCGTGCGGTCCCGTGAGCCCGAGGAACGCCACCGTCATCCGCGCCGGCGTGGTGCCGTCCGCCGACGGCGCGAGGTCATAGATCTCGCTGGGCGGGAAGCTCAGCGAGAGATGGGCGCCGAAGCGCACCACTTCCTGCGCGGGGGCGGCGTCGCGCCCGACGGGCTGCCGGTCCGCGTACAGCCGCTCGAGGAGCCGCACCGCCTGGAAGAAGTCGAAGCGGTACGACTCTTCGAACAGCGTGCGGTCTAGAGGAGGATCTGTTCGCCTGCTCTCGGCGGCCATCGTTTCAAGGGCTCCCGACGCTGTTCGGTGCGCGCAATGAGCTGCGTGAACGAGTTGAGGGACGCGTAGAGGCCGAGGAACGTCTCGAGGACGGATGCGAAGAGGAACACGCCGCTCCCCACGTACTTGTCCTCGTCGAAGGTCACCGTGACCTCGACGCCGCGGCAGAATCCGTTCCACGGCATCGACGCCGGCCGCGCCACCACCCGGCGGCTCTTGACGTCGGTGATGCCGGCGATCTGCTGCCGCACCACCGCGGAGTCGGAGACGTCGTAGAGGGCGAGGATCTCCCGCAGCGCCTCCCGCCCGCCTTCCGCGACGGAGAGGTAGTTGAGGGAAAGATGCGAGATGAGCCGCCACTGCGCGCCGCGGCGGAGGGGTGGCCGCAGCGTCACCGTCGGCTTCGTGAGGCAGCGGATGCGCGCGAGGGGCGCCGCTCCTTCCAGATCGAAGTCGCCCCGGTCACCGCCGAACGGCAGCTTCCCCGGCAGATCGCGATTGGTGCAGGTGGCGGTGATGAGCAGCGTCTCCACCGCGGGAACGGTGGGCTGGAAGTTCAGATCCACGAGCGACAGGTGGACCTCGGTGCCCGTGTCACCCTTCCGCGGCGACGGCCGCCGCGTTCCGTACCAGAACGCACGATGACGGTCGCGATCGATGGCGTGCTTGAACGAGTAGAAGGGCTGGAACTCCACCGTGTCGGGGCTGGTGGGCGAGCTCGATACCACCGAATCGACCGTGTAGACCTCGGTGGTCTCCTGCCGCCGGACGTCGGGAACCACGCGGTACTCCGTCTGCGCCTGGCTCAGCCGAATCGGCTCCGCCACTTGCTCGAAGAGGTTGACGACAGGGCTGCAGCCGAGGCGGAACGCCGACGGCGTGATCGCTTGCTCGAGGCGCGGCATGCGATCGAGGAAGATCATCAGCTCGAGGTCGCTGCCGAACCCGGCCGCGGCCGCGCGGTCGAGCTGGGTGACGTCGACGAACAGGAACTTCTCCGGCAACGCGAAGTATTCCTGGAGCAACCGATAGCCGAGGAACGATCGCGGCGGATAGGGCAGCATCCCTTCGTCGGCGGCGAACCCCACGGAGCGCAAGGCGCGCGGCGAGAGCACCACCGGCGCCGGTCCCCGCCGGTCGCGCGGCGTGCGGAACTGGACCTCCACGCACGAGTTGAAGATCAGCTCGTAGAGAGCATGCGCGAGCGTCGCCTCGCCGTGCAGGAAAAAGCGGAGGGAATCGGGAGCGAGCTCGGAAAACGTCGCGCCCCCCACACAGCGCAGCCCGACGCGGATCACGGCCGCCGCCTTCGCGGAGGCGCCAAGGCGATCGGCGGAGTCGAGCTGAGCCGACACCACCTCCACCGGCCACAAGGTCACCGGGTACGCGGTCCGGAAACGGCAGGGCGTGCCGCCCACCGGCTGCGAGAACACCGTCGCCCCGCGCGGAATCCGGAACGGCGTCGTCACCTTGCCCTGGCCGGAGGCGGGCACGAACTGCACGATCGCCATCGACGGGATCGGCGCCAGGAAGTGGGGATAGAGGACGCTCAGCAGCGAATCCGTGAGCTCCGGAAACTCGTCGTCGATCTTGTGGTGGACGCGGGCGGCGAGGAAGGCCACGCCCTGGAGCAGCCGCTCCACGTGGGGGTCCTCGCACTTGTCCGCCTCCAGAAGGAGCCGGCTCGCGATCTTCGGATACTTCGTCGCGAAATCGGCGCCGAGCTGGCGGAGGAACGTGAGCTCGCGCTCGTAGTATGTAAGGAGATCGTCGGGCATCAGTCGTCGCCTCTCACGACGTACTGCTGGGTCGGGAGCTGGAGAACCGTGTCGAACGTCACCGGCTCCGGCGACGGATCCACGCGCAGGAGCCCGTCCACGCGGAAGCGCAGCGCGCGATCGTGCTCGCGCGCAGAGTCGAGCGTGATGTGCACGCGCTCCAGCCGCGGCTCGAAGGCCGCGATGGCTTCCTCGAGCGTGCGACGGATGCGGGCGCGGTCCTTCTCGCCGAGGAGGCTGTACGCCGTGAAGTCGGGAAGGCCGTAGGTCAGGAGCGAGGTCCTCGTTTCCGTCCAGTCGGCAGCGAGCTCGTCGAGGGTCTCGCGGCGGGTGTTGAGCAATGCCTCCAGATCCCGCGCGACGGACGCCTTCAAGCCGCGGACGTTCTGCGATCGACTCGGCACCGGCTCCTGCGATTGCGCAGGAGCGTCGTCGAGAAGGCGATCGAGCAGTGACGGTACGATGTTGACCTCGCGATCCGACCTCGGCATCCGTGGCCCCTTTCCGTGCAAGTGGGGTAGTTTACATCTCGGCGTGGCCCCCCGTTAAGGACCACGCCCGCCGCCAGGCCCGGGGCGCCAGGAGGCGCCCCGGGCCTGAGACCGCCGTCGTGCTAGACGGCCTTGTTGGCCTTGACGTCCCAGCCGGCCTTCACGGCCCCGCCGAGCGTCCCGTCGGCCTTCTGCTCCTTGTACTCGAATTCGATCTTGGAGTAGTTCAGCGCGATCTGGTCGGTGGGCAGGATGTCCGCATGCCCGGAACCCGACGTCTGGTACGACGACACCAGCAGATCCGACATCGTCACCTTCAGGAACTCCTGCGCTTCCTTGCCCGCCTTGCGGCACGTGAGCACGGCCTTCTTGATGTGCTCGCCGTTGGCGCACGCCAGCATCAGCTTGGGGCTCGCCTTGTTGACTCCCATCACGAAGTGGAAGTCGTTCATCTGCACCTTGCCGGCGCCG
>DASXSB010000016.1:0-23358 GCA_036506275.1 Candidatus Methylomirabilota bacterium | reverse complement strand
GCGCGGTCTGGCGGGCCTCGGCCTCGGCCTCGGCCTTCTGTGTGTCGTCATTGGGCTCCGGGCCGGTATCGTCGCCGGGCTGACGCACGCCGTCCTCTATGTTTTCGTCCTCGCGCCGCTCATCAACTCGCTCGGTCACTGGTGGGGTCGTCAGAACTTCGAGAACACCGCGTACAACTCGCGGGTCCTCGCGTGGATGACGGGGGGCGAGGGCTTGCACAACAATCATCACGCGCATCCGCGCTCGCCGAAGTTCAGTGTCCGCCGCACGGAGTTCGACCCGTCGTGGCCGGTCATCCGCGCCCTCGCCGCCATGCGACTGCTCGTGATCGTGGGACCGCCGGCGGGACCGCCACCGGCGTCGCCAGCGCCCACGGCCGGCGTGAACCTCGCGTCCGGAACGGGCTGACCTTCCCCCCGGGTTCGCCGGTGCGCGCCATCGCGTCTTTCGCGGTATCCTGACGGCCCTTAGGATCGAGCTGAGGAGATCGTCATGGACGAATTCTGCGAGAAGCTCTTCCCGGTCCTGTACGGGAGTCCCGCGAAGTGAAGACACGCATCGGCATGGTGACGATCGGGCAGGCGCCCCGCGTGGACGTGGTCCCGGAGATGGCCGATCTCATCGGTCCCCGCGCGGAAATCGTGGAGCGCGGCGCCCTCGATGGCCTCGACGGATCCGCCATCGCCGCCCTCGCCCCGCGGCCCCGCGACGAGGTGCTGGTCACGCGGCTGGCCGACGGCTCGTCCGTGTTTCTCGGGAAGGAGCGGGTGACGCCGCTCGTGCAGGCGCGCATCGATGCCGTCGAGCGCGACGGGGCCGCCCTCACGGTCGTGCTCTGCACGGGAACATTCGCGGGCCTGCGCGCGACGCGGCCGCTCGTGGAGCCCGATCGCGTGCTGCACGGCGTGCTGCGAGGGGTGGCGTTCCGGGGTCGTCTCGGAATCCTCACGCCCTCCGAGCGCCACATCGAGCAGACGCGGGCGCGCTGGACGGCGTACGGGTTCGATCCGGTCGTCCTGGCGTTATCGCCGTACCACGGCGACGTCTCCGATCACGACGTGGCCGGGATCACCCACACGCTTCGGGAGGCGGGCGTCGGCTTCGTCCTCGGCGATTGCATGGGGTTCCGGCGATCGGTCCGGGAGGGGCTGGCGGCGGCGTTAGGAGTGCCGGTGGTCATCGCGAACCTGCTCGTCGCGCGCGTGGTCGCCGAGCTCATCGGCGACTGACGACTCACGTGGCGATGTCGCCCACGACGCGGACGCGCGTGCGCAGCGCGCTTCCGGGCAGGTACGCGATCGGCAGGTCCTCGACCTCCACCACGCCGAGCGTCCGTGGATCGGCCCCGGCCGCCACCGCCTTCTCCTCGGCAAGACGCCGCGCGCGGTCGATCGCTTCCTCACGCGAGATGCCCTGGAAGATCTGATCGACCTCGCCGCTGACCTGGGCGATGGCCGCTCCCACCGCGTTCGCCACCGCCTCGTGCGGCACGTGAACGACCTCCGACACGCCCGGCAGCGACGGCGGCACCAGGAAACAGCCGCCGCCGACGGCGACGAGCGGCACCGCGGTGGCGTCGGTCTTCATGCGGTCGACGCCTTCCTCCACGAGGGCGTGCATGCGCGCGATGGCGGCCTTCACGAAGTCGCCACTCAAATCGGCGACGCGCTTCCGGTCGCCGAGGTCGACGAGGCCGGCGGCGACGGCGACGTCGGTGGCCGTCAGCTGCGCGCCGCCGAACACGCGCGCGTCCTCGGTGAGGCGATAGCCGACGCTGAGGGGCCCGACGCGCGTAGGGTCGCTCGCCACGTGACTGCCGCCGCCCAGCCCGAGCGACAGCAGATCCGGCATGCGGAAGAGCGTGCGTACGCCGCCCACCTCCACGACGTTGTTGGCTTCGCGCGGAAAGCCGTGGCGCAAACAACCGATGTCGGTGGTGGTGCCGCCGATGTCCACCACGATGGCGTCGGTCAGCTTCGACAGGAAGGCGGCGCCGCGCATGCTGTTGGTGGGCCCGGACGCGAAGCTGTAGACGGGAAAGCGCGCGGCCACCTCGGCGAGCATGACGGTGCCGTCGTTCTGAGTGAGGTAGAGAGGAGCGCGGATGCCGCTGGCGGCGAGGGCATCCGTGAAGGCCGCCGTCGTGCGACGGGCGAGGTCGAGAAGGGCCGCGTTCAACAACGCGACGTTCTCCCGCTCGAGGAGCCCGATGCGGCCGAGATGATGGGAGAGCGTCACCGCTGCCTCCGGACATTCCTCCCCGAGGATTTCCGCGGCGGCCTCCTCGCAGGCGGGGTTCAGCGGCGAGAACACGGAAGCGACGGCGACGGCGCGGATGCCCGCCGCGCGGATGCGCCGGGCCGCCGCCCGCATGCCTGCCCCGTCGAACGGCACCAGCTCCCGCCCGTCGTACTCGTGGCCCCCCGCGAGCATCACGACCTCACCGCGCACGATGGCGGCGAGGTCTTCCGGCCAGTCGCAGAACGGCGGCAGCGACGCGCTCGCGGGAAGACCGATGCGAACCGCCGCCACGCGGGTGAGGTCGCGGCGCTGGACGACCGCGTTCGTGAAATGCGTGGTCCCGATCATGACGGCGTCGATGCGGCCGGCGGGGGCGCCGCGGAGGAGTCGGGCGAGGGCGGTCGCGATGCCCGCGGTGACGTCGGGGGTGGTCGGCGTCTTCACCGCGTGCACGACGCGCTCGCCCTCCAGGAGAACGGCGTCGGTGTTGGTGCCGCCGACGTCGATGCCGACCCGTCGCATCAGGCGCGGGGAGAGATCACGCGAAGACCGAGGTGAAGTCGAGGTCGTAGCCGAAGGCACGCGGACCCACGTGCTGCAACCCTTTGGGCGTGAGGAGCACGGGCGGGGCGGGAAGGGCGATGACGGTCACGCGCTGACCGTAGCGCAGGACCTCGGTGCCGACGGCCTCTCCGGACACGGTATCCATCACGCAGATCAGGTCGGGCGTCATCACGCGCGGCTCACCGTCCAGCCATCCCACCGCGAACTCGTTCTGGAACGCGAGCTCGAGGCGATGGTCGCGGTAGTCGTCGAGGCCCTCCACGACGGCGCGGCCGCGCAGGAATCCCTCCGTGGTCCGGCGCGCGACGTCGTTGACCTTGCCCGCGAAGATCCGCCGGCCGCCCTCGGCGTCGATGACGGCCTGGATGGGATCGCGATGGGCGCGGCGGGCGGTGAGCACGGCGTCGCCGAGACGGATCGCCTTCGTGGTCGTTCCGAGAATGCCGCACTCCTTCACCTCGCGGCCGGTGCGCGGCGCCTTGCAGGTTCCGGCGATGGAGCCGACCGCGACGCACGCCGTGCGCGACAGCCGCTCCATCCACTTCCAGGAGGCGGCGCGCGTCACCACCACGCCGTTGTCGCGCACGTCGGCGAGCGTGAGCGGGTACATCGGCAAGTCGTGGATCGCGAACGACGTCATCTGGGCTTCCGGGAACGCGCGGCCCATGGCGTCACCGTCGACGACGGGGCGATCGAGCAGCGCCGCCGCCATGAACGGCTGGATCGCATTGCCGCCCCCGATTTCCACCGACATGATCGCGCGGAAGCGGCGCCCCAGGTACTCCTCCATCATCGTGACCGCGCGCGCGATGGTGGCGGGATCGGTGAGGCGCTCCTGACCGACGAGGGGCGCGCCCATGTTGGAGACGATGGCGACGAGATCGTCGTCGGCAAGCTCGCGCGCATCCATGAGCCTGACCACGGTGCCGGCGCGATAGAGCTGGCGCATGTTGAGGAGGGCGTGATAAGGGCTGCCGCCGCCGCCGGTGCCGAGGATCCAGGCGCCGATGGCGAGGGACTCGATCTCGGAGGCGGAGACGGGACGCGGAGCCACCGAGCGGAGCCTAGCACAGCGCCCCTGTCGCCGAGCCGCGCGCGCCGCGGAAATGGTATTGTGCTGAGCCTCCCGCGCGCCGCGGAGAGCCCACGCCCCGCGGACAGCTCACGCGCGGCGAAGAGGAGGTTGCTCATGCGTGCGGTCGTCATGCTCGTGTTGATCACGGTCACGTTCGTCGCCGGCCCCGCGTCGGCGTTCGAGCGCGTCGGCGACAAGAAGATCCTCGTCTTCGCGGGGCGGCAGGAAGTCCCCACCATCGACCCCAGCATCAAGTACGACTGGTCGATCCGGATGATGCAGCAGTCGCTCTACGACGCCCTCGTGAAGTACGTCGGTCCCTCCGCGGAGATCGTGCCGTGGCTCGCGGAGAAGTGGGACGCTTCGGCGGACGGCAAGACGTGGACTTTCCACCTCGTCAAGAACGCGAAGTTCCACAACGGCGATCCGGTGACGGCGGAGGCGGTGCGGTGGTCGTTCGTGCGCACGCTCAAGCTCAACCAGGGCCCGTCGTGGATGCTGTCCGACTTCCTGAAGGAAGACGGCATCACGGTGGTGGACCCCGCCACCATCCGCTTCACGCTCACGCAGCCGTTCGGTCCCTTCCTCGCCGTCCTGCCCTGGTGGTACGTGATGAACCCGAAGCAGGTGCTGGCGAACGAGCAGAGCGGCGACCTCGGGCAGAAGTGGCTCACCACCAATGCCGCCGGCAGCGGCCCCTTCAAGATCAAACGCTGGGAGCCGGGCACGCTCTACGAGCTGGAAGCGGTGGAGACGTACTGGAAGGGGTGGCCGTCGAAGGATCACGTGGGCGGTGTGATCTACAAGCTCGTGCGCGAGGCGGCCGCGCAGCGGGCGGCGCTCATCCGCGGTGAGGCGGACATCGTGGAAGGCCTCACCGCCGACGATTACGACCAGGTCGCCAAGATGCCGGGCGTGGCGGTGCCCGAGTTCCCGGGCATGACCACGTTCGGGCTCAAGATGAACACGCAGCGCGGAGCCACCCGCGATCTGAACATGCGCAAGGCGATCGCATACGCGTTCGACTACGACGCCTTCCTCAAGATCTACAACGGCCACGCCGTCCTGGAAGACAGCCCGTTCCCGAAGGCGACCAAGGGCTACGTTCCCGTCCCCGGGATGTACCGCCAGGACCTCGCGAAGGCGAAGGAGTATCTCGCGAAAACGCCGTCGCCGAACGGCGGCGTCGAGCTGGAGTACGTGTACTTCGATGGCCTCGAGGAAGAGCGGAAGATGGGCCTCGTGCTCATCGACAATCTCGCCAAGCTGAACCTCAAGGTGAAGATGACGGCGACGACGTGGCCGAACATGGTGGCGCGGGCGTCGAAGGTGGAGACATCGCCCGAGTTCCTGGCCGTGTTCACGACCCCCACCTCCACGGACCCCGACGCCGTCGCCTACCAGTACCACAAGAATTCCTGGGGCAAGTACTACGGCTCGTCGTTCTACAACAACGACGGCGTGTGGGCGCTCATCGACAAGGCGCGCCTGCTCTCGAAGTGGTCGGAGCGCGCGCCGCTCTACGCCGAGATCCAGAAGAAGATCGCCGACGACGTGCCGGAGGTCTTCGGCATGCTGATGAATCGCCGCTGGGGTATGCGCGATCACGTGAAGGGTTTCCAGTTCTGTCCCGTGCGCTTCACGGGAGAAGTGGACCTCTATCCGCTCGCGATCGCCGGGAAGTAAGCGCGCCGGAGCGGGGCGGGGGCGGCGGTGAAGGCGTACGTGGCGGCGCGCCTCGCCCTCCTCGGTGTGATGCTGTTCGGGCTCCTCTGCGTCACCTTCGCGATCACCTATCTGGTCCCCGGCGATCCCGCCCGCCTCGCCGCCGGACCCGACGCCACCGAAGAGATGGTGCGCACACTGCGCGCCCGCTACGGGCTCGACCGACCCCTCGCCGTACAGTTCACGACCTACGTGGGGGGGCTCCTCCAGGGCGACTTCGGTCGGTCGTTGCGCAGCCGCAACGACGTCCGCGACGACCTCCTGCGCTTCTTCCCCAACACGCTCGAGCTGGTCACGCTCGCCCTCCTGCTCGCGGTCGCCGTCGGCGTCCCCCTCGGCATGCTCGCCGCGGCGTACCGCGACACGTGGGTCGACCATCTCGCGCGCGTGACGTCCGTGTCCGGAGTGGCGGTGCCGGCGTTCTGGCTGGGACTCATGCTCCAGCTTCTGCTCGCGCTCGATCTCGGATGGCTGCCGCTCGGCGGCCGTCTCAATCTGACCACGCCGCCGCCGGCCCCGATCACGCACCTGCTCCTCGTCGACGCCTTCCTGCGCGGGGAGTGGGCGACCCTCGGCGACGGTCTCCGCCACGCGGTCCTCCCCGTGGTCACGCTCTGCTTTCCCGCCCTCGCCTCGATCCTGCGCGTGAACCGCGCCGAGATGCTGGAGACGCTGCAACAGGACTACGTCGTCAACGCGCGCGCGCACGGTCTCTCGGAGTTCCGGGTGGTGACGAAGTACGCGCTCCGGAACGCGATGATCCCGACTCTCACGATGATCGGGCTCCGCTACGGCTGGATGCTCGGCGGCACCCTCCTCGTCGAGAGCGTCTTCGACTGGCCGGGCATCGGACTCTACGCGGTGAACTCGGCGCTGTCGTCCGACTTCGCGCCCGTCATGGGCGTCACGCTTTTGATCGGGATCAACTTCATGCTCGCGAACCTGCTCGTCGATCTCGGCTACGCGTGGCTCGACCCGCGTCTCCGGCGAACGGCGTCGTGAGCGCGCGCGTCCAGTCGGTGGCCGGGCGCGGGTGGTGGGAGGACCGCCGCCACGCTGCCCGCGAGGCGCAGCGCTACGCGCGCATCTTCGGCCGCAACACGGCCTCGATCGCGGGGCTGCTCCTCGTCGTGGCCTTTCTCGCCGTCGCCCTCGTCGGTCCCTGGATCGTGCCGTACCCGGAAGACGCCACCGGCGCCGTCCACCTCGATCGCAAGCTGCAAGGGCCGAGCCGCGCGCACTGGTTCGGAACCGACGAAGTCGGCGACGACGTCTACACGCGCGTCGTGCTCGGCACGCGGGTGTCGCTCCAGATCGGGCTCGTCATTACGGTCATCGCCGCCCTCGTCGGCGTCCCCCTCGGCGTCGTGGCCGGCTACGTCGGCGGCGCCACCGGCGAGATCATCCTGCGCGTGACCGACGTCTTCCTCGCCGTCCCCGCCCTCGTCCTGGCGGTGGCGGTGGTGAGCGCGCTCGGACCCGGCATCGTGAACGCGGTCATCGCCATCGC
Source organism: Candidatus Methylomirabilota bacterium (assembly GCA_036506275.1). Lineage (GTDB taxonomy): Bacteria > Methylomirabilota > Methylomirabilia > Rokubacteriales > CSP1-6 > DASXSB01. Next base: position 16,242 of record DASXSB010000016.1, on the reverse strand, counting down.
CCTCGTTTGGTGGCCGGGGTACGTGCGGCTCGTGCACGGCAAGGCGCTCGCCGTCACGCAGGAGTCGTACGTGGAAGCGGCGCGGGCGGTCGGCATGGGACGCGTCCGCATCGCCTTCGTGCACGTGCTTCCGAATTGCCTCTCGCCGATTCTGGTGAAGGCGAGCATGGACATGGGCACCGCCATCCTCACCGCGGCCAGCCTCGGCTTCATCGGGCTCGGCGCCCAGCCGCCGAATCCGGAGTGGGGCGCGATGATCAGCCACGGCCGCAACTACCTGCCGACCTGGTGGTGGTACTCGGCCTTTCCGGGCCTCGCCATCTATCTCACCGTGCTCGGCTTCAACCTGCTGGGCGACGGCCTGCGCGACGTGCTGGATCCGAAGAGCCGGTTGTAACGACCACGGATTTCACGAGCACGGGATCGCCGGCGACGGCGGGGACATCGTCGGGCGCGACGGCGACCGGAAGTGGCCGCACACCGCTGACGCGACCCGGCGTGCGGGCGTTCTAGCGCGCGCGTCGTCGCCGCGCGGCCGAGCGCGGTCCCGCCGTTTGCGCCCTCGCCCCGGCGTTCCGACGCGCGCGCGGCCATTGCGCTGTCGCGCCGCCTTTGCTACGGTCGCGCCACCTTCGTCGAAGGAGGCGTTCATGGCGGACAGCACATCGATCTCGCGGCGATCGCTCGTCAAGGCGATGGGCACAGCAGCCGGCGTCGTCGCCGTCGCGCCCGGTCTGGCCCTCGCTCAGGCTCCGCCCGGCGGTCCCGTGGCGCCTCCCAGCACCGTCACCACGCCGCCGCGCGACTTCGGTCCCGGCGGCGCCCCGACCACGTATTTCACCGATCCCGACGTCATCACCGTGGATCCGATGTTCGACGGGCTCCGTCAACCGAATGCCGCCATCAAGCGCCTGTGGACGGGTGCGTTGTGGTCGGAGGGACCGGCATGGTCGGGACAGGGGCGATATCTGGTGTGGAGCGACATTCCGAACAACCGACAGATGCGCTGGCTGGAGGACGACGGCAGCGTCACCGTCTTCCGGAGCCCGTCGAACAACAGCAACGGCAACACGTTCGACTTCCAGGGCCGGCAGCTCTCGTGCGAGCACCTCATGCGGCGGGTCGTCCGCTACGAGCACGATGGCTCGATCACGGTCATCGCGGACTCCTACACCGGCAAGCGGCTGAACTCGCCGAACGACGTCGTGCCCCATCCCGACGGCAGCTACTGGTTCACGGATCCGCCGTACGGTGGTCAGTTCTACGAGGGCGCGCCGGATGCGGCGGGCGGGCCGAGCAACACGTCGGGCCGCTTCAAGCCGCGGCTCGGTCAACCGCCGGAGGCCGGGAACCTCAAGCGCGAGCTGCCGACGAACTGCTACCGCGTGGACCCGAGCGGGCGCGTCGATCTGGTCGTCAGCGAGGATCAGGTCCCCGATCCGAACGGTCTCGCGTTCTCTCCGGACTACAAGAAGCTCTACGTGATCAGCACCGGCAAGGGTCCCGGTGACACGGGCCCGGGCGGCAAGGGCGAGATGTACGTGTTCGACGTCGGGAGCGACAACAAGCTCTCCAATCGGAAGCTCTTCAGCAACTTCATGATCGACGGCGTCAAGTGTGGTCCCGACGGCGTCCGCTGCGACGTCGACGGCAACCTCTGGTGCTCGAGCAACGCCGGCCGCAACGTCGGCTACAGCGGCGTGACCGTGTGGACGCCGGAGGGCAAGCTTATCGGGCGGATCCGGCTGCCCGAGATCTGCGGGAACGTCGCCTTTGGAGGGCCCAAGCGTAACCGGCTCTTCATGGCGGCCAGTCAGTCACTGTACGCGGTTTACGTGAGCACCCAGGGCGCCGCGCCCGGGTAAACTGGGGCGCCGCGCCGCCGCGATCTCCATGGCATCCACGTTGCTCCTCCGGGTAGGGTAGGCAGGACACATCACACGGAGGGGCCCATGGATACCATGGTCAGAACTGCTGGCTTCATTCTTCTCGCGGCCACCCTGGCCGCGGGATGCGCGCACGAAACGAATACCCGCACCGGCGACAACGAGCAACCGGGCAGCCGCAGCCCAGCGGCGTCTCCGGCGACCGAGCCGACGTCGCCCCCGCTGTCGTCGCCGTCGACCACGCCCGGCTCGGGCTCCGGCACGATGGATTCCGGACCCGGCGCGGGAAGCAGCAAGTAGCGCCGCGTCCTTTCGGCCCACCGCGGTACCGAATGACCGCGGCGGGCCGACGAGGCCGTCCGCCGCCTTCTCTCGTCCGTCTCCTCGTCTGTGCGTTCCCCGCGTGGCATAATGATTTGGTTTGATCCGTCCGGGGAAAGATTTGTGACGCACGCACTTCCCGTCATCCAACCCGGCGCCCTCCTCGAAGGGCGCAAGCCCGGCTGGCTGAAGGTCCGCGCGCCCGGTGGACCACGGTACATGACGCTCCGGCGCCAGATGCGGGAGTGGAATCTCCACAGCGTCTGCGAGGAAGCGCGCTGTCCGAACATCGGCGAGTGCTGGGAAGACGCGACCGCGACGTTCATGATCCTGGGCGACGTCTGCACCCGGAACTGCGGCTACTGCGCGATCGCGCACGGCAAGCCCACCTGGGAAGATCGTGAAGAGCCCGCGCGCCTCGGGCGCGCGGTGGCGCAGCTCGGACTCGACTACGTGGTGGTCACGTCGGTGAACCGCGACGATCTCGCGGACGGCGGCGCCGCCCACTGGGCCGCGACCATTCGTGCCATCCACGGCCATGCTCCCGCGTGCCGCGTGGAGGCGTTGATCCCCGATTTCCAGGGCCGCGCGGAATCGCTGGAGACCGTCATCGCCGCCGAGCCGGCCGTGCTCAACCACAACACGGAGACGGTCCCGCGCCTCTACCCGGTGGCGCGGCACGGGGGTCGTTACGAGCGCACGCTCGAGCTGTTCCGCCGCGCGCGCGCGGCGCGGCCGCGCGGGCTCACGAAGTCGGGGATCATCCTCGGCCTCGGCGAGGAGCGTGAGGAGCTGGTGCAGACGCTGCGCGATCTCCGCGGCGTGGACGTGGACATCCTCACGCTCGGGCAGTACCTGCGCCCGTCGTCGGCGCACCTGCCGGTGGCGCGGTACTACCATCCGGACGAGTTCGCGGAGCTGGCCGAGATCGGCCGCGGGCTCGGGTTCGCGCACGTGGAGTCGGGGCCGCTCGTGCGCAGCTCCTACCACGCGAAGCGCCAGGTCGAGGGGAGCGCGCGGTGAACGCCTCCGTGCCGATCCTGATGGTCTTCGCGTTCGCGGCGGTGGTCGCGTCCGCGCTGCTCTTCCTGCCCGGCCTGCTCGCCCCGCGACGTCTGACTCCGGTCAAGGCGGAACCGTTCGAGTGCGGCATGGACCCCATCGAGGTGGCGGAGGGACGGTTCGCGATCAAGTTCTCGACGGTCGCGATCTTCTTCATCCTCATCGACGTCGAGCTGCTGTTCATCTGGCCGTGGGCCATGCTCTACCGGCGCCTGGGCTGGTTCGGGTTCGCCGAGATGGTGGTGTTCCTCGGCATCCTGATGCTGGGATTCCTTTATATATGGCGCAAGGGGGGGCTGGAGTGGGAGTAGGGAGCTTCTTCACCTCGAAGCTGGACGAGGCGATCGGATGGGCGCGGAAGTACTCGATCTTCCAGTACCCGTTCGTCACCGCCTGCTGCGGCATGGAATACATGGCGACGGCGTGCTCGCACTACGACGTCGACCGGTTCGGCGCCGGCCTCCCGCGATTCTCCCCCCGCCAGGCGGACGTGCTGTTCGTGGTCGGGACCATCTCGCACAAGATGGCGCCCGTGCTCAAGCGCGTCTACGACCAGATGACGGAGCCGAAGTGGGTGGTCGCCTTCGGCGTGTGCACGTGCACGGGCGGCTTCTACGACAACTACGCCACCGTGCAGGGCATCGACACGATCATTCCGGTCGACGTCTACATCCCGGGCTGCCCGCCCCGGCCGGAATCCGTCATCGACGGCCTCATGAAGCTTCAAGACAAGATCGCCGCCGGCGTCCAGAGGTACTGAGTGGACGGCGGCGCCATCCTGGACCACCTGAAGACGAGATTCGGACAGGCGATCGTCGAGACCCACGACTTCCGTGGTGACTCCACGGCGGTCGTGGACCGCCGCCCCCTCGCCGAGATCCTCCGCTTCTGCCGCGACGACGAGGCGCTCCGCTTCGACGTCCTCATGGACCTCACCGCCGTGGACTATTCGAAGTATCCGGGCCGCGAGGACGGTCCGCGCTTCGAGGTCGTCTATCACCTCTACTCGGTGGCGCACAACCACCGCCTGCGCCTGAAGACCCGTGTCGACGAGGACGACGCCGTCGTCCCCACCGTCGTGCCGCTGTGGCCGATCGCGGACTGGTTCGAGCGCGAGGTGTGGGACATGTTCGGCGTGCGCTTCGAGGGCCATCCCAATTTGAAGAGACTCCTGATGTACGAGGAGTTCGTCGGGCATCCGCTGCGCAAGGACTATCCGATCCAGCGGCGGCAGCCGCTCATCGGCCCCCGGGGCTAATGGCCACCCGCACCCGGCGCGAGTTCATGCTCGGTGAAGGCTCCGGCACCGGCGCCGGCAGCCAGAATCTCAAGGTGGGGATGGGGCCGGCCCATCCCGCCATGCACGGGATCATCCGGATCGAGACCGAGCTGGACGGCGAGGTCATCGTCGACGCCGACGTCGAGATCGGCTACCTCCACCGCGCGTTCGAGAAGGACTGCGAGGTGGGCGGGTGGAACAACGCCATCCCCTACACGGACCGGCTCAACTACGTCTCTCCGCTGATCAACAACTTCGGATACGCGGCGGCGGTGGAGAAGCTGCTCGGCATCGACGTCACCGAGCGCTGCAAGTACATCCGCGTGATCATGAGCGAGATCTCGCGCGTGACGGATCACCTCACGTGCGTCGGCGCCTCCGCCATGGAGCTCGGCGCCTTCACGGTCTTCCTCTACATGATCAAGGCGCGCGAGTTCCTGTGGGAGCTGGTGGAGGACGTCACCGGCGCCCGCCTCACGATCTCCTACGGTCGCGTGGGCGGCGTGAAGGCGGATCTCCCCGACGGCTTCGCGGAGAAGACCCGGCGCGCCTTCAAGGACGTGCGCGAGGTGCTGGCGGAGGTGCATCGCCTTCTCACCGGCAACCGCATCTTCATGGACCGCATGGTCGACGTCGGTGCGCTCTCGCGCGAGGAGACCATCGCCTACGCGATCACGGGACCGTTGCTGCGGGCGGTGGGCGTTCCTTTCGACGTCCGTCGCGCGACGCCCTACTTCGTGTACGACCGGCTCGACTTCGAGGTCCCCACCCAGACCGCGGGCGACAACTACGCGCGCTACCTGGTGCGGATGGCGGAGATGGAGCAGGCGATGCGGATCGCCGAGCAGGCGCTCGATCTCATCCCCGGCGGTCCCATCAACGTCGACTTCGAGGGCAACCCGATCGATCCCGCCACCTACGTGGACCAGGGCAAGCAAGGCAAGACGGAAGGCCTCCTCCTCATCCCGATCACGTTGTCGCCGAACCTCGAAGGCCAGAACCGGCCGCAGCTCGAACGGGTCAACGCCCATGACAAGCGGGTCGTCATGCCGCCGAAGGAGACCGCGTACGGATCGATCGAAGGCCTGATGAACCACTTCATGCTGATCATGGAGGGGTACGGGATCCGGCCGCCGAAGGGCGAAGCCTATTTCGCGGTGGAGGGCGCCAACGGCGAGCTCGGGTTCTACGTCGTGTCCGACGGCGGCGATCGTCCGTATCGCGTGCGCTGCCGCCCGCCGTGCCTGCCGCCCATGGCCGCCCTTCACCGGATGATCGAGGGCGAGATGATCGCCGACCTCATCCCGACCTTCGGGTCCGTGAACATGATCGGGGGGGAGCTCGACCGGTGAGCGTGGCCCGGATCGAGTTCACGCCCGCGCAGCTCACGGAGGTGCGCCGGCTGCAGGGCCTCTATCCGGACAAGCGGGGAGCGCTGCTGCCCGTGCTCCACATGGCCCAGGAGACGTTCGGCTACATCAGCCTCGAGACGGAAGCGTACGTGGCGGGCCTCTTCGACCTCACGCCCGCCCACGTGCACGAGGTGGTGACGTTTTACACTCTCTTCTTCCAGCGGCCGCGTGGCCGACACGTGGTCGCCGTGTGCCACAACCTCTCCTGCCATCTCGCGGGCGCGCCCGCCATCATCGCTCATCTGACGCGCCGCCTCGGCGTGGATCCCGGGGAGACCACCGAGGACGGCCGCATCACGCTGCAGGCGGTGGAGTGTCTGTGCGCGTGCGAAGCGGCGCCGATGATGCAAGTGGACGACCGCTACGAGCTGAATCTCACGCCCGAGAAGGTCGACCGCATCCTCGAGGGGCTCCGCTGATGGCGGAGACGATCCTCATGCGGAACTTCGGATGGCCGCAGTCGCACACGCTGGCCGTGTACCGCGAGCACGGCGGCTACCGCGCGTGGGACAAGGCGCGCGCGATGGAGGCGGCCGCTCTCGTGGACGAGGTCAAGAAGTCGAATCTGCGCGGGCTGGGCGGCGCCGGGTTCCCCACCGGCACCAAGTGGTCGTTCATCCCCAAGAACCACACGGGTCCCGTCTACCTCGTCGTCAACGCCGACGAAGGGGAGCCGGGAACGTTCAAAGACCGCTATCTGCTCGAGCGTGATCCGCACGCGCTCATCGAGGGAATGCTGATCGCCGCTCGCGCCATCCGCTCCGTCCTCGGCTTCATCTACGTACGGGGCGAGTACGTGGAGCCGTGGCAACGGCTGAGCGCGGCCGTGCGGGAAGCGTACGACGCCGGCTATCTCGGCCAGGGCTTCGACATCGTCGTCCACCGCGGGGCCGGCGCCTACATCTGCGGCGAGGAGACCGGTCTCATCTCGTCGCTCGAGGGCAAAAAGGGCTGGCCCAAGGTGAAGCCGCCCTTCCCGGCCATCAAGGGCGCCTTCGCGCAGCCGACGATCGTGAACAACGTGGAGACGCTCTGCTGCGTGCCGCCCATCATCGAGCGCGGCGCCGCCTGGTTCGCCGGGCTCGGCACCAAGACGCAGGGTGGGACACGGATGTACTCGGTCTCCGGGCGCGTGCAGCGCCCCGGCGTGTACGAGGCGCCGGTGTCGGTGACGCTGCGTCAGCTCATCTACGAGCACGCCGGCGGCGTCAGCGCGACGGGCCGGCTCAAAGGGGTCGTGCCGGGCGGCGGCTCCGCCGCCATCCTCACCGCCGACGAGATCGACGTCACCATGGACGTCGACGGGCTCAAGGCGGCCGGCTCCATGATCGGATCCGCGGGCGTGGTGGTGATGGACGAGAGCGCGTCCATTCCGGAGGCGCTCATGGTGCTCGCGCGCTTCTACGCGCACGAGAGCTGCGGGCAGTGCACGCCCTGTCGGGAATCGACGGGTTGGATCTACAAGATGGTCCACCGCATCGTGGAGGGCCACGGCCGCAAGGACGATCTCGACACCATCCTCGACGTGGCCCGGCGCGGCGCCGGCACCACCATCTGCGCGTTCTACGACGGCGCCGTCGGCCCCTACATCTCCTACATCGAGAAGTTCCGCCCCGAGTTCGAAGCGTTGATCCGGAAATAACCTTGCCCAAAGTCACCATCGACGGGAAGGAGATCGAGGTCGAGGCGGGGACCAATCTCATCGAGGCCGCCCGGCGGCTCGGGATCGAGATCCCGCACTACTGCTACCACCCTGGTCTCTCCATCGCGGGGGTGTGCCGGCTCTGCATGGTGGACATCGAGAAGACCCCGCGCCCGACGATCGCGTGCAACACGCAGGCGGCGGACGGGATGGTCGTCCACACGCAGAGCGACCGCGTGATCGAGACGCGCAAGTCGATCATGGAGTTCCATCTCGTCAACCATCCGCTCGACTGTCCCGTGTGCGACCAGGCGGGGGAGTGCTGGCTCCAGATCTACTACATGAAGCACGGTCTCTACGATCCGCGCATGGTGGACGAGAAGGTCCACAAGCCGAAGGCGGTGCCGCTTGGGCCCAACGTGATCCTGGACGCCGAGCGGTGCATCCTCTGCTCGCGCTGCGTGCGCTTCTGCGACGAGATCACCAAGACCGGCGAGCTCGGCATCTTCCATCGCGGCGACCATTCGGAGCTCGGGCTCTTCCCGGGCGCCGACCTCGAGAACAAGTACGCGGGCAACGTGGTGGACATCTGCCCGGTCGGTGCCCTCACCGACCGCGATTTCCGATTCCAGGTGCGCGTCTGGTACCTGGACACCGCCAAGTCGATCTGCCCGGGGTGCGCGCGCGGCTGCAACATCGAGATTCACGTGAACCGGCGGCGTCCTCACCACGCGGAGGGGCGTCGCCTGGCGCGCCTCAAGCCGCGCTTCAACGCCGACGTCAACAAGTGGTGGATGTGCGACGAGGGACGCTACGGGTACAAGTTCGTCGACGACCCCGATCGTCTCACGGTGCCGTGGCGTCGTGAGGGCGAGGCGGTCGCCGAGCTGACGTGGGACGAGGCGGTGGCGGCCACCGCGGACGCCCTCGGGCGAGCCGCGCCCGACGGCGTCGGCATCATCGCCTCCCCGAAGTTGGCGAACGAGGATCTCTTCGCGGTGCGGCGGCTCGTGCGCCGGCTCGGCGTGACCCGCGTGGGCTTCCGCGTCCCGCCCGCCGCGCCCGGATACGAGGACGACTTCCTGATCCGCGCCGACAAGAATCCCAACACGCGGGGGGCCGAGCTGATCGGGCTCGACGGCGACGTCGCCGCCATCCTCGCCGACGCCGGCACCCGCCGGCTTTCGTGCCTCGTCGTCTTCGGTCACGACCTGTTCGACAGCGCCTGGTCGGAGTCGCGCGTCGCGGAGGCGCTGCGCGGCCCCGCCACCGTGATCTTCGTCGGCAGCAACGGCAACCGGACGAGCGCGGCCGCGCACTACGTGCTCCCCGCCGCCACCTGGGCCGAGCGTGACGGCACCTTCACCAACTTCCAGGGCCGCGTGCAGCGCTTCCGCACGGCGATGGAGCCGCTCGCGGGCACGCTTCCGGAGTGGGACATCGTCGGCCGCCTCCTGAGCGCGGTCGGCGATCCTCCCGCCGCCACGCGGCCCGTTCACTGGTTCCGCGATCTCGCCGACGCCGTGCCCGCCTTCGCGGGCCTCACGTACCAGACCATCGGCGACACCGGCGCCATGATCGCCGACCGCGCGCACGACACGGGCGCCCCGACGGCAGATCGCGCGCGCGAGGCGCCCGCATGAGCACCGCCGCCGACCTCGGCATCGCCTTCGGCAGGGTCGCCTTCGTGATGCTGTTCGTGCTGAACCTCGGCGGTTTGCTGACGTGGGTCGAACGGAAGCAGTCCGCGATCATGCAGGACCGCATCGGCGCCAACCGGGCGTCGATCTTCGGCCTTCGCCTCATGGGACTCTTCCATCCGCTCGCGGACGCCATCAAGATGCTCACGAAGGAGGATTTCCGGCCCGCCCGCGCCGATCGTTTCCTCTTCGGCCTCGCGCCCTTCGTGTCGGTGTTTTTCGCGCTGGTGGCGTTCGCGTCGATTCCGTTCGGCGACACGCTGCGGGTGGCCGGCCGCGAGGTGCCCCTGCAGGCGGTGACGCTCAACGTCGGCGTGCTCTACGTCTTCGCCATGCTGTCGCTCGGGGTGTACGGCGTGATGATGGCGGGATGGTCATCGGGCAACAACTACGCCCTCCTCGGCGGACAGCGCGCGGCCGCCCTCATGATCTCGGCCGAGATCGCCATCGGCGCCTCCATCATGGGGGTGATCATGATCGCGGGCTCCCTCAACATGATGGACATCGTGCGCGCCCAGGGCCGGCTGCTCGGAGGCTGGCTGCCGCTGTGGGGCATCGTGACCCAGCCCCTCGCCTTCGTACTCTTTGTGACCGCCGGCATCGCCGCCACCAAGCGCATTCCCTTCGACATGCCGGAGGGCGAGTCGGAGATCATCGGCTACTTCGTGGAATACAGCGGCATGAAGTTCGGGATGTTCGCGATGGCGGACTTCCTGGAGACCGTCGTCATCGCCGGCATGACGACGTCGCTCTTCCTCGGCGGCTGGCAGGTCCCCTATCTCGCCGCCGACGGGTTCCACTTCCCGTGGGGGTCCACGCTCGCGCTCCCGCACCTGGCGGTGACGCTCCTCCAGGTGGGCAGCTTCGTGTTCAAGGTGATCGCGATGATCTTCGTCCTCATGTTGATCCGCTGGACGTTGCCGCGCTTCCGGTACGATCAAGCCATGCGGCTCGGCTGGCTCGGCCTCTTCCCGCTCGCGATCCTGAACCTCCTGATCACGGGCGGCGTTCTTCTCCTGTGGGAGCGTCCATGATCCGGGGGCAGCGCCCGTGACGTCGCGCGGCATCCGTCGCTTCTATCTCCGGGAGGCGATCTCGGGCATCGCCCTCACCGGCCGTCACTTCTTCCGCAACATGGGCAAGCACCTCGCCCATGCCTTCGGGCGGCGGGACGCCCGCGGCGCCGTGACCATCCAGTACCCGGAGGAGCGCCGCCCGTACTCGCCGCGCCTGCGCACGCTCCACCGTCTGGTGCGGCGCGAGGACGGCTCTCCGCGCTGCGTGGCCTGCATGATGTGCGAGACCGTCTGTCCGGCCCGTTGCATCTACATCGTGGCCGAGGAGCATCCGAACCCGATCATCGAAAAGATGCCGGCGCGGTTCGACATCGATCTCGGCAAGTGCGTCTTCTGCGGATACTGCGTGGAAGCGTGTCCGGAAGACGCCATCCGGATGGACACGGGAATTCTCGAGTTCTCGTCGTACAGCCGCGCCGGCATGGTGTACTCGAAGGAGATGCTCCTCTCGCTGGAGCCGGCGGGGCCCGACGGCGTCCCGAAGTCGCCGGTGCCGATTCCCGCCGACCGGAAACCGTGATGGGGCTGATCCCGTTCCTGCTCGTGGCCGTGATCGCGGTGGGGGCCGCGCTCGGCCTCGTCATCAAGAAGAACCCGATCCACGGCGCGCTCTTCCTGGTCGTGAACCTCGGCTCCATCGCCGTCCTCTACCAGTCGCTGGGGGCGGAGTTCCTCGCCTGGGCGCAGGTGATCGTCTACGCGGGCGCCATCATGGTTCTCTTCGTCTTCGCGATCATGGTGCTGATCCCGGGCAAGGAAGAGACCGGTCCCGATCCGCGCCGGCGCACGCGGCTGCTCGCGACGCCGTTCGCGGTCGCGCTCTTGCTGCTGCTGCTCGGGTTCCTGGTCACGGCCGGTCCCCCCGCGCCCGCCGGCACCGGCGCCGCCGCCACCGGGAACGGGGTGGAGAGGCTCGCCACCATCCTCTTCACCGATTACCTGCTGCCGTTCGAGGTGACGTCAATCCTGTTACTGGCGGCGATGGTCGGGGTGCTCGTGCTCGCGCGCCGGCGGACGTCCTGACCATGGCCCCCGATTCCGCCTACGTCATTCTCTCCGCGATCCTCTTCACGATCGGCGTGGTGGGCGTGGTGATCCGGCGCAATCCGCTCGTCGTCTTCATGTCGATCGAGCTGATGTTGAACGCCGCCAACCTGGCCCTGGTGGCGTTCGGGCACCGGGCGGGGACGGTGGACGCCCAGGCCCTGGTACTGTTCGTGATGGCAGTAGCCGCGGCCGAGGTCGCCGTCGGACTCGCCATCATCGTGGCCATCTTTCGCGTGCGCCGCCGGTTGTCGGTGGACGATCTCAGCTTGATGCGATGGTAGTAGTGTGCGCCTCGGTGCGGCCCGTGCCCCGGCGCGCACGGCGAGCCAAGGACACGAGACGGAGGAAGTAATGGCGCAGAAGACCACGAGCCCGCGGGCGGCGAGCAAGGGCAACGGCGGCCGTCCGTCGCCGGACATCGACGGAGAGCTCGCCCGCAAGCTGCTCTACGACATGATGATGATCCGGCGCTTCGAGGAGAAGGCGGCGGAGGCCTATGCCCTCGGAAAGATCGGCGGGTTCCTCCACCTCTCGATCGGGGAGGAGGCGGTGGCGGTCGGCGTCACCTCCGTCCTGCGCACGGAAGACTACGCGATCTCCACGTACCGGGAGCACGGGCACTGCCTCGTCAAGGGCTCCGATCCGCGCCGCATGATGGCCGAGCTTTTCGGCCGTCGCGACGGCCTCTCCAAGGGCAAGGGCGGCTCCATGCACCTGTTCGACAAGACCGTGAACTTCCTCGGGGGCCACGCCATCGTGGGCGCCCATCTCCCGCTGGCGGCGGGCGTCGGCTTCGCCATCAAGTACCAGGGCGGGGACCAGGTGTGCGTGTGCTACTTCGGCGATGGCGCCGTGCCCGAGGGCGAATTCCACGAGGCCATGAACCTCTCCGCTCTCTGGAAGCTCCCCGTCGTCTACGTCTGCGAGAACAACCGGTACGCCATGGGCACGTCGCTGGAGCGCGCGCTCGCCCAGACGGAGATCTGGAAGTTCGGCCAGGCCTACAACATCCCGTGCGAGCCCGTGGATGGCATGGATGTCCTCGCCGTCCGCGAGGTCACCGCGCGCGCCGTCGAGCGGGCGCGGGCGGAGAAGACGCCGTCGCTCATCGAGGCGCGCACGTATCGCTTCCGCGGACACTCCATGCGCGATCCCGCCGGCGCCGTGTACCGGACGAAGGAAGAGGTGGAGCGCGAGAAGCAGCGCGACCCCATCGTGCTGTTCCGCGAGCGCGCCCTCGGCGCCGGCCTCCTCACGGAGGCGGACGTGCGCACGCTCGAGAAAGAGGTCAACGACCGCATCGACGACGCCGTCGCCTTCGCCGACGCGTCGGCGGAGCCGCCCGCGGACTGGCTGCTGACCGACATCTTCAAAGAGAGCTAGGGATGGCGGTCATCACGTATCGGGAGGCGCTCAACCAGGCGCTGCGGGAGGAGATGAAGCGCGATCCGCGCGTCTTCCTGATCGGCGAGGAGATCGGGCTGTACGAGGGCGCCTACAAGGTGACCCAGGGGCTCTTGAAAGAGTTCGGGCCCACGCGGGTGGTGGACACACCCATTGCGGAGTCTGGATTCACGGGGGTGGGGATCGGGGCGGCGATGGTGGGGCTCCGTCCCGTCGTGGAGATGATGACGTTCAACTTCGCGCTCCTCGCCCTCGATCAGATCGTGAACTCCGCCGCCAAGCTCTGTTACATGTCGGGCGGCCAGTACAACGTCCCCATCGTGATTCGCGGCCCCGGGGGGCCCGCGCACCAGCTCGCCGCCCAGCATTCGCAGTCGATGGAGACGTACTTCTATCACGTGCCCGGCCTCAAGGTCGTGCGTCCCTCCACGCCGGCCGACGCCAAGGGACTCCTCAAGTCCGCCATCCGCGACGACAATCCCGTCATCTTCATCGAGTCGGAGACGCTCTACGCGCTCAAGGGCGAGGTCCCCGACGATCTTGACTACATCATCCCCCTCGGCGAGGCCGTCGTGCGCCGCGAGGGCCGGGACGCCACCGTCATCGCCTACATGGGCATGATGTACCGCGCCATGGAAGCGGCGGAGGAGCTGGAGAAAGAGGGAATCTCCATCGAGATCGTCGACCCGCGCACCCTGCGCCCGATGGACAGCGCGACCATCGTCGGCTCCGTGCGCAAGACCCACCGGGCGGTGGTCGTGGAAGCGGGCGCGGGCTTCGCGGGGATGGGATCGGAGATCGCGGCCTTCATCACCGAGCAGGCCTTCGACGATCTCGATGCCCCCGTGGAGCGCGTCACCGGCGCCTCCGCCCCCATGCCTTACGCGAAGAATCTCGAGAAGGCGAAGACGCCCTCCCGGGAAAAGATCATCGAGGCCGTCCGCCGTGTCTGCTACGCGAACGGGAGCTGAGCCATGTCCGTGACCAAGGTCGTGATGCCGAAGCTGTCGGAGGCGATGGAGAGCGGCAAGATCATCAAGTGGCTCAAGCAAGAGGGCGACCGCGTGAGCGGCGGCGACATTCTCGCCGAGGTCGAGACGGACAAGGCCGACGTCGAGATGGAGGCGTTCGGCGCCGGCGTGCTCCGCAAGATTCTCGTTCCCGCCGGCGGCAAGGCCCCCGTGGGCGCGCTCATCGCCGTCATCGCGGAGGCCGACGAGGACATCGCCTCCGTGATCAGCGCCGCCCCCGCTCCCGCCGCGCCCGCGGCGGCAGAGCCTCCCGCCCCGACGCCAGCCGCGATGACGTCGGACCGCCCCGGCGTTCCGCCCCAGCCGCGGAGCGAGGATTTCACGACGCGCGAGGAGTCTCCTGCCGCGCCCGGCGCCGCCGGTCGCTCGGACGCTCCCGATGCGCCCCGCACGCCCGTGGCGCCGGGACCCGCGCGCGCTCCCGCGGCGGCACCGGGGAGGGCGACGTCAGCCCCCGCCGCCGCGACGAAGGCCGGCGCATCGACCGGGGCGCGCGCTCCTTCGTCAGGCGGTGCCCCCGTCGCCCCCGCGGCGACGGCGCCCGCGGCGGCGGCCGATGCGCCCGGGCGCGTGAAAGCCTCGCCGCTCGCGAAGAAGGTCGCCGCGCAGTCCGGCGTCGATCTGCGCGTCGTGCCTGGGAGCGGTCCCGGGGGTCGGATCGTGCGCCGCGACGTCGAAGCGGCGTTGACGGCGCCGGCCGCGACGGCGGCGCCCGCGACGGCGGCGGGGCCCGCCATGGCCGGTATGGCGGCGCCGGAGGCCGAGTACGAAGACATGGCGTTGACGCCGATGCGCGCGGCCATCGCCAAGCGCATGCCGCTCGCGAAGGCGCCCGTCCCGCACTTCTACCTCACCACCGAGGCGGCGATGGATCGCGCGTGGGCGCTGCGCGAGGAGCTGAACGAGCTCGAGGGCCAGCCGAAGATCTCCGTCACCGACATGCTGGTGCGGGCGTGCGCGCTCACGCTCCTCGAGCATCCCGGCGTCAACGCCTCCTTCCAGGGCGACAGCATCCGCATCCATCACCGCGCCCACATCGGCATCGCAGTGGCGCTCGACGACGGCCTCATCACGCCCGTGCTGCGCGACACCCATACGAAATCGCTGGCGCGCATCGCCACCGAGGGCCGCGACCTCGTGGAGCGGGCGCGCGCCCGCAAGCTGCGCGCGAACGAGCTCTCCGGCGCCACCTTCTCCATCTCGAACCTCGGGATGTTCGACGTCACCGAGTTCTCGGCCATCATCAATCCACCCGAGGGCGCGATCATCGCCGTGGGCAGCGTCCGGCGCGTGCCGGTGGCGGACGGCGAGGGCGTCGCCCTCGGACGCCGGATGTCGATGACGCTCTCCTGCGACCATCGCGTCATGGACGGCGCCATGGGCGCGCGCTTCCTCCAGGACCTCAAGCGTCTCCTCGAAGAACCGCTGCGATTGCTGCTGTGACGGCCGCCGTCGCGGTGCGCTGACGTGGCCACGCACAAGGCCGACGTCGCCGTCATCGGCAGCGGTCCCGGCGGATACGTCTGCGCCATCCGCTGCGCCCAGCTCGGACTCTCGGTGGCGGTGGCGGAAGACGACCGCGCCGGCGGCGTGTGCTTGAACTGGGGATGCATTCCCACGAAGGCGCTCCTGCGCAACGCCGAGGTCGTCAACCTCTTCCAGCGCGCGTCCGAGTTCGGGATCACGGTGCCGAGCTTCCAGGCCGACTACGCGGAGGCCGTGAAGCGCAGTCGCCGCGTCGCCGACCGCATGGCGAAGGGCGTCGAGTTCCTGTTCCGGAAGAACAAGATCACGCTCGTGCCCGGGCGCGGACGGCTCCAGCGCGCGGGCGTGGTGACGGTGGAGGGAAACGGCGGCGGCACCGACACCATCGAGGCGCGGGCGGTGGTGATCGCGAGCGGCGCGCGGCCCAAATCGTTGCCGGGTATCGAGATCGACGAGCGCCTGGTGATCTCCTCGAACGGCGCCGTGCGACAGGAGCGGCGGCCGCGGTCATTGATCGTGATCGGAGCGGGGGCGGTGGGCGTGGAGTTCGCGGACGTCTACGCCGCCTACGGGACGGAAGTGACGGTCCTGGAGGCACTGCCGCGCATCGTCCCCGTGGAAGACGAGGAGGTTTCGGTCCAACTCGCGCGGCTCTTCGCGCGACGCTCGATCACCGTGAAGACCTCGGTGAAGGTGACGTCCGTGAAACCGGGCGGCGCCGGCGTGATCGTGGAGACGGAGGGAGAGCGCCTGGAGGTGGAGCAGGTGCTCATGGCCGTGGGCCGCGCCGCTCGTCTCGACGGCGTGGGCGCGGCGGCGCTCGGCGTTGGTGTCGAGGGCGGCTTCGTGAAGGTTTCGCCGCGGATGGAGACGACGGTGCGCGGCATCTACGCCATC
>DASXSB010000015.1:0-2044 GCA_036506275.1 Candidatus Methylomirabilota bacterium | reverse complement strand
CACCTCGACCTGACGCGGCGCGCCGCTGTCTACATCGACAAGATCCTCAAGGGGGCCAAACCGGCCGACCTGCCAGTCGAGCAGGCATCCAGGTACCTGCTTATCATCAACCTCAAGACCGCCAAGGCCCTCGGCCTGACGATCCCGCAGGCCGTGCTACGGCAGGTGGACGAGGTAATCCAGTAATGCGATGTGCCTCCCCGACACCGTGGACCCGCGCGAGTCGTGCTCCTACGCCGGTGACGCCGCGCGGAGGAGCTCGAAGATGCGCGCGCTCGTGACGGGCACGCGTGTCACCCGGACGCCGCGGTCCCAGAGCGCGTCCTCGACGGCGCCCGCGATGACGGCGGCCGGCGAGACGATGCCGCTCTCGCCCACGCCCTTGATGCCGAGCTCGTTGATGGGCGAGGGGAAGTCCAGGTGGTGGATCTCGAGCGGCGGCATGTCGTCCGCGCGGGGGATCGGGTAATCCATGAACGTGCCGGTCAGGAGCTGCCCCGCGTCGTCGTAGATCAGCTCCTCGCCCATGGCCGTGCCGATGCCCTGCGCGAGGCCACCGTGGATCTGTCCCTCGACGATCATGGGGTTGATGGGGCGCCCGCAGTCGTGAGCGGCGACGTACTTGAGGAGTCGGACCGCGCAGGTCTCGACGTCCACCTCGAGGGCGACGGCGTGGACGCCGAAGGCCCAGGCCACCGTGCCCGGGTAGTGGAAGGCGCAGGCATTGAGGCCGGGACCACCGTGATCGGCGAGCGCGCGACTGCGCACCGCCGCCGCCGCCACCGTGGCCAGCGGCAGGCTCTTGCTGGGCACGCCGGCAACCATGACGCGTCCATCCTCCAGCACCACGTCCTCGGGCGCGCACTCGAAGAGCGAGGCGGCCACGACCCGCGCCTTCCGCGCGGCCTCGCGGGAGGCGCGCGCGATGGCGGGGCCGGCCACGGCGGCCACGCGGCTGGCGATGGTGCCCATGCCGTAGCCCAGCAGCTGCGTGTCGCCGCCCCGGATCACGACCTGCTCGATGGACACGCCGAGCTCCTCGGCGGCGAGTTGGGCCAGCGTTGTCTCGTGCGCCTGGCCTTGCGAGGACACGCCGATGTCGACGAACACGGTGCCGTTGGGATCCACGCGCACGTTGGCACCCTCGAAGGGCCCGATGCCCGTCCCCTCCATGTACGCCGAGACGCCGAGCCCGAGCGGACGCGGGGAGCCCCGCCGCTCCGCCTGCTCGGCGCGCCAGCGCGTGTAGCCGAGGCTCTCGAGGGCGAGATCGAACATCTTCACGTAGTCGGCCGGGTCGTAGGCGATGGGCACGCCGTCGCGGTACACGAGGCCCGTCCGCCACGGCATCTCTTCCATCCGGATGAGGTTCTTGCGGCGGAGGTCAGCGGGATCCATGCCGACGGCGCGCGCGCCCCGGTCGAGCAGCCGGTCGAGGACGAAATTCGCCTCCGGCCGTCCCGCGCCTCGGTAGGCGGCGAGGAACGTCTTGTGGGTGACCACGTTCCGCCCCACGCCCTTGAAGTGGGGGACGCGATACGGCCCCACGAGATGGTTCATGGTGTTGTACGCGATCGCCTCGCCCAGCGGTGTGTGCGCGCCGTGATCGCGGGTGAAGTCGGTCTCGAGTGCCACGATCGCGCCGTCTTTCGTGAGGCCGAGGCGCGCCTGGTGCTCCTGATCGCGGTCGGCCGCGGCGGTGAGAAAGTGCTCGCGCCGCGTCTCGATCCACTTGACGGGCCGCCCCAGCCGGCGAGCTACGGCCGGCACGAGGATGTCCTCGGGATAGACGTGGCCCTTGATGCCGAAGCCGCCACCCACGTCAGGCGCGATGACGCGCACGTGCTCCTCGGCCATGCGGAGCACGGCGGCGATGCCGCTCCGCACGCCGAAGGGCACCTGGGTCGAGCACCAGACGGTGAGGAGGCCGGTGGCGGCATCGTGTGAAGCGACCACGCCGCGCGGCTCGATCGGCGTGCCCCCGACGCGCGGGTAGTGGAGGCGCATCTCGACCGTGACCTCGGCCTTGGCGAATCCGCTCCTC
>DASXSB010000014.1:0-68739 GCA_036506275.1 Candidatus Methylomirabilota bacterium | reverse complement strand
CTTCTTTGCGCGCTCCTGCCCCACCACGTACTGATCGAGGACGGTCTTGATCTCGGCCGGCTTGGGAAGACTACGGATCTCCCGGCTCTTCTCCTCTTCCCACTCCTCCGCGATGATGTCGTTGCAGAGCTCGATGCATTCATCGCAGATGTACACGGTGGGGCCGGCGATGAGCTTGCGCACGTCGTTCTGGCTCTTGCCGCAGAACGAGCACTTCAACGTCCCGTTGCCTTCGCGCGTCCGCGCCATGCCGTACTGGACCCCTTTCTACTTCTGGATCTGCTGGACTTGCGCCGCCATAGCGGCCTGCTCACTGACGGGCCGGGTCGTTGGCTTCGAGGAGATCACCTCATCGACGATTCTATAGTCCTTGGCCTGCTCGGCGGTCATGAAAAAGTCCCGATCGGTGTCGCGTTCGATCTTCTCCATGGCCTGGCCCGTGTGGTACACGAGGATGCGGTTCAGCTCCTCCCGCATCCGCAAGATTTCCTTGGCCTGGATGTCGATGTCGGTGGCTTGCCCCTGCACACCGCCCAGCGGCTGATGGATCATGATGCGAGCGTGCGGAAGCGCGAACCGTTTGCCGCGCGAACCCGCGCACAGCAGCAACGCGCCCATGGACGCCGCCTGCCCCATACAGATGGTGGAAATGGCGGGCTTCACGTACTGCATGGTGTCGTAGATCGCCATGCCGGCGGTGACGGAGCCGCCGGGCGAGTTGATGTAGAGGTAGATGTCCTTGTCGGGGTCTTCCGCTTCCAGGAACAGCATCTGCGCGATGACGAGATTGGCGAGCTCGTCCTCGATGAACGTCGGCAGGAAGATGATGCGCTCCTTCAGGAGGCGGGAAAAGATGTCGAACGCCCGCTCGCCGCGCGGAGTCTGCTCGACGACCATCGGAACCAGGGCCATGGGCTGTCTCCTTCTTATCGGGGGCCGTGAGGCCGCGTCCGCGGCGGGTGGCCAACTCCAGGTACGGTCTGGCTGCGTATCTCTAGTCCAATTCATTTTCTAATCCGATTCATATTCTTTGACTCGATTCATCTTAAGGTGATGGGCGTCTTAGCGTGATGTACTTCGATGCGCGTGTCACGGGTTGACGGAGGCGCGCGCGATCAGGAAGTCGAGGGTCTTGCGGTCGCGCAGACCGTGACGGAGCGCGGCGAGATCCCCGCTCTTCTCCATCATCCGCCGCACCGCCGGCGCCGGGCGCTGGGAGGCGGCCGCGATACGGCCGACTTCCGTCTCCACCTCGCTGTCGGCGGCCTCGATCGATTCTCGTTCGGCGATCGCCTCCAGGAGGAGGGCGCGCTTCACGGCTTTCTCGGCGCCGGGCCGTAGCTCGGTGACGAGCTTGCCGTAGTCCCACGGCACGCGGTCGGGGTCCATTCCCTCCCGCCGCATCCGCTCGCGCGCGTGCTCGACCTGATTTCCGATCTGCCGCATGACCATCGTGCCCGGCACCGTGAAGTCGTGGCGGGCGAGCACGGCCTCGACGAGCTTGTCCTCGATCTCACGCCGATCGTCGGCGGCGCGCCGCGCCTCCAGCTGCCGGCGGATCTCCGTGCGCACCGCGGCCAGCGTGTCGAAGTCTCCCAGCGTCTTCGCGAAGTCGTCGTCGAGCGCGGGCAGCACCTTCTCCTTGACCTCGACCAGCTTGAGCTGGGCTTTGCCGGATTTCCCACGCAGGCTTTCGAGGCGGTGATCGTCCGCGAAACGGAGAGGGATGTCGCGCTCGTCGCCCGCTCGCAGGCCGACGACGGCCTCGTCGATCTCGGGGAGCACGGTGCCGCTCCCGACCTCGAAATGGTAGCCGTTGGCGGTGGTCGCCTCCAGGCCCTCGGGCGCGAGCGTGTAGTCGACGATCACGAGGTCGCCGGCGGCGGCGGCGCGCTCCACGGCGCGAAACTCGGCGTGCTGCTCGCGCATCTGCTCGAGGGTCGTGTCCACGTCGTCGTCGGTCACCGGGGTCGGCGCGTGTTGCACGGCCACCGCGGCGTAGTCGTCGCCGAGGGTGATCGTCGGCTTGACCTCCACCACGGCCACGAACGAGAGAGGAGCGCCTTCCTCCAGCGTGACGTCCTGGAGATCCGGCTCGTTGACGGGATCGATCTGCGCCTCCGAGACCGCCTGCCGGTACACGTCGGGGATCAGGTGCTCGGCGACGTCGCGACGAACGTCATCGGAGAAGTGCAGCTTCACGAGCGAGCGCGGGACGTGACCCTTCCGGAACCCGGGCAGGCGGGCCTGCTTTTGCACGCGCCCGTACGCGCGTTCCCACGCCTTCTCCACCACGTCGAGCGGCGCCTCCACGGCCAGGCGACGCTTACATTCTTCAAGCGTTTCGACGTCGACCTTCATGAACGTTGGGCTCCGGCGTTTTCCGCGACCATCACTGCAGGCCTCGACGCTGGTGCGAGAGGGGGGAGTCGAACCCCCAAGGGCTTTCGCCCACTGGATCCTAAGTCCAGCGCGTCTGCCAGTTTCGCCACTCTCGCGGTGTTGCGACGGCTGCGAAAGCAGCATACCTATCCCACCCCGGGCCCGCAAGGAAGCTGTCGCTTTGTAGAAATTGCGGCACTCCGGGCGCACGCCGCTCCCTGCTGGCACCGCCATTGAAGTCGAAGGGGCCGTCCGTCCTCAACGTTACGGCGAAACCCAAGGAGGAGGCATCATGAACGGTTTCAAGACCGCGACGGCGATCTTCACCGCCGCCACCGTCGTCGCCGTGTCCGGGGGCGCCTTCGCGCAGAGCAAGACACCCGCCCAGGCCGACTTCGACGCGTGTAACAAGGAGGCGCAATCGTCCTCCAGCGCGAGCGCCGCGCCCGGGAGCCGCGCCGGCGGGGCGAGCCCTTCGAGTCGCAGCAGCACGTCCGGCTCCATGTCCAGCGGGTCGGGGTCGAGCGCGAGCGACGCGCAACTGCGCGGGATGGCGTCGGCCGGCCAGAACGACTCCGCGTATCAGCAGGCGTACCGCGACTGCATGAAGCAGCGCGGTTTCTAAGTCATCACGAGGGCCTCTCGATGGAGGAGCCCTCCGCCCGCAGCGGTCGAATCGGACCAGGAGGACCATGCCATGGCCTTGAAAGAGGCGATCTCCACCCTCAACGATCTGATCGAGACGTGCAAGGACGGCGAGCAGGGATTCACGACGGCGGCCGACGCCATCCGTGATCCGGCCGTGAAGCAGCTCTTCCTCGGATACGCTCAGCAGCGGTCCCAGTTCTCGGCTGAGCTCCAGCGCCAAGTGAGCGCGCTCGGCGGCGAGCCCGAGCGCAGCGGAAGCGTCACCGCGAGTCTCCACCGGGGATGGATAAATCTAAAGTCGGCGGTCACCGGGCAGAACGACGCGTCGGTCATCGCCGCCGCCGAAGAGGGCGAGGACGTCGCGAAGACGAGCTACGAGAAAGCCCTGCGCGCGGAGCTCACGCCCGACGTGCGCCGGCTCGTGGAGCGCCAGTACGCCGGCGTGAAGGATGCCCACGATCGAGTGCGCGCGCTCAAGCAGCGCGCGGCCTAGGTCGGCGCCGCGCGGGCGCTCCGAGGGCGGCTAGGCGAGCAAGCGTTTCGCGACGAAGTACTTCTTCGGTCGCCGCCGGAGCGCCCGTGCCCCTTCACGGTGACGGGCGAGCTGACGTTCGAGCTTGACGAGGGCGCCATCGAAGGCGAGGCGCGGCGTCGACGACCACTCCTCGACGTGGACCGACGCCGCGCGCGGTAGCTTCACCGTGAGCGCGCAGCGCAGGGCGTCGCCGCCCTTGGGACCGTTTTCGTCGCTGAAGATGGCGCGGGCGCTGACGGGGGGAACGCGGAGCGTGGCAAAGATCGCGGAAAGCTGGCGGACGATGAGCGCCCGCAACGCCCGGCTCTGCGGCAATCCCTGAACGTCGATGCTCGTCGCCATGCCTCCGCCTCCGTCGGTGAACTCGCGTCGTACGATCATCGTACCGCCGGTAGGCACGACGCATCGCGCCCACGACGTTTGACGCGTGCGCCCGTACGGCGCACACTCATGTCATGCGGCGGTGGGCGCTTCACGCAGTCGTTCTCGCGATCGCCCTCGGGGTGACGGGACCGAGCTTCGCCGTTGGCGCCGAGCTCCTGCAGCCGATGATCGTCGGCTGGGAGCGTTACTTCAAGATCACGTGGACGGTCGCCGAACGCCGCGGCCGGCCCGTCATCGAAGGGCGCCTCACCAACGACTACGGGAGCGGCGCCACCCGCATCCAGCTCCTCGTGGAAGGCCTCGATCAGTCCGGCCAGATCCTGTCGCAGCAGGTGAGCTGGTTTGGCCGCACGCTGGGTCCGTTCGACTCGTCGTACTTCGAGGTGCCGGTGCGGGACCCGGCGCCGGCGTACCGGGTAAGCGTCTTCGCCTGGGAGCGTATCGAATCCGACGACTTCCGGCGCCGCTTCTAGCACCGCCGCTCTCCGCGCGTCAGCGCATCAGCTCCAGGCGAGCCCGGAACTCCTCCACGAACTCCCGGTAGGAGATCGAAAAGACTTTCGCCCACTGCGCCTGGAAATCGCCGTCGGCCTGATGACGGGTGAAGATCTCCCGCACCTTGTCGTCGCCGTGCCGCTCCACGAGCCAGTCCACGGCCAGGAACGCCTGGCCATAGGTGGCGGGGGCGCCGAGCCGGTTCATGGATGCCGTCCAGCTCGTGTTGCTGGCGAGGGTGTCCAGGGACGGGAAGAGATGAAGCGGCGTCGTCGAGCGCAGGACCGCGCGCATCACTTCGTCCCGCGACTCGCTGAAGCGACGAAATCCGAGCAGATCGAGCACGCGGAACTTCACCCAGTCGGCGTGACCCTCCCGCAGCCACTGGTCGCCGCGGACGCGGCGGTTCTTGGCGAGCGTGCGCTGGCTTACGTGCGTGAGCTCGTGCGCGAAGAGTCCCGCCCGCGCGAGCAGGTGCATCTGGGCGAGATAGTCGCCGCGGAAGAAGATCCCCACGCGCGTGGCCACGCCCGCCGCGAAACGGCCACGGTCCCAGGCGTCCTCGCTCTTCTCGCCCGCGAGCGTGATGAGGCCGTCCACGAGCGTGGCCTCGTTGACGTAGACGTAGGCGCGGACGCTGGGCGGGAGCGGCAGCTCGAGCCTGGTCGTCATCAGCGAGGCGATGGCGTGGATGAGGTCGCTGTCGGTCGGATTGCGCGCGAGGGCGGCCGGCATGTCCGCCGTGACGCGGATCTCGTATTCGCGATAGGGCCCCGCCGGCGATTCCCCGGAGGCGAGCGCGAGCGCAGTGGCGGCGAGCACGATGAGCCACCAGTGACGAGGGTGGCGGCTCCGCGCGGGGCGGACGCGCGTGGGCTGCATGGTTCGTCCTCTCGGGCGGTGGGAGCGCTTCCCCGGGTCGCCGCCCGACCTCGATACCCCGGCCGCGGGCGGCGGTCAAGGACGAAGTTTATGACCGGGCGGCGAGAGCGGACGCGACCAGACGCTGGAGGTGCTCGAACTCGAACGGCTTCGGCAGGTAGGCGTAGGCGCCCATGCGCACGGCGCCGAGCGCGGCGGAATCGTCGGGAGAGCCGGAAAGGACGATGACCGGGGTGCTCGGACGCGCTGCTTGGATTCGCTCCATCACCTCGAGGCCCGACATACCCGGGATCGTGAGGTCGAGGAGCACCACGTCGGGCGGCGTTTCGCGGAGGGCGGCCACCGCTTCCGCGCCGTTGGCAGCCGTCACCACCTCGTAATCGCAGCGGGTCAGCAGCTCGGAGAGGAGGCTCCGGGTCTGCGGCTCGTCGTGGACGACCAGGACGGTACGCAGGATCGTCTGGGTTGACCACATCCCGAGCGCCGGCATCGCCCTTCCGCTCCTCCTTTCATACCGGCCAGGAGCAAGGAAGGGACCACTCCCACGTCCGCCAGGAATCGCTTAGTTGAGAGGGCTTACAGGGCCGGGGGCCGTCGCGGCGGGGTGGCCCGCTGCCAGCGCGACACGCCGCCGTTCAGGCGGGAGACAGGATGGACGGAGGCATGTCCACGTACCCCCGCTCGATCGCCTTCGCCAGGAAGCCGATGAAGTCCGCGTGCTCGAACGACTCCGGAATGACCACGTCCTCCCGCGCCTTCGCGTAGACGGCGGTGGCCGTGGCCTCCCCGTCGAGCTGCGCCAGCACGGCTGCCATCCACGGCTCCACCCGCGTCTCCGCGAAGAAGGGGCGGTCGCTCTCCAACACGAACTCCGCCGGCACCAGCATTCCGGAATGTGGGACGTGTGTGACGCGCACCCGGAGCGCTTCCGAGAGGCGCGGGCGGCTACGCCCCAGCGCCTCCACCACCTCGGACACGGGCGTGGCCCGGAGCCAGTCGTACCAGCGGAACGCCGATTCGAAACAGGCGCCATCGGTGCTGGCGCTCAGCCGTACACGCGCCGTCAACGGCGTACCCGGCGCTTCCCGCGCGCCCGTCCGCCGGCGCTGCATGACGAGCGCGCCGTACATCAGGCGGCGCATTCCGCCCCGGCGAAAGATGTCGTCCCAGCGCGCGAACCCGCCGCCGTCGTCGCCGCGGCGCCGCCCCGCGAGCTGGGTGGCGAGCTGCTGCGGCGAGAGCTCGTTGGTGTAGGCGAAGATCACGTCGAATTCCGAGTCGCAGGCGCCGAGCCAGAGCCGCGCGCGCGCCTCGAAGGGACCGCTGTCGGTATCCCAGCCCGCGCACACGATCGAGAGCGTTCCTCCCGGGCGCAGGTGACGGTCGAGGCCTTCGATGATGCGTCTCACCAGAACCTCGCCCGTCTCGCCGCCGTCGCGGAAGATCATCGCGGTGTCGAGCGACGGGACGTACGGCGGATGGGCGACGATGCGATCGAACGTCTCCCCGGGGACAGCCGCGTAGAGGTCGCCCTCCCGCGCCTCCACGTTCGGGCACTCGTTGAGCACGGCGTTGAACGCGGCGAAGTGAGTGGCACGAGCCGTGATGTCGGCGGCGACCGCGCGCTGGGCCCGTCGGCTGAGCACGAACGCGCCGATCCCGGAGCCGGCGCCGAGATCGAGCGCAGCCCCCGCGTCCGTCTTCGGGATCACGCGCAGGAAGCGCAGCGTCCCGCCCCAGATGGCGGGAAAGACGGCGTCGGGAGCGGCGATCGCGGGTGAGCCGTCGGGGTTGCTGTGCCGGTCGGACGCCACCACGAAACCGGCGACCGGACTCAAGAACACGGGGGCGTAGTAGGACGGCCCGCCGCCGGCGGCGTCCACGGGCCTCAGCAAATCGAGGGCGAGCAGCGCCTCCCTCGCCGTCCCGTCGATCACCCGATCCACGTCGGCTCGGGGCACCGACTGTAAGAACAGAAAGAGCCGCACGAGCAGGGTCAGGACGGGGGACTTGGCGTCGGCGAGGCGCGGCGTGGCGGGGTCGACACGGCCGATCAGGGAGGGGTCGTCGATCCCGAGCAGCTCGCAGACCGTGCGCTCCTCGAAGCTCGCATCCCGGAACAGGGCGCGGACACGCGCGAAGTCCTTGTCGCTGCCCAGCCGCAGCGGCAGCGCGCCGGTCGGCACTCCGGGGTCGGGGACGGCAGACGTCATGGGCGCGCAGATCCTAGCACGCGCGCGGCGCGCTCGCGGCGGAGGCGATGGAGCTGTACAGCGACGTCGATCGCGCGCATGAGCGCCACGCTGTGCTGATCGTCCTCCCGGGGCGCGAAGAGGTGATCGGGCCCGATGGCCACGATGTTGGCGCCTCCCGGCCACACGGTGTCGGCAAGGAGCACCACGCCGTCGTTCGGACCGTGCCGGAGCAGGAGGCGGTAGCCCCACCACACCGTGGCACCGACGCTCCCGGAGACGGGAATCGCGACCACGTTGACGACGGCGATCGACTCCGGCATCCGCGCCCCCTGGAGCCGCCGACGGCTCCGGTCCGTCGCCATCGAGGCCACACCGTCCCAGTTCCATCCCCTCACCCAGAACACCGTGCGCGTGAACCAGGACAGCGGCGGACGGAGTCCCGCGTCGGCGAGCGGGCTGCCGTGGAGGGCGCCGACGACGTTCACCCACGCCGCCACGTGGCGCGTCTCCTCGGGCGCGAGCAGGCGCGTGAGAGCGAGCGCCACCTCCGCACCCGACTTGCTGGCGGAGATGACGATCACGCCGCCCGTCTCCGTCCGGGCGGCGCGGATGGCGGCGGCGATCACCACCGCGTTGTCCTCGATCGACGCGTTCTCCTCCGTATCGATGACGCGATGCCGGATGCCGAGACGGGCGGCGAGGCGGCGCGGCGCCGCGAAGTCGGCGCCCGTCTCCGGATGCGTGCGGTGCATCCAAGAGGGTGCGAACAGCACCGTATACGGGAAGACTCCCGGCCGCGGCCGCAGCTCGTCGGCGGCGTCGGTCCCGTCGTGGAGAAACCGGTCGAAGGCCGCCTGCACGGCGCGGCTCATCGCATCCGCGGTGAGCGCGCGCGCGAAGGAGAGCGCCGCGAAATCCACGGACGTGTGCCGAGCGAGGTCGCGGAGACGCGTCTGGTCGGGAAGGTCGGGCCGGTAGGCGTCCGCGCTGGCCCGGCGCTCCCACAGAATGTCGGGGCGGGCGACGCCGGGCGCGCGCGCCTCGAGACTCGGATCGAGCGATCGCTGTGCGACGAGATCGGCGAGGAGGTCGCGGGCGGCGTCGGAATCCACGAGGGATCGGAGATCGCGGGGTGCGAGGTCGTCGCCGATGACCACGGCCCGGCCCGCGCAGCCGAGCGCGCACGAGACGGCGACGGCGAGCAACGCTTTCGATGCGAAGACTCCGATGTACACGCGCTCGAACTACTCTACCGTCGCCGCCCGGAGGAACAGAAACTTCGCGGTCCCCACGGGCGCGCCGCTCCCTTCGCGGTGCGCGGGATGGAAACCGCCCATAAGATGACGGCATGGCGAGGGGCTCGTCCCGGAAGGTCATCTACGCCGCGCTGGTGGGGAATCTCCTCGTGGCCGCCACCAAGCTCACGGCGGCCGCCATCACCGGCAGCGCCGCCATGCTGAGCGAGGCCGTGCACTCGCTCGTCGACACCGGCAACGAGCTGCTGCTGCTCTACGGCCTGCGGCGCGCGTCACGCCCGCCCGATGAGATCCACCCCCTCGGGCACGGGCGCGAGCTGTATTTCTGGAGCTTCATCGTGACGCTGGTGATCTTCGGCCTCGGGGCGGGCGTCTCCACCTACGAGGGCGTGCAGCACGTCCTCGCCCCCGTCCCCATCCGGAATTCCCGCGCCAACTACGTCGTCCTCGTCCTCGCGTTCCTGTTCGAAGCCGGCTCCTGGCTGGTGGCGCTCAGGGAGTTTCGCGCCGCCAAGGGTGACCGCGGTTACCTCGAGGCGGCGCGGGAGAGCAAGGACCCCACGATGTTCATGGTCGTCTTCGAGGACACCGCCGCCCTCCTCGGCATCGTCATCGCCTTCGCCGGCATCGCGGCCAGCGAGGTCCTCGGGCTCCCCGTCCTCGACGGCGTCGCGTCCATCGGCATCGGCGTCCTCCTCGCCGTCGTCGCCATGTTCCTCGCCCGCGAGGCCAAGGGCCTCCTCATCGGCGAGCCCGCGCAATCGAAGGTGGTGGCGTCGATCTGCTCCATCGCGCGCGCCCAGCCGGGGATCGAGCGCGCGGAGGGCCTGTTCACCGTGCATCTCGGGCCCGACCAGATCGTGGCCGCCATCGCCGTCGACTTCGTGGACGACCTCTCCGCGGGGGACGTGGAAGGGATCGTGGCCGCCGTCGAGGACCGCGTGCGCAAGACGAACCCGGAGGTCAGGACGCTGCTCATCAAGCCGCAGCGCATGAGCGCGCGCGCGGGCGCTCAGAACGCCCAGCGCTTGCGCCGCTTGTAGAACTTGATCTCGCGGAAGCTCTTGCGCCGCCCGACCTCGCTCAGCCCCAGGTAGAACTCGCGGACGTCGTCGTTGCCCCGCAGCTTCGCGGCCGGACCGTCGAGGACGATCCGGCCGTTCTCCATGATGTAACCACGGTGAGCGATGGCGAGCGCGATCTGCGCGTTCTGCTCCACGAGCAGGATCGTGGTCCCGCGCTCGGCGTTGATCTTCTGGATGATGTCGAAGATCTCGCGGACCAGCAGCGGCGCCAGGCCCAGCGAGGGCTCGTCGAGGAGGAGCAGCTTCGGATTGGCCATGAGGGCGCGCCCGATCACCAGCATCTGCTGCTCGCCGCCGCTCAGATAGCCGGCGAGCTGCGTCCGCCGTTCCACGAGGCGCGGGAAATAGGCGTAGATCGTCTCCAGATCCCGGCGGACGCCGTCGGGGTCGCGGCGCGTGTAGCCCCCGATCCGAAGATTCTCCTCCACGCTGAGCGACTCGAGGACCTTGCGCCCCTCCATCACCTGCACGATCCCGAGGCGGCAGATGTCCTCGGGATCGAGCCCGTCGATGCGCCGCCCCATGAGCTCGATGCGACCGTCGGTGACGCGGCCGTCCTCGGTCTTGAGCAGCCCCGAGATCGCCTTCAGCGTCGTCGTCTTGCCCGCCCCGTTGGCGCCGAGGAGGGCGACGATCTCCCCCGCCGGCACCTCCAGCGATAGTCCCTTGAGGACGAGAATGACGTCGCTGTAGATGACCTCGACGTTGTTCAGCCGGAGCAACCGCGCCTCCGGCTCACTTGCCGATCCACTTCATGTCACGGTCCACGGTGACCTCCCGCAGGAGCGTGATCTTGCCGCCCTTGATCTGGACGAGGCGCGCCCGGTTCGTGGGCCGATGATCCTCGTTGGTGTACGTGAAGGGTGGGGTGAGGCCCCACGTGTCGAACTCGCGCAGGCTCTCGAGTGCGTTCTTGACGGATTCCCCCGTCAGGTTCGGCCCCGCCCGCTTGATCGCCTCCGACGCCACGATCACCCACAGCCACCCCCGCATGTACGGCGAGGCGTGCGTGTCGCTCCCGTGGTGCTTGGCGTGGAAGTCCATCAGGGTCTTCATGCCGGGCACGTTGTCACCCCAGAACGCGACATCCTGGATCCCGATCGCGCCCTCGGCGGCGTCGCCGGCCAGGCTCGGGGTGCGCTCGTCGAGACCGTAGTTGTTGACGACGTACTTGGTCTTGAGGCCGAGCTTGTAAGAATCCTTCAGCACCACCGGCACCCACTGCGTGTTGGTGTTGATATAGGCGAAGTCGGGATCCTTCTTCTGCATGGTCAGGAGCTGGGAGGTGGCGTCGGTGAGGACGGTGGGAATGACCTCCTCGTCCACGAGGTCGATGCCGGCCTCCTTCGCATAGAGCCGTCCCGCCTCGATGGGCGCGCGGCCGTACGCGTTGTCGGCGTAGATGAACGCCACGCGCGGCTTGCGGCTCGTGTCCTTCCACGTCTCCTTGACGTAGTTCATGAAAATCCGGATCTGGCTCGTGTAGTCGATGCCGCCCGGGAAGTTGTACGGCGTCTGCCGCGGATCCGTGAGGTGGCCGGAGTACGAGCCCGAGAGGTACGGCACCTTGTCCTTGGTGATGTAGGGGCGCAGGGCCTCGGTGTCGGGCGTGCCGTACCCGAGCACGAGGAGGACCTTGTCGTTGTCGACGAACTTCTTGTAGGCGGCCACCGCGCGCGGCGGCTGGAATCCGTACTCGACGCTGACGAGCTCGATCTTCCGGCCGTTGATGCCGCCGCGCTCGTTCAGGTACTGCACGGCGTCGATCCGGCCCTGGGCGATGTCCTTGCCCTGGTCGGAGGTGGGACCGGTGAGGTCGACGAGGTTGCCGATCTTGATCGGCGCCTGCGCAAAGGCGGGCAGGGCGCCGAGGCTCCAGAGCACCAGACCGGCGAGGACGAGGCGGACGAGCGGACCGTGCACGCCACTCATGGCGACCTCCTGTCGAGAGGTGACGTTGTCAGTAGGAATAGGGCCACAGCGTCCAGTAGCTGCGCATCCGTACCCAGATGCGCGCGAGCCCCTGCGGCTCGAACGTGAGGAAGAGAATGACGGCGAGACCGAAGACGATGTCGCGGGCGGAGGCGATGGCGCCGAACGCCTGCGGATAGATTCCGGTGAGCGACGTCGCCGTCAGCTTCAGCACTTCGGGCAGCAGCGTCATGAAGACGGCGCCGAAGACCGATCCCAGGATGCTGCCCATGCCGCCGATGATGATCATCGCGAGATAGTCGATGGCCACGAGCAGCGTGAAGGCGTCCGGAAAGAGGATGCGCGAGTGGTGCGCCATGAGGCCGCCCGCCACCCCCGCGTAGAAGGAGCTGATCACGAAGGCGAGGAGCTTGTAGCGGTAGAGGCTCACGCCCATCACGCTGGCGGCGACGTCGCGGTCGCGAATGGCGATGAAGGCGCGGCCCACCTTGGTGCGAAAGAGGTTCTTCGTGAAGAGCACGGCGGGCACCGCGAGCGCGAAGATCACGTAGAAGATGCGCGCGTCGGAGTCGAGGGGGCGTCCGAAGAGGGTGGCGGGCGGCACCATGAGACCGAGCACGCCCTTGGTCATGCTCTCCCAGTGGATGATCCCGTACGTGGTGATGAAGTGGGCGGCGAGGGTGGCAATGGCCAGGTAGAGGCCCTTCAGCCGGAGGGACGGGATGCCGAAGACGAGACCGAACGCCGAGGTGAGAAGGGCGGCGAGCGGAATGGCCACGTAGAACGGCAACCCCGCGTTGGTCTCGAGGATGGCAGTGCCATAGGCGCCGACGGCGAGGAAGGCGGCGTGACCGATGGAGATCTGCCCCGTGAACCCGACCAGGATGTTGAGGCCGAGGGCGCCGATGACCGCGATGCCGATGCGGTTCAGCACGTCGAGCCAGTACGTGCCGGCGAACCGCGGCACGAAGGCGAGCACGACGAGGAAGATCACGAGCGCGATCACGGGCAGCCGGGTGTCGAACATCCGCTCGTCGCTCTCGTAGCTGACCCGGAACCCGCCGCACTTCATCCCGTCGCTCCCTCAGACGCGCTCGATCTCGGCCTTGCCGAAGAACCCGTGGGGCCGCAGCATCAGGATCACCACCAGCGCCACGAACGGCGCCACCTCCTTGACGCCGCCGCCCATGATCGGGTCCAGGTAGCCGCCGGAGAGATTCTCGAGGACGCCGATGAGGACACCGCCGATGATGGCGCCCGCCACGCTGTCGAGGCCGCCCAGGATCACCACCGGGAACACCTTCAGCCCGAGCTCGGCGAGGGAGAAGTCCACGCCCCCGCGCACGCTGCCGAGGATGATCCCTCCCAGCGTCGAGACGCCGGTGGCGATGCACCAGGAGAGCGCGAAGATCCACTTGACGCTCACCCCGAGCGACTGCGCCACCTGCTGGTTGTCGGCGGTGGCGCGCATGGCCATGCCCGTCAGCGACCACCGGAAGAACAGCGAGAAGCCGCCGAGCAGGAGCATGACGCCGACGAAGCTCCAGAGATGCACGGGTGACACCGCCACCGCTCCCAGCCGGAACGGCTCCTGCGAGAAGAGCACCGGGAACGGGCGCGTGTCGCTCCCCCACGTCATGTTCAGGAATCCGCGGATGACGCTCGCGAAGCCGAACGTCACCATGATCACCGAGATGATCGGCTCTCCGATGAGCGGCCGGAGCACTCCCCGCTCGATGACGAGGCCGAGGAGGACGGCGACCGCGAGCGTGAGGGGAAACGCGAGGAGGAGCGGGAGCTTCATCTGGAGGATCGTCGCCCACGACACGTAGGCCCCGAACAGCACCAGCTCGCCCGGCCCGAAGTTGACGACGCTCGACGCCTTGAAGATCAGCACGAAGCCGAGCGCCATCAGCGAGTACACGCCGCCGACGGCGATGCCGCTGATGATGAGCTGGAGCATGAACACCACATGCTCGCTCACCGCACGCCTCCCGCCGCCAGCGGCGGCGCCGGCACCTCCGTGGACGCGTAGAGGGCGGTGATCATGTCCCGGTACTTGTCCTGGATGGCGCCGCGCCGGACCTTCTGGGTGCGGGTGAGCTCGCCGTCGTCGGCGTGGAGCTCCTTGTCGAACAGCGCGAAGCGTACGATGCGGGCGGGCGCGGGCAGCTCGCCGTTCACGCGCGTGACCACCGCCTCCACCAGCGCCGTGACCTCCGTCTTGTGCGAGAGATCCTGGAAGGTGGTGAAGGGCAGTCGACTCGCCTCCGCCCAGCTTCCCACGTTGTCGATGTCGATCTGGATGAGGGCGACCACGTACGGGCGATCGGCGCCGATCACCACCGCCTCCCGCACGTAGGGGCTGAACTTGAGCTTGTTTTCGATCAACGCCGCCGAGAAGCGCGAGCCGTCGGCCAGGCGCAGCACGTCCTGGAGCCGATCGATCATGACGAGATGGCCACGAGCGTCGAGGGTGCCGGCGTCGCCCGTGTGCAACCAACCGTCGTCGAGGGCACGCGCGGTGGCGGCGGGGTCCTTGTAGTAGCCGAGGAACACGCTGTCGCCGGCGACGAGGATCTCGCCCGTCTCGGCGACGCGCACCCGCGTCCCCGGCGCCGGCTTCCCCACCGTCTCCGCCCGCACGTCGTCGTCCGGGTGGAGCACGCAGATGCCGGCCGTCTCCGTCTGACCGTAGACCTGCTTCAAGTTGAGGCCGGTGGCACGGAAGAAGCGGAAGATCTCCGGACCGAGCGGCGCCCCGCCCGTGTACGCGTAGCGAATGCGCGAGAGCCCGAACTTGTCGTGCAAGCTCCGGAACGCGAGGAGTCGGGCGAGGCCGCGGAGCACGCGGGTGTTCCACTGTCGCCGGCCGGCCTGCGCGTCACCCGCGAGCGCGCGCGTACCGAGTGCAAAGGCGAGGCGGGCCGCCCGGCGTTTGAGCCAGCCGGCGCCGGCGATCCTCACCTGGTACTCCGAGCACATCGTCTCCCAGAAGCGCGGGGGCGCGATCACGACGTGGGGGCCGATCTCGCGCAAGTCCTCGCGCGTCGTCTCCGGCTTCTCGGCGAAGTTCACGGTGGCGCCCACGTGGAGGGCGATGGCGACGCTGATGAGCTGCTCGCCCACCCACGCGAAGGGCAGGAAGGAAACGATCTGATCACCCTCGCGGACGGGATCGACCTGCGCGACGCCTGTCGCCATCGCGAGGAGGTTGCGATGACTCACCATGGCGGCTTTGGAGGCGCCGGTGGTACCGGAGGTGTACGCGAGGAGCGCCACGTCGGTCCCGGCCCCGTCCGCGAGCATGGTGTCGTAGCGGTTCGGCGCGCGCCGTTCCTCTTCGCGCCCGCGCGCCGTCACCTCCGCCAGGCTCACGAGCATCGGGTCCCGATACGTCTCCAGGCCCCGCATGTCGTCCACGACGATCCATCGCAGGCGCGGCACGGCGTCGCGCACGCTCAGCACCTTGTCGGCCTGCTCCTGGTCCTCGACCAGCACGATGCGCGCCTCGCTGTGCTCGAGGACGGCCCGCACCTGCTCGGGGAGCGCGTCCACGAAGATTCCGAGCGGAATCGCTCCCAGCGACTGCGCCGCCAGCTCCACGTACGGCCACGCGGGTCGGTTGCCGGAGATCAGCGCCACCTTCTCGCCGCGCTCGAGCCCGAGGGCGGCCAGACCGAGACACACCGCTCGCACGCAGGCCGCGTATTCCTCCCAGGTCACCTCCTGCCAGATGCCGTACTTCTTCTCGCGCAGCGCGGCCTGACGGCGGCCGAGGCGGAGCGCCTGGGCGGCGAGCAAGCGTGGCAGCGTGGCCGTGTCCACGTCGCCCCTCACGCGACCTGGAAATCCTCGCCGAGGTAAGCCTTGATCACGACGGGATCCCGCTGCACGAAGGCGGGCGCCCCCTCTGCGATCTTCTGACCGAAATCGAGCACGGCCACGCGATCCGAGATGTCCATCACCACGCCCATGTCGTGCTCGATCATCACCACCGTGAGACGCTTCACCTGCTTGACGTAGAGGATGAACCGCACCATGTCCTCCGTCTCCTCGGCGTTCATGCCGGCCGTGGGCTCGTCGAGAAGGAGGAGGACGGGGTCGAGGGCGAGCGCGCGCGCGAGCTCCACCCGCTTCTGCAACCCGTAGGGCAGCGTGCCGACGATCTGGTGACGGATGTCCTGGAGCTCGAGAAGGTCGATGATCTCGCGCTCGATGGCGGCGCGATGGAGCCGCTCCTCACGCGCGGCGCGACCATAGTAGACGCCGCAGGCGAGCACGCCCGATCGGAGGTGAACGTGACGGCCGATCTTGACGTTGTCGAGCACCGTCATGCCGCGGAAGAGCGCGATGTTCTGGAACGTGCGCGCGATGCGGAGCTGAGCGCGCTGGTGCGGCTTGAGGGCGGTGATGTCCTTGCCCTCGAACAGGATGCGCCCGCGGGTGGGGGCGTAGATTCCGCTGATGCAGTTGAAGACGCTCGTCTTGCCGGCGCCGTTGGGACCGATGATGGCGAAGAAGTCGCCCGCGTCGACGTGGAGGCTCACGCCGGCGAGGGCGGCCACGCCCCCGAAGCTCAGGTGGAGCGCGTCCAGGGTGAGCATCGCCGCTCAGGCGGCACACGCGCGAACGCCCCCGCCGGCCACGAGGACCAGAGGGGGCGTCGCAAGATTGTCCTCAACCCTACTCCGGGTCATGTGATTTCCCTCGAGGGTCGGACGACCGGGTGCGCGAGTGGGGCGCACCCTACCGTCATTCGTCGCTGCTTGTCAAGGCAGGGGCGGTGTTACCCTAGCGCGGCCATGGCGAATTCCCTGCGCTACGCGCTCGGCGTCCTGATCTTGCTCGCGGTGCTCTCCGGATCGGCGGTGGCCGCACCCGAGGGAACGCTCACGTGGGGACTCCACGTCACCCTCGCCGCGCGCTGGCTCGATCCCAGCGACACCGAGGCCTTCATCAATCCGTTCATGGTCCTGTACGCCATCCACGACGCGCTCGTGAAGCCGATGCCGGCGGGGGACAACACGCCGAGCCTGGCGGAGTCGTGGACGGTGTCGAAGGACAGCCTCACGTACGAGTTCGTCCTCCGGAAGGGCGTGAAGTTTCACAACGGCGATCCGGTGACGGCCGAAGACGTGAAGTTCTCCTTCGACCGCTACAAGGGCGCCGCCGCCAAACTCCTCAAGGACAAGGTGCGCGAGGTCTCCGTCGTCGCGCCCGGCCGCGTCAGCTTCCAGTTGAAGGAGCCGTGGCCGGACTTCATGACCTTCTACGGCACCTCCGCCACCGGCGCCGCCTGGATCGTGCCCAAGAAGTACGTCGAGAAGGTCGGTGACGACGGCTTCAAGAAGGCGCCGGTGGGCGCGGGCCCGTACCGGGTGGTTAGCTTCAACCCGGGCGTCGAGCTGGTGATGGAGGCCTTCGACGGCTACTGGCGCAAGATCCCGTCCGTGAAGCGACTGGTCTTTCGCAGCATGCCCGACGAGACCACGCGCGCCGCCGCTCTCAAGTCGGGCGACGTCGACATCGTCTATCTACTGAGCGGGCCCACGGCAGAGGACATCAAGCGCACACCGGGATTGCGCCTCGCCGCCGCCAAGCCTCCCGGCGTCGTCTTCCTCGATCTGCCCGAGCAGTGGGATCCGAAGTCGCCATGGCACGACCGCCGCGTTCGCCTCGCGGCCAGCTACGCGCTCGACCGCAACGGGCTCAACCAGGCGGAGACGCTCGGGATGTCGCGCCCCACCGGCGGCCTCGTGCCGCGGACGCTCGACTTCGCGCGGGCGTACGAGCCGCCCGCCTACGATCCCGCGCAGGCCCGGAAGCTCCTGGCCGAGGCCGGATACCCGTCCGGCTTCGACGCCGGCGACCTCACGCCGTTTCCGCCGTTCTTCTCGCTCGCGGAGGCGATCGGGAACTATCTCCAGTCGGTGGGCATCCGCACGCGCATGCGCACGATGGAGCGCGCCACGTTCCTCACGGCCTGGCGCGAGCACAAGCTCAAGGGCGTCATCATGGGTCTCGGCGCTCCCGCCGGGAACGCGGCCACGCGCATCGAGGTCTACGTCACCAAGAACGGGATCTATTCGTCGGGCGTGGTGCCGGAAATCGAGGATCTCTACGAGCGCCAGGCCCGCGAGCTCGATCGGAAGAAGCGCGAGGCCATGCTCTACCAGATCCAGCAGATCATGCACGATCGGGTGATGCACGTGCCGATCTACGAGCTCGCCTTCCTGTGGGGCATCGGGCCGCGAGTGGAAGAGGCGGCCGTCGATCACATCAAGGGTTTTTCGTATTCCGCGCCCTACGAGGACCTGAAGCTCAAGCCCGGGCGCTGAGCTCCCGCGCGAGCTATCGCGGGGCCAGCTCCACCGCCCGCCACAGATACCAGCTCGCCACCGTGCGGTACGGCTTCCACCGGGCGCCGCGCTTCTCGAGGTCCCGGCGTGACGGCAGCTCGCGTTTCTTGAACGCGATCGAAAACCCCTTCCGGATGCCGTAGTCGTCCGCGGGCAGCACGTCGGCGCGGCCGAGACGGAACATGAGCAGCATCTCCACCGTCCACCGTCCGATCCCGCGCACGTGCGTGAGGCGCTCGATGATCGCCTCGTCGTCCATGCCGTGGACCTCGGCGAGGGTGGGGATCTCGCCCGCGCTCGCGCGGCGCGCGAGGTCGCGGAGGGAGAGGAGCTTCGACCGCGAGAGGCCGGCGCCCCGCAAGCGGGCGTCGGAGGCGCGCAGGATGTGGGCAGGTGTGAGGCCCTCGTGCGCGCGCGGGAAGAGCGCGCACACGCGCGCGAAGATCGTCCCCGCCGCGATCCCGTTGAGCTGTTGGTAGACGATCGCCTCCGCGAGGGCGGCGAAGAGGCTCGGCGTCGGTCTGATGTGCATGCGAAACGGCCCCACGGCCTCGATGACGCGCGCGAAGGCGGGATCGGCCGTGCGCAGGTGCGCGACGGCGACGGCGGGATCGAACGCGAACCCCTTGTCCCCGCCCGCCCCGTCGCCGCGCGCACGCGCGCCTTCGATGGCGAGGAGCCGGAGCTTGGTGCGGAGCCCGCCGTTCGCGGAGAAGCCGCCGACCTTGCCGCCGGCGGCGAGCACGCGGTGGCACGGCACCACGATCGCAAATGGATTGCGGCCCAGCGCCTGTCCCACCGCGCGCGCGGCGCCGGCCGCGCCCATCCGCGCCGCCACGTCGCCGTACGAGAGCGTGGCGCCGGGCGGGATCGTCCGCGCGACCTCGTAGACGCGGCGGTGGAACGGCGGCACGCCGTCCATGTCGAGGACGACGTCGTCGAGCTGGCTCGACTCGCCGCGAAGGAGGGCGACGATACCATCGACGGCGCGCTGCACGGCGGGGGGCGGCGTCCCTTCCGTGGCGTCCGGAAAGCGCTCGGTCACGCGCGCGCGGGTGGCCGCTTCGCGCGCCTCCGGAAGCTGCACGCCGGCGACGCCGTGCGCGCCCCACGCGATGCCGCAGCGGCCGATGGCGGTGTCGAAGAGCCAGAACCCGTGAGCGGTCATGGGGCTATCGTTTCCGCTCCTGGACGCGTCGCGACTCGTTCACCAGCTCGTACAGCGCTTGCCGCGCGGGATCGGCCACGGGGTTGGGCCGGACCCCGATCTTCCGCACCACCGCCTCGTGGTCGAAGAGAAACGCCTTCCATACTTCGGGCGGATACGATTCCAGCGGCAGCGCCATCCCACCGTGGGCGCTGCCGGTCTCCGCCGTCACGTGGTGGCTGGTCGTCCCCGCGCCGCGCCAGCTATGGCAGTACACGCAGGCGTTGCGCTCCGTGACGGTGTCGAAGACGTCCTTGGGAAGGTCGCGGAGGGCGGCGAGAGGATCGTTCGCCACCAGACGGAACGAATCGTCGGTGAGTCCGAAGTGCCGGGCCTCCAATTCGACGTCAGGGGGCGGCTCCTTCATGAAGTGGACGAATGCGCCCAGCGGGCGCGCCATCATGGGCGGCATGGGACCGTCCTTCCACGAATACTCGCGCTGGCCGCGATAGAAGATGCTGAGCCGGAAGAGGTTCTTCTCGTCGTCGAGCCCCACGACGAGGACGGGGTCGTAGGGGGCAATCGTTTCCCGTCGCCAGAAGCGCTTCTCGTTCTGAACGTTGGTGACCACCAGATAGTCGCCGCGGCCGAGCTTGGCCGCCGGCAGCGCCGCCAGATAGTCGAAGAGGCCGATGGCGTGGAACCGTTCCAGCGGCCATTCAAGGAGCTCGTGCCGCGAGTCGCCGAAGACGGCGATGAGGCTGGCCACGAAGCGCTGATCGACCGGGTACGGGCGAATGAGATTGGCGTGGCGCCAGAACGGTAGTGTGGTGAAGGGCGGATCGCGCCAGCGCCGTCGGGCGTCCGCCCACATCTTGACCGATGGCGGCAGCGGCGTGACCTTGATGAAGTCCAGCACCAGGAAGCGGACGCTGTTGTCCCGGTCGTCGAGCTGGACGAGGCTGAAATGGTCCACGTTCGGTACGATCCACCGCTCCGCCGACGGCTGCCCGGCGCGCATGAGGGCGTCGGAGAAACGTTTCATGTCGGGAAGGAACTCGGGGAAGTCGTTCTGGGCACCGAGGATCAGGAACGGCGGCGCCGTCGCCCGCACGTGACGCAGCGGCGAGGCCTGCTCGAGCACGCCGGGATCCTTGCCGAACGTTTTCTCCGTTGCCTCGCGCTGATTGTCGGAGATCCCGGGGCGGAGCGAGAGATCGTAGATGCCGCTGAACGGGATCACGCCCGCGAGCGCGGCCGGAGTGACCTGGTGCCGGGCCAGGTACCTCGGGTCGAGAGCGACGAGGGCGGCGAGATGTCCGCCCGCCGAATGGCCCGCGAGATAGATGCGTTTGCCGTCGTATCCGTAGCGCTCCGCCTGGCGGACGAGGAGCGCGACACCGGCGGCGACGTCCTCCGCCTGCGCGGGATGGCGGGCGCCCGGCGCCAGCCGATAGCGCAGGAGCGCCACCGCCACTCCCTCCTTCGCGAGGGACTCCGCGAAGGCGGGGCCGATCCGATAGTGGTCGTCGTCGAGCAACCAGAATCCGCCGTGGATGAAGATCACGAGCGGCGGCTTCTGTCCGCGCTCGGACGGCTGATAGAGATCGAGACTGCGGCGGCGGTCGCCCTTGGCGGCGCCGGGGTAGGGAATGTCGCGGATCACCGTCCATCCGGGCGCCGCCGGTCGCGGCTGTGCCGCCGTCTGGGCGGAACCCGCGAACAGCGCGAGCGCGACGATCACCCTTGCCCACTCCACCCATCGCGGCACTCGACGAGCGCCGGCGCCGCGAACGGTCAGTCCCCTAGACCTCACGCTGGCAAAGGACGTTCAGGATGGCGGGCCGCCCTTCGCGCACGGCCGCCAGCCCGCGCTTGAGCGCGCCCGGCAGCTCGCTCGGACCCTCCACCCGCTCACCGTAGCCGTCCACTGTCTTCGCCATCTCCTCGAAGCGCGGCGAGGGCCGGAGCTCGCTGAGCGGGAAGCGCCCGCGCGATTTCGCGACGCCGGCCGGATGCACCGCCAGCGCCCCGAACTTCACCGCTTCCCATTGCTGGTTGTTGAAGACGACGGTGAGGATCGGCAGTCGGTGCGCGCGCTGCACGAACAGGCAGGACAGCGGCTCTCCGAAGAAGTAGGCGCCGTCGCCGACGGTGGCGATGACCGTCGACGCCGGACGGGCGAGCTTCACACCGAGGGCGGCTCCCAGACCGAACCCGAGGCCGCTCGAGTGCGGCGACCCGAAGTAGCTGCCGGATCGTGTGAGGACGGCGAAGCGTCGATCGAGCGGATATTCGTTCACGACGGCCGTGCTCTCGTCCACGATCTCGCCGATGCAGCGCGACGCCCATGCGAAGCCGATCGTCGACGAGCTCGACTGTCCGAGCGCCGTCTGTTCCCAGGCGGCCTGGCGCCGTCGGTGCTCGGCGGCAAGACGCTCGCGACGCCGCATCACCGCCGCCGGATCGGCGTGGCGACGGACCGCGTCCGCGAGCAGGGGCAGGGCTGCCGCCGGCGTGGCCGCGATCGGCACGTCGCACGGATAGCTGCGCATCGGATAGCGCGAGAAGAACGGATCGACACCGAGATGGATGACCGGCGCGTGGGGGGCGGGCTTCTTCAGCGCCGGATACCAGGGGACGTCCGCCTCCACGACCATGATCGCGTCGGCGTCGCCGACGGAGGGATTCGTCGCTCCCGCCTGGTTGTAGCCGAGGTGGAGATCGTGTCCGTGCGAGAAGTTCAGATAGATCGGATCCGCTTCCACGACGCCGATCCCGCCCGCCTCCGCCAGCTCGACGAGGCCGGCGACCGCGCGCGCGTCGATGCCCGCCGCCGAGGTGAGGACGATCGGATAGTCGGCGCGGGCGAGGATGCGCGCGGCCTCGTCGATCCGCGCGGGATCCGGAAACCGCTCGCTCCGGGACTCTCGCCGCGGCGGCGACGTGATCGTGAGCGCGCCGGGACGGGCGGCCAGCACCTCCCGCGGCAGCGTCAGGTAGACGGGCCCGCGCGGATCCGCCTGCATCAGCTCGAAGGCGCGATCGACCACCGACTCGAGCTGCACGGGCGTGCGCAGCTCGTAGTCCCACTTCACGTATTCGCGCAGCATCGCCGCCTGGTCGAAGCTCTCCTGCGCCCAGTGGATGTGCAGGTCGCGGGCGCCGGGCAGGCCCTCCTCGGTGATCGGCGTCCGCCCCGCCGTCATGAGGACGGGCACGTTGGCGCGGGCGGCGGTGATGATGGCGGTGGCGGCGTTGCCGGTGCCCACGTTGACGTGGACCATCACCGCCGCCGGGCGGCCGCTCGCCGCGTAGTAGCCGTGCGCCATCGACACCGCCACGAACTCGTGCGGCACCACCAGCGGGCGCGGTCCGCGGCCGTCCTCCGCCTCGAAGCGCGCGAACGCTTCCACGAGCGATGCGAAGTCGGTGCCGGCGTTGCCGAGAAAGACGTCGATGCCGCGGTCCTTCAGCAGCTCGAGGTACGCCTCCGCCGTCGTCTCGGGATGCAGCGTCCGAAACCCCATGGCCGATCCCTCCAACGGCGCAGTATCGCACGCTCGCGCGTCCGCCCACCCGCAGGCTTCCGTCGACGCGGGGGAGGAATACACTGGGGGCGGCGGCACCCGCTCGCCGGGAGCGCCGAGGAGGAGACTGCATGACCGACAGCGCAGCCAGGCCGGATCTCGAGACCCTGCTCGAGCTGAATCGGGAATACATTCGATCGGTCCAGGACGGCGACGTGCGACGGTTCGACGAGATCCTCGCGCCCGACTTCCTGTGCAGCAATCCGGATGGGACTCTCGTCGATCGCACCGCCTTCCTCGCGCAGACGGCGCGTCCCGTGCAGATCAAGGATCTCGCCGCCCACGACGTGAACGTCCGCATCATAGGCGACGTCGCCATCATCCACGCGCGCACGACGTACCGGCGCCCGGACGGCCAGGACGGGCGCGGGCGCTACACGGACGTGTGGGCGCGACGCGACGGGCGCTGGCTGGCGGTCGCCGCGCACGTGGGCCGCGTCTGAGGCCGTGCGCCCGGCGGCGGCGCGCTCGACGCCGCGCGCCTCGACGTCCGCGCGCTCAGGCCCCGCGCGCGACGTCGGCCACCAGGCGCTCCACGTGGGCGACGATGCGGTCCCGCGCCGCCTCGTAGCCGTCGCTCACGGCCGGGACATCCCACTGTTCCGTCGGCTGGCCGTGAGCGGGCACGACGTCGCAGCCGAACGTCACCACGCGCGTGGCGCGCTGGAGGTCGTACAGCGTGACCGGCCGCGGCCGGCGCGGCGCCGCCGTCAGGCCGTCTCCCGCGAGGCCCTTCACCGCCGCCGGGGCCAGCTCACGATCGGGCTCCGTGCCCGCCGCCACGGCCTCGATGGGAAGCCCCCGCGCGGCCGCCAGTCGGCGGAGGTGAGCCGCCGCGACGACGCTCTTGGCGGCGCCGTGGAGGCACACGAACAGGACTCGCGCCGGGGGCGTGCCCACGGGGGCCGCCTTCGTGCGCGCAAACGCGTAGAGCGCGTCGTACATCGGGAATTGCCGCTCCATGTTGTCGAAGTCGTCCCGGCTGATCGCCTGGAACCC
The DNA here is from genome assembly GCA_036506275.1 of Candidatus Methylomirabilota bacterium. Classification (GTDB taxonomy): domain Bacteria; phylum Methylomirabilota; class Methylomirabilia; order Rokubacteriales; family CSP1-6; genus DASXSB01. The sequence goes on along the minus strand of DASXSB010000014.1, from coordinate 44,847 downwards.
GGTGGCGGCCGCGTACAGGCCCGCCGATTCCGGCGTGAGCGCACGATCGTCGGTATCGGCGCCGCGCACGATGTCGGCGAGGGTGCCGAGGGCGGGATCGCCGAGCTCGTAGCGATCGATGAACGCATCGAACGAGCAGCGCCTCCCGTGATGACCGAGCTCGACGTTCGGAATGTCGTACGGAATGGCGCCTTCCCGCTGCGCGGCGGCGACGACCTCCGAGGCAGGGACGAAGAGAAACACGGGACTCGGATCGATGAAGCGCGTGATCAACCACGGACAGGCGATGCGATCCACACGAGCACGCTCACGCGTGATCCACTTCATGGTCATCCTCCTCTACGAACGGAAAAGATCACGAAGCCGGCCGCCGCCCCGGCCGCGATGAGCACGGGCTCCGGAACCTTGAAGCGAATGGAGAGCCCGAGGGCGGCGGCGGCGATGAGGAGCGTCGGCACGTCGACGATGGCCCGGCGTGCGAGTACGACGCAGGCGCCGGCGATGGTGCCGGAGGCGGCCGCGGTGAGCCCGGCCACGAAGGCCTTCACCTTCGGGTTTCCGCTGATGCGATCGAAGAAGGGAAACGGGATCACCACGAACAGGTAAACGGGCAGGAAGACGCCGACGGCGGCCGCCACCGCCCCCGGAAAGCTCGCCACCAGGTATCCGATGAAGGCGACCGTGATGACGATCGGACCCGGCGTCAGCATGGCGACGGCGACGGCGTCGAGGAACTGCTGGTCGTTCAGCCAACCGTACTGCTGCACCACCCCGCCATACAGGAACGGCACGATGGCGAGGCCGCTCCCGAACACGAAGGCGCCCGCCTTCGCGAAGAACCAGAAGAGCTGCGCGAGCACGTCGGGAGTCGCCGCCACCGCGAGGCAGGCGGGCGCGGAGCGCCGGAGCCACGCCGGCGGCGCCTGCGCGACCACCGCCACCACGCCACAGAGCAGGAAGAGCCAGAGGATCTCGGACTCCGTCCACGCCGTGACCGCGGCCATCATCACGAACAGCAGCCACTGGACCTTGTCCTTGGCCATGGTGAGGCGCGCCAGCTTGTAGGCGGCGAGCACGATGATCCCGATCACGGTCGCGCCCACGCCGTAGAACGCGGCCTGCATCCACGGCAAGCCGCCGAAGCGGACGTAGAGCCAGCTGATGACGACCGTCATCACGAACGACGGCAGCACGAAGGTGAGGGCGACCAGGCTCGCTCCGCGCACGCGCGAGTGGACGTAGCCGAGACAGATCGCGAGCTGGGCCGCGAGCGGGCCGGGCGCGAGCTGCGCGAGGGCGAGCGACTTCATGTACTCCTCTTTCGAGAACCAGGGGCGGCGCTCGACGAGATCGCGCTGCATGTAGCCCACGAGCGCGACGGGCCCACCGAATCCGAGGCTCCCCAGATAGAGGAAGTACTTCAGGAGCTCGGTGGTGGTGGGCCGCACCATCATCGAACCCAGAGGCCGAGACCGAGAGCCGGCTTCAGACCCGGCAGCGCCGCGAGCCAGCTCCGCGCCACTCCAAGCACGGCGCCCCCGAGCATCGCCGGCAGGGGCGCCACCTGCCCGAACAGGAGCACGGCCACCGCCGCCACCAGCACGATGACGGCGACGGGATCGGGCGCCGAGGCCGGCGCCAGGCGAGAAAGCGCCACCGCCATGACGCCGATGACGGCGGGACCGATGCCCTGGATGACGGCCTTCATCCACGTGAGTTTCCGCACGCGGTCGAACGCGGGCAGGATTGCCAGCATGAGCACGAACGACGGCAGGAACATCGCGACCGCGGCGGCGACGGCGCCGCCGACGCCGAGCAGCTTGTAGCCGATGAACGCGGCCACCATCAATATCGGACCCGGCGTGAGCTGGCCGAGGGCGAGGCCCGCGATGAACTCTGGCGGCGTCAGCCAGTGCAGGCGATGGACCACGTGCTCCTCCACGAGCGCGATCATCGACAACCCACCGCCGAAGGTGACGGTGCCGATGGTCGAGAAGAGCGCGATGACCCTCCCGAACCCGGGACCGCCGCTCGTGATCAGGGAGCCGAGGGGAGACCACACGACGAACGGCATGAGGGCGATGCCGGCCGTCAGCGCGAGAAGCACGATGGCCCCCGCGCGCCGCGAGTGGAAGAGGAAGAGACCGACGGCTCCCGCGAGGAGCAGGATGGCGGCGGCGCCGATCGGGCTCAGGAGCGCGGCGACGGCGGCGGCGGTCGCGATGAGTCGCTGCGGCCACGCGCGCAGGGCTGACCGCCCGAGGCGCACGAGGGCCACCACGAAGATCGCGAGCACGACCGGCCCCAGACCGTAGAGCGCGCTCCGAACGATCGGATTCACGTCAAGCGTGGCGTACGCCAGTGCGAGAGCGAGCATCACCACGAAGCCGGGGGCGGCGAAGCAGAGTCCGGCCACGAGGCCGCCCCACCATCCGCCGCGGGCATACCCGAGAAAAATACCGAGCTCGACGGCGGTGGCGCCGGGGAGGACGTTGACGAGGGCCAGGCCTTCCACGAATTGCGGCTTCGAAACCCACTGACGCCGCTCCTGAAACTCCGCCTGCATCACGCCCATGATGGCGGGACCGCCGTACCCGGTGGCGCCGATCTTCAGAAAGCCGGTCGCGATTTCCTTCCAGCGATTCGTGGTCCCGCCATCCGTGGGTTCAGGCATCGAGCTTGACCTCCATCCCCCGCCCCACCGCGCACGCCTTCTCGTAGACGCAGAGGGCGGCGGCAACGTCCTCGAGGGCGGTGCCCGAGCTGTCGAAGATCGTGATCTCGTCCGCGCGCGATCGCCCGGGACGCCGTCCGACGACGACGTCGGCCAGCTCGGCGTGGACGTCCTCGCGCCCGAGCAGCCCGGCGGCGAGCGCGTGCTGCAATTCGCCGATGACGGCGCACTGGTCGAGCATGTCGACGACGAGGGTGGCGGAGGCGACGAGGGCGGGGTCGAGCTCCTGTTTGCCTTCGCTGTCGGCGCCGACGGCCGCGATGAAGATTCCGGGGCCGACGTCGCCGGCCGCCACGAGGACGCGCCGCGACGGCGTGCACGTGACGCAGACGTCGCTGTCACGCAGGGCGGCGCGAAGATCGCGCCCGGCCACCACCGCCACGCCGAGCTGCGCGGTGGCGCGGGCCGCCATGCCTTCCGCGCGCGCCTGATCGAGGTCGAACACCCACGCGCGCGTGAGCGGCAGCACGGCCGCGATCGCCGCCAGCTGGGGCTCGCCCTGGACGCCCGCGCCCACGATCGTGGCCGTGCGCGCGTCCGTGCGCGCGAGATATTTCGCCGCCACCGCCGTGGCCGCGCCCGTCCGCAAGGCGGTCACGCTCCCGGAGTCCATCACCGCCAGCGGCTCGCCCGTCGTCGCGTCGGCGAGCACGACCGTGCCCTGGATGGCGGGCCGCCCGTAGCGCCGCGGATTCTCCGGGAAGTTCGCGTTGATCTTGGCCGCGAAATAACTCCTCGCCCCCGCCAACCCCGCCGCCTTGATGTGGAACCCGCCGTCGGCGGCCGGCATCCCGAGCACGCGCGGGCGCAGCGTGCGCCCCTCGACATGGAGTCGGAAGGCCTGCTCCACGGCGTCGATGCAGTCGCGCAGCGTCAGGAGCTCGATCACGTCGCGGCGGGACAGGATCAGCATGCTAACCCTTCCGTGACGTCGTGGCGTAAAGACCGTCGAACAGGGTCATGCCCTGGGCGAGCACCTGGTGGTCGTCGGTGGACGCGGCGAGCAGCGCGCGCACGGCGACGTCGATACCGCGGGCTTCCTCGCGCGGGTACTTGCCGTCGCGGAGGTCGGCCTCGTGGACGATCTCGGCGAGGCGGGCGAGTCGTCGATCGCGCAGCCGCGCGCGTTTCAGGAGCGTCTCGAACGTGCAGTCCTCACCCTGGTGACTGAGCTCCACCCCCGGCGCGTCGAACGGGATGGCGTCCTTCGGGAACTCCGACGCCGGCGCGAACACGAACTGGGCATCGGCGTCGATGAAGCGCTTGATCAGCCACGCGGAGGCGATGCGATCGATGTGCGGGCGCGGGCGGGTGACCCACCGCCGACGGCGCAGGGCGGCGAGATCGAGGGTGGGCCGCTCTTCGCGACGGACGGATTCCGGGCGCCGGGTGCGCATGGCGATGGCCTCCTCGAGACGCCGCACTTCGGCGCCGCCGGGGGCGTCGAAGAAGTCGATGTCACGGATACGCTGATGGTCCTTGGCGAGCCGGGCGAGGTCGTCTTGCACTCGTGTCCGCGTCGCCGCCCCCTTGCGCTCGAGGCCCTGCAGCATCTTGCGATAGCGCGCCGCGAGGTGCCGGTAGTCCTGGTCGCGGGGCTCCTGGAAGAGACGGAGCACGTCGGCGTCGGTCAGGTTCTCGATCTGATGGACGCGGACGAGCGTGGCGTCCCCCCCTTCCCGCTGGATCTCCTGGGCAAGCCACTGGAAATCCTCGTAGAGCTCGGGAGTGTCGGGGAGGAGATAGGCGGACCGCTTGAGGGCCACCGCGCCCAGCGAACGGAGGCGGCGCCACACGCGCACGCGCAGGCTCGACGGCGTGGGCGGAACCCCGACCAGGAGCAGAAGGACCGATGGCTGGCTCATGTTTCGGTATGAAACAGTAGTTTCATGATACTGTCAAGCCCAATCGCTCCCGGGAGGGTTGTCATGAAGCAGGCCGCCTGGTTCCGTCTCGTGCTCGTGCTCGTCTTCGTCGTGAGCGCGCTGCCACCGCTGCCCGCGCGGGCGGCGGCCGGCGCCGTCGCCACCGCCGCCGCCACCGCCTACGACTTCGAAACCGGTGATCTCCAGGGCTGGCAGATCGTCGACGGGCGCTGGACCATCGAAGAGGTCGCCGGCGCCCCCAGCGGGCGGCGCGCGCTGCTCCAGCGCGAGACGGCGAAGACGTACGACGTGATCGTGGCGCCGGCGGGGCCCTACGGCGACGTCGACGTGACCGTTCGCTTCAAGCCGATCTCGGGACGCGAGGATGCCTCGGGCGGAATCGTCTTCCGCTTCGCGGAGGGTCACTACTATCTCATCCGCGCCAGCTCGCCAGCGCGCGCGTGACGCCGCCGCACCTCGGTCAGTGGCACACCATCCGGGTCGTCGCCGTGGGGGATCACATCCAGGGCTATCTCGACGGCACCCTGCGCCTCGATCACCGCGACGCGCGCTATCGCGCGGGGCGGGTCGGCTTGTGGACGAAGGCCGACTCCGTGACGGCCTTCGACGATCTGATCGTCCGCGGCCTCGCGCCCTGAGCGCCTCCGCGCCCGGGCCGTCCCCCGGCAGATCACGGCTTGACATCGTGGTGAAACTATTGTTTCATTCAGAAACAAAGTCGTCGGCCAGGCCGGAAGGAGAAAGCGATGCGGAACGGCGCCCGTCACGAGCCCGGAGGGCGGTGACGACGCGAAAGAACGCGTCGCAATCGAGGACGGCCCACGACAAGGAGAGGATAGACGCCATGAACGAGCAGATCACCCCCATTCCCGTGCGACCGTGGACGCTGAATGGACTCTCGGAGCGCCTCATCGTCAGCCATTACGAGAACAACTACGGCGGCGCCGTGCGCACGCTGAACGCGGTCCGGCGCGAGCTGGCCGGACTGGACGCGGGCGCCCCCGGCTACCGGCTCCGTGGCCTCAAGCGCGAGGAGCTCATCGCCATGAACTCCGTCGTGCTCCACGAGCTGTATTTCGGAAATCTGGGTGGCGAGGGCAACAAGATCGCCGCCGGCATCGGCGCCACGCTCGAGGAGCACTTCGGAAGCGTGGCCGCGTGGCGGCGTGAGTTCGTGGGCACCGCGCAATCGCTGGCGGGTGGCTCCGGCTGGGCCCTGCTCACCTACTCCCGAAGAACCAAGCGCCTCGGCACCCAGCTCGCGTTCGATCATTCACAGGCGGCCATCGACGCCGCTCCCGTCCTCGCTCTCGACATGTACGAGCACGCTTACCACATGGATTTCGGCGCCAATGCCACCGCCTACATCGACGCCTTCATGCGTAACGTGAACTGGGCGGCGGTCACGGAGCGGATCGCGGCGGCGCGCGCCGACCGGGCGCTCCCGTCGGAAGATCCCTCGGACCAGAGCCTCCCGTCGCTGTCCATCGAGGAGCTGTCGGCGCGGCTCGCCAAGGGCGAACGGGTGCAACTCCTGGACGCCCGCCCGCGCCATCACATTTCGAGGACGGTCGACCTCATGGAGGGCGCGATCTGGCGCGATCCCGATCGCGTGGAGGAGTGGATCGGAGAGCTGTCGCCTGACGAGCCCATCGCGGTCTACTGCGCCTACGGCTTTCACGTCGGCTGCAACGTCACGCGAACGCTGCGGGAGCGTGGGCTCGACGCACGCTACATCCGCGGCGGCGTGTCCGCGTGGTACGCCGCGGGAGGAGCGCGGGCGCTCCGCCCGACCGGATAGCGGCCTCACGCGCCCTCCTCGCGACCGGCGGCGCCCGGCCGTGATGGAGGGCGCGCTCGCCCCGACGTTGCCGTAACCGGATCGGGCACTCCGCCCGAATCTGGAAGAAATCCCGAGCACGAATCGCGTCCTGCCGAAGCCGCATCACCTGTGCAAGGACATGTGGATCGTTCGGCTCGCGCTTCGTCGTCCCTACACCTTCGTGGTGATGGGCCTCGCGATCGTACTGCTCGGCGTCTTCGCGATCGTGACGACCCCGACCGACATCTTCCCCGAGATCGACATCCCCGTCGTCTCCGTCATCTGGAACTACGGCGGCCTCTCCACGGAGGAGATGGCATCCCGCATCACCACCTACTCCGAGTACACGATCTCGTCCGTGGTGAGCGACGTACGCACGATCGAGTCGCAGACCTATCCCGGCGTGAGCGTCATCAAGATCTATTTCCAGCCCAACGTGAACATCGAAGCGGCTCTCGCCCAGGTGACGGCGGTGTCGCAGACGATCCTGCGCGTGATGCCGCCGGGGGCGGTGCCGCCGTTCATCGTGCGCTACAACGCGTCGAGCGTGCCGATCATTCAGCTCGCCCTCGGCGGGAAGACGTTGTCCGAGGCGGAGCTCTACGATTACGGCATCTACCGCATCCGGCAGCAGATCGCGCCCATCCAGGGCATCACGCTGCCGCTCCCCTACGGCGGCAAGCCGCGACAGGTCATGGTGGATCTCGATCCACAGGCGCTTCTCGCGAAGACGATCTCGGCGGCGGACGTGAGCGGCGCCGTCAACCTCCAGAACCTGACCCTGCCCTCGGGGAGCGTGAAGCTGGGACCGCGAGAGTACCGGGTGAGCCTCAACAGCAGCCCGGACGTGCTGGCCGCCCTCAACGACCTGCCCGTGAAGCAGGTCAACGGCGCCACCGTCTACGTGCGCGACGTCGCCCACGTCCGCGACGGCTTCGCGGTGCAGACGAACATGGTGCGGCTCGACGGCCGGCGGTCGGCCCTCCTCACCGTCATCAAGAAGGGCGGCGCCTCCACGCTGACGATCGTCAAGCAGCTCAAGGAGCTGCTGCCCACGCTGCGGGCGGCCGCTCCCCCCGGACTCGAGATCAAGGAGCTCTTCGATCAGTCGCTCTTCGTGCGGGCGGCCATCGCGGGCGTGCTGACGGAGGGAGCGATCGCGGCCGCCCTCACCGGCCTCATGATCCTGCTCTTCCTCGGGAGCTGGCGCAGCACCCTCATCGTGATCGTCTCCATCCCGCTCTCGATCCTCACGTCGGTGACGATCCTGAGCGGACTCGGCGAGACGCTCAACGTGATGACGCTCGGAGGCCTGGCCCTTGCCGTGGGCATCCTCGTCGACGACGCCACCGTGGAGATCGAGAACATCCACCGGAATCTCGGCCTCGGTAAGCGACTCGTCCAGGCGATCCTCGACGGCGCCGCTGAGATCGCGACGCCGGCGTTCGTCTCGACGCTCTCCATCTGCATCGTCTTCGTGCCGGTGGTGTTTCTCGTCGGTCCCGCGAAGTACCTGTTCACGCCGCTCGGGATGGCCGTCGTGTTCGCGATGCTGGCCTCGTATCTCCTGTCGCGGACGATCATCCCCACCCTCGTCCGCTATCTCCTCGCGTACGAGGCGGGGGGACACACGGCGGAGCCGACGGCCAGGGGCGTGTTCGGTCGCGTTCACGACGCCTTCAACCGGGGGTTCGAGCGACTACGGGCCGCTTACGTCACGCTCCTGGAAGCGGCTCTCGGCAGACGCGCGCGTGTCTTCCTCGTCTTCGGCCTGATCGTCGCGAGCGGGCTCGGGCTCCTGCCGTTCGTGGGACGCGACTTCTTTCCCACGGTGGACACCGGGCAGTTCCGCCTGCACGTGCGGGCGCCCGCCGGTACCCGGATCGAGGAGACGGAGCAGGTGTTCGCCGACGTCGAGGGTGCCATCCGTCGCATCATCCCCAAGGACGAAATCGCGCTCGTGCTCGACAACATCGGGCAGCCGCAGCCGGTGAACCTCGGCTTCACCGACAGCGTGACGCTGGGGCCGTCGGACGGCGAGATCCTCGTCTCCCTGAACCCGGAACGTCACCAGCCGACGGCGCGGTGGATGAAGATCCTCCGCGAGCGGCTCCCGCGCGAGTTTCCGGGCGTCACCTTCTTCTTCCAGCCCGCCGACATGGTGAGCCAGATCCTGAACTTCGGGCTACCGGCCCCCATCGACGTCCAGGTCACCGGCTACAACCAGAAGGCGACGCACGACGTGGCCCTCGACGTGGCGGCGCGCATGGCCCGGATCCCGGGCGCCGTCGACGTGCACCTGCATCAGGTCGTCAACACGCCCTCGCTGCTCGTGAACGTCGACCGCTCGCGCGCGGCGGAACTCGGTCTCACCCAGCGCGACGTCGCCAACAACGTGCTCGTCTCCCTGAGCTCGAGCGCGGTGGTGGCGCCGAATTACTGGTCCGATCCCCGCACCGGGATCACGTACCCGGTGGTCGTGCAGACGCCGCCGGACCGGATCGATTCCGTCAACACCCTCATGAACACGTCGATCACCCAGAGCACCGCCGGCCGCCAGCAGCTCCTCAGCAACCTGGCCACGCTGGAGCGGCGGGAGACACCCGCCGTCATCAGTCATTCCAACGTGCAACCCGTCTTCGACATCTACGCCAACGTCCAGGATCGTGACCTCGGCAGCGTGGCGGCGGCCGTCCAGCGCATCGTGGCCGATGCGCGGCGAGAGCTTCCGCCCGGCCACACCATCGCCGTGCGAGGTCAGGTGGAAAGCATGAACTCCGCCTTCCTCCGCCTCGGCCTGGGGCTCATCTTCGCGGTCGTGCTCGTCTACCTGCTCATGGTCGTGAACTTCCAGTCGTGGCTCGATCCGTTCATCATCATCACGGCGCTGCCGGCCGGCTTCTGCGGCATCGTCTGGATGCTCTTCGTGACGCACACCACGTTCAGCGTGCCGGCCCTCATGGGCGCCATCATGAGCGTGGGCGTGGCCACCGCCAACAGCATCCTCATGGTGTCCTTCGCGAACGGCCGGATGCGGGAGAGCGGCGACGCTCGCGAGGCCGCCCTCGCCGCCGGCGCCACGCGCTTGCGTCCGGTGCTGATGACCGCCCTCGCCATGATCATCGGCATGCTCCCGATGTCGCTCGGGCTCGGCGAAGGCGGAGAGCAGAACGCGCCCCTCGGTCGCGCCGTCATCGGCGGTCTTTCCGTGGCGACGTTCGCGACGTTGTTCCTGGTGCCCGTCGTCTACAGCCTGCTTCGCCGCCGTCCTCCCCGCGAGGACTTCCTCGGCGAGAGCTGACGGCAAGGAGCCTTGGTCATGCGTGGATTTCGAAAGACGTGGGTCGCGCTCCTCGGCGTGGTGCTCCTCGTGATCGTGCTCGCCATCGGCGTGCTCCCGCGCCTGCGACAGGACGCGGAGCTGGTGGCGGCGGCGACGGCGCCCGACTCCGGACTGCCGTCGGTGACGGTGGTGCATCCGCGTCGCGCCGACGGTCCCACCGACCTCGTCCTCCCGAGCAGCATCCAGGCGATCGAGGAGACCGCCATCTACGCCCGCACGAACGGCTACGTGCGCGAGCGCTACGTCGACATCGGCGACCGCGTGCCCGCCGGCAAGGTCCTCGCCCAGATCGATACGCCGGAGCTCGACCAGGAGCTCGGCCAGGCGCGGGCCGCTCTCGCCCAGACGCGCGCCGCTCTCGCGCAGAGCCAGGCGGGCCTGACGCAGGCGCGGGCCACGCTGCAACAGGCGCGGGCCACGCTCGAGCAGTCGAAAGCGAACGAAGGATTCGCGGGCGCCACCTCGACTCGCTTCACCGAGCTCGAGCGCCGAGAGCTCGTTGCCCATCAGGATGCGGACGAAAAGCGCGCCGGCTTCGCCTCCGCGCGGGCGGCGACGGCCGCCGCCCAGGCCAACGTCGACGCCATGCAGGCCAACATCGGCGCCCTCGAGGCGAGCGTCGGCGCCGCCGCCGCCAACGTAGCCGCCAACGAGGCCAACGTACAGCGGCTCATGGCGCTCCAGTCGTTCCAGAAGGTGGAAGCGCCGTTCGCGGGAATCATCACCGCCCGCGGCATCGACCGCGGTGCCCTCATCACCGCCGGCAGCGCCACCGCCAACGGCCCGCTGTTCCGGATCGCCCGCGTCGAGAACCTCCGCATCTTCGTGAGCGTTCCCCAGACGTTCGTGCGCTCGATCGCGCCCGGGCAGGAGGCGCGCGTCCTCGCGCCGGAATACCCGCAGCGCACCTTCGTGGGGAAGATCGCGAGCACGGCGGGCGCTCTCGATCCCACGTCGCGGACGTTGCTCACCGAGGTGCGACTGCGCAACGAGGACCACGCGCTCCTGCCGGGAATGTACGCGCAGGTGAAGTTCAGCGTGGCCCCCGCCGACGCCGTGTGGCTGGTGCCCGCCACCGCCCTCATCACCCGCGCGTCGGGAACCCAGGTCCTGAGCGTGGGGGACGATCACACCGTGCACTACCGGAAGGTGGAGCTGGGCCGCGATCTCGGGCAATCCGTCGAAGTGGTGGCCGGCCTCACGGGGGCGGAGCGGCTCGTGATCAACGCGCCCGACGGCGTCAAGGACGGCACGCGCGTGGCGGATCAGGAGAAGGCGGAGACGCGCTGACGTATACTCGCGCCCTCATGGGCCGCGCCGTCCTCGTGGTGGAGCCGTTCCGATCGCCGTTCTACGCGCCGCAGTTCGTGGCGCTGGCGCAGGGCCACTTCACGGACGAGGGCCTCGACGTCACCGTGCGCACCGCCCCTCGCAGCGGGGGCACGGTGGATGCCCTCCTCCACGGCGAGGCTCAGATCTGCCTGGGCGGCATCATGCGCAGCCTGGAGCTCGCGGACCGAGGCGGCCCTTTCCTTCCGCACGTCATCGAGGTCAACAGCCGCAACGGCTTCTTCCTGCTCGCGCGCCGGCCGCCGCCGCGCTTTGCGTGGACGGACCTCGTCGGCAAGACCGTCCTCTCGTTCGCGGAGGCGCCCACGCCGTGGCAGTGCATGCTGACCGTGCTGCGCCGCGCCGGCGTCGACCCCGCGGCGGTGACGATCGAGCGAGAGCGGCCGGTGGCGGAGGCGGTGGCGGCCTTTTGCGCAGGGCACGGCGATTATCTGGAGCAGGGACAGCCCGTGGTGGAGCGCCTGGTCGCCGAGGGCGTCGCTCACGTCGTGGTGTCGATGGGCGACGCCACCGGCCCCGTTCCGTTTTCGTCCTACATGACGACGCCCGACTTCCTTCGGCGCCATACGGACGTCGTCCGCGCCTTCACGCGCGCCATCCATCGGACGCAACGGTGGATCGTCGAGCACGACGCGGCGGCGATGGCCGCCGCCATCGCTCCCGCCTTCCCCGACACCGAGCACGAGATTCTCGTGCGCGTCGTCGACCGCTATCGACGGCAGAACACCTGGGCGCACGACCCGATCATCCGCCGCGACGGCTACGAGTACCTCCAGCAAATCCTCCTCGACGGCGGCTTCATCGAGCGCCGGCACCGGTACGAGGATCTCGTCGAGGTGACGATCGCGGACGCGGTGGTGCGCGAGGCGCCCCTCACAGCGACCTGAGATACTCGACGACGTCCGCCACCTCATCGCCCGTGAGCCCGAGGCTTTTCACCGCGTTGTAGTGATCGACGACGTCGCGCAGGGTCGGGAATCGCCCGTCGTGGTAGAACCCGCCCTTCTGATGAGTCCAGAGACCTTTGAGGGGCGACGTCCGGTAGCGCCGATCGGGCGCACGATCCGCCTGGAAGTTGTCGATGCCGATTTCTTCCCCGCGGTGCATGTTCCAGCCGGGCTCGGTGAAGATCGGTGGAACGTGGCACGTCGCGCACTGGGCCTTGGCCCGGAACAGCGTCTCGCCGCGGGCGGCGGCGCCGACGTCGAACGACCCCGCCGGCGGTCTCGGAGCGGGAATGGCGAGCTGGTAGAGATGGAGCGCGGCCAGCTTCGGTGTGATCAGATCCGGCTCCGTCCGCACGTTGCCGAACCCGTTCGCGGCCGCGATCGGGAACTGCGCGGGATCGTTCAAGCGGGGATCGTAGAAGGTACCCTTGCCGTGCATCTCGAGATTGGCGACGAACGCGTTCCAGTGCGTGACCGATCCCCAGCCCGTCCACGTGTGCAGGTTGACGCCGGCGAGGCCGAACGCGGGCGGAATCAGCGTCGGTCCCCCGCTCGGCGGCAGCGCCTTGCCGTCCATGAAGACCCCCGCGTCGAACTTTCCGGGACCCCAGCTATTCAGCACTGCGCGCAGCGTGGCCTCGCTGACCCCGAGGAGATCGGCGACGGGCTTGAGATTGGGGGCGAGGGCGACGATGGCGCCCACGTTCAGATCCCGATTCGCCCAGCCGTCCAGCCGGTGGCCGATCCCGGGCGCGAACGAGTCGTCGACGGTGGAGTGACAGAGCGCGCACTGGATTCCGAACGAGCGGAGCCGGCCGTCAGCGCCGAAGAATCCCGTCACACCGATGACGGCATTCAGCTTGAGAAGGGCGAGGGTGTTGGCGGGATCGTCGAACTTGATTCGCCGTCCACGGAAAGCATCGACGAGATCGGGCGGTAGCGCATCGACGTCGACCTTCAGGCCCACCGCGAGCGCGGTGCGCGGAGTGACGGTCGCGATGGCCTCGTGCAAGCGGAGCACGCCCCCCCAGAAGTCTTCGTCGCCGAAGGTGTCGAAGCGGAACGTCTGCCGGCCTTCCTCGAGCTGCGCGCGCGCGTTCGCGGCGATGACGCGGTCGAACGGCGCCCGCGTGGGCTCGTCGCTCATGCCTCGCGATACCCAGACGACCGTCGCCACGAAAAGGACGAGTACGCTTGCGATGGGGATCATCACGCTAGACTTCATCGCTTCCTCCATCTGCCAGGCCGGTCAGGACGCGCGGAACCACCATGTGCGGATGGGACGACTGACGGCGGAGCAATTTCTGCGCCCGCAAACCAATAGCTGATTTCTCAGCCAGCAGCATCGGCCCCAGGTTTTTTCGGGAACCGACAAGTTTCATCCTCGGTTTTTTCATCTTGGTGTCTTGCACGACGAGATCGCGGATCCGCGCCGGAGGCTCGGCTAGGCGGGCGGCGCGCGCCGGACCACCTTGCGCTTCATGATCGTCTCGATGGCGGGAAGGGCTTGCTGCGCGGCCATCGGTACCGGCTTCCAGCCGGAGGCGAAGGCGGCGCCCTTCCAGTAGTCGAAAGGCCACGCGCCGGGGCCGCCCGGCTTGCCGACGATGATCCGGCCCACCATGCCCGCTTCCTCGTGGGGGAGGCAGTAGTAGTCGTAGACGCCGTCCACCGTGAGCGTCACGTCGAAATGCGCGCCCTTCTGCACCAGGAATCCGGAGTCCCACGGCGCCGCCGCTTCCGGGATTCGCCGGGAGTGATGATCGTTCGCGGGGTGATAGGCGGTCGTGGTGTGGACGTCGCGCTCCACCACCCATCGGATCGTCTGTCCGGGGGTGACGAGCACACCGATGGGATCGAACCAGACCTGCTCGCCACGCTCGGTCGCGCGCATCCGGATCTCGAGGGGCGGCGCCGCCCGCAGCGGGCGCGGCGCGGCCGCGCCCAGGAACGCGACCGCGCTGCCCGTGAGGAAGGCTCGCCGTGTGACCATCTACTGCTTGAGCGCGGCGGCCTGCTGCGGCGAGACATACCAGACGACGACGTGATAGTGCGGCTCCGTCACGCCCGGATGACCCGCGTTGTAGTAGAGATCCACGTGGTCGACCTTCTCGTGGGCGGCGGTGAGGTCGTTGAAGGCCTTGTGCGCCGTGAGGTCCTTGACGGGGATCATGTAGACGGAGCTGACGAGCTTTCCGCTCCGGTCATAGGCAAGGAAAGGACCGGCGGGAAGCGTCTTGGGATCGACGTAGAGCGTGCCGAGGCCGGGGACGAAGTCCGGGAGCGACACGAGGGTGCTGACCTTCTTGTAGTCGCCTCCGGGCGGCGCCATCTGCTGTGCCGTCACCGCCGACCCGGCGGCGACGAGAGCCGCCAACGTGATGCTCGCCGCTACGATTCCTTTGCGCATCGCATACCTCCATGGAGACGTTCCGGTGCCCTGAGCGGCGCCGGGCGCCCTGCGGGCGCTGTCACCGTCTACGATGCGGCGAGGGCGGAGATTCTTACGTGGGCTCGGAAGGCGGCGGGCCGGCGTCGGCGCGGAGGAGGTCGCGCAGGACCTCGTATTCCTCGCGGCAGACGCCGCACTGCTGGAGATGCTGGCTCAGCGGGGACGGCGCGACGACGGCGGACGGATCGGCAAGCTCGAGCTCCGCGTACTGCGGCAGAAGCCGGAAGCACTCCGAGCACGAGATCTCGCTCTCGGCGGTGCCGGCGATGAGCCGGAGCAGGTGATGGAGAGGACCGGACGCATTCACCGACAGTTCACCTCTCCCATTGGATGCGGGCACGCCGCCGATCTTACCCGCCTAGCGATCATCGAGCACCGCTCGCACCTCGGCCGCGGAATAGCCGTGAGCCTCGAGATAGGCGCGTAGCTTGCGCCGGGCGTCGTGCAGGAGCTTGTAGACGGCATTCCGGTTCGATTGCCAGTGCCGCACGACCTCGTCGAGCGGCACCGCTTCCAGCACGACCGCCCGAATGGCCTGGCGTTGTCGGTCGCTCAGGCACTCGTCCATCCCCTTCCAGAGGGTGACCTCGAGCTCGTGCTGCAGCATCCGCCGCTCGGGATTCTCGGCGGGCGTCTCGGCGGCGGCGCGATCCGAGGTCGTGGGCGAGGTCGCCAGCAACGCGTCGAGGGACACGTTCTGCCAGCGCTCGCGACGGGCGGCCATGAGGGCGCGGTTGATCGCGAAGACGTACGCCCACGTCGTGAAGCGACTCTCGCCACGGAAGTCGTCGAGATGAGCGAGGACGGCGACGACCGCCTCCTGGGCGCAGTCCTCCGCGAGCTGCGAGAGGTGCGGAGCCGCCACTCCTCCGCGCCGCTCCAGCGCGAACGTGGCCGCGCGCAGGAGGTAGGCGCGCAGGTCCGCGAGCGCCACGGCCTGGTCCTCGCCACCGCTCTTGAGAGCCCGCAGCCATTCGGCATTCGTGCGCGCATTCACGGCAGCAACGATCATAGAGCGCGACGCCAGCCCCCGCCACGTGCGCCCCCCTCGGCACCGACGCTAGCCCCCCGCCATGGCTCCCACGATCAGCAGCGGCTCCACCCCTCGCGCGACCGCGTCGGGGAGGGGCGCATCCGGCGATTCGTGCGAGACATCCTGCTCGCACGCGAAGAATCGCAAGAAGGCTCGGCGCTCGCACGTGACATGGTCGCGGATGGTCCCGCGCAGCATCGGATAGGCGGCTTCGAGCGCGTCGAGCACCGACCGTTGCGTGGCGTCGGCCCCGACGTCGAGCTTCACCTCGCCGTCGATGCGCGCCAGCGTCCGGAGATGGGCGGGGAGCACGACACGGACGATCACGGCAGCGTCTGGACCTCGACCGAGACCACCGACGGCAGATCGCGGACGATGGGGGTCCAGCTATCTCCGGCGTCGGCCGACGCGTACACCTGGCCGCCGGTGGTGCCGAAGTACACGCCGCAGGGGTCGAGGGCATCGAGGGTCATGGCGTCGCGCAGCACGTTGACGTAGCAGTGGCTCTGCGGCAGCCCCTTCGTGAGCGCCTCCCATTCGTTGCCGCCCGTTCGACTCCGGTAGACGCGCAGCTTTCCCTCCGGCAGATAGTGCTCGGAGTCGCTCTTGATCGGAACGACGTAGATGGTCTCGGGCTCGTGGGCGTGCACGTCGATCGGGAATCCGAAGTCGGTGGGCAGGTTTCCGCTGACCTCCCGCCACGATTCGCCGGCGTCGTCACTGCGCATGACGTCCCAGTGCTTCTGCATGAAGAGCACGCGCGGGCGCGAGGGATGCATCGCAATGCGATGAACGCAGTGGCCCACCTCCGCCGTGGGATCGGGGATCTGCTCCGACCGCAGCCCCTGGTTCATCGGCCGCCACGTCTTGCCGGCGTCGTCGCTCCGGAACACGCCCGCCGCCGAGATGGCGACGAAGATCCGGTCGGGATGGGCGGCGTCGAGCACGATCGTGTGCAGGCACATGCCGCCCGCCCCCGGCTGCCACACCGGCGCCGACTTGTGCATGCGCAGCCCCGTCAGCTCCTCCCACGTCTGGCCACCGTCGGTCGTGCGGAACAACGCCGCGTCCTGGATGCCGGCGTAGACCGTATCCGGGTCGGTCAGCGAGGGCTCGAGATGCCAGACGCGCGCGAACTCCCACGTACGCGGCGTTCCGTCGTACCAGAGGTGCGTGCCCACGGCGCCCTCGTACACGAACTTGTTTCCCGCCGTTTCCCACGTCCGGCCGCCGTCGCGCGAGCGCTGGATCACCTGCCCGAACCAGCTACTCGATTGGGACGCATACAACCGATCGTGGTCCACGGGCGATCCCTTGACGTGATAGATCTCCCACCCTCCGAAGTGGGGGCCGCTCACCTCCCAGTGTTTCCGTGCGCCGTCCGCGGTGAGGATGAAGGCGCCCTTCCGTGTGCCGACGAGAACCCGAACTCCGCTCATGCTCCGCTCCTTCCTGCCACGTGCCGCTCCTCGGGCGCGAGATCGACGTCATTGTACGCGCGAGTCGGCGGCTCCTCCGCCGTTCGCAGTGTCGTCGCGACGAACGCCCGCTCGATGCCGCGATCTAGTCGTCGATCGCCTGGTAGGCCAACGTCCAGAAATCGCGGCAAACGTCCGGCGGATTGGGAGACGTCCACGCGCGCTGGGTCATGAGAATTCCGACCAACTCCTCTCGCGGGTCGGAGCGCCACGACGTACCGAGACCGCCGTCCCAGCCGAACGTTCCCACCGATCCCGCCACGTCGTGGCGCCGTGTGACCACACCGACACCGAATCCCCACCCGTGGTCATCGAAGTAGCCCTCCACGAGTCCCGACGCCGCCTTCTGCTCCGGTGTGAGGTGATCGCTGATCATGGTCTCGATGGAGGCCCGCGAGAGAATTCGCTCGCTCCCCTGCTTGCCCTTGTTCAGCATCATGCGGCCGAAGGCGAAGTAGTCGTCGATGGTGGAGACGAGCCCGCCGCCCGCCGACGGAAACGCGGGCGGGCGACTCCACTCCCCGCCCTTCCCCTGGTCGTAGACCACGAGGGCGCCCGTTCGCTGATCGACCTCGTAGCTGGTCGCCAGACGGTCGATGGCCGAGGGCGGCACGCTGAACCCCGTGTCCTTCATCCCCAGGGGATCGAAGATGCGCTCCCGGAGGAACACCTCCAGTGGCCGGCCCGCCGCGCGCGCGATCAGCACGCCCAGCACGTCCGACGCCGTGTGGTACATCCACTTCTCGCCCGGCTGATGCATCAGCGGAAGCGTTCCGAGGCGGCGGATCCACTCGTCGGGCGGCGGCGGCGTCTGCGGCCGCGGTGGTCCCTGCCCGAGGCGCTCCTCGCTCATGGCTTGCTGGATCGGATATGTGTCGGGCGGCGCCATCACGATGCCGTAGCCCATGCGAAACGTGAGCACGTCGCGCACGGTGATCGACCGCTGCGCGGGGACGGTGTCGTCGAGCGGCCCTTCGAGCCGTTTCAAGACGGCTCGGCCCGCGAGCTCGGGCAGAAGGCGATCCACCGGCTCGTCGAGCCGCAGCTTGCACTCCTCGACCAGGATCATGGCCGCCGCCGCCGCGATCGGCTTCGTCAGGGAGGCGATACGGAAGATGGTGTCGCGCCGCATCGGGGCACCGCCGCCGACCGTGATGGCGCCGATCGCGTCCACGTGGACGTCGCCGCGCCGGCTCACGAGCGCCACGATGCCGGGCACCTCGCCGCGCTCGACGTATGCCGCCATGACGTCGTGCATGCGGCCGAGTCGCGCGCGCGACAGTGATGCGGCGCTCATGCCTGCGACCGCGACGGCAGCGTGGAGCGGCGCGACGTCCGCGGGAGCGGAGCCAGCCGCCAGCGGCCGTAGGCGACGAACGTGCAGAGGACGCACGCCACCAGCGGGGGGATGGCGACGAGCAGGCCCATCATGGTGATCGAGAGCACGGTCGCGCCGGCGGTGATGATGGCGAGCCCGACGGCCGCGAGCGGCGTGAGGCCGGTCCTGATGCGCAGGAGGCCAGGAAGGATCAGCCCGACGGCGCCGAGCGTCTCCGCCACGCCGATGAACCGGAGAAAGAGTCCCGGCAGCTTGATGTCGGCGGTCATCGCCTCGATCGGCATCACGAGCTTCATGACGCCCGCGAACAGGAAGAGAGCCGCCAGCAACCCCTGAATGATCCACAGCACAGCGTTCATGATCGATGTCCTCCCACGATCGGCATCGTCGTGCGGCGCGGGCAGCGCGGACTACGTCGGTGGTCCCTCGCGCACCGGTCGCACCTCGACGGTGCTGGTCCGGGCCAATGGGATACGGGCGGCGATGGCGATGGCCTCGTCGAGATCCTTGACATCGATCAGCATGTAACCGCCGAGCTGCTCGCGGGACTCCGCGAACGGCCCGTCCGTCACCAGTTGCTTGCCGTCGCGGATGCGGACAGCGGTGGCCGTCGCCGAGGAATGCAAGGGATTACCACCGAGGTACACTCCGCGCCTCGTGAGCTCCTCGGAAATCTTTACCATCTCTGCGTAGACTTGCTGTCGCTCCTTCGCCGGGAGGGCATCCCAGGCGGGCTCGTCACGGCAGATCAGCAGCATGTATTTCACGGCGGCCTCCACTCGATAGTCGAACGGCGGTGGCATGAATCGACACCCGGGAGATCATTATCTAACTGACATGGCCGCGGATGCCGACGCCGCCGTCGATGCCGTCTATTGCTCGGACCGGGGCCGGATCGTCGCCACCCTGATCCGCCTCGTCCGGGACTTCGATATCGCGGAGGAGGCGGCGCAGGAAGCCTTTGCCGCCGCCGTCGATCAATGGCGGGGGGACGGGGTGCCCGCGTCGCCGCGAGCGTGGATCATCCAGACCGCCCGCCACAAGGCAATCGACCGCATCCGGCGCCGGACGCGGTTCGCGGACAAGCTGGAGGCGTTCACCGCCGCCGGCGCCAACCTCACCGTGGACGCTTCCGAATTCGACCCCGGCGACATCCCCGACGATCGTCTTCGCCTGGTCTTCACCTGCTGTCACCCGGCGCTCGCGCGCGAAAGCCAGGTGGCCCTCACGCTCCGCACCCTCGGCGGCCTCGAGACCGACCAGATCGCGCGCGCGTTCCTGGTGCCGACGGCCACCATGGCGCAGCGACTGGTGCGCGCCAAGGCCAAGATTCGCGACGCCGGAATTCCGTACACCGTTCCCGACACGAAGGACATGCCGCACCGGCTCGAGGCGGTGCTGACCGTGATCTATCTGATCTTCACGGAAGGCTACGCGCCCACGCGCGGCGACGCGCTGGTGCGGGCCGATCTCTGCCTGGAAGCGATCCGTCTCGCGCGCCTGGTGAGGGCGCTGATGCCACCGCCTCCGCCGGAGGCGACGGGTTTACTTGCCCTGATGCTGCTCCACGATTCGCGGCGCGAAGCCCGCCTCGATGCGGCGGGCGACGTCGTGCTGCTCGAAGAGCAGGACCGCCACCGCTGGAACCACGCGCAGATCGCGGAGGCGCTGCCGCTCGTCGAGGAAGCGCTGCGCGGCGGCCCCGGGCCGTTCGCGCTCCAGGCCGCGATCGCGGCGCTCCACTGTCAGGCGGCGCGGGCGGAGGAGACGGACTGGAAGCAGATCGTCCGCCTCTACGACGTGCTCGAGCGCGTTCAGCCGTCGCCGATCGTCTCCTTGAACCGGGCGGCGGCGGTGGCCATGGTGGAGGGGCCGGAACGCGCGCTCACCATCATCGACGAGCTGGCCGGCGCCGGTGGACTCGACCGCTACCATCTCATGCATTCAGCGCGCGCCGACCTGCTCCGCCGCCTGGGATCCCCGGCGGAAGCGGCGAAGAGCTACGAGGCGGCGATCGAGCTGGTCACCAACGCGGCCGAGCGCCGCTTCCTCGAGCGCCGGCTCCGCGAGGTGCAGTCGTCGGAGGCGTGACGTGCGCGCCGGCGACGAACCGGCTCACCGCTTGACCCCGACCTTATCCTCTGGCGTCCCCGCGATGGGGACGAACAAGGCTTGACCGTACTTGTCGACGCCGAACGCCTTGATCACGCTCTGGGTCTCGGGCGCCAGCATGAAGTCGGCGAACGCCTTGCCGCCCTCGACGTTGATCTTGGGGCCGTTGGCCGGGTTCACCTCCATGACGGAGTAGACGTTCAGCAGAGGCTTGTCGCCCTGGACGAGGATCGGCAAGCGCAGCCGCTTCTGGAACGCGAGATAGGTGCCGCGGTCGGTGATCGTGTACGCGTTGCGATCGTCGGCCACGCCGAGCGTCATTCCCATCCCTTGCCCGGATTCGATGTACCAGGGCGCGGCCGGCTGCACTCCCGCCGCCTTCCACAGCGACTTTTCGAGGATGTGGGTGCCGGAATTGTCGCCGCGCGAGACGAAGCGCGAGCCCGTCTGCGCGATCGCCTTCATGGCCTGCGCGGCGAAGGTCATGCCCTTGATGCGGGCGGGATCGTTCTCGGGCCCGATGATGACGAAGTCGTTGTACATGACGAGGCGACGGTTTCGCATCTTGCCCTCCTCGACGAACTTCTTCTCGAGGGCGGGCGCGTGAACGAGCACCACGTCGGCCTCACCACGGGCGGCGAGGGCGAGCGCCTGGCCCGTTCCCACGGCGATCGTCTTGATCGCGTAGCCGCTCTGGCGCTCGAACATGGGGACGAGCGTGTCGAGCAATCCCGAATCCTGCGTGCTCGTCGTCGTGGACAGGATCACCGGCGACCGCTGTCCCTGAGCCGCGATGGAGTCCGGACCGGCGATCACGAGGGCGCTGAAGACCATGACCAGCGCGAGCGTCAGCGCACGAATCGTCGAATGCTTCATCGAGTCCTCCCCGGCGGCAGGGCCGCCGTCATTGACCGGGTCGTGTCGGCGCCGCGAAGCCGTGGCGCGCGAGGATCTCCTGCCCGTCCGCGGAGAGAATGAAGAGCACGAGCTTCAGCGCCTTGTCGGTCTGCGCGGAGTTGAGCGCCGTCAAACCATAGTCGGCGCCCACGCTGAGCGCCGGCGGCAACGTCACCACGGATGCCCCCGGGACCGCGTCCCGAGCGGCGCGCGCGCTCGTGCAGTACGTGAGAAAGACATCGGCCTGGCGTTGCTGGATCACGTACGCGTAGACGCTCGTCCCCGCCGGAGGTTGGACGCGGCTGGGACCGCCGGTCAGCGTGAGCGCTTTCTGCTCGAGCTGGACGCGGCTGCCGGCCCGCACGGCGTCGGCCTTGCGGAACACCTCCCAGGCGTAGTCCCCGCTGGGATCTGCCTTCGGCGTCGACGTCCCGAGCTTGATGGCGGGATCGAGCATGATGTCGAGCAGAGTCGCGGGCGTGATGGAGAGACCGCCGCGCGCGAGAGCGCACAGCTCGTTGCGAGCGAAGAGCACGACGGGGCCGGCCTTGCCCTGGCGGGCGAGCGCGAGCGGGTGTTCCATGTTGGCCGACGCGAACACGTCCGCCGCTTCGCCCCGCTCCAGCCGCTCCTTCAGCAATCCGGAAGCGCCGAACTCGAAGCGCACGGCAATCGCGTACTCAGCGGTGAAGCGCTCGGCGATGGCGGTGAACGGCGCCCGCAAGCTTCCCGCCGCGTACACGCGTACGGCCTCCTCCGCCGCCCCCCGCGCGGCGGACAGCAGCGCCATCGTCAGCACCAGCCCCGCGACGATGGGACGCAGCACGTCAGTCGCGCGCGATCATCACGTCCGACGCCTTGATGACGGCATAGGCGTCGTCGCCGACGGCGAGACGCAGCTCCTCCACCGCCTCGTTGGTGATGGACGACGTCACCACGGCGCCGCCCGGGAGCTGGATCCGGACGTGAGCGGTGGTGGCGCCCTTCTTCACCTCGAGAATCTTTCCCTTCAGCACGTTGCGTGCACTCAGCTTCATCGTCCCCTCTCCCGTCCGGACGTGGCCCGTCACTGGTGAAACGCGCCCGCGCCGAGCGGGTAGATCACCGGTGAAACGTTCGCGCGAACTCGTGCTTCACCGCCCGCTCGATGGCCTCGCGAAATTTCCAGTAGCGCGCGAGAAAACGTCGCGCGTCGTCGGTCAGCCGCATCCCGCTCGCGGGCCCGCCCCCCGCCGTCCGCTGGACGAACTTGAAGCCGGCGCCGCGCTCGAGCTCACCGAGATATCCCCACGCGTTGCGGTACGACATCTCGAAGTCGTCGGCCGCTTTCTGCAGCGAGCCGCGCTCTCCGATCCGCTCCAGCAGTCGCGCCCGACCATCTCCGAATTTGAGGGTTTCGCCGAACGCCACCCACAGCTTGACCTTGGGCTTCATCGGATTCCGAGAGCGGCGCGATGATGTCCGCCTCCGGGCACCGCCCCCCCGGCGTCGAGTCCTCGCGTCGTCATCGGTCCGTGGTGGCATGTGATCGCTTCCGGGAAGGCCGGAGGAGACGTCTCGGACCATACCTGCTCTGCGAAGCATAGTCAACGGAGCGCCGGCGCCGCTCGGCCCTCCGCGCGCGGCCACCCTCGAACGCCTGTACCATCTCCGTGCGCCGTCCGCCGTCTCGCGCGCCGAGAGCGACCGCGAGCGACGAGCGTGCACGCGAAGGAGCGCCGACATGTCGACTCTCGAGACCCGACGCGAGCAGATGTTCCCGAAATTCAGCGCGGCGGAGATCGACCGTCTCCGCCGCTACGGCAGCGCGCGGCGCTACCCGGCGGGGACGTTCCTGTTCAGGGCGGGCGAGATCAGCCCCGGGATGTTCGTCGTCCTCTCGGGCACCGTCGCCATCACCCGGCACGAAGGTCTCGGTGCCGTGCGGCCGATCCTCGATGCCGGTCCCGGCGACTTCACGGCCGAGGTCGGGCAGCTCTCGGGCCGTCCTTCCTTCGTGGACGCCCGCGCCGTGACCGACGTCGAGACCGTGCTCGTGCCGACCGACGCGCTGAGAACCGTGCTCATCGCCGAGGCCGAGATGGGCGAACGAATCATACGCGCGCTCATCCTTCGCCGTGTCGGCTTGATCGAGATGGGCGCCGGTCCCGTCCTCATCGGGCCCGCCGGCGGGCGCGACGTGCTGCGCCTGCAAGGATTCCTCGCTCGCAACGCGTTCCCCTATCAGGTGCTCGACCCCACGGACGATCACGAGGCGGCAACGCTCGTCGAGCGGTATGCGCCCCGTCCGTCGGATCTTCCTCTGGTCGTGTGCGCGGACGGATCCGTCTTGAAAAACCCGGGCGAGGGAGAGCTCGCGAGGTGTCTCGGCATGGTGCGCATCGATCATCCCGAGCGCATCTATGACGTGGCGGTGGTGGGAGCAGGCCCCGCCGGCCTCGCGACGGCGGTGTACGCGGCCTCCGAGGGACTGTCGGTCATCGTCGTCGACTCCGTCGCCTTCGGCGGACAGGCGGGGGCGAGCGCCCGCATCGAGAATTACCTCGGCTTCCCCGCCGGCGTGTCGGGGCAAGATCTCATGGGCCGCGCCTACGTGCAGGCGCAGAAGTTCGGCGCCGAGATGGTGATCCCGGATCAGGTGGTGCGCTTGCACTGCTCCGAGGCGTGCCTCGCCCTCGAGCTGGCCGATGGACACCGCGTGAAGGCGCGCACGGCCGTGGTGGCGAGCGGCGCGCGCTATCGGCGTCCCGCCCTCGCCAATCTGGAGGCGTTCGAGGGCCGCGGCATCTGGTACTGGGCCTCGCCGATCGAGGCGCGGCTGTGCCGCGACCAGCACGTCGCGCTCGTGGGCGGCGGCAATTCCGCGGGCCAGGCGGCCGTCTTCCTGTCCCCGTTCGCCGCCCGCGTGTCGATCGTGGTCCGCGGCGACGGCCTCGCCGCCTCGATGTCGCGCTATCTCATCGACCGCATCGAGGCCACGTCGAACGTCGAGGTCCTGACGCGGACCGAGATCGTGGAGCTGATCGGCACGCCGGGATTGCACCTGGAGCGCGTGCGCTGGCGCCGCGACCACACCGGCGACGTCGCCGACCTGCCGATCCGGAACGTCTTTCTGTTCATCGGCGCCGATCCCGCCACGGAGTGGCTGCGGGACTGCGGCATCGCCCTCGACGCCAAGGGCTTCATCCGCACAGGTTCAGACGGTCACGCCCCCCGGCCGCTGCCGCTCGAATCCAGCATCCCGGGCGTGTTCGCGGTGGGTGACGTCCGCGCGGAATCGGTGAAGCGGGTGGGCGCCGCCATCGGCGAGGGGGCGGCGGTGGTGGCGCAGCTCCACACCGTCCTCGCGGAAACGGCGGCGGCGGTACGGTGAGACACTGTCGCCGTGGGAAAGGCGGCGGAGACCGTGATCGAGGCGGCGGGGCGTGAGGTTCCGATCACCAACCCCGACAAGGTCTTCTTTCCGCAAACCGGCCACACGAAGCTCGACCTCGCACGGTACTACGCGGCCGTCGCCGACGGCGCGCTGCGCGGCATCGCGGGCCGGCCGATCGTGCTCAAGCGCTACGTGGACGGGGCCGAGGGCGAGCCGTTCTTCCAGAAGCGCGCCCCGGAGTCGCGGCCGCCGTGGGTGGACACGGTGGAGCTGCGCTTTCCGTCCGGACGAACGGCGCGCGAGATCGTCGTGCGCGATGCCGCGCAGCTCCTCTGGATCGTGAACCTCGGATGCATCGACCTCAATCCCCACCCGGTGCGCGCGGAGGATCTGGAGCATCCCGACGAGCTGCGCGTCGATCTCGATCCCGGTCCCGGCGTGAGCTGGGACGACGTGCGGCACGTCACGCTGCTCGTGCGCGACGTCCTTCGGGAGCACGGTCTCGTCGGCTGGCCCAAGACCTCGGGGTCACGCGGCATGCACGTCAACGTGCGCGTCGAGCGCCGCTGGGGCTTCGACGACGTGCGGCGGGCGGCGCTGGCGCTCGCCCGCGAAGTGGAGCGGCGCGCGCCAGATCGCGCGAGCAGCAAGTGGTGGAAGGAGGAACGGCACGGCGTCTTCCTCGACTACAACCAGAACGCCAAGGACCGCACAGTGGCGTCGGCGTGGTCGGTGCGACCGACGCCCGACGCCCGCGTGTCGATGCCACTCGCGTGGGACGAGGTGGCCGGCTGCGATCCGGCCGCGTTCACGCTCACGACCGCGCCCGCGCGGTTCACGGCGCGGGGCGACGCCGCCGCCGGCATCGACGCCGCGGCGGGATCACTGGACGGGCTGCTCACGCTGGCGGCGGCGCAGGAAGCGGCGGGACTCGGCGATGCCCCGTGGCCGCCGCACTACAAGAAGCAGCGCGACGAGCCGCCCCGGGTGGCGCCGTCACGCCGGAAGGCGACCGCTGGCGGCCGCGAGGGCGCCCGCAGCGAGGGCGCCGCTCGCCGGCGAGCGACGCCGACGGTCGTCACGGTCGCGAAGGCGGCGCAGAAAGCCGACGCGCTCGCCGGGCTCGAACGCTGGAAGGCGCGGCATCCGCAAGCGGCGGCGCGGCTCCACGTCGACGACGTCCTCGTGGATTCGATGCGAGGCCGCTCGACCACGTGGACGCGCATCCGGGTCAATCTCCGTCACGTCCCCGAAGGCGAGCGCCCGCCCGCGGAGTCGCCGGAGCCCGACTACGATCCGTGGTCGGCGGCTCGACGCGCGCGTCCCGGATCGCGGGCGCCGAAGACGCGCTCGAGCTCGTAGGCGGGCGTGACCTCGAGCTGGTCGTAGCGGCAGTCTTCCGGGCGCTTGTCGGGACGCCAGCGCCGGAACTGCGCGGCGTGGCGGAAGCGGGTCCCCTGCATGTGGTCGTAGGCGACCTCGCACACGCGCTCCGGTCGCAGCGGCTCCCAGCTCAGATCCTTCCCGCGATTCCACCGGCTGGTGCCGCCGGGCAGCCGCTGGCCGGTCTCGATCTCTGGCGCCGACGCCCAGTCACGCCACGGATGGTTTTCGAGCGCGTGATCGCGCAGCGGCGCCAGCTCGGCCACGAGCGCCCTCCGCACGGCGTTGCTGAAGGCGGCAGCGACGCCGACGTGATGAAGCGTGCCCTCGTCGTCGTAGAGGCCGAGAAGGAGGGAGCCGACCATGGTGCCGGCGCCGTTCTTGTGCCACCGGAAGCCGGCCACCACACAATCGGCCGTGCGCTCGTGCTTTACCTTGATCATCGTGCGTTCGCCCGCGCGATAGGGCGCGTCGAGGCGCTTGGCCATGACGCCGTCGAGCCCGGCGCCCTCGAAGCGACGGAACCAGTCCTCGGCGAGCGCGCGATCGCGCGTGGCCGGTGACAGGTGCACGGACGTCGATGACGCCGCCAGCACCTCCTCGAGTCGCGCGCGCCGTTTCGCGAGCGGGGCCTCGCGCAGGTCCTCGTCTCCGAGCGCGAGCAGGTCCCAGGCCACGAACGACGCCGGCGATTGCGAGGCGAGCAGCTTCACCCGCGAGGCAGCGGGATGGATGCGGAGGAGGAGCGCCTCGAAGTCGAGCCCGTCGGCGCCCACGATGACGATCTCGCCGTCGACCACGCAACGCATCGGCAAGGCGGCGGCGAGGGGGGCGACGAGCTCGGGGAAATAGCGGTTCATCGGCTTCTCGTCGCGGCTCTGGAGCAAGATCTCGTCGCCGTCGCGAAACACCAGCGTGCGGAAGCCGTCCCATTTGGGCTCGAACTGCCATCCCTCGCCGTCCGGCAAGGCGGCGGCGGCGCTGGAGAGCATGGGCGCGAGCGGCGGCGCGAACGGCAAGCGCATGACGACGGCGGCCTCCTTGACATCACCTACCCACCGGCGAAAATGGTCGAGCGCGGACCCAATGCTAGGAGTCCCCCTTCGCCGGAGGCTCTTCCTTCTCGCTGCTGCGGCAATCATACCGATTGCCGCGATGTCGGGCGTTGGACTCTACCTCCTGCTCCAGCAGCAGCGGGTCCGGGCGGAGCGCGTGACTCTGGAGCTGGCGCGCGCCCTTGCCACCGCTGTCGATGCCGAGCTGCGCAGCTCGGTCTCGGTTCTCGAATCGCTCGCCACCACCTTGACGCTCGATCGGAACGATGTCGCCGGCTTCCGGGAGCGCGCCCAGCGCGTGCTCCGGACGCAGCCGCACTGGCTGGCGGTGACCCTCACCGATCCCGCCGGCAACCGCGTTGCCGACACACGCTTCCCCGGCAACGTGCCGTCGCGGCCTCTCGTGGAGGCGAAGAGCTTCGAGGTCGTGGCGCGCACGCGGGCCCCCGCCGTCGGCAACCTCGCACGGTCGGTCGACGGGAGCCTGGCCTTTCCCGTGCGGGTTCCCGTCATCCGAGACGGCGAGCTGCGCTACGTCTTGAGCGCGATCGTCAATCCCGACGAAGTCCTCGACGTTGTCAAGCGCCAGCGCGTGCCCGACGACTGGGTCATTTCCATCTTCGACGCCAACGGCCTGAGGGTGGCGCGCTCTCGCGCCCATCGCGAGACTCTCGGTGGGCAGGCGGCCGTCTCCCTGCAGAAGCTCATGGCCAGCGGCGCCGACGAAGGTGTCGGCCAGACCTTCAGCCTCGAGGGCGACCGGCTCTACACGTCGTTCAGCCGGCTGAAGGAGAGCGGCTGGACCGCCGCCCCCGGCATTCCCGCCGCCCTCGTGGAGGGCGCCGCGTTGCGTTCCTTCGCCGCCTACGGCGGCGGGATTCTGCTGTCGATCGTCCTCGGCGCGCTCGCCGCCATCGTGATCGCCCGCAGCATCGCCCATCCGATCAGCGAGCTGCGCGCCGTCGCGCACGCGCTGGGCCGGGGCGAGACGTTGAAGTCCCCGGCCACCTCGATCCAGGAGATCCGCGAGGTCGCCGACGCCTTGCTCGCCGCCGCCGCTCAGCGCGAGGAGCTGCTGCGCAAGGAGCAGCATGCGCGCGAGGCGGCGGAGGCGGCCGGCCGCGCCAAGGACCAGTTCCTCGCGATTCTCTCCCACGAGCTACGCACGCCGCTCAACGCCGTGTACGGCTGGGCGCGAATGCTGCGCGCCGGTCAAACGAGCCGGGACGGCGCAGAGCGGGCGCTCGACGCCATCATCCGGAACGCCGACGCGCAGGTGCACTTGATCGACGACCTCCTCGACGTCTCCCGGGTCGTCACGGGAAAGATGCGTCTCGACGTCCAGTCCGTCGATCTCCAGGCGGTCATCGAGGCGTCTCTCGATGCGATTCGCCCCGCCGCCGAGGCCAAAGGCGTCCGGCTCCAGAAATTGCTCGATCCGCGCGCCGGTCCCACCACCGGCGATCCCTCCCGGCTCCAGCAAGTCGTCTGGAACTTGCTCGCGAACGCCGTGAAGTTCACGCCCAAGGGCGGTCGGGTCGAGGTTCACCTGCGGCGCGTCAACTCGCACGTCGAGATCGCCGTGAGCGACACGGGCGAAGGCATCGCGGCCGACATCCTGCCCTTCATCTTCGACCGCTTCCGGCAGGCCGACAGCTCGACCACGCGCGCGCACGCCGGTCTCGGACTTGGCCTGGCGCTCGTCAAGTACCTCGTCGAGCTGCACGGCGGTACCGTGGTCGCCCACAGCGCGGGCCCGGGTCAGGGCGCGACGTTCGTCGTGAAGCTCCCCGTCACCATCGCGCAGCTTCCCGCCGCGCTCGCGCGCGTCCATCCGACGGCGGAGTCATTGCCGGCGTCGGTAGCGGGCGTTCGTCTCGACGGTCTGCGCGTGCTGGTGGTCGACGACGATCCCGACGCCCTCGACCTCGCGGGCGCCATCCTCACCGGCGCCGGGGCCAGCGTCAGGAGCTGTCGGTCCGCCGCCGAAGCGCTCGTTGTCGTCCCGGAATGGCGGCCACACGTGCTCGTGTCCGACATCGAGATGCCCGGCGAGGACGGCTATTCGCTCATCAGGAAGATCCGCGCCCTCGACTCGGAACGCGGCGGGCGGATTCCCGCCGTCGCCGTGACCGCGTACGGACGAATTCAGGATCGGATGCTCTCGCTGACGGCGGGCTACAGCATGCACGTGCCGAAGCCCGTGGATCCTGCCGAGCTCACGACGATCGTGGCGAGCGTGGCCGCGCGACCGTCGCCACCACCGCGCGATTAGCGTTCGCGCGGGCGCGGCCCGATTGACAGGAACCGGAACCGTCGTCATGCTCCGGGACATGAACGACCATTCAGGACGAGCGAGGAACGACCGCTGATGCGATACGAGGCTCCTGATACCGTGGAAGGGGTGGCCGCGTTGCTCGCGGGAACCGCAGGCGACGTGCGCGTGCTGGCAGGAGGCACCGATCTCCTCGTCCAGCTTCGCAGTGACATCGTCGATCCCACGCTGATCGTCGACATCAAGAAAATCGCAGAGACCCGGCGAGTTACGGAGGAGGGCGGCGGCTTCCGGATCGGGGCCGCGGTGACGGGCGCCGAGCTCAAGGAGCACCCGCGCTTGAAGCAGGTCTGGCCGGGCGTGGTGGAAGCCGCGAACCTCATCGGGTCCACGCAGGTGCAGGGACGCGCAACCCTCGGCGGCAACCTCTGCAACGGGTCGCCCGCCGCCGACAGCGTGCCGGCGCTGATCGCGGCCGGCGCCGTCGCCACCCTCGCCGGCCCCCGCGGCCGCCGGGACCTCGCCGTCGAGGACGTGATGCTCGGACCGCGGAAGCTCGCGCTCACGAAGGGCGAGTTCGTCGTGTCCTTCCTGCTGCCGCCGCGCCCCCCGCGCGCGGCCGACGCCTACCTCCGTTTCATCCCGCGGACGGAAATGGACATCGCGGTGGTGGGCGCCGGCGTGAGCCTCGCGGTCGACGAGGCGGGTACGATCACGGCCGCGCGCGTCTCGCTGGGGGCGGTGGCGCCGCGTGTGCTGCTCGTGCGCGAAGCCGCGCACGCCATCATCGGCAGCCGCCTCGACAAGCCGGCCCAGGATCGGCTGGAGGCGGCGGCGCGAGCGGTGTGCGTGCCGATCGACGACAAGCGCGGTACGGTAGAATTCCGTATCCAGGTGGCGGGCGTGCTCGCGCGCCGGGCCGCCCTCATCGCGCTGGACCGAGCGAGGATGCGCTGATGGCCAAGCACCACATCGAAGCGACGGTGAACGGGGACGCCGTGGAGTTCCTCTGCGAGACGGAGGACACGCTCCTCGACGTGCTCCGCGACACGCTCCAGCTGACCGGCAGCAAGGAGGGCTGCGCCTCCGGCGACTGCGGAGCGTGCAGCGTGATGCTCGACGGCCGCCTCGTGTGCGCGTGCCTCGTGCTGGGCTGCGAGGTCGGGGGGCTCCGCATCGAGACGATCGAGGGCATGGCGCCCGGCGACGCGCTCCATCCCTTGCAGCAGAAATTCCTCGAGCACGCCGCTCTCCAGTGCGGGATCTGCACGCCCGGCTTCCTGGTCGCCTCGAAGGCGCTCCTCGAGAAGAACCCGGAGCCGTCGGAGACGGAGATCCGCTACTGGCTGGCCGGCAACCTGTGCCGATGCACGGGCTACGACAAGATCGTGACCGCGGTGCAGGACGCCGCCGCGACGCTGAGAAAGGGATAGCCATGGCCGAGACGCAGACGAACGGGCACGGGCAGACGTACGTCGGAACGCGCACCATCCGGCCGGACGGGGTGGACAAGGTGACGGGCCGCGCGCGCTTCGGCGCCGACTTCAATCTGCCCGGGCAGCTCCACGGTCGCGTGCTGCGCAGCCCGCATCCCCACGCTCGCATCGTTTCGATCGACACGTCGAAGGCGGAGGCGCTCCCCGGCGTGAAGGCCGTCGTCACGCGTGACGACTTCGGCGACCAGCCCTCCGAGTTCATCCCCGCCGGCGAGATGATGATGAACTACAAGGACGTGGTGCGGAACGTCATGGCCCGCGAGAAAGCGCTCTACGAGGGCCACGCCGTGGCCGCCGTCGCCGCCACCAGCACCGCCATCGCCCGCCGCGCCCTCAAGCTCATCGACGTGACCTACGAGGTGCTGCCGCACGTGATCGACGTCGTGGAAGCCATGCGCCCCGACGCGCCCCTCCTCCACGAGGACCTCTTCACGGCGGGCGTGGAGCCGAAGCCGGAGAAACCGTCCAACGTCGCCAAGCGCGTGGAGATCGGCCTCGGCGACGTCGAGGCCGGGTTCGCGAAGGCCGACGTCATCGTCGAGCGCGAGTTCAAGACGCAGCCGGTCCATCAGGGCTACATCGAGCCGCACGCGGCGCTCGCGAGCGTCTCCGAGGACGGGTCCACCGAGCTCTGGTGCACGACCCAGGGCCACTTCATCGTGCGCGCGCACTGCGCGCGCCTCCTCGGCCTCGACATCGGCAAGATCCGCGTCACCGCCTCCGAGATCGGCGGCGGCTTCGGCGGCAAGACCGTCGTCTACCTGGAACCGCTCGCCATCGCGCTCTCGCGCAAGGCCAAGCGCCCGGTGAAGATGGTGATGTCGCGCGAGGAGGTGTTCAAGGCCTCCGGTCCTACCTCGGGCGCCACCGTGCGAGTCAAGATGGGCGCCACCAAGGACGGCAAGTTCGTGGCCGCCTTCGCCGAGCTCAAGTACCAGGCGGGCGCCTTCCAGGGCTCGCCCGTCCAGCCCGGCGTGATGTGCGCGTATGCCCCCTACGACATCGAGAACGTGAAGGTCATCGGCTACGACGTCGTCTCCAACCGGCCCAAGGTGGCGGCGTATCGCGCGCCGGGGGCGCCGATCTCGGAGTTCGCGGTCGAGAGCGTCGTGGACGAGATCGCCAAGAAGCTCGGGCTCGATCCCATCGAGCTGCGCATGATGAACGCGGCGCGGGAAGGGACGAAGGCGGCCTACGGGCCAAAGTTCGGTCCCATCGGCCTCGAGGAGACGCTCAACTCCATCAAGAAGACCGAGCACTGGAACACGCCGCTCCGGAAGTGGCAGGGGCGCGGCGTCGCCTCCGGCTTCTGGTTCAACATCGGCGGCGAGACGTGCGCGTCGCTCACGATCAACGAGGACGGCACGGTGTCGCTGATGGCGGGCACGCCGGACATCGGCGGGCTGCGCGCATCGCTTTCCATGGTCGCCGCCGACGAGCTCGGCATCCCCTACGACAAGGTGCGTCCGATCATCGGCGACACGGGCTCGCTCGGATTCAACTTCCTCACCGGCGGCAGCCGCTCCGCCTTCTCGGGCTCGATGGCCATCGTGGAGGCCGCCAAGCAGATCAAGCAGGAGCTGTGCGCGCGCGCCTGCAAGCTGTGGGACGCCAAGCCGGATCAGGTCGAGTTCGCGAGCGGCCTCGTGCGCCCGCTCGGCGCCCTCGCGGAGAAGGTGAAGCCGATGTCGATCGCGGATTTCGCGAAGGTGGCGGGCAAGACGGGCGGGCCCATCGGCGGCTACGGCCGCATCAACGCCCAGGGCGCGGGTCCGAGCCTCGGCACGCACCTGGTCGACCTCGAGGTCGATCCCGAGACCGGGCGCGTCACGATCCTGCGCTACACCGTCGCCCAGGACGCCGGGCGCGCGCTTCACCCGGCGTACGTGGAGGGCCAGTTCCAGGGCGGCGCCGTGCAGGGCATCGGGTGGGCGCTGAACGAGGAGTACATCTACGGCAGCGACGGCAAGCTCCAGAACGCCGGCTTCCTCGACTACCGGATGCCGGTGGCGTCCGACGTGCCCATGATCGACGCCATCCTGGTGGAGGTCGCGAACCCGCGGCATCCGTACGGCGTGCGTGGAGTGGGCGAGACGCCCATCGTGCCGCCGCTCGGCGCCATCGCCAATGCCATGGAGAACGCGACGGGCATCCGTTTCACCGAGCTGCCGATGTCGCCGCCGAAAGTCCTGAAGGCGCTGAAGGCGTACGCCGGTGGTGCGGGAGTGGCGGGGTGATCAGATATAGAGGAGGGCCCCGGGTTCCCCGGGGCCCGACGAACGTTGGGGGTGTGGGGGCCATATCGGGGCCCTCACGTTAGCGATGATCCGAGTCGTTCTGGTCGGGAACCTCGCGCAGCTCACGGGGGGCGTCGCCGAGTTCGAGCTCTCGGCGACGTCCGTGAAGCAGCTATTCCAGCAGCTCGCCGCGCTGCATCCGGGTATCGCGCGCCATCTCGAGGAAGGCGTCGCCGTTGCCATCGACGGTCAGATCTACCAGGACGCCCTCCTGGAACCCATTGCTCCCGACAGCGAGGTGTTCCTCCTCCCCCAGATCGCCGGCGGCCGGTGACTACTGCGCGTGTTTGGGATCCATCCAGAACACTTCCCAGTGATGTCCGTCCGGATCGTAGAAGCTCCAGCCGTACATGAAGCCATGGTCCTGCGGCTCCATGGCGTGGGTGCCGCCCGCGGACACCGCCTTCTTCACGAGATGGTCCACCTCTTCGCGGCTGCCGCAGGAGAGCGCGAAGAGCCCCTCCGTCTGCCGCGTCGTATCGCAGATCTCGCGCTTGGTGAACCCCTTGAAGAACGGCTCCGTGAGCAGCATGACGTACGCCCCGTCGTTGACGATCATGCAGGCGGCGTTGTCGTCCGTGAACTTCGGGTTGAACTGGAAGCCGAGCGTCGAGAAGAACTGCATCGACTTCTTCAAGTCGCGCACGGCCATGTTGACGAAGATCTGTCGCGATTGCTTGTCGGCCATCGTCTCTTCACTCCTCCGTGACGGGGCGGGCGTTACCCGCGTCCGTCGTAGGCCTTCTTCAGGGGTTCGATATCGATCTTGACCATCTTGAGCATGGCGGCCATGACCCGCCGTGACTTGTCGCGATCCTTGTCGTGCAGCATCTCGAGCAGGACCGTGGGCACGATCTGCCACGACACGCCGAACCGGTCCTTGAGCCAACCGCACTGGACTTCCTGGCCCCCCGCGGCGAGCTTCTCCCAGAAGCGGTCGACTTCCTGCTGCGTCTCGCAGTGCACGACGAACGAGATCGCCTCCGTGAACTTGAAGAGCGGTCCCCCGTTCAGCGCCGTGAACTTTTGCCCGTCGAGCTCGAACTCGACGATCATGACCGAGCCCTTCGGCCGCCCCGCCGCCTTCGCGCCCTCTTCGTCGTAGCGGGCGACGTTGCCGACCTTCGAATTCTCGAACACGGAGACGTAGTACCGGGCGGCCTCCTCGGCGTTGTCGTCGAACCACAGGAACGGCGTGATCTTCTGCATCGCTTTTGGCATTGCTCTCTCCCCTTCGTTCGTGTCCAGCACTAAGTCGAACGGCGAGCCCCGAAATCGACAGCCGGACGCACGGAATCCCGCCCACTCCGACCGACATCCTAGATTACGGGAGGATCTGAGCGATGACGCGAGAGCAGAAGGTGGCGGAGGCGATCCATCTGACCGAGCAGAACTTCGACGAGGCACTGGTCGCGGCCGAAGGGCTCGTGATGGTGGACTTCTGGGCGGCGTGGTGTGGCCCGTGCCAGGCCATTGCCCCCGTCCTCGACGCCGTGGCCGAGGCCTCGGAAGGTCGGGTGACGCTGATGAAGGTCAACATCGACGAGAACCCGGGCCTCGCGAGCCGGTACGAGATCCGCTCCATTCCGACGATTCTCTTCCTGAAGGACGGGACGACCGTGGACCGCGTCATCGGTGCCGCACCACGGGCCGTGATCGAGGGCGTGGTCAACGCGCGCGCCTGACCCGGCGCTCGCCGGCGCTTGACCCGCTCCGTCCTCTCCGGCTAACTTCCGACGCGTCGCCATGAAGTGTGCCCGCTGCCAGCACGCGAACGAGGCCGGCGCGAAGTTCTGCGAGGAATGCGCGGCCCCCCTCGCGCGCGTGTGCGCGCACTGCGGCCATCCGCTGTCGGCCACCGCGAAGTTCTGCCCCGAGTGTGCGCATCCCGCCGGCCGGCCCGAGACGCCGCCCGCGGTATCGCGCTTCGGGGCCCCCGACTCCTACACGCCCAAGTACCTGGCCGAGCGCATCCTCACGTCGAAGGCCGCCATCGAGGGTGAGCGCAAGCAGGTCACCGTTCTCTTCGCGGACCTCAGAGGCTCGATGGAGGTCGTCGCCGACCGCGACCCCGAAACCGCGCGGAAGCTCCTCGATCCCGTGCTCGAGCAGATGATGGAGGCCGTCCATCGCTTCGACGGCACCGTGAACCAGGTCATGGGCGACGGCATCATGGCCCTGTTCGGAGCTCCGCTCGCTCACGAAGACCACGCCGTGCGCGCGTGCTATGCGGCGTTGCGGATGCAGGAATCGGTGAAGCGGTACGCGGAAGGAGTCCGTCGCGACCACGGCGTCACGTTACGCATCCGGGTCGGTCTCAATTCCGGCGAGGTCGTCGTGCGCGCCATCGGCAACGACCTCCACATGGACTACACCGCCGTCGGTCAGACGACGCACCTGGCGGCGCGCATGGAGCAGCTCGCGGACCCCGGCACGGTTCTCATCACGCCGGACACGCTGGCCCTCGCGGAAGGTTTCGTCCGCGTGAAGCCGCTCGGCCCGATCGCGGTCAAGGGCCTTCCGGAACCGGTGCCCGTCTTCGAGCTGACGGGGACGGCGGCCGCGCGCACGCGGCTGGAGGCGGCGCGCGCGCGGGGGTTCTCGCCCTTCGTCGGTCGCGACGCGGAGATCGACCGCATCCGACAGGCGGCCGAGCACGCCGCGCGCGGACGCGGGCAGATCGTGGCCGTGGTCGGCGAGCCCGGGGTGGGGAAATCGCGTTTGTTCTACGAGTTCATCCACTCGCACCGGACGAGCGGCTGGCTCGTCCTCGAGGCGAGCTCGGTTTCGTACGGCAAGGCGACGCCATTCCTGCCCGTCGTCGATCTGCTGCGCCGCTATCTGCGCATCGACGAGCGCGACGACGCCCGCACCGTGCGCGCGAAGATCACGGGCGGCCTCTTGACGCTCGACCGCGCCCTCGAGGATGCCGTGCCCGCCCTCACGTGGCTGTTCGACGCCCTCGAGCCGAACGACGCCTATCTGCACCTCGACGCGGCCCAGCGACGGCGCCGCGCCATCGAGAGCGTGAAGCGCGTGCTATTGCGCGAGAGCCAGGTGCAACCGGTGCTGCTCGTCTTCGAGGACCTGCACTGGATCGATGCGGAGACCCAAGAAGTCCTGGATCGCCTCGTGGACGGATTGCCGACCACCGCCGTGCTCCTCGCCGTGAACTATCGCCCGGAGTACCGTCACGGCTGGGGCGGCAAGACGTACTACCAGCAGCTTCGCATCGATCCCCTGCCCCCCACGAGCGCCGACGAGCTGCTCGCCACGCTGCTCGGCACCGACGCCAGCGTGCGCCCACTCGCGCGGCTTCTCATCGAGCGCACCGAGGGCAATCCGCTCTTCCTCGAAGAGAGCGTGCGCGCGCTCGTGGAGACGCGCGCGCTCGTGGGCGACCCCGGCGCCTATCGCCTCCTGAATCCGGTCACGGCCATCGAGATCCCGGGCACCGTCCAGGCCATTCTAGCCGCCCGCATCGACCGCCTGCCGTCGGAGCGCAAGCGACTGCTGCAGGCGGCGGCTGTGATCGGCAAGGACGTCCCGGTGGCGGTGCTGGAGGCCATCGTGGACATGAGCGGGAGCGACGTGCGGGAAGCGCTCACCGAGCTACAGACGGCCGAGTTCCTCTACGAGATGCGTCTCTTTCCGGATCTCGAGTACACGTTCAAGCACGCGCTCACGCACGAGGTCGCCTACGGCAGCGTGCTCCACGACCGCCGGCGCGCGCTGCACGCCGCCATCGTCGAGGCCATCGAGCGGCTGGACGACGGTCGTGTATCCGAGCGCGTGGAGCTGCTCGCTCACCACGCCGTGCGGGGCGGGGTGACGGCGAAGGCGGTTCATTACCTCTTCGAGGCGGGAAAGAAGGCGCTCGCCCGCTCCGCGAACCGGGAAGCCCTGGAGCACTTCGAGTCTGCCCTCGGCGCGCTGTCCACGTTGCCGCCGTCACCCGCCGCCGTGTCCCAGGGCCTCGATATCCGGATCGCGATGGGCCCGGCGCTCATCGCCCTCAAGGGCGCCTCGTCGCCGGAGGTCGATGCCCTCTACCAGACCGCTCTCGATACCGTCGTCGTCCTCGAGGACACCTCACGTCGATTCCCCGCGCTGTGGGGCGCGTGGTACGTGAGGTACACGCGCGGGGAGTATGCGACTGCCCTCGAGGCGGGGACCCGCTTGCTGGAGGACGCGGAGGCGGGCGGCGACTCCGGACGTATCCTGGAGGCGCATCACGCGGTGTGGGCGACGCTGCTCGGGAGTGGGAATCCGCTCGTCGCGGTGCCCCACATGGAGCGCGGCATGGCGCTCTACGATCCGGCGCGTCACGCCGCGCAGACATTCCTCTACGGCAACCACAACGCCGGCGCCTGCTGCCGCTACCAGCTCTCGCTCGCGCAGTGGCTTCTCGGATACCCCGATCGCGCGTCCGCGACGGCGCGTGATGCCTTGCGCTTCGTCGACGACCTGAAGCATCCGCTCACGACGATGATCGCGCTCTGGATCATCGGCTGCGTGCAGTACCTGCGCGGTGACCGGACCGCGCTCGGGCCCACGATCGAGCGGCAGTTCGCTCTCGGGCACGAGCATGGCTTCGGAACCTGGATGGATTCGGCGCGCGTGCTGCTTCCCGTCGTCCGCGGTGAGCGGCCGGGGCGCGAGGCGCTCGCCGGTCTCCACCGATATGTGCAGGTGGAGGCGGCGTCGTGGCGTCGGGTATTCGTCCTTTGCGTCCTCGCCGAGCTCTACGTGGAAGCGGGTGATCCGGATGAGGGACGACGCTTGCTCGCCGAAATCGACGAGACGACGCGACAGGCATCGTTCGGACCCGAGGTCTATCGACTGGAGGCGGAGCTGCTGCTCCGGAGCGCCGATAACACCACCGCGGAGGCCGAGCGTCTCCTCATCACTGCCGTCGATCTCGCACGTGGCCGGAGCCAAAAGTCGCTGGAGCTGCGCGCCGCCACGAGCCTGGCGCGACTGTGGCAGCGAGAGAACAAGCGTGAGGCCGCCCGCCGGACGCTGGCGCCCGTGTACGAGTGGTTCACGGAGGGATTGGAGACGCCCGACTTGCAGACGGCGCGCCGGCTGCTCGCGGAGCTCGACGGCTGAGCTGAACCTCAGGAGCCAGCGGCGCCGAGCTCCAGACGGGTGGGAACCCCGCTCCGCTCGGCGCTCTTCGCGATCTCGGTCTCACCCACGTGCGCGCGCTCCCCGGCCGCGGCGGCGCCGTCCTGGAGCGCGCGCACGGCCGCTTCACCGCGGCGCTTGGCGAGGTCCGTCAGCTCCGCTTCCGCGAGCGGCGCCGTCTCCACCAGACGCTTGAACATCGCCTCGTAGAGCGCGCGATCCCCGCTGGCGCGGCCCACCACCCCCCGCAACCGGTTGGCGCGTTCAGGTTTCTTTCCCGTGCTCTTCTCGTGCTCCTGCAACATCTCGGCGACCGCTTTGTCACCCGCGCGCTCGGTCAGCAATGCCTCCAGCGCGCGCTGGGTCTTGGCGTCGTCGAACGCCACCGGACCGGGATCCTCGCCTGGCTTCACCTTCACGCCCAGCCGCTCGGCGAGATCCTGGCGGACCTGGAACGACCGCAGAGCCTCGCTGTCCATCTTCGCTTCATACGTCCCATGGACCGTGAGCGTGAGCCGCGGGCGCTTGGCGAGCACGTCGGCGACGCGCTTGAGCTTCTGTCGCTCGGGCGGCGGCACGACGGCGCTCCCGGCCTCGAACGTGATCGCCTCCACGGTCTGAGAGTCGCCGCCGAAGAGCGCGCCGAGCGCTTTGAACGGCGACGTCACCACCTTGGTGATCACGGTGGTCAGCGCCTGCCAGATCAGGTGACCGTAGCTGAACTCGGGGTGATCGACGCTGCCACGCACCGGAAGCTCGAGGTCGATGCGTCCGTCGGAGTCGCTCAGGATCGCGATGGCGAGGTCGAGCGGCAGCCGCATGGCGCCCGGGCTCTCCACGCGTTCGCCGAGCCGCAGCTCCCGGAGCACGACCCTGTTCTCGCCCACGAGCGCGCCGTGGTCGAGCTTGTACTGGAGATCGATGTCCATCGTTCCCGTTGCGATGCGCCGCCCCGCGAAGGTGGCGCTGTAGGGCGACAGCGTGGACATCGCGACGTTGCGGAACGTCACCGCGATGTCGGCGAACTCCTTGGGCTGAAACGCGCTGAGGGCGCCCTCCACCTTGACCGATCCGAACTCGTCCACCTGGCCGTCGAGCTTGACGGTGGCGCGGCTGTTGGTGTCCGACCCGAGACCGGCCACGACCCCGTTCAGCGAGTGCATGCGGGTCTCGAACGGAAGAACGAGGCTCAGATCGGCGAAGTGCATGGACCCCGCGTCGAGCCGCACACGACCGATGGTCACGGGAAAGATCGGACGGGTCTCGCGCTCGGCGGGGGCCGCGCGCGGCAGCGCGCTCGGGGCGGGCGAAGCCGACGGCGCCTCCGGCGGCTTCATCAACCGCGCGACGTTGATGGTCTTGTCTCGATAGATGATGACCTCGCCGTCGAGCTCCGCCACCCGGACCTCGTCAATCTCCAGCCGGTCGGGGGTGAGGCCGAAGCGCACCGTCTCCGCGTGCAGCGATTTCCACGACACCACGGGATCGGCGCTGGTTGCCTCCACCACGAGCAGGCGATCCACGTCGGTGGATCCGGTGAACGTGATCGCGGGGCGGTCGCCTCCGGCGCGGTACGTGAATCGTCCCGTCGTCGACACGTCGCCGGACCGGAGCACGACGGCGGCGTGCTGGGCGACATACGGCTGCGCAGGCGCGATCGCGAACTGCGTCAGGGTCACGGTTGCATCGATCGCACGTCCGTCCGGCGCCACGTTCCCCTTCGCCGCGAAGCGCCCTCCCTGGGCGATGCGAAAGCTGGTCTCGAAGGGCCACGGCTTCTTTCCGTCCAGGCGGAGGTCGCGCACGCTCGCCTTCATCTCGCCGACGTCGATCTGGACGGGAGGAGTGACGGTGCGATCGCTGAAGGCGGCGCGATGATTGGCGAGCTCGCCGTGCGCCAGCGCCACCGTCCACGGCCTGGCCGCCGGCGGCGGCGACGCTTGCGGGCGCGTCGACTGGTCGCGGGCGTGCTTCTGCTTCTCGCCGGGTTCCAGCATCGTCACAAGGGGGACGGAGCCGTCCGCATCACGGACCACCGTCGCCGCCCCGCCCGTGGCGACGAGTCGCTCCAGCGCGACGTGACGAGCGCCGAGATCGACGCGGCCACCGCTCACCGCGATCTGATCGAGCGTGGCCACGGGCGCGGGCGCGGCGGCCTCGCGCATCGCCACGCGCTCGAGCGTGAGACCGATGCCCTCCACCATGCCCGCCAGCTCCGGCCCTCCCGCCTCGAGCCGCGCGGAGAACCCGAGTTTCAGGCCGGCCACGTCGACGGCGACCGGTTTGACGCGACTTCGATCGACGACGGAAAGGGCGACGTCCGCGACGCGCACGCTTCCCACCGCGACCCGCCACGGGCGTGATTCGCGAGACGCGGGCACGACGGCCGACGGCGGGCCCGCCCCGGGCGCGGCCGCTCCGACCAACGGCGGGGGCGCGGCAGTCGGCGCGGGCGCGGTGGACGGCGGCGGTGGGATCACGATCGTTTGCCAGTTCACCGTACCGTCCGGCGCCATCGTGGCCGCGACCCGGCCCCCGCTCACCGAGATCTCCGGCACCGTCAGCTCGCGCGAGATGAGATCGCCCGATGCCCCCGTCACCCGGATTCGTTCCAGGGTCGCCAGCGCCGCCTTGTCGTCCCGATGCGCGAGGACGACTCCGGTCATCGACGCCTCGAGGTTCTCCACGTTCAGTGACGTCGCGCCATCCTGGTAGCCGAACCGGTACCGCACGCTCGCGTCGACCCGGCCGCCCGGCTCCGCCAGCGCGATTTGCTCCTGGACGAAGCGCCACGCCGTCGCCAGCGGAAAGCCCCGAACGTCGAAGCGCCCGCGCGATGCCACGGGGACGAGCGACACCTCGCCCTCCCAGCCCAGGGCGGCGCCCGCCACCCTGGCCGTGATCGTGTAGGGGCCACGGCGCTCGCGCACCGTCGTGACGTCGTGCAGCTCGACGTTGATCGGCTCCATCGTCACCGTCTGGGACGCGCGGCGCGAATGATCGGTGAAGGTCACGATGCCGTCGCGGACCACGGTGTGCTGCACGAGCATCCGCGGGGGGTCCGACGTCGGCGGTCCCTTCCGCTTGGGAAAGGACTCCAGCAGATCGGCCACGTTCAATCGACCATCGGCACCGAGGACGGCGTCGACGCGGGGCGCGTCGAGCTGGATCTCGGCGAAGGTCCACGCGCGGCGGAAGAGGCTCGTCACTTCGAAATCGACGAAGAGGCGATCGAAGGCGAGGAGCGGCCGCCCGTCGCGCTCCTGCAGCCGGAAGTGCTTGATCTCGAGCTTGAACAGGAACGGATTCCACCGTACCTCACCGATCTCCGCCCGCCGCTGGAGCTGCTGTTCGGCGAACCGCGGCCCGTGCGTCCTGATCAGCCGCGGCACCAGGAAGAAGCCGACCAGCGCGTACGCGACGACGAGCACGACCACCCCCGCGACGGCGAGGAGGAACGGCCCCCTCGTGACGGTGCTCCGGAGCCGGCGAGCCCAGGACCGCGGCGGATCTGGCGGCGATCCGGCCATAGCGAAACCTCCAGCACCCGATGACGCGGGACACGTTCCCGTCATCGGGAATGGGGACGATGGTAACGCGGGACGCCTCTGCGAGGGCAGCAGGTACGACGTAGTGCCTACATCGGAAGCGGCAACGCGCGCGGCCGCGCCGGCGTCACGCCGCGTCGGCGCGAAGGACGTTCAGCGCGCCGCGGGATTCCAGAATGGATCGGCGCCCGTCACCTCCCGCACCCGATCGAGGAACTCGCGGCGATAGCCGGCGGCGGAAGACACGTAGTGGCCGTTCAATCGCTCCCGCATGAGCGCCGTGCTCATGATGCCGGCGAGCTGCGCCAACGTCAGAAGTCCCGCCGCGTGCTCCGCGTTGAAGCCGGACCAGCGGCGCGCGTGCTCTTCCGACCGGAAGAGATTCATCCGCGCTCAGGCAAACGGCAGATTGCTGCGCCACTCACGGAACGGAACATCCACGTAGCCGACGACGCCACGCGGTTCCTCCAACTCGATGACGCCGTCCCGCATGGTGATCCGAAGCGGATCGCCGCAATCCAGGCACGAGCCATCGACGATCGTCGTCCGACGGGGGAAGACGAAGGAGATGGCCACCGCCTCGAACCCGCACTGCGCATACCACCCGGATCGGCCGTCGACAGACACGCGGTACGGCGTCGGCAGCCCGTGGAACGGCGCGAACGACGCGATGAGATCCGTGCCCGGGAACAGCAAGTTGGGGAGACCGGTGGCGATGACCTCATGCAGCCGCTGTCGCCCCTCCTCGGGGGTGACGGCGAGGGCGCCGGCGACATCCGTGAAATGCGGAGCGTCGCCACGCTCCGCCCACCAGGAGAGGATGAAGTGGTAAGTCCGGTCGAGAGTGTCCACGAGGTGCTCGCACGCAGTGTAAACCTCCCGGTGACAGGACCTAGACAGTGCCGCAAACGCGGCGAATCCGCGTTTGACCCTCCCCACCCGCCGTACTACGATTCGGGCCTCCGTCGCGAGCCGGTCGACGCCGCCCTCGCGCAAGAGGGGTACAGCGTGGATATCCGCTTCTGGGGTACGCGGGGGTCCCTGGCGAAACCGGGACCGAGCACGCTGCGCTATGGCGGCAACACGTCTTGCGTCGAGGTGCGAAGCGCGGACGGCACGCTGATCGTCCTCGACTGCGGGACGGGCGCGCACGGCCTCGGCGTCGCCCTCATGGCGTCCGGCGCACGCTGCGACGGGCATCTCCTGATCACCCACACCCACTGGGATCACATCCAGGGCTTCCCGTTCTTCGCGCCGCTCTTCACCTCCGGCAACGCGTGGGACATCTATGCTCCCGGAGGCCTCGGACAGCAGCTCGAACGAACCCTGGCCGGGCAGATGGAGTACACGTATTTCCCCGTCACGCTCGGTCAGCTCGGGGCCACGATCCGATATCACGATCTCGCCGAAGGCGCCTTCGCGATCGGCGACGTCCGCGTGGTCGCGCAGTATCTCAATCATCCGGCGCTCGCCCTCGGCTATCGTCTGGAGGCGGGCGGCACCGTCGTCGTGTACGCGGCAGACCACGAGCCACACGCGCCGAATCCGGCCGCGCGGGGCGATGCGGGACCGGCGATGCACGGTGAGGACCAGCGTCACGTCGAGTTTCTTGCCGGCGCCGATCTCGTCGTCCACGACGCGCAGTACACCGTGGACGAGTATCCGGAAAAGACCGGTTGGGGCCATACGCCGGCCGAGT
Organism: Candidatus Methylomirabilota bacterium; assembly: GCA_036506275.1. Classification (GTDB taxonomy): domain Bacteria; phylum Methylomirabilota; class Methylomirabilia; order Rokubacteriales; family CSP1-6; genus DASXSB01. The sequence goes on along the minus strand of DASXSB010000014.1, from coordinate 1,195 downwards.
GGGCGGTCGACTACGCCATCGCCGCCGGCGCCCGGCGCCTCGCGCTGTATCACCACGATCCGCTGCGCGACGACGGCGCCGTCGATCGCCTCGTCGACAACTGTCGTCGGCGCGTCGACTCCGCCGGCAGCTCGCTCGACGTGTTCGCGGCGGCGGAGGGACTCGAGCTCCGACTGCACCGACGCGACGCCCGCTCGCCGGCGGCGGCCAGCCCGCCCCGGCCGGCGCTTCCGACGGGGTCGCACACCATCCTGGTTGCCGACGACGATCCCACGATCGTGCGGCTGCTGACCCTCACGCTGGAGCAGGACGGTTTTCGCGTCATCACGGCGAGCGATGGCAAGCGGGCCCTCGACGTCGCCCGCCGCGAGCACCCGGCGCTCATCCTGCTCGACTGGCAGATGCCGGGCGCGGATGGGATCGAAGTCACCCGCACGCTTCGTCGCGAGAGCGATCCCGCTCTGCGCGACGTGCCGCTGGTGCTGATCACGGCGCAGTCCGGGCCCGAGAACACGGCCGCGGGCTTCGCGGCCGGAGTGACCGACTATCTGACGAAGCCGTTCCGACCCGCGCACGTCCGCGCCCGCGTCCACGCGTGGCTTCTGCGCCGTCGGAGCGAGGGCCAGGCGTGAGGCGTTACCGGTCCGTTCGCGGGGTACGCGCAGCGAGCACCGCCGTCAGTCGTCGCGTTCTGCGGCTCGAGGCGCTGAGCCGGCGCTGCGGCCTCCTCGTTGCCGTCATCGCCGTCCTGGCCCTCGTCGGCTGGGCGCTCGACATCGATCTCCTGAAACGAGGCGTGCCGGGCCATGTCGCGGTGAACCCGGTGACCGCGCTCGCTTTCCTCGTCGCCGCCGGCGCGCTGTGGATCCACCACCGTGCGCGACGAATCCACTCCGCACCTGGACTCACCCCACCTTCGATGTTCCCGAGCACGCGCTCTCCGCTTCAACATATCGTGCGCACGTGCGCGATCCTGATCCTGGCGCTCGGCCTCGTCACGGTCGCCGGCTACGTCGGCGGTCACAATCTCGGTCTCGATCAGCTGTTGCTGCGCGCGAAGCTGGGCGGGAACCGCATCGCGCCCAACACCGGCCTGAGCTTCGTCTTCATCGCCCTCGCGCTCTGGCTGCTCGCGCGGCCGTCCGGGCCGTGGCGACTGACGGAGCAGCTCGTGGCCGTCGTCCCCATCGGTCTC